>NZ_JCALCL010000007.1:0-270671 GCF_059812325.1 Mycobacterium sp. NGS61
ATACCCGCACACCATCGTCAGCACCGGCAACTGCCGCGCGGTACGGGCCTGCCCATAGCCGACCGGCACCGTGGTCGGCGGGAACCACAAGTCGCACTGCGCGATATCGCCGGCGTCATAGCTGGCGCGACCCGACGGATCCGGCGGAAGATAGGCCGGCCGCAATTCGCGGACACGTTCCTTGAACACCGTCATCCCACGCGTCCAACCGACTCGCTCAGCGATCACCGCCAACAATTGCGCGCGGATCGCCTCCTCGAAAACATCTACCGCCGACCCGGCCGGCTTACGCTCGTACTTCGGCGGCCCCTCAGAAGCCAACGCCGCCCGCACCGTGTTACGCGAGACACCCAACGTCCTGGCGATCAACTTGATCGGCAACTCCTCGGCTCGATGCAGCCTGCGGATCTCAGCCCAGTCCTCCACTGACAACAACTCCCTTCTCCTGTCGGCTCATAAGCCGAGACTCAGTCGAAGGGGGTCAAAATTCACCCGTCGACACGGGGTCAATTTTCAAGCGACGCCGACAAAATTGAACGAATCGAAAAAGTCCCGAGAGACCCGCTAGCCCAGGTAGGTTCATGACTATGACGCAACCAAATCCCCCAGGTTGGTACCCCGACCCCTCCGGATCTCGGGGCACCAGATACTGGGATGGCGCCCAGTGGACCGGGGCAGCCCCGGCCGCACCGGTCAAGAAGCGCAAGGTATGGCCGTGGGTCCTACTCGCTGTGGTGGTGCTGTTCTTCGGCGGTTGCGGAGCACTGGTCGCGATCGTAGGCAGTTCAGCCGGCGAAAAAACAACCAGCGCGGGAGGCAAAGGCAGCAAGGCGGATTCCAGTGCCGGTGTCGGGCAAGAGGTCCGTGACGGGAAGTTCGCGTTCACCGTCACCGGCGTCCGCACCTCGCCCGATACCGGAACGTCGAAGGCACGCGGCGAGTTCATCATCGTCACCATGACGGTAAAAAACACCGGGAACGAACCACAGTCTTTCTTCGTGGAGAACCAGAAGCTGTTCGATGGCGACGGCAAGCAGTTCGCGGCCGACTCGATGGCGGCAATCGAGTTGAACAGCGGCGCGAACGGAGAGAACACGTCGATGCTGGTCAACATGAATCCCGGATTCACAATCACCGCCCAGGTGCCCTTCGACGTCCCCCCGGGCACCAAGGCCACTGTTATCGAACTTCACGATTCGGCGTTCAGCGGCGGGGTAAAGGTCAAACTCAGCTGAGCAGGATTTATTCGAGTTTCCGCGCTCGGCGCGGGTTTGGGTTGGTCGACGTGGATGTAGCCGCAGTGCCCGGCGGCAAATAAGAGCAGGTGATTTGCATGCTCTCATCTTTGGGGTCACCGAGTTCTTAGAGCAGCGTGGTGGCGATGTGACGGATGGTATGTATCCACTTGGCCGAGGCCTGCCGCCGCGAGCACAGTACGTCTTTCAGGGCGTCGTCGATCTTCGACAGCGACACCCAACCCGGTTTGCGCATCGGAACCATCGGGAGTCGCCAGCGGTCGACCGACGCAGTAACGCATTCCTGCCGCATCTTCTTTGGCAATGTAAGCGATAAATACAGGAGTGCAGATCTTGGGCAATACGGTCCGGCTCGCTTTGTCGAAAGCGATCATGCACCGGACGACGGCAAGCGGGGAAGGCGCTCTCAATCAGCGGGTCCGGGGTTCGAAACCCTGACGGCGCACCACCACAAGCGTGTTTGTCTACCGGCTTACCCAACGCCCGGCAGCACCAACTCCGGCTCGACCGGAACCCTGCCCGCAGTCATCACCCAGCGAAGGCTCCCAACCAGGACGTGCCCGGACATGCGCGTCACGGTGGACTCCAGCACCGGGGCGTACGGCAACCACAACGGGCGCCGCGCCCACGTCGGCAGCATCGCGACCGCCACCGCGGCCAGCACGCCGTACACCGGTCGGGCCGGCAGGGCCAGCGGTGGAGTCAGCAGCAGAAAGCGCGCGGCATCCCGGGCCGCTGGCGTGGCGCGCAATTCGGGTCGGTAAGCCTCAATGCGCTCATGCAACTCGCGTTCGGTCTCCGGCGGCGTCGGCACGCCCAGTGCCCTTGCCACCACGGCCATATCGGCGACGTACCCGTCCCGGCCGGATTGGTCGAGCGGCGCTGCGCCATACAGTTGATGGGCGAGCAGGAAGCTATCCACCTCGGCGATGTGCACCCACTCCAGTAGGTGCGGGTCCGACGCGTGATACGGCCGTCCATCAACGGTGACACCACGCACGAAGGTGTGGATGCGCCGGACCTGGTCGACGGCATGCTGGGCGTCGGCAGCGCAACCGAACGTCGTCGTCGCCAGGAAGGTGCTGGTGCGCTGCAACCGCCCCCAGGGGTCACCTCGATAGTCGGAGTGGTCGGCAACGCCGGCCATTGCCAGCGGATGCAGCGACTGCAGTAGCAGGGCCCGCAACCCGCCGACGAACATCGACGCGTCCGCGTGGACGCGCCGGATGGGCCGGTCCTCGCCGAACCACCGTTCGCCCGGGGTGTGGTGGATGCGCTCACGGTTGGTCGGCCCCTGCGGTCCGGCCACCATGGCGAACAATCTGCTTTCCAGGTCGCGCCTGACCGCGCTGACCGCTGACGACAGAGTCATCCCTTCACCGTACGAGCTGAATGTTGGGCGGCGCTCTTGAAGATGATGTCGACGGCGGCTTCGATGATCTCGTCGTTGGGCACTGTGCCGTACATCAGCGACGGGCACGCGACGACCCCGGTGAGCATCGACACGGCAGCGTCCAGCGCCGCTCCGGAGAAAACCTCTCCGAGCATGGCGTACATCTGGTGCTGGCCGTCGGTGTTGACCTTGTCCCGGACCTGCCTCATCTGCTCCTCAGAGGCCCATTGCGCCATGCTGGCGAGCACCCGGTCGAGCCGCAGTTCGAGAATCCCGGAACGAAATACCTTGAGTTCCTCGACGACATCCGCGCGCAGGTCACCGGTGCGTTCGTGATGGGGCATCTCGCCGAGCGATTCGATCGCCATGATGATCAGGTCGATGCGGGTGGGCCAGTGGGTGTACACGGTGGTCTTGGAGTAGCCGGCGATCTCGGCGACCCGCGCATGGGTGATCGCCTCGGACCCGTCCCCGGTGAGAATTTTCAGGGTGGCACGGGCGACGTCCGCGCGGGTGCGGGCCACCCGCGCGTCTTCAACGCCGGACTCGTCGTTAGCCGAGACGGGGGTCATATTCGCCGCGCCACCTAGTTTGCATCGGCCCTTCCTTTGCGGGCGCCGCCAGAGAGAACTCGTTCGGCCCAGAAGTCTACTGGGCGGCTCGTCGACCCTCTGTAAGTCCGACTCAGTAGTGAACCCATCTATCAGTAGACACTTTTCTGTTCACTATTGTACGTTTAGATCAGTATTGAACGGGTGATCCATCACACTGACATCCACGCAATGGAGGGAAACCCATGTCAGCTGTCTTGTTCGGGTCCATCAGCACTCTCGCCGACACGTCGGAATTACAGCGGCAAGCCTTCAACGAGGCGTTTGCAGCCTCCGGACTCGACTGGGAGTGGTCACGCGAGGACTACATCTCGATGTTGGCTTCCAACGGTGGGGCACAACGGATTCAGGATTACGCAGAGTCCCGCGGTGAGGACGTCGACGCCGCGGCGGTACACGCGCGCAAGTCCGGCATTTTCCAACGGCTTCTCGGCGACTCGACTGTGCCTCTGCGTCCCGGTGTGGCTGCCGTCGTTGCCGAGGCCAAGGAACACCATCACAAACTTGGCTTCATCACCACCACCTCACCGGACAACGTCGCCGCGCTGTTGAAAGCTCTACAGCCGCAGATCAGTGCGGACACTTTCGATCTCATCGTGGACAAGGAGTCCGTGACAGCACCGAAACCCGATGCCGTGGCGTACGAATTCGCCCTCGAACGACTCGGCGAGCACGCTGACAGCGTGGTGGCGATTGAAGACAACGTCGGAGGAGTCGCCGCCGCGACTGCCGCCGGCATCACCTGCGTCGCCTTCCCGAACCGGAACACCAGCGGTGGCGACTTCAGCGCCGCCACGGAGACCGTCGAATCTCTGGACGCCGCAGCCGTTCTCGGCCTGGTGACCCGCTGAGTCCAGCCCTGACCTATCCGAGGAACACGCAATGAGCAATCTTCAGGCCCGAGTGACCACGAGTGACAGGGCGTTTCACGTCGAAGGGTACGAAAAGATCGAGTACGACCTGCTATACGTCGACGGCGTCTTCGGCCGCGACAACACACTGCTGGCGGACAGTTACCGTCCGTACGGCCGGACGCTGATGGTGATCGACGAGACCGTGTATCAGCTCTACGCCGACTCGATACACGACTACTTCGAGCAGCACGAGATCAAGCTGACCGTGGTCCCGGTCCAGATTCGGGAGACGGCCAAGTCACTGGAGACCTACGAGCGGATTGTCAGCGAGTTCAATGCTTTCGGGCTGGTCCGCACCGAACCTGAGCTCGTCGTGGGCGGCGGATTGACCACCGACGTGGCGGGGTTCGCCTGCGCGAGTTACCGGCGCAACACCCCGTACATCCGGATTCCAACCACCCTGATCGGCCTGATCGACGCGAGCGTGTCCATCAAGGTCGCGGTGAATCACGGCAAACACAAGAACCGCTTGGGTGCCTACCACGCTTCGCAGCAGGTCCTGTTGGACTTCTCGTTTTTGAAGACGCTTCCTGAGGATCAGGTGCGCAACGGGATGGCCGAACTGATCAAGATCGCCGTCGTCGGCAACGCCAAGATCTTCGAACTGCTCGAAGCGCACGGCGCCGATCTCCTGCGCACGAGATTCGGCCATCTGCACGGCAACTCGGAGTTGCGTTCCGTGGGTGACCATCTCACCTACCTCGCGATCGCCACCATGCTCGACCTGGAAGCGCCCAACCTGCACGAGATCGACTTGGATCGGGTGATTGCGTTCGGGCACACGTGGAGTCCGACACTGGAGCTCACCCCGCCCATCCCGTTCTTCCACGGTCACGCGATCAACATCGACATGGCGTTGTCAACCACGCTGGCCGAGCAGCGGGGTTATCTCTCCGTCGCCGACCGCGATCGCGTGCTGGGGGTGATGAGCGCACTGGGACTGGCTTTGGACAGTGAACATTTGACCGAACAACTGCTTGCCGAGGCGACGGCAGCCATCCTTCGAACCCGCGACGGCCTGCTTCGTGCGGCGGTACCCGACCCGCTAGGTCGATGCACGTTCCTCAACGATGTCAGTGCCACCGAACTGGCCGATACGTTGTTGCTGCACAAGAAGATCTGCCTGGAATTTCCCCGCGCTGGTGACGGCGTAAATGTCTTCGCCGCACCGGAGGTGGTGGGGCAGTGACGGCAACGTTGGAGATCGAGCGGCCGGCAGCGGTTCGCGAGCCGGCACGCAGGGACGCCAACGTCGGCCGAACTGTTGCCACGTTGCTCGCCCTGTTGCTCACGCTGCCGATCGACCTCGCCGTGGTAGCGCTGACACTGCTGAGCCGGCGGCGGCCACCCCAAACGCCGGTCGCCGCCCAAGCCCGTCGCACCATCTTGCTCAACGGCGGCAAAATGACCAAGGCCCTGCAGTTGGCCAGGTCCTTTCACCTGGCCGGGCACCGGGTGATCCTGGTCGAATCTGCCAAGTACCGCCTGACCGGACACCGGTTCTCCCGCGCCGTCGACGAGTTCTACTGCGTGCCCGAGCCGACGGCTCCCGACTACGCCTCGGCACTCCTGCGTATCGCCCAGTATGAGAACGTCGACGTGTTCGTGCCGGTGTCCAGCCCGGCGGGCAGCGTCCCCGATGCCTGGGTGGGAGCACTGCTCGACGGCACCTGCAACACTCTTCATGTCGATCCCGGAACGGTTCGACTGCTCGATGACAAGGCCGAATTCGCGGCTACTGCAGCATCACTGGGCCTTCGCGTACCCGACTCCCACCGGATCACCAGCGCTGCGCAGGTCGCGGATTTCGAATTTCCACCCGACCGCGACTACATCCTGAAGCGAATTGCCTACGACCCGGTGGGCCGCATCAACCTCGCCCGCCTGTCGGCCCGCACACCTGAGCGCAACGCCGCCTTGGCGCGGTCCCTCCCGATCTCGGCGGACGACCCCTGGATCTTGCAGGAGTTCATCGACGGGCGCGAATACTGCACCCACGGCACCGTGCACGACGGCTGGCTGCAAGTCTACGGGTGCTGCGAATCCTCGGCGGCCCAACTGAACTACCAGCATGTGGACAAGCCCGAAATACAGTACTGGGTAGAGACATTCGTCGGGAGTCTCGGCCTGACCGGGCAGGTGGCCTTCGACTTCATCGAAGGTCGGGACGGGCACACCTACGCCATCGAGTGCAATCCACGGACCCATTCCGCGATCACCATGTTCCACGATCACCCGGCATTGGCCGCCGCCTATCTCGACGACGAACACCCGCTGATCACGCCGGACCGCGGTGCTCGCCCCACCTACTGGATCTACCACGAGTTCTGGCGTCTACTCACCCAACCCGGACGGTGCCGCAGACTCCGGACCATGCTGGGCGGTAAGGACGCGATCTTCACCCGGTGGGATCCGTTGCCGTACCTCATGGTGCACCACCTGCAGATTCCGGCACTGCTGTGGGACAACCTGCGCAGCCGAAAAGGCTGGAGCCGCATCGATTTCAATATCGGCAAGCTCGTCGAGGACGGCGGCGACTGAATGGCCGTCTCAGCACGCGTGTCGGTGTTGCACCTCGTCGGGTCGGCCCTTGACGACTTCCATGCCGAGTTGTCCTGCCTGTATGCGCGCGCTTGTCTGGGTGCGCTCGCCGATCCGGACCGCTACGACATGCATGTGGCGTACGTGTCACCGGGTGGGACGTGGCGATTCCCGAAAGACCTCAGCACCGAAGCACTGAAATCAGCTGCGCCGATGACGGTATGGGATGCAGTCGAGCACCTGCGCTGCCTGAAGGTGGATGTCGCCGTGCCGCAGATGTTCTGCATCTGCGGGATGACCTCCTACCGCCGCCTGCTGGGTGTGCTGGGCATCCCGTACATCGGCAACCGACCGGAAGTGATGGCGGTTGCTGCCGACAAAACCATGGCACGCGACATCGTGGCCGCGGCAGGCGTCGCTGTCCCGGCGGGCCAGGTGGTGCGAGATGGTGATCGTCGATTGAGGCTGCGGCCGCCGGTCGTCGTCAAGCCGGTGAACGCAGACAACTCGGTGGGCGTATCGCTGGTGCGCAGGCCGATGGATCTTGGCGCGGCGATCGACGCGGCGCTCGGGCACAGCGCAGCCGCCCTCGTCGAGTCTTATATCGAGCCGGGACGAGAAGTACGGTGCGGCATCGTCGTTCGCCGCGGCAAGCTCGTGTGCCTGCCGCTGGAAGAGTACGCCGTGGACGCCACGACCAAACCGATCCGGCACCGCGATGACAAACTGCGCCGCACCAACGCCGGCGAACTGTACCTCGCCGCAAAGGAACCCAGCCGGGCCTGGATCGTCGCCCGCGATGATCCGATCACCGAGGTCGTATGGGAGGCAGCCCGGCAGTGCCACCGGGCTTTGGGCTGTCGCCACTACAGCCTGTTCGACTTTCGCATCGACCCCACCGGTAAGCCCTGGTTCCTCGAAGCCGGTCCGTATTGCTCGTTCGCCCCGTCCAGCGTACTTGCGGTGATGGCTGCAGCATCAGGGGTGGACGTCACCGAACTGTTCGCCGACCAGCTTCGCGAACTCGGCCTCGAAGGGGGGCCATGCTCGCGCACACCGCACTGACGCCGCTGGGGGCGCGGGTGCCCGACATGCGGGTCGACGGTTTGGGTGGCCGCGACGTTCGCCAGCTCCGCCGGTTGCTGGCCCGGCACGGGGTGCTCGTCCTCCCCGGGCAGGTCATCGGTGACGCGGCTTTCCTGCGGTTCTTGCGCAGCTTCGGTGAGACCGTGTTCACGGTCGGCGAGACTCCGGTGCCGGGATTCCCAGACCTGAATATCGTGAGCAATGTGGGTCGCAGCAGGCCACCACGCTCGACGTTTCACACCGACACCAGCTACGTGCGAAATCCCCCGTCCTACACCGCCTTACGGGCGGTGCGCGTGCCGGAACACGGTGGGCACACCTTGTTCACCGATCAGTACGCGGCGTACGCGACGCTGCCACCGGAGGTGCGCCACCGACTCACCGGGTGCACCATCACCCACGTCGTGACGGGTCTGGAGCCAGGCCCGGAGCAAGAGACGCAGGCGGAGCATCCGGTATTCCTGCGGCACCCGCTGTCCGGGCGGACCGCGCTGTATCTCTCGGCGCCGCAGCGCTGCGCCGCGGTCAGTGGGATGTCGCCGCGGCAGGGAGCCGAAACGGTCGGCTTCCTGTTCCGCCACTCGACGCGGGACGACAACGTCTACCGCCACGAGTGGTCACAAGGCGACGTCGTGATGTGGGACAACCGATGTGTACTGCACCGTGCCGACCACCGCGGAGTGATCGGCGGCCGCGTGATGCATCGTGGCATGGTCGTCGATCGGGAGCCGTTGACCGTCGAGCGATCGGATTGGTGACATGGAAGAAACCGAAATACTCGTCATCGGCGCTGGTTTGGCCGGTTTGCGCTGTGCCGATGTGCTCGCCGCGGCCGGTCGCGAGGTGCTGGTCTGGGAAGCGTCGGACGCCGTCGGCGGTCGCATCCGGACCGATGTCATCAACGGGTTCCGTTGTGACCGAGGCTTTCAGGTCCTCAACCCCGCCTACCCCGAGTTGCGTCACACCGTGGATTTGGCGCAGCTGCGACTGCAACCTTTCGGGGCCGGCGTGATCGCGCGCCGCGATGAGGGCTCCGCGGTCTGGGTACACCCGATCCGTCACCCGAAGCGGGTGTTGACAATGCTGTCCTCGGGTGGGGTAAGGGCACGCGATGTGATCGCGCTGGCGCGGTGGGCGTCCCCAGCGCTACGACCGAAAAAGCTGACGGCACCCCAGCATTGGGATGTCAATGTGA
Organism: Mycobacterium sp. NGS61; assembly: GCF_059812325.1. NCBI lineage: Bacteria > Bacillati > Actinomycetota > Actinomycetes > Mycobacteriales > Mycobacteriaceae > Mycobacterium > Mycobacterium sp. NGS61. The sequence continues at coordinate 8,997 of NZ_JCALCL010000007.1, forward strand.
GCGAAGCGCTGGATCGGGCCGGTGTGAGCGGCGACGTGCGCCGGGTGGTGGATCGTTTTCTGGCCGGGGTGTTGCTCGAAGAGTCCGGGGCCAGTTCGAATGCGTTCACACTGTTGTTGGCCCGCATGTTCGCGTTGGGCTTGCCGGCGTTGCCGGCCGACGGTATGCAGGCTTTGCCGAGTCAGCTCGCCGATCGACTTGGCAAACGAATTGCGCTGCAGCACCGGGCCATTCGGGTGGTGTCGGACACCCACGGGTCTCACGTCCAGGGCGACGCGGGCAGCGTCCGCGCCCAGCACGTGGTAGTCGCCACCGACGCTGTCGCGGCAACGCCCCTGACCGGCGAAGCGGCACCCCAGATGCACGGGGTGGTGACCGATTGGTGGGCGAGCGACCAGTCGGTACCGGGTCCCCCGATGCTGCGGGTGGATGCCCGCCGAGGGCGCGGACCGGTGCTGAACACGGCGGTGATCAGTGCCGCCGCACCGACTTACGCGCCACCGGGTCAGCACCTGATCGCGGCTTCTGCGTTGGTGCGCGATGGCACCGTCCCCGACGAACATACGATGCGTCAACATGCCGCAGACATCCTGCAGACCGACCATCGCGATTGGGTGCCGGTGACCCGGCACGTCATTCCTGGCGCACTGCCTGCACAGCACCCGCCGCTGCGGGTGCGACGGCCGATCCGCACTCCGGCAGGGACGTGGCTATGCGGCGATCACCGTGATAGCGCTTCGATTCAGGGTGCGCTGGTCAGCGGTCGTCGCACCGGCGAGGCGATTCTGCAGGCCATCGGGGCCAACACCGGCTGACCGCTGCCACCTTCGCGGTGTGCGCGGGGGTTACTTCGACTCGCAGGCGAAGCCGTCGTTATCGCGGTCCAACGGGGGCCGGTAGGCGGGATCGCCCCTCGGGATGTTGTAGCGGCCATCGGCGACAGCCGCCTTGCAGTTGGCATACGGCGCATCGGGCTGTGCAGCAGGTGCGATAGCCGTCCCGTAACCCAGGACACCAACAGTTGCGGCCACCGCAGCAACGAGCATACGAACTGTCGTCTCAACACCCTCCCTGTGTTGATTGGCGAGATTACGACACCGCGACCGACGGCGGGCGGAAGTCGAGAAAGTGCCGAACTCCCCGCGAACGGGTTTGGGGCGGGTCCACCTCCGAACTGACCGCGCTTCAGCCGGCGGGACTCACAATCCGCCGGGCGGCCTCCACCACGGCGGCCCGTCGGGCCGCAATCACTTCGGAATCGACCGTTCGCGCATCGGGGTGCGGCGACTGCGCCCAGGCCAGGCCCACCCCGAACAACAGCACCAGCAATTCCATCGGCTGCCAGCAAACGTCCACGTAGCCGGCGGCTTGGGCTGCTTCGATGGCGCGGATATGACGGGCCGGCATGGAGTCCCATTCGTCGGCGGGGGGCGGGTCGAGCGCCAGCCCTTCCAGGTTCGCCCAGGTGATCATGCGCAGATGCTCGGGCCGCTGACAAGCCAAATCGTAGATTTCGCCGACGAATTCGGGCACCGCCTCCGGATTCAGCGTGGTGGCGGCGAAGAATTCCTCGCTGTCGGCGGCGACCACGCTGCGAAACAACGTTTCCTTGTCCCGGAAGTGCGCGTACAGCCGCTCCTTACTGGCGGTCGCCGCTCGGGCGATCCGGTCGATGCGGGCGCCGGCCAGGCCGTACTGGGCGAACTCGGAGCGCGCGGCACCGAGAATCGTGTCGCGAAGCTCGGACCGGGTGCGCACGATCCGATCATAACCCATACGAACTAGTTCGTTCGGTATAGTGGTCAGCATGGCACCCTTCCCCCCGCCGCGAACAAAAGACGTCGACAGCCGGCCGATCGACATGGATGCGGTGATGAACCATCCGCGCCGCGTTGAGCTTCTGCGTGGTGCATTGGAGCGCGTGCACGACGGCATCGCACCGGTGATCGACGCGACCCGGCCGTACGTGAGCGGTCTGAACACGTTGCCGGCCGACGGTCGATTCCTGTTGGTGGGCAATCATACTCAGTTCATCGGTGGCGAGGTGTTGCTGATTCCGCACTTCGTGCGACGCGCGATCGGCACCCGGGTCCGGCCGCTGGCCGACCGCCGTTTCGCCCAGCAGCCCGGGTTCGGCCACGACGTGATGACCGCCTACGGCGGAGTGGTCGGCGACCCGGAGACCGCACGGGAACTGATGCGCCACAACGAGACCATCCTGGTGTTCCCCGGCGGCGGACGCGAGATCGCCAAATTCAAAGGCGAGGAATATCAACTGAATTGGCGTGGCCGGGCCGGCTTCGCCCGCATCGCGGTGGAGAACGACTATCCGATCGTTCCGGTCGGGTTGGTCGGCGGTGACGACGTCTACAAGAGCCTGGTCACCCGCGACAGCCTGTTGGGTCGGCTCAGCCGGGCGGTCAGCACCAGGATGTCCGGCGATGCCGATATGGCGATGCCGCTGCTGCGCGGCGTTGGGCCCACCTTCATCCCTCGTCCGCAACGGATGTATCTGCAATTCGGTGAGCCGATCTGCACGACGAAACCAGCGCGCATGTCTACCGAGAAGTGGGTTGAGTCGGTGCGGGCGGACACCCAGCAGTCCCTGGAAGCGATACTGGACCGGCTGTTGGAGATCCGTACCGGCGACCCGTTCCGGGAGCTGAACCCGCTGGCGTGGACACGGGCAGCCACGGCGGCCTGAAGCGACTACTCAGCGGCGTCGAACTCGACCGGAAGCGTTGCCGGACCGGTGATTCCGACGATCGGCTGCCACGTAACCGGTCCGTAGCGACGAAGATTGCGCATCCGGGCGGCCATCACCCGCAGCGCCTCGGCGAGGTCGCGCCGGGCGAGGTTCGAGCAGTCACCGCCAGGTTGGGCTGCTCGGCGAGGAGCTGCCACTGCCCGGGATGGTCGCAGAAGACCTCCACCGCCGCGGCCAGTTGGTTGCGGGTGGTGTCGGTGCCCGCCATCAGAATGCCGATCGCGAGCATCCGCAGCTCCTCGATGCTCAGCCGGTCGCCGTCGTCCTCGGCGCGGATCGAGTCCGAAATCAGGTCATCGGTCAGTGAGTGGCGCCGGTCAGCCACCATGGCATCGATGTAGGCGTCGAGTTCGGCCCAGGCGGTCAGGATGTCGCGTTCGTACTCTCTGACATTCCAGGTGAACAGCGTGAAGAAGTCGTCGGCCCAGGCCGAGAATCGGCGCCGGTCGTCGCGGGGGGCGCCCAGTACGGGCTGATGACCGGTACCGGATAGGGCCGGGCGACATCCGAGACGATCTCGCTGCGGCCCGCGGCCATCAGAGGGTCGGTCAGTTCGGTGATGATGTCGGTGATGACGGTGTCCAGGCGGGCTACCGAGCGAGGAGTGAAGGCCTGGGGTGGATCGGGCGAGATGCAACGCGTAGACGACTACTCTATTTTCGGTTGTCGCTACGCGACGGGATCATCGGGCAGCCCGCGATCCTGACAGCGCTCGTCGCGCAGCGAGATCCAGCCCGTAGCCGATCAACCCGATGACCACGATCACCGCAACCACTTGTCCGTACGCCAGTTGATCGCGCGCGTTGAGGATCTGATAGCCCAGACCCGAACGCACGCCAAGCATTTCGGCTGGCACCAACACGACCCAGGCGATACCCAGGGCCACGCGCAGACCGGTCTGCAGATGGTCGCGGATGGCGGGCAGCACCACCACGGTGAGTTGTTCGGCCCGGGTGGCACCGAACGATCTGGCCACCTGCAGGTACCCGGGATCGATGGCGTGCACGCCGGCGGCGGTGTTGATCAGGATGGGCCACACCGACGCCGCAGCGATCAGGAAGATCACCGGCTCGTTGCCGATTCCGAACAGTGCCACCGAGATCGGGGCCCACGAAAGCGGTGAGATCATGCGCAGGAACTGCACCACGGGTCGGGTCGCGCGATCGGCCGTGTCGTTCAGCCCGATGAGCAGCCCGGTGGGCATGCCGATGACCGCGCCCACCAGTAACCCGACCAGCAGCCGCCACAGGCTGACACCGGTGTCGGGCAGCAACACTCCGCGGTGGTACAGATCGACCAGCGATGTGGCGACTCGTAACGGTGTCGTCTCACGCAGCAGCGACTGCGCGGGCGCCAGGACGGCGGTCGCCAACCACCACAACCCGATCGCCGTCCCGATCGCCAGCGTGGGCGGCCACCAGCGCCGGACGAGTGCACCTGACGGGGAATCTACGGGTGCCGAGAGGGTCGCTGTATCCAGAGTCATCGCGGTTGCACCTGTTCAGTTCGACTGAAATCGGAAGGGATGCCGAAGGATTCGAGCCCACCGCGGGCGCCCAGCGCACCACGCACGAAGGAGTCGTCGACCAACTCCGAATGCACGGTCGCGGGATCCAGTCGGTCGAGGAACCCGCGATCGCCGTCCACGACGGTGTCGTGCATGGCTTCGACCAGGCGGCGGGTGAAGCTGGGAAATGGAAAGGGTTGATATCCCAGCCGCTGTGGTTGCCAGTCGGGGTGGACGATCCGATAGTCCTGCGCGCGGTAGTTGAGCGCGGTCTTGATCGCCGGCAGGGGCTGCGGCAGGTACGCGCCGTTCGACAACGCCGCTGCTGCTGCAGCCCGGTCCGCGTTAATGCGTTGCTGTCCAGCGACAATTGAATCCACCAAGGCGGCGGCCGCCTGCGGCCGGTGTTCGATCAGGTCGTCGTGCGCGAGCACCACACAGCAGGCATGGTCACGCCACACGTCGCCGAGGAACGCATGGATGCGGCCGATCTTGCGGACCTGGGCCATGGCGTTGAACGGATCTGCCACCACGTAGCCGCTGATCGAGCGGTTGGCCAACGCCGGCACCATGTCCGACGGACTCATCACGATCAGTTCGACCGTGCGGGCGGTGCGTGAGGCGCTGCGGCGCACCACCGGCACCAGGTTATGCGCGCGCAGCAGTTGTTGCAGGATGATGTTGTGGATCGACCACCAAAACGGTATTGCCACTTGAGTTCCGGCCAACTGGCCGTAGTCGGTGATGTGCGGCGCTACGGTGAGTGCTGATCCGTTGGTGTGGTTCCAGCTCAACACCCGCACCGGACTACGCAGGAGGAATCGCAACTGGATCGCCGTCGGCATCAGCATGTGCACGGCGTCAACCTGGCGGGTGACGAACGCCTCGGCCAGGGAGGCCCAACTGCGAAACAACACCGGCTTGGCCGCGCTCACCACACCCGGCTGGTAGAGACCGGCGGCGTGTGCGATCAACAGCGGCGCCGCGTCGGTGATCGGCAGGTAGCCCACCCGCAGTTGTCCGCTGGTGTTCGTCCGGTCGACACTGGCGGCGTGCGCCAGATCAGCTACGCCGGCCACTCCGCCCGCCGCGGCGAGGGCCGCCGCGCCGGTCAGCAAGGACCGCCGCGACACCAGGCCCGTCACTGCCCCACCAGGCGGTAGTGGTCGAGGATCTCCTGTCGCAACTGCTGGCTGCCGGGCTGCCATTCGCGCCGGATCCGCCCGTCGGGACCGAGCAACACGACACGGCTGGCGAGCAACAACGCTTCGTCGACGTCGTGAGTGACCAGAACGACGGTGACGCCCAACTCGGCGGCCAGCGTGCTCAGCCACCGCTGCAGGTCGGCCCGGATGGCCGGGTCCAGTGCGCTGAACGGTTCGTCGAGCAGCAACAATCGGGGCCGGGTAGCGACCGCCCGGATGATCGCCACCCGTTGCGCCTGCCCGCCGGACAGCTGGTCGGGATAGCGGTCGGCGACCCGCTCCAGATCGAAGCGACGCAACAACTCCTCGGCGTAATCCCGGTTGAACGACGCCTGCTGGGCGGCGAACCGCCCGGCGATCAGCACGTTCTCCCCCGCGGTCAGCCACGGCAGCAGCAGCGCCTGCTGGAACACCACGCCGGCGTGCGGCCGCGTGGAGCCGGTGGACCATTCGACGGTTCCCGACGAGAGCTGTTCCAGCCCGGCAATCACCCGCAACAGAGTGGACTTGCCACTGCCGCTGCGGCCCAGGATCGCCAGGAAATCGCCGTGCTCGACGGTCAGGTCGATGTCGGCCAGCGCGTGGCTGCCGGCGTCAAAGCGCTTGTGGCCACCGACTATTCGTACAGTGGCAGCTCCCACGTTCGCGTTCCTTTCGACGACTGTGCCGTCGGCAGGGCACGGCACAGGCAGCACGCTGCCATTGCGGCGCGGGCATTGCTCCTGCACGTCGCCGCGGCGACTGTGGACAGCTGGCGCGCAGCTACGCCGGCAGCGAGCGGAAGCAGCGCGGTTGTGATCCCGAATGATGTTCCAGCACAGTGCATTCAGGTGTCTCAGTCCGAGATCGGTGGCGCGGCGTCCGCAACTCCGGCGGCCAGATGGGATCGTGCTGATCGCAACCGGTGCAAAAGCGTCCCGCTGAGTCGACACGCACTACCCCAGTCCCGCCACACCCGGTAGTTTTTCCTCACCGAGAATCGGCCGCTGTCGAAGGAGTCGCTATGGGGTTCATCCAGCCCAACCTCCCCGTCGTCGACGCGGAGTGGAGCAAGCGGACTCGTTCCGAGCGGGTGATCCCGATGATGCGCCACATCGCTGAGAACGGCTTCGGCACTCCCCTGGTGATGCATGTTATGTACGGCGTCAAGATCGTGCTCTACGTCCTGGGCATCTGGGTGTGCGCGTGGTCCACAGCGGGCATCGGCGATTTCACCGACCTCTCCGCCTGGTGGACCGAACCCATCGTGTTCCAGAAGGCCGTGTTGTTCACCATGCTCTTCGAAGTCGTCGGGCTCGGTTGTTGCTTCGGACCGCTGGCCGGGCGGTACTTCCCACCGATCGGCTCGATCCTGTACTGGCTGCGGCCAGGCACCATCCGGTTGCCCCCGTGGCCCGACCGGGTGCCGCTGACCAAGGGCCACAACAGAACTCCGCTCGACGCGGTACTCTACGGCGCACTGCTCACGCTGCTCGTCACGGCGCTGGTGTCTGACGGGAGTGGGCCGATCCCGGCCCTGCACACCGCGATCGGAGTGTTGCCGCGGTGGCAGAGTGTCGCGATCCTGACGCTGCTGGCCGTACTCGGCCTGCGGGACAAGGTGATCTTCCTGGCCGCGCGCGGCGAGGTCTACGCGCCGCTGGCGCTGGCGTTCCTGTTCTCCGGTGCCGATAGCGTGGTCGCCGCGAAGCTGGTCTGCCTGGTGATCTGGATGGGCGCGGCCACGTCCAAGCTGACCCGGCACTTCCCGTTCGTGATCTCGACCATGCTGGCCAACAATCCGTTCATCCCGTCGGGCGTCCTTAAGACGTCGTTGTTCAAGCACTACCCGGACGATCTGCGGCCCGGTGCGTGGTCGGGATTCATCGCGCACTTCTCGACCGCGATCGAAGGGCTGGTGCCGCTGGCGCTGCTCTTCTCACACGGCGGCTGGCCGACGACCGTCGCTGCGTTCGTGATGATCGTGTTCCACCTGAACATCCTGCTGGCCTTTCCGATGGGAGTGCCACTGGAGTGGAACGTGTTCATGATCTTCAGCGTGCTGTGGCTGTTCGTGGCGCACGCGCCGGTCGGACTTGCCAGTGTCATCAACCCGCTGCCGGTCGCCGTGCTGTTCGTGGTCCTCGTCGGCACCGTCATCGTCGGAAACCTGTTCCCGCACAAGGTGTCTTTCCTGCCCGGCATGCGGTACTACGCCGGCAACTGGGACACCACCGTGTGGTGCGTGAAGCCGTCGGCCGACGAGAAGATCCGCATCGGCGCCCGCGCGCTGGGACCGATGCAGCATTTGCAACTCGAGCGGTTGTACAAAAGCAAAGAGGACACCCTGGTCCCCATCCATCTTGCCTACGCCTTCCGCGGGATGAACACCCACGGGCGCGCGTTGTTCACCCTGGTCCACCGGGCGCTGGCCGGCTACGACGAGCAGGACTACAACCTGTGTGAAGGCGAGATGTTGTGCGCGGTGGCGGTTGGCTGGAACTTCGGCGACGGGCACATGCACAACGAGTGCCTCATCGAGGCACTGCAGCAGCGGTGCGGATTCGCCCCCGGTGAGGTTCGGGTGGTGATCCTCGACGCGCAGCCGATCCACATTCAGCGTCAGGAGTACCGGCTGGTCGACGCGGCGACGGGTGAATTCGAGCGCGGTTACGTCAACGTCGACGACATGGTCACCACGCAACCTTGGAACGACGATCTCCCGGTACACGTCACCAGCAGCACCGGGCTGAACGCATGACGACCGCCCTGGTCACCGACGCGTCGACCGGTCCGGGGCACGAACTGCCCGGTCTGTTCGCCGCCGACGGTATTGCAGGATTCAAGGCGCTGGTCTCCGGGCACTTTCGTGGCGCGCCACTGATTCAGTGCCGCGCCAACAGCGCGGTCCGTGCCTCAGATGTGGTGTGCGGCAACCATAATGCTTGAATGGGCACTAGCGGCGGGTCGTCCAGGGCCCGCACTTCGACACGACCGTGTAACGCCGGGCCCGCCGGCGCGGTCACCAATGCGACGTAGTCGTTGCCGACGACCGCGGTGACCGGCGGGGTGCCCTGCATCTTGTTGACCACCACCGTCGGCTCGAAACCCGCACGGCGACAAGCTGCTACGAGGAAGTCCGTATAGAACGAGAACGTTGGCGGTGCCCACACAACAAGCGGGTAGGCGGCGATGTCGGTGAGCGCGATGCTGGTCTGCTTGCTCAGCGGGTGACCGGCTGCTACCGCGACCCGCAGTTCGTCGTAACCGATGACCGCCCCGGCGAACTCCGGTGGCGTGGTGGCGCCGCGCCGCAGACCCACGTCGATGGATCGATCGAGCAGGGCTTGCTGCATGTCGGAGGGGAACATCTGTCGCGCCGTCACCGAGACCTCCGGCAGCGCCGCGCGCACCGGTTCGATGATCGTGAAGATCTCTTCGGCAGTGATCGCCGGGGTATGTCCGACGACGAAGGGCGGCTGACGGCCGGCGGCCACCTGCCGCGTGGCGTCGGTGAGTGCGGCGGCGGCAGCCAACAGCAACGGTGCACCCTCGCGCAGCTTCTGCCCGGCCGGGGTCAGCTGCAGTCGCCGGCCGCGACGGTCGAACAGGCTGACGCCGATAGCGTGCTCGAGTTGGCGCATGGCCGTACTCAATGCCTGCTGAGTGAGATGAAGCCGCTGGGCGGCGGCGGTCAGATTCTCGTGTTGGGTCACCGCGATGAACTGGGACAGCCGGTACAGGTCTAATGGTGCATGGTGGTCCGACACCGCCAACCCCTCACCATGGACAACTTCCGGTTGTCATTCGACCATTAAACACTGTTGGCGATTTGTATATCCGCCGACATAGTTTCGCGTCATGAGCAACCACAGCCTGAACGGTAAGACAGTGCTGATCGCCGGCGGCGCCAAGAACCTGGGCGGACTGCTCGCCCGCGATCTGGCGACTCGCGGCGTCAAAGCCATTGCGATTCACTACAACAGCGACGCCACCAGAGCAGCCGCGGACCAGACGGTCGCTGCCATCAGGCGACGCCGGACCCGAGGCCTATGCCTTCCAGGGCGACCTGACCTCGGCCGCAGCGGTCTCGTCGCTGTTCGACGACGCCAAGGCCGCCCTGGGGACGATCGACATCGCGGTAAACACCGCCGGGATGGTGATCAAGAAGCCGATCGCCGACATCACCGAGAACGAGTACGACACGATCTTCGCCGTCAACTCCAAAGCCGCGTTCTTCTTCATCCAGGAGGCGGGCAAGCACCTCACGGACCAGGGCAAATTGGTCACCGTGGTCACTTCGCTACTGGCTGCTTACACCGGGTTGTACTCGATCTATGCCGGCTCCAAGAGCCCCGTCGAACACTTCACCCGCGCGGCCTCCAAGGAGTTCGGGGAACGTGGTATCTCGGTGGTCGCCGTCGCACCCGGACCGATGGAGACGCCCTTCTTCTACGGGCAGGAAACCGATGAGTCGGCGAAGTTCAACCAGACGGCGGCCGATTTGTCGAAATTCACCAGGACGGGTTTGACCGATCCGGACGATATCGTTTCGCTGATCCGCTTCCTGGTCAGTGACGGTTGGTGGATCAACGGACAGACCATCTTCGCCAACGGCGGTTACTCCACGCGTTGAGCGGGTCAGCGGTTCCTGATCCTGTGGATCACCACGATGACGGCGACGACGCCGGCCCCGGTCAGTGACACCGTCACGATGGGCTTGTTGAGGAACTCGAACACCTTGGCTTTGACGTCGTCGGCCAGGCGGCGCGGGTTGGCCCGCTCAGCAAGCGAGTCGACCGTGGCAGCCAACTGCTCGCGGGCGACATCGATCTCCTTCTTGATGGTGTCGGGATCGCGGTCCGCCACGTGTCTGTCCTCCAAATCAAGCTGATGCACTGACCAACTACCCTAGTGCCGACGCTTCGGCGACGAGAAAGGGATGCACTTTGACCGAGACCACACGACTGGCACCCGGCGACCCAGCGCCCGCTTTCAGCCTGCCCGACGCTGACGGCAACACGGTGTCGCTGTCGGACTACAAGGGCCGCCGCGTCGTCGTGTACTTCTACCCGGCGGCTTCCACGCCCGGCTGCACCAAGCAGGCGTGCGACTTCCGGGACAGCCTGGCCGAGTTGAACGAGAGCGGTCTGGACGTCGTCGGCATCTCCCCCGACAAGCCGGAGAAGCTGGCCAAGTTCCGCGACGCGGAGAAGCTGACCTTCCCGCTGCTGTCGGACCCGGACCGCAAGGTGCTGGCGGCCTACGGCGCGTTCGGCGAGAAGAAGATGTACGGCAAGACGGTCACCGGCGTCATCCGGTCCACTTTCGTCGTCGACGACAAGGGCAAGATCGAGATCGCGCAGTACAACGTGAAGGCCACCGGGCACGTGGCGAAGCTGCGGCGGGACTTGTCGGTTTAGGCCCGATCGAGCCTTCCCCGGCGGCCGGGAGTTGTCGTACCCCGGTGCTGTGATGGTGTTGTGTCTGCCGCCGCTGTTGCTGAGCCTGTCGGGTTGATGCCCAAGGAGCGCTTGGAGGTGTTGTTTGAGGAGTTGGCGGAGCTGACGGGTCAGCGTAATGCCATCGATGGGCGCATCGTGGAGATCGCTGCTGAGGTGGACCGTAAGCAGTTGTGGGGGATGACCGGGTGTCGGTCGCTGGCGTCGATGGTGGCCTGGAAGACCGGGGTGTCGCCGGCCAACGCCCAGACGGTGGCGGCGATCGCCGGGCGACTGGAGCAGTTCCCGCGGTGTGCGGCCGGCATGCGCGAGGGCCGGTTGTCGCTGGATCAGGTGGGGGTGATCGCCCAGCACGCCGCGGACGGCTCTGATGAGCATTATGTGGAGTTGGCGGCGGTGGCCACGGTCACCCAGTTGCGTACCGCGGTCAAGCTCGAACCCCGAGCTGATCCCGGGCCCGCCCCCGAGCCGCGGCGGCGGATCACCAAGACCTGCGATGAACACACGACCACGTGGCGGATCACGTTGCCGCACATCGAGGCCGCGGTGTTCGACACCGCGTTGCAGGCTCATCTCGATGCCCTGGTCGCGACGTGGAAACGCGACCACGGCGAGGACGACGCGCCCAGCGCGCCGCCCCTGCCCACCACTGTGGATGGGTTCATGAGCCTGGTCGAGGCCGGCTGGGACACCGAGGTCGCCCGCCGCCCGCACGGGCAGCGCACCACCGTGGCGGTGCACCTCGACGTCGACAAGCGCGCCGCGGCGCTGCATCTGGGTCCGCTGCTCACCGACGCCGACCGCCAGTACCTGACCTGCGATGCCACCTTCGAGGCCTGGTTCCAACGCGACGGGCAGCTCATCGGCACCGGCCGGCAGACCCGCCAGATCAACCGCCGGCTACGCCGCGCCCTGGAACACCGCGACCGCTGCTGTGTGGTGCCCGGCTGCGGAGCCACCCGCGGCCTGCACGCCCACCACCTGCGGCACTGGGAAGACGGCGGCCCCACCGAACTGACCAACCTGGCCCTGGTCTGCCCCTACCACCACCGCCTACATCACCAGGGCGGGATCACCATCACCGGCACCGCCGAGAACCTCATCGTCACCGACGACGACGGACACCCCCTCCCACCCGGATCACTGGCCCGACCCCCCACCACACCACCACCGGATGTCCCACCCTGCCAAGGACCCCTCGGCGAACGCGCCGACTGGTGGTGGTACACACCCTTCCAACCCGAAGCGCCACCGAATTAGGTTGGCGATCAACGGAACTCGCCTGCACACAGCTGCGCGGAAATTCCCGCGTCTCGCGTTTAGCGGTCCGGAGCTAAGTTCGCCAGCAGTAACGCTTCCGCGATCGCCGCCCGCTCCAGCACGCCCAGGTGCAGGCTCTCGTTGACGCTGTGCGCCTGGGTGCCCGGATCCTCCACCCCGGTGACCAGAATCTTGGCTTGTGGGAACGCCTCGGCGAACTCGGCGATGAACGGGATCGACCCACCCATGCCCATGTCGATGGGATCGGTACCCCACGCCTGGCGGAACGCCGCCCGCGCCGCGTCGTACACCGGTCCGCTGGCCTCGATCGCGTAGGGCTGGCCGAGTTCGCCGCGAGTCACGCTGACGTGCGCGCCCCACGGAGCGTGCCGCTTGAGGTGGGCTTCGACCGAGTCCAGGTGCGCGCTCGCATCACCGCCGGGCGCCACCCGGATGCTGATCTTGGCTTTCGCCCGCGGAATCAGCGTATTCGACGCTGCAGCAATGGATGTGGTGTCGATACCGATTACGGTGATCGCGGGCTTGGCCCACAATCGCTGCGGCACCGACCCGGACCCGATCTCGCTCACCCCGTCCAGCAGGCCCGAGTCGGTGCGGGCCCGCTCCGGCGGATAGTCGGGGTAGTTCAAGCCGGTGATGTCGGTCTGGTGCAGACCCTCGACGGCCACATTGCCGTCGTCGTCGTGCAGGCTGGCCAACAGGCGCACCAGCACGCTCAGCGCGTCGGGAATCACGCCGCCCCACAACCCGGAGTGCAGGCCGTGGTCGAGGGTGGCGACCTCCACCACGCAGTCCGCCATCCCCCGCAACGACACCGTCAGCGCCGGCACCTCGGTACTCCAGTTGTCCGAGTCGGCGATCACAATCACGTCGGCGGCCAGCTCGTCGCGGTGGGCGGCCAGCAATTGCCCCAGCGACGGCGACCCCGACTCCTCCTCACCTTCCACGAACACCGTCACGCCCACCGGCGGTTGACCGCCATGTGCCCGGAATGCGGCCAAATGTGTTGCGATGCCTGCTTTGTCGTCGGCGGTGCCGCGTCCATAGAGGCGTCCGTCCCGCTCGGTCGGCTCGAACGGCGGCGAGTGCCACTGCCCGCGGTCGCCCTCGGGTTGCACATCATGGTGGGCGTACAACAGCACCGTAGGCGCCCCGGGCGGAGCGGGATGATGCGCGATCACGGCGGGGGCACCGCCTTCGCTGACAATCCGCACATCGCCAAAACCAGCCTGCGACAACAGGTCTGATACCGCCTGTGCGCTGCGGTGCACCTGGTCGCGCCGGGCCGGGTCGGCCCACACCGAATCGATGCGTACCAGATCCTCGAGGTCGCGCCGCACCGAAGGCAGCACCGCGCGCACCCGCTCCACCAGATCAGTCATGGTTCCGAGGCTAGCCATGCCCGTGTCACTGACGTGAGGTGAGTCGTGTGACCAGTGATCATCGGCGGGCGAGGGCACGGCAGGACCGACTGACCCCTCGGCCCGCTCTAGGCTTGCCGGGTGAGCACCGACGGGCCCGATCCCACCACCCCACTGTGGCGGGCCGCGCAACTGTTCCGGCTGTTGAGCTGCCTGTACGCGCTGGGTTTCCACATCGCGGTCAGCGCGGATCTGCGCCATCCGGCGCTGGGTTGGACGCTGTTCGCGGTGCTGATCGGGTGGAGCGTGGCATGTTCGGTCGCCTACCTGCGCGGGTTCGGCCGTCGCCCGGCCTGGGTGATCGCCGAACTCGTGGTGGTCGTGATGCTGATGCTGTCGACCGAGGTCGTTGCGTCCGGCCAGTGGGCGCACAACAATCAGACCTGGCCCACGACCTTGTGGGCCAGCAACGCCACTATCTCGGCGGCGCTGCAGTTCGGACCGGCCGGCGGCATGCTGACCGGCCTGGCTGTGGCGGCGACCAGCGAATTCGTCAAGGGCTACCTCAACGTCAACTTTGGACGCAACGCCACTATCATCGTCGAGCTGGCTGTCGGGCTGGCCATAGGTCTGGCGGCTCGGACCGCGCGCCGCGCCCATGAAGAATTGCAGCGGGCGGCCCGTCTGTCCGCTGCGGTGGAAGAACGCGAGCGGCTGTCCCGCCAGGTCCACGACGGCGTCGTCCAGGTACTCGCGCTGGTCGCCAAGCGGGGGCACGAAATTGGCGGTGCCACAGCCGAACTCGCCAGACTTGCCGGCGAACAGGAACGCGCGCTGCGCAAGTGGGTCACCTCCACCGACATGCAGCGCGAGTCGGAGGCGACGGTCGATTTGCGTGCGCTGCTGCGCTGCCGGGAGTGCGACCACGTGTCGATGAGCCTGCCGGGAACCCCGGTGACCCTGGACAGTGCCGTGGCCGGCGAACTGGATGCCGCGGTCGGCAACGCGCTGGACAACGTACGGCTGCACGCCGGTCCGGAGGCTCGCACCTTCGTGCTGCTGGAGGACCTCGGCGACGAGGTCGCGGTCAGCATTCGCGACGACGGAGTGGGCATCGCACCTGGACGGCTGGAGGAAGCGGTCAGTCAGGGACACGTCGGGATCGTGAAGTCGATCATCGGGCGGTTGGAAGCGTTGGGCGGCAGCGCCGAGCTGACCACCGGGCCGGGTGACGGTACCGAATGGGAACTGAGAGTGCCACGGGGAGAGGGACGGCATGGCTGAGGATGCGGCACCTACGGTGATGGTGGTCGACGATCACCCGATCTGGCGCGACGCGGTCGCCCGGGATCTCGCAGACGACGGGTTCAACGTGGTTGCTACCGCTGAGGGCGTGGCGTCGGCGCGCCGCCGGGCGGCGGTGGTCAAACCGGACGTGGTGGTGATGGACATGCGCCTGTCCGACGGCGACGGTGTGCAGGCGACGATGGAAGTCCTTGAAGTGTCACCCGACAGCCGGGTACTGGTGCTCTCGGCCTCCGACGAACGCGACGACGTGCTGGAAGCGGTCAAGGCGGGGGCGACGGGCTACCTGGTCAAGAGTGCCTCCAAGGCCGAACTGGCCGATGCCGTGCGAGCCACCGTGGCCGGACGGGCGGTGTTCACCCCGAGTCTGGCCGGACTGGTGCTGGGTGAATACCGGCGCATCGCGCAGCGCCCGCAATCCGAGCCGGCGGGACCCAGCCTGACCGAGCGGGAGACCGAGGTACTGCGCTTCGTCGCAAAGGGCATGTCCGCCAAGCAGATTGCCGAAAAACTATCATTGAGCCACCGGACGGTGGAAAACCACGTGCAGGCCACCTTCCGCAAACTGCAGGTGGCCAACCGGGTGGAGCTGACGCGCTACGCCATCGAGCACGGGCTCGATCAATGACCGGATTCGGGTAGTCCTACTCATCCGACCACCGGGGTATCCCCGGCAGGGTGGGTCACCATGACCCAACCGCATCAGGCTGTGATCAGTCGGCTGTCGCAAGAATTCGACTCTCTCGCCCGGCAGATGTCGCGAGTTTCCGGTGAGCTCAGTCAGCTGGATCGGCTGATCTCCGCCCCCGCGTCCACGCCGCCGGAAACCGCCGTCCCGCCGGCACCGCGATACGTCCCGCCGCCCGTCGCGCCGGCTCCCGTCGCCCCGCCGCACCAAGCCGGCACATACTGGCAGCACTACTACCAATCCTGGCGGCCGGCGACAGTCGCACCCCGCCCACCGCGCCCACCGCGTCAACCCAAACCCGTGCCGTCCGCCCCGCCCACTCCCCCGCGGCCCGTCGCCCCGGCCAGCCCGGACACGGCCCAATCCGGTTGGATCGGCAAGGTTCTGGCCGTCGCCGGTGTAGCTGTCACGCTGATCGGCGTGGTGCTGCTGCTCGTGCTGGCCGCGCAGGCCGGACTGTTACGACCGGAGATCCGGGTGGCCGGCGGCAGCGCACTGGCGCTCGCGCTCGTCGGCGTCGCTGCCCGATTGCGTAGCCGCCCGGGCGGCCGGATCGGTGCGATCGCCCTGGCCGCCACCGGTATTGCCGCGGAATACCTGGATGTGATCGCGGTCGTCACCATCTACAAGTGGGTCCCCGCGTCGCTGGGACTGGTACTGGCCGCCGTCGTGGGTGGCGCGGGTCTGGCTGTGTCGCGACGGTGGGGTTCCGAGCATCTCGCGCTGCTGGTGCTGATCCCACTGATCGGCCTGGCTCCCGTCCTCACCCGCGGTATCGACCTGCTCCTGGTCAGCTTCATGTTGGCGCTGTCGGCGGCCGCGTTGCCGGTGCAGTTGGGCAAGGACTGGATCTGGATGCACACCGCCCGCACCGCGGCGACGACGCTGCCGTTACTCCTCGCACTGGTCGCGGTCAACGACCACGACAACGCCTGGTTGGTCGGCGGAGCATGCGGAGTGGCGGCGACACTCGCCATCGTCGGCGGCGTGGTGCTGCTGCCCAGCACCACCAACGCGACCGCACTGGCACTGTTGACCGCCGCCGGTACCTTGCCGGTGCTGGCCAGCGCAGTCGGAGTGAATCACGTTCTGGCAGCGGTTCTTTCCGCCGCGGTGGCGGCCGCGATGCTCACCGTCACATTGCTGGGCGACCACCCCCGCATCGTCAGCCAGATCTGGTCGGCCTGGTCGGCGATCGCGGCACTGGTGGCCGTCACCGTTGCGTTCGACGGCTACGTCGCGGGCCCGCTACTGCTCGCACTGGCTATCGTGGTTGCGATCGCCGGTCGTCGGAATGACGTAGCACGCTGGGCTGCAACAGGATTCGGCACCATTGGGGCGGGGTGGTTCTACCATTACGCACCGCTGACGGCCTTGGTGCGGGCCAGCACGACGCCGCCGTCGGTTGCGGTGTCCACCCTGGCAGCCAGCCTGCTGGTGGTTGCTCTGGCATCCGTGCTGACCCGGGTCTTCCTCAACTCCGACTGCGCGGGCCTACTACTCGCGATCGCGGCGGCAGCGGTGGGCTACGCCGTGACCGCGTTCACCGTGACTGCGGGTGTTCTGATCGGTGGCACCGGAGGCGGATTCCTGGCCGGGCACATGGCGGCCACCATCTGCTGGATCGGCATGGCGGCAGCGCTTTTCGTGTATGCCCTGCGGTCTGGACATGACCACCGTAGCGAGGCGATCACGGCAGGGTTGGCGCTGACCGCGGCAGCCACCGCCAAGTTGTTCCTGTTCGACCTCGCCACGTTGGACGGCATCTTTCGGGTGGCGGCGTTCATCATCGTGGGTCTGGTGTTGCTGGGTATGGGCGCCGGCTATGCCCGCAGCCTGGCCGGCGTAGACCAACGCACCTGAAACGCACGGGGCCCCGCCGAACAGAGTGCAATTCGGCGGGGCGCCAACCGGTTACGCGAGCGGCCCCGCCCCGATGGCTTGCGCCAGCTGCTGTGGCAGGTAGCTCAGCAGCCCCGGAATGATGCCGCCGAACTGCGCGCCGCCGAGCGGCGAGGGATCGATGCCCTCTATGAGTGTCAATTGACCGCCCTGTAACGGCGTGAGCAGTCCACCCAACGGCAGACCGGTCGAGGTGTTGAGCGGCACTCCCAAACCAATGTCCACCGGAACATTGAGCGTCAGCATCGATTGCCCGTTCAAGAACCCGTTGGCAATCACCGCCGGCGCGCCGAGCAGCGACGCCGCCGCTCCCGGAATGTTGCCCGCCTGGAGGGCGGTCGTGACCGCCACCAGACTCGACTGGGCCGCAGCACCTGTGGTGACCACTGGACCTATCGCGTCAATCGCCAACACAAGCGGCAGGCCCACATGCAGCGGGAGCGTAGGTGCTACCAGGTCGATCGACTGAGTGACATCGGTCATGGTGGTGATGAGGTTGGTGGCGTTCTGCGATATCGCTGCGGGAATCGAACCGACCGGCAGCAGGTTGGTGAAGTTCTGTGCCATCTGCCCAGGGATGGTGAAGATCGGTCCGAGATCGCCGACTGCACCCACCGGCGAGACGACTACCACACCGGTGGGCAGGACCACACTGCTGAAGCCGGTGAAGAACGGCGCCAGGAACCCTGTTGCCAGAGTGTTCGCCGCGCTGGTGTAGTCGCCCGCCGCCAACGCCTGACCAGCCGCCTGCAGACTGGCCGGGAAGGCCTGCACGCCGGTGCCGAAGTCGCGCGCGGCAGCTGTCAACGACGTCGAAATCGTGTTGAAATAGCCTATCTGGTTATTAATGAACCCTTGGGCCAGCGCACCGGGCTGGAAATCAGCCAGACCCGAGAGCGCGTTGTGAATTACCACCGGTAGGTTCCCCAGCGTTGCGGGCAGGTTCTGTATGGCGCTGGCGAATCCGGTACTAATGGTCTGCAGGTAGCTGGCCTGATTGGCAATGAATTGCCGTAGGAATGGCATAGGGTTCGCCGAGACGGCACGAGTCAGGCTCTGCAAGTTCGCTGCGGTATTCGTCGACAACGCCTGGTACGGCGCCGCCACCTCGCCGGCGAATGTTGCAATCGCCTCCAGGGGAGACGCTCCCGCGGCGGCGCTGACCCCGCCGAGCAGCGACTGCGCAGCGGCCTCAGCGGCAGTGTATTGCGCTGCGCTCGCACCCACCAGATCTGCGAATTTTGCATGAAACGCATTGAGCTGCTTGCTGATTGCCTGGAACTCTGTCCCGTGCGAGCCGAATAGTTGAGCAATTGCCGCGGAAATCTCGTCGGCGCCCGCGGGCAGCACCGAAGTGGTCGCAGTCGCAGCCGACGCAGCGGCCTCGGTCAGCGCTGACTGGATACCCGCAAGGTCGTTGGCCGACGCCTGCACGAGTTCGGGTATCGCCACTACATACGACATATCAGTCTCCTTTGACTAGGCCCGGTATGACCCCTGGTCATCCGTACAACCCCGAAACTAAACACTTGTTTCTACATCGGGTCAAGTATCATAGGAAATTCACAGCATATTTTGCTCTACTAAATAGCTGAAATCCGGGTACCTTCAATAGCCCTGAATCCGCCGGATTCAGAGCGCAATATTAACCAAATCGCATGCAACTCAGCCGTTCGGGGACCGAACTAACTAGGTGCTGCCGCCAGCAGTGAATTCGTCAGGCGCGCGGCCCGAGCGACAACTGTTCAGGGCGGTGACGCGGCACGCCAGTGCGGTGTCTCGCCCGCGACGACCGGGTTCACCGGGCAACGGTTGCACATCTCAGACCCTTCGACACGGTACTTTGGTCGAACTAGCGAGTAACTTACTGCGGAGTAGGTTGTACGTTCGGATGGTAACTCGCAACCCGACGCATGTGCAATAGCTTCTCCGTGCGAACCGTCCGCTGCAGCATGGCCACAACGCTCACCACCCCCCGCGAGCAGACACAGAATCGCATTCAATCGGGTCGCGTGATGCGATTCTGTGTCTGCTCGCGCAGAAGCGGGGCCTAGGGCGCCTCGAGGATCGCCACCGCGGCCGCCGTATCCCCCTCGTGGGTCAACGACACGTGGATCGTCACGTCGGCCAGGTGCTTGGCGATTTCGCCACTGAGCCGGACCCGCGGGCGGCCCCACATGTCGGTGACCACCTCGATGTCGCGGTGGATGTCCTCGGGCAACACCGGCCGCTGCGCGAACCGCGAACCAGACCAGGCCTTGATCACCGCCTCCTTGGCCGCCCATCGGGCGGCCAGGTGCCGCGCCGCCGACGAACTCTTGTCGGAGGCGTCGCGACGCTCACCCGGGGTGAAGGTCTCGGCGAACACCGTGCCCGGCTGGTCGACCTGCTCGGCGAAATCAGGAATGGAGACAAGGTCAATCCCGATTCCGACGATGCCCATGGGTGGTGAGGCTATCGGATCAATCCGCGACGACCTGGTACGCCCCGTCCGCGCCCAACCGGGATGCGGTATTCAGCAGCATCGCCGCCTCCTGCGGCTTCTCCGGTCCGTCGTGGTCGAAACGGCGGTCCGGCGGCCGCTGATACATCGGCTCGCCGCCGGCAATGGCTGATGCCAGCCGCCGTTGGCCGGCCAACAGCCGGGACTCGGCGCGGCGCTGGTAGTCCGCCCGCTGCCCGGGTTCCAGCGCCGCGATGAACGCCTGCGGGTGGACCAGCGCGACCAGACCCGACACGTGGCCGAACCCGAGGCTGGTGAGCAGCCCGGCCTTGAGCGGGAACTTGTCACCCAAGCGCAGTGCGTCGCGCAACCAGACGAAGTGCGCCGAACCGGCCAACTCGTCGTCGACGCAGTCCAAACTGCGGTTCGGCGGAATCACGCCGTCGCGCAGCATCTGGCACATCCCCATCATCTGGAACACCGCCGCGCCGCCCTTGGCGTGACCGGTCAGGCTCTTCTGCGACACCACGAACAGCGGCGCACCTTCGGAGCGACCCAGCGAGTCGGCGAGCCGCTCATGCAACTCGGTCTCGTTCGGATCGTTGGCCAACGTCGACGTGTCGTGCTTGGAGATCACCGCGATGTCGTCGGCAGTGACGCCCAGTTTCGCCAGCGCCCGTGCCAGGGCGGAGTCTCTGCCGCCGCGGCCGGCGCCCAAGGCGCCCAGCCCGGGAGCCGGGATCGACGTGTGCACCCCGTCGCCGAAGGACTGCGCGTAGGCGACCACCGCCAGCACCGGCAACCCCATCCGCAGCGCCAGGTCGCCGCGGGCCAGCAGGATGGTGCCGCCCCCCTGCGCCTCGACGAAGCCCAGCCGACGCCGGTCGTTGGGCCGGGAGAACTTCGCGTCGTCGATGCCGCGGCCCCGCATCATCGCGGTGTCGGCGGTGGCGGCCATGTCACCGAAGCCGATGATGGCCTCCAGCGTGAGGTCGTCCAGCCCGCCTGCGACCACCAGCTCGGCTTTGCCCAGCCGGATCTTGTCGACGCCCTCCTCGACCGACACCGCGGCCGTCGCGCACGCGGCGACCGGGTGGATCATCGAGCCGTAGCTGCCGACATAGGACTGAATGACGTGTGCGGCAACGACATTCGGCAGTACTTCCTGCAGGATGTCGTTCGGCTTGTTACGGCCGAGCAGGTTGCCGTGGTACATGGTCTGCATCGACGTCATGCCGCCCATGCCGGTGCCCTGAGTGCTGGCCACCAGGCTCGGGTGCACGTAGCGCATCACCTCGGCCGGGGAGAACCCGGCGGACAGGAACGCGTCCACGGTGGTGACGATGTTCCACAGCGCCACCCGGTCGATCGAGTTGGCCATGTCCGGGCTGATGCCCCACACCGTCGGGTCGAAGCCGGTCGGGATCTGCGCCCCGACCACTCGCGACAACTTAGTCTTGCGGGGTACCCGGACCTCCGTGCCGGCTTTGCGGGTGACCTGCCAGTCGCCGGAGTCGGGCGCCGGCCGGATCACCGTGTGCTCGGGATCGAACTCGGCGAACGCTCGGGCCTCGGCTTCGGAGGACACCACGAAGGTGAAGTCCTTGTCCAGGAAGACCGACACCAGCAGCGGCGACGCGTGGTCGGGGTCGATCGCACCGTCGTCGACGAACTCGCGGATACCGCAGCGCTCCACCACGGTGTCGTGGTAGCGCTCGACCAGTTCGGATTCGTCCACCAGATCGCCGGATTGCGTGTCGTACCAACCAGGTTGGGGGTCCTCTTCCCAGCGGATCAACCCGGTGGTCCAGGCCAGCTCCAACACACCGGCCGCCGACAGCTCGTTTTCGACCTCCATCTCGAAGCGGGTGCGCGACGATCCGTACGGCCCGAGTTCGGCGCCGCCGACGATCACCACCAGGTCGGCCGGGTCGACGGCGAGGTCGTCCCAGTCCGGCGGCGGTGCCGGGCGGTACCCGCGGGGCGGCGACGGCAGCGCGGCGATGGTCCCCTCGGCCGGCGCGTCGTCGGCAGGGGCGGACTCCGAGGTCATCTCCTCGCGCGCCTTGGCGGCCAGCTCCGCCATGTCCAGCTCGACGTCGGCCAGCCCGCCGGTGAAGTCGGCCTTGATCGGCGAACTCGACGCGGCGACTTTGGATTCCACGTCGCACAGGCCGAGCAGCATCGCCGCCATCTCGTCGGTCGAATAGGTGGTGACACCGGCCTGCTCGACGGCGGTGACGATCGCGTCGTTGTGCCCCATCAACCCGGTACCCCGGGTCCAGCCGATCAGCGCGTGCGCCAGGCTGACCCGTTCGGCCCACGAGGTTTCGGCGTGCCAGCGGCTCACCACGGCGTCCAGCGCCGACTTGGCTTCACCGTAAGCGCCGTCACCGCCGAACATTCCGCGGTTGGGTGAACCGGGCAGCACCACGTGCAACCGGGAGGCGATGTCGCGCTCGGCACCGATCTTCGACAGCCCGCTGATGAGTCGTTGCGCCGCCCACAGCAGCACCTTCATCTCCATCTCGGCGCGGGCCCCGACCTCGGAGAGGTCACCGACCACCCGCGGCGCTGCGAACGGGAACAGCAGCGTGGGAGTCTGCGCGTCCTTGAGGTGAATCGATTGCGGCCCAAGGCTTTCGATCTGCTCGGTGCCGACCCATTCGACCAGCGCGTCGATGTCGGAGTAGGACGCCATATTGGCCGGCACCACCCACAGCGTCGCGCCGTAGCGTGCGTGATCACGGTAGAGGGTGCGGTAGAACGCCAGCCGTTCGTCGTTGAGCTTCGAGGTGGTCGCGATCACCGTCGCGCCGCCGTCAAGCAGTCGCGCGGCCACCGACGCGGCGATCGATCCCTTGGAAGCACCTGTCACCACGGCGATTTCGCTGCTGCAGGGACCGGGGTCCGGGTTCTCGGCACCGGCGGCGATCCTGCCGTACAGCGAGGCGTGGACCTGACGGCCCGCGGCCAGCGACTTGCCCTGCCACCAGGTGGCCTGGGTCGCCACCACGTGACCGGCACCTTCGAAACGCTCCGAGAGCCGAACCCAGTCGGCGTCGATGTCACCTTCGTCGGTCAGCCACAGCTTGACCAGGTCCTCGCGGGCGCTGGCCCAGCGGTCGTCGAAGACGACGGCCTTCTTCCCGTCGAACGCCGGCGCCACCAAACGTGGCCAGTCCGCACCCAATTCGGTGGTGACCAGGTCGATGAGTTCGGCGTCGGTGGTTGTCGGCGACACGGCGACCGGGTCGTCAAGACCCAACTGCCCCAGCACCAACCGGGCAGCTGAAGCCAGCACCCCGTCCCGACCGGTGATCTGGTCGGTGAACTCGCTCAGTGCGGCCGCGTCGACGGTCGCGCCACCGCCACCGCCAGCCGAGGGCAGCGACACCGACACGCCCCGGCGGGCGGCGACCGCAGCCACTGCCGCGTCGATGACCTTGTCGACCGACGCCGCGTCGGCCAGCGCACCCTCGTGCAGATGGCCCATGGCGCCGCCACGGACACTGGTGCCCTCGCGGGTACCCAGCGCCACCTCGACGGTCACGTGCTTGGCCCAACCCTCGCCCAACTCCCAGGTCTTGGTGACCCGTTCGGCGATGGCGCCGGGGCGCTTGCCCGAGGGGCCCAGCACGGTACGCAACTGGTCGTTGATCGCATCGGAAAGCACTGGGCCATAGGGTTTGTAGGTGCGGGCCAGCTTGGTGACCTGCGCGCGCAGCCCGGCCAGGTCGGCCTCGGCGGCGCCGTCGATGGCACCCAGGTTCAGCTCAGAACCCAGGTCCACCAGCAGCTGGTTGCGCCGCGACGACGCGCCGTCGGTGATCGACTCGATGGAGTCCAGCGGCTCGATCTGGTCGATGCGCATCTTGGCCGAGATCGCGATCAGCGCCACGGTGGCGTCGGCGGCGTCGAAACCGATGTCCTCGGGACGCGGGCCTCCGGACGGTGCCGCGGCGGGAACCGGCGCGGCGGCAACGGCTTCCGACGCCGGCGCGTCGGTCCCGGGCTCATCGGCCACCGGTTCGTCTTCCGGCTCCGGGTCGGTGTCAGTAGCGAACAGCACCGAGGCATCCCGCTCGGCATTGAGCACTTCCACTGTGCTGTGCGCGTATTCGGGCAACTTGAGGGTGTTGGTGGCCAGACCCGCGACGGTCGGCGCTGTCTTCACGCCGATCTCGACGAAGCGCTCCACGCCCAGGCCGCCGGCGGCCTCCTCGATGAACAACAGGTCCTGAGTCTCGATCCAGCGCACCGGGCTGGCGAACTGCCAGGCCAGCAGCTCGATCAGGACCTTACGGGCCAGGTCGCGGGGCCGCTCGTTGCGCCAGGTGTCGTAGTCGGCGAGGATTTCGTCGAGCGGTTCGGCGGGAACCAGGTCGCGGATCTCCTGAATGAAGTCGCGATCCAGCGTGAACGGCCGCGGCACCAGGTTGGGGATGTAGCGGCCCAGGATCACCTTGGGATCCTTGTCGCGCGGCATCAGCCGTTCCAGCGACCGCCGGAATTCGTCCACCCCGACGCGCAGCACCCGCGAGTGGAACGGCACGTCGATGCCTGGCACCAGGATGAAAGAGCGCTTGCCGCCGGTGATTTCGCGGCGCCGCTCTACCTCGGCTTCCAGCTCTTTGAGGCCCCGCACGGTACCGGCGATGGCGTACTGCGAACCACGCAGGTTGAAATTGACGATCTCCAAAAACTCACCGGTGCGCTCGGCGATCTGGGCGACGAACGCGGTGACCTCGTCGTCCGGCAGGTCGATCTGCGAGGGCCGGATCGCGGCCAGGCGGTAGTTGGAGCGGCCCAGCTCGTCACGCGGCACGATGTCGTGCATCTTCGACCCGCGATGGAACACGGCTTCCAGCAATGCTTCCAGTTCGAAGACACCGCTGACGCAGGCCAGCGCGGTGTATTCGCCGACCGAGTGGCCGCAGGTGATGGCCTCGTCGACGAACGCGCCCTGCTCGCGCATCTCGGCAACCTGCGCGGCCGCCACCGTCGCCATCGCCACCTGGGTGAACTGCGTCAGGAACAGCACCCCGTCCGGGTGGTGGTAGTGCACCCCGCTGGCGATGATGCTGGTCGGGTTGTCGCGCACCACGTGCAGCACCGAGAAGCCCAACGTGTCGCGGGTGAACTTGTCCGCCTCGTCCCACACCTTGCGGGCCGCTTTGGAGCGGGCCCGCACGTCCATGCCCATGCCCTTGTGCTGGATGCCCTGGCCGGGGAAGGCGTAGACCGTCCTGGGCGAGGCCAGCCGGGCGCTGGCAGACATGACCAGCTCCGCGCCGACTTTCGCGGTGACCTCGAGAACCTCTGCGCCCTGGTCGATTCCGACCCGCTCCACCCGGAAGTCCACTTCGTCGCCGGGCAGCACCATGCCCAGGAACCGCGCGGTCCAGCCGATCAGTCGCGCCGGCGGGCGCGCCTGGCCGTCGGTGGCGGTCACCGCGTGCTGCGCCGCCGCAGACAGCCACATGCCGTGCACGATCGGCGAGCCCAACCCCGCCAGGAGCGCGGCGGCCTTGTCGGTGTGGATGGGGTTGTGGTCGCCGGACACCACGGCGAACGGGCGCATGTCGACGGGCGCGCCGATGGTGACGTCGCGACGGCGCCGGCGCGGGGTGTCGGTGGCGTTCTCCGAGACCGCGCCACCGGCGCGGGCCGGGTCGGCGAGTTCGGCGGACCCGGTGCGCCCCAGGATCGCGAACCGCTCGTCGAGGGTGGCGATGAGCGCGCCGTCATTGTCGGAGACCCGGACCGAGACGGGCACTACGCGGCCCATATCGGTGTCGGTGGCCGCCGAAGCCGTTGCGACGACGGTCAATTCGGTCGGTACCGTCGGCAACTGCTGAGCCAGCCGGGTCGCGTGGTCGAGGTGCACCAGGCTGAGCAGGCCTTCGACCACGGGCACGCCATCGTCGGTGGTGGCCGCGCCGATCGCGGCGAAGACGGCGGGCCAGCAGTGCCCGACGAGCGCGTCGGGCACGGTGGTCAGGCTGGGTGCCAGCGGCTCGCCGAAGGTGGCGGTGACGCCGGTGTGGTCAGCGACCCGTTCGGGATCCCAGCCGACGGTGACGGTGGCGGCGCCGTTTTCCACTGCGGGCAGCGATTCGGGGCCGTCGACACCGGCAGCGATGGCCAGCACACAACGCATGGCCGCACTGGCGTTCTCGGTGGACACCACGGGTATGCCACCGTCGATTGTGTTGGCGGGCAACTCGAATGGAATATCGATCCAGGTTCCCGACACCGGCACACTGAGCACGACGCCGTTGTCGTCGGAGCCGACCGCCAGCCGCGACCCGGTGGATGTGTGTGTGGCGGTGCGGTTTTCGCGCACCTGCCAGTCGGCCGGCGGTGCGATCCGGTGCACCGGGTTGGTGGTGGTGCGCCCGGCCCACCGCACGTCGGGTGCGTCGAGCACGAGGGCCAGCGGTCCGCGCAGATCGGCGCGACCGAGGCGGCGCGCCGTCACATCCGTCGGCTGGGCCCCGGTGGCGAGTACCTCGTCGATGGCGGCCTGCTCGAAGCGGTCGAGCAATTCACCGACCGGCTCGTCCATCCGGGTGATGCCGGACACCGCCGCCGGCCCGGGGATGATGCACACCTGGTCGGCGTCGTAGCGGGCGTCGTGCGCCTGCCACAGCGAGTCGCTGCGCCACCAGCGGCGCACGTCCTTGTCGATGACCGGCACGAAATTGACCGGCTTACCCGGCTTCTTGCACAACGTGACGAAGAACGGCACGTCGGCGGGATGCAGCTGCACTGTCTCGGCGTCCGGGTAACGCTCGACCAGGGCCGCGAGAGCCCGGTCCGGGCTTTCCAACAACTCGCGGTCGGCGTAGAGGGTCTCGATCTGACCGACATCCTGCGGGTGCAGTCGGGATTCGGTGCGCTTGAGCATCTCTTCGAACCGGTCCCGCCACGTGTCGGCCAGCCAGGGACTGCCGGGTGCGGCGGTGTCGGCGGTCGAATTGCCTTCTCCGATGGCCAGTTCGACATAGCGGCGCAGCCACTGCAGGTAGGTCATCTCTCCGACGTCGCCGAAGTACGGCTTGGCGGTGCCGGCCATCGCGGCGATGATCTCGTCGCGCCGCTCGGCGACCGCGTCTGCGTCACCGGCCACCTCGTCGAGCAGCTGCCCGCACCGGGAGGCGCTGTTATCGATCTCGTGGATGTCTGCGCCCAGCTGGCTGCGGCTGGAAGCCATGCCGCCCTGGGCTTTTCCGGCGCTGATCCACTGGTCGGTGCCCTGGGTCTCGACCAGCATCTGCTTGACCGAGGGCGAGGTGGTGGCCTCCAGCGTGGCCATCGCCGCGGTGCCGACCAGGATGCCGTCGATCGGCATCGACGGGAAACCGTAAGCCTCCGCCCAACGTCCGGACAGGTACTCCGCAGCCCGTTCCGGGGTGCCGATGCCACCGCCGACGCAGACGGTGATGTTGGAGCGCGAGCGCAACTCCGAGTAGGTGGCCAGCAGCAGGTCGTCGAGGTCCTCCCAGGAGTGGTGACCACCGGCGCGGCCGCCCTCGACGTGCATGATCACTGGCTTGGTGGGCACCTCGGTGGCGATGCGGATGACCGAACGGATCTGCTCGATAGTGCCGGGCTTGAACACCACGTGGCTGATGCCGATGTCGTTGAGTTCTGCGATCAGGTCGACGGCGTCCTCGAGTTCCGGGATGCCGGCGCTGACCACCACGCCGTCGATCGCCGCGCCAGACTGGCGAGCCTTCTGGACCAGCCGCTTGCCGCCCAGCTGCAGCTTCCACAAATAGGGGTCCAGGAACAGCGCGTTGAACTGGTAGGTGCGGCCGGGTTCGAGCAGCCCGGACAGCTGCTCGACACGGTCGGCGAAGATCTCCTCGGTGACCTGTCCGCCCCCGGCCAGCTCGGCCCAGTGCCCGGCGTTGGCCGCGGCGGCGACGATCTTCGCGTCGACGGTGGTCGGGGTCATGCCGGCCAGCAGAATCGGCGACCGGCCGGTCAGCCGGGTGAACTTCGTCGACAACTTCACCCTGCCGTCGGGCAGTCGGACCACCGTCGGCGCGTAGCTCGACCAGGCCCGGGCCACCTCGGGGGTGGCCCCGACGGTGAACAGGTTGCGCTGACCACCGCGCGTTGCCGCGGGCACGATGCCGATGCCCAGACCGCGGATGACCGGCGCGGTCAACCGGGTCAGGATGTCCCCGGGACCCAGGTCGAGGATCCAGCGCGCACCGGCGTCGTGGACCTTGGTGATCTCCTCGACCCAGTCGACCTTGCGGACCAGGATCGCTTCGGCCAGTTGCCGGGCCAGCGCGACATCCAGCCCCACCTTCTCGGCCCAGCGCCCGACAATCTCGATGCCGTCGGCCAGCCGCGGGGTGTGGAAGCCGACCTCGACCTTGACGGCGTCGAACACCGGCGCGAAGACGTCGCCGCCGCGCAGCTTGTTCTTGCGCTCGGCTTCTTCCTTCTCCGAGATCTGGTGGCAGTACAGCTCAAAGCGGGACAACTGTTCCGGGGTACCGGTGATGACGACCGAGCGGCGGCCGTTGCGGATGGACAACACCGGCGGCAGCACGGTACGCACGTCCTGGGCGAAGTCGTCGAGCAGGCGTCCGATCCGCTCCGGGTCGGCGTTGGTGACCGACACCATGGGCGGGCGGTCGCCGAGCACCGAGATCCCCCGCCGCCGGGCGACCAGCGTGCCGGCGGCACCCACCAGTTGAGCGATGGCGAACAGCTCGACATCGCGCGCGCCGCCGGCCTTGAGCGCCTCGACGGCGAGCACACCTTGGGAATGTCCGGCAACGGCGACCGGCGGGGTTTCGACCAGGTCCATGCCTTGCCGGGCGAGCGCGCGGATGGCCGCCACCTGGGTCAGCAGCACCCCGGGCACCGAGACCGCCGCCGACGTCAGGTGCTTCTCGGAGGGGATGGCATCTTCGGCGGCCAGCGCGCGCACCCACCGCAGCGGCTCGAAACCGATCGGACGCACCACGACCAGCTCTTTTGCCACCGGCTCGAGTAGCAGCTCGACCTCGCCGACCAACGTCGCCAATTCGGATTCGATGCCCGCCCCGGACACCAGTTCTTCCAGCGTCTCCAGCCACGCACTGCCTTGGCCGCCGAACGCAACGGCGTACGGCTCGCCGGTGGTCAGGCGATCGACCAGAGCATGTGCGTTGTGCGGACCGCTGCCGTCACGGTCGGCGGACACCCAGTCGTGCCTCTCGTGGATCGTCACCTTGTATCTCCCTCAAAACCTCTGTGTCGCATCTCGGTTCGATCGCCCGGTTTCCCGGGGCCGCATCGACTTCCGGGCGATTCCGCACCGAATCGCCAGCCGATCGTCGGTGTGACCGGTGCGGTCCGGGGCTGCTGCGGCGGCCTCAGAACCTCGAACGATCGGCATCGGTCCCAATAAGAGTGTCATGAGGATCTCCACGAATTCTTGGAGCGATTGGTTACTGGCGAGTTCTACGCACGGGTAACCGTGTCGTGGGTAACACCGCGTTTGGCCGCCGGAGCGAGCGGCGCCGACAAACGTCCTGCATGCAGGTGGTTACGGTCGAGTAGCTATAACTCCGCTGTTCAAAGCAGTATTGTTATCAAATCGTTATATGAAAAATTTCGCCCTCAAGCGTCGCGTAATGAGCCGCCCAGCGGGCTGTCGCGGATTCATCCGTGTAGCCGACCGCCGAAGCTGCGCGAACAAGTGTTTGCTGGAAAGTGCGAGGCGGGCCCGCGGCAGAGCCTGGGAACCGACCGGGGGTCAGGCCCACTGCCCGAATTGGGGCTTGAGGATCTCGTTGACGTCGAC
Organism: Mycobacterium sp. NGS61; assembly: GCF_059812325.1. Lineage (NCBI taxonomy): Bacteria > Bacillati > Actinomycetota > Actinomycetes > Mycobacteriales > Mycobacteriaceae > Mycobacterium > Mycobacterium sp. NGS61. The sequence goes on from NZ_JCALCL010000007.1 coordinate 38,714, forward strand.
GCCGACGCCGCCGACCGAGCGCTTGTCGATCTCGACCTGATGCAGGTGCGCGGCGGGGTGTTCGTACCCCTTCGGCGATCCCCAGTTGTGCTGCCAGAAGTAGGTGCCCAAGCCGTCGTTGACCGCCCAGTCGATGGTCTTCGAGTTGGCGTAGACACCCGTGCGCTGGTGCCCGACAACCGACTCCCAGGACCGCAGGTAGGGGACGATCTGGTTCTTGTACTGGTCGTGCGAGGGATCGTCGTCGATGGAGGCGTAGATGGGGGCACTGGACGGGCCGCCGGCGGCGGCGTGCAGTTCCATGCCGCGCTTGGCGTGCTGCAGGCCTGCGGCAGCCCCACCCAGCCAGTCCGACGTGCTGCCTTTGCCGAATTGGTAACAGGACACGATCTTGAGTCCGCTCCCGTGCAGGTCGCGCGCCTCGGCCAGCTGAATGGGCTTGCCCAGCATCCAGGCACCGCCGGGCCGGCGGTCCGACACGTACCGGATCGCCCCGACGGCACCCGCGGCCCGGATCTCGCTGGCAGGGATGACGCCGGCCGCGTAGTCCAGCAACGTGCCGAGCGAGGCCGCGGCGGGCGCCGCGCGCAGGGACGCTGCCGCAGCACCCAGCCCCAGCAGGCCGGGTGTCGCCGCGGCGAGTTTGAGCACGTCACGCCGAGAGACCGACATGCGGCACAGAGTAGTTCACTGTTCCCAGAAATCACGTTGGCCACACTGGACACAACGCATCACCTTGGCATCGTTCTTGGGTTGTCGAGCCTGTACTCAGCGCCGCATTCTGTGCGCGCCGACGTCCTCACTGCAGTCTCGGTGCCACCTGTTCAGGCTCGACACTTCCGGTGCGTCCGGTCAGCGGTCGGGCAGCACGATCACGCTGATCGCTTCGAGTCCGCGCCGGGCCGTCTGCTGAGCGATCTCGTCGATCAACATCGGCGCCGCGGGGTTGATCGAGCGCGCCCACGCGCGGAAGCCCTGCACGATCACCGGGTCGTTCTCCAACAGCGGTTGCACCCTGCGCAGAGCACCCACCACGTCGTCGGGCAACGGCTCGGCCACCTGCGCATCAATCCACCTGCCTGCGAGTTCCGCTACCGCCGAGACGTTGTCGCCCAGCGCGATCACGTCAGCGGCGAGTTGGCGGAGTCGATCGAACAGCACCCGCCGCCCCGGGCATCCGGACAGTTCCGCCAACAACGTGCTGGCAGCGGGCGGCAGCACCATCTGCCCGAACAAAGCGGGCACCGGCAACTGCCACTCGTCGAAGAGCTCGGCATACATCGCGGCCACCGGGGCGGCCAACGGCTCGGACAGTCTGCCCATCACGCCGATGCTGTCGCGGTGGGTGGTCGCCAGTCGGCGCAGGATGTGCTCGTTGACGTCGCCGCCGCCGGCGTCGGTGGCGGCATCGATCGCAGTGATCAGCTGGTCCAACCGGTCGCGCTGGCGCACCAGCAGTGTGCGGTGTTCGTCGAGCAGGTCGGACAGCGTCGTCTGCCCGTCATCCAGCAACCGGGCGATGTCGTTGATGCTGACGCCGAGGCTTCTCATCAGGTCGATGCGCAGCAGGTCGAGCACCTGCTCGACATCGAAGACCCGATACCCGTTGCTGAGGTGCTCGGCACGCAACAATCCGATTTTCTCGTAGTGGCGGATGCGACCTGAGGCGATTCCCGTCAACGCGGTGACCTCGCCGATCAACAACTGGTCAGCCACGTCTTGACCTTACAACGGTCATAAGGTCTGTACTGGAAGCAGAAAAGCTTGGAGACAGGACTGCAGGAGGCTTCCGGTGGATCACGATCAGCTCATCGATCTCACCCGTCGTGCGCTCAAATTGGCGCGGGACAAAACGACCGACCTCGCACCTGCGCCGCACCGGGTCAACGCGGCTGAGTACACCGCACGGGAGCGGCACGAGCGCGATCGGGTCATGGTGCAGGCCAGCCCGCAATTGGTCGGCTATGTCTCCGAACTGCCGCGGCCGGGGGCCTATTGCACCAAGACAGTGCTGGGCCGGTCCATCCTGTTGACCCGCACGGCCGACGGCTCGGTCAAGGCATTCGACAACATCTGCCTGCACCGGCAGGCGCCGGTCGCATCGGGTTGCGGTGTCGCCAAACGGTTCACCTGCCCCTACCACGCCTGGACCTACGACAACACCGGCCGGTTGGTTGCGTTGCCGGGACGGGAAGGATTCCCGGACACCACGCTGAAGTCTGACGGGCTGACCGAGCTGCCGGCCACCGAATACGCCGGATTCCTCTGGATAGCATTGGATCCCGAAGTGGAGCTGGATGTCGCGGCCCACCTGGGGCCATTGGCTGCCGAACTGGATTCGTGGGGTATCGGACGGTGGACTCCGCTGGGCGAGAAGGTGCTCGATTCGCCCATCAACTGGAAGCTAGCGGTGGATACCTTCGCGGAGAACTACCACTTCGCCACCGTGCACGAAAAGACGTTTGCGACCCTGGCGCGCAGCAATTGCACGGTGTTCGATGCGTTCGGACCCCACCACCGGTTGATCTTCCCGCTCAACACAATTCTGGATCTGGAGGATGTGCCTGAGCAGCAGTGGGTGCCGCTGAACAACCTGGTGGTCATCTACGCGTTGTTCCCCAACATCGTGATCTCAGTGACCATCGCCAACGGTGAGTTGTTCCGGGTCTACCCGGGTGATCAGCCGGGGCGGTCGATCACCGTCCATCAGAATTCGACGCCGTTGGACATCTCTGAGGAATCCGTGGCGGCCGGCGCGCAGACCGTCTTCGAATACGCCCACGCCACCGTTCGCGACGAGGACTACCGGTTGGTCGCGCAACTGCAGGCCAACCTGGAATCCGGTGCGCGCGAACAGCTTCTGTTCGGGCGCAACGAGCCGGGGTTGCAGCACCGACACCTTGCCTGGCAGCAGGCAGTCGACGCGCGCGGCTGAATCTTTCGGGATTTACGCCGACTGCGACAGCGCCTCGGCGAGAGCTTCGAGCACCTCTGCGTGTTCCGGAGCGTCGGCCATCGCCGCCCGGACGACCTCGAGTGCCTCGCTGCAGCGACCGGACGCCAGTAGCTGGGTGAGCCGGTCGACCAGGTCCGGTGCCGCTTCGGTGGCCAACACCTGCAGCAACTCCCAATCCCGGTACAGCGCCAGCGAACGCTCGTTGAACGCGAACGCCGTCACCGGCTCACCGGCCAGCGTTCCCCGGTAGCGGTAGGGCCCTTCCATGTACTCGATTGGCAAGCCGTGCGCCGGGGCCGGCACCAGCGGCTCGCCGACGATATCCAATTGGAGTGGAGCACAGACGATTCGATGCCGATCAGGCAGATAGCGGGCCTTGACGGGCGGGCGGATCAGCGCTCTGATCTCGTCCGGCCAGCGCACGTAGCTGGTGATGGTGACGTCGAAATCCTCGACGCACTCCGGGGCCCTGCCGTCGGGGTAGCTGGTGGTGATGCCGGTAAACGGTTGCAGCGCATTGCCTTCGGTGCGCAGGAACTGGCGCCAGATGCTCATGTCGACGCCGTTGTCGAAGTTGATGGTCCGCCATTCGTGCGATCGGGTGCGCGGCGGCTCACCAGTTCCCCCACCCGCGTACTTCGGGAACCATTGCCGGTCGACGTGCCCGCTGGTGCCGGTGACGCGTTCGGTGCTGTCACCCCAGCGCAGCGTTCCGGTCATCACCATCCCGGTCTGGAAGTAGGAGTAGGTGTCGTCCTGACCGAAGCAGGCGATCTTGCCGTGGTAAGCCGCTGCGCCCAACGGGGTCGGTGCGCGTGTCGGCGTGACCGCCAGGTCCAGGTGCATGGGCTGCCCGTGCTGGTCGGTGCCCACCAGGCTGATGTCGTAGGTGTAGGGCAGCAACTCTCCGTCGTCGTCGCGCGTCGTCCAGCGGGCGGTGCCGGCACCGGTGTCGTATGCGAGGTCGAGATGGCCGACAGCGGTGGTCATCTTGGGCTTGACCCCTGGTTCCATGCTGGCCGGCGGCATGTCGTAATCGGTGAAGGTGCCGTACGCACCGGTGTCGAGATCGAACAACGCCAGCGTGTAGAAGTCGGCGACGATCGAGCCGCCGGGCCGGTTCTTGTTGAAGATGGTCAGGAACGCGAATGACCTACCGGTGTCGGCTGCGGCGAGTTCACCGGCGATGAACCAGGTGTCGGACTCCTGACCGGGGTGCTCGCCTTCGGCGGCGGGAAATTCCAGTTGGCTGTCACCGGGTACCAGCTGGAACGGGTAGCTGCGCCAGTCGTTCGTCACAGGTTGCCTTGCCTCTGCTGAATTTTTGCTATGTTAGCATCAATAGTGAATTTAACCGTCGCCTGCCCTGAGGTGGTGCCCCGATGACGGCGAATCCCCGCTCTTACGACGAATTGTTCGTCGGCGGTCGATGGCGCAAACCCACAGCAACGGAACGGATTTCCGTCATCTCCCCGCACTCCCAGGAGACGATCGCCGAGGTTCCGGCCGCAGGCCCCGACGACATCGAGGCCGCGGTCGCTGCGGCGCGCCGAGCCTTCGATCACGGCCCGTGGCCGCGGCTGGAACCGCAGGAACGGATGCGCAAAATCGATGAGCTGGCCGGCGTCTACGGTCGGCACATCGAGGAGATGGCCGACCTGATCACCGCACAGATGGGTTCGCCGCGCAGCTTCAGCAGACTGGGCCAGGCGGCCGGAGCCGCCTCGATGATCCACCTGGCATTGGCGACCGCGCGGGAGTTCCCGTGGGTGGAGCGCCGTCGCGGTGTGCTCGGCGAAGCGCACCTGCGCCGCGCCCCGGTCGGGGTGGTCGGGGCGATCGTGCCGTGGAACGTCCCGCAATGCCTGATCATGCCGAAACTGATTCCCGCATTGCTGGCGGGCTGCCCGGTTATCATCAAGCCCGCACCCGAAACCCCTTTGGACGCTTTGTGGTTGGCCGAGATGATCGAGCAACTCGACCTGCCCGAAGGTGTGGTCTCGGTGCTCACCGGCGGGCCGGAGGTCGGCGAGGCGCTGGTGCGTCACCCGGGCGTGGACAAGATCGCGTTCACCGGTTCCAGCGCCACCGGCCGGCGCATCGCCGCGTTGTGCGGTGAGCAGTTGAAACGGGTGAGCCTGGAACTCGGCGGCAAGTCCGCGGCGATCGTCCTCGACGACGCCGACATCGGCAGGACGGTAAGCGGATTGAAGACGGCCAGCTTGATGAACAACGGGCAGGCCTGCGTTGCGCAGACGCGCATCCTGGTCAGCCAACGGCGCCACGACGAGCTGGTGGACGCGCTGGCCGACATGATGTCCTCGCTGCGGGTGGGTGACCCTGACGATGAGAAGACCGACATCGGACCCCTTGTCGCCCAACGACAACAGGCCCGGGTACAGGACTACATCCGGTCCGGGCAACAGGAAGGCGCCCGCGTCGTGATCGGCGGGGACGACAGCCCCGCGCCGCGCGGCTGGTACGTGCGCCCCACCCTGTTTACCGACGCGACCAACGACATGCGGATCGCCCGCGAGGAGATCTTCGGCCCGGTGCTGACCGTGCTCACCTACGACGACGAGGACGACGCGATCCGGATCGCCAACGACAGCGACTACGGCCTGGCCGGTTCGGTGTGGACTGCCGACGTCGCGCATGGCTTGGAGATCGCCGCGCAGGTGCGCACCGGCACCTACGGCATCAACATGTACATGCTCGACATCAGTAATCCGTTCGGCGGCTTCAAACACTCCGGGCTGGGGCGCGAATTCGGTCCGGAGGGGTTGCACGAATACGTGGAGCTGCAGTCGATCGCGTGCGGCGGCAAGTTACCGCCGCTCTGACTCTCGTTGCATGTAGCACGGCGTGCTACCCTATGGCACATGAGTGGTCAGCGCCAAGTCAGTCAGCGTGACCTCCGCATGCGATCGAAAGAAATCATGGATGCCGTCGAGCGGGGCGACTCTTTCGCGGTCACGCGGGACGGCCGTCAGATCGGCGAATTAATTCCCCTGCGTGGGCGGCGTCGCTTCGTCTCGCGCGCCGACTTTGCCCGGGGGTCGCAATTAGCGCCACTGATCGACATAACCGCCTTCCGCGCCGACCAAGACGCCGCGTTCGACCAGTCCACAATCGACCCGTATGAACGCTGATCCGACGCGGGGTCTGCTCGACACCAACATCCTGATCCTGCGCAACGCCATCGACCCGGACGAGCTGCCAGACGAAATGGCAATCAGCGCTGTCACTTTGGCTGAACTGTCCGCGGGCGTCCATCTGGTCGGCGGCAACACCGCGGACTCCGTCGAGGAACGCGCCCGCCGCGCGGCCGTGTTGCAACGCGCAGAGAACGAGTTTGACCCGATTGCATTCGAGACCGAGGCTGCTCGGGCATTCGGACGTATCAGCGCGTCGGTCCAAGCCCGTGGCCGAACTCCCAGACGGCGGATAGCCGACCTGATGATCGCGTCGACGGCCGCGGCCGCACAGTTGCCGCTGTACACCACCAACGCAACCGATTTCGACGGACTGGACGGTATTCTCCGCGTCGTCGCGGTACGACGTCCACCGTCGTGACGAGTCACCCAGCCGGCTCGCCTCCTGCTGGGCACCGCCACGACGGGTCACGGCCAAGGCGGGCGAGCAGCCTTGTCTGCACATCCGCGCCCTCGGCTATGTGAACCGGCGCATCGAACATGCCAGACTCGGTCAAGGTCCGCCAGGCGTGCGGTAGACCGGAGTGGAACAGTTCGCACCACCCGGGGTCGGACCGGACATCGGCCCCGACGGCGCGAGCGATGCAGTCCACCCGCATCATCCACTGATGAGGTATCCGGATCCGCTCAACTGCAAGGTGATGTCGACCGGGCAGCACAGCGCACCGTGCTGGTTGCTCACCTCGATCCGCAGGTCGACCAGTTGACGCGGCGGGTCGACCGTAGTGTCCAGGCGCTTGGCCGTTGCCTGTCCCCGGCCGATCATGGTGTCGCCGGCGTAGATAGATCCGATCAGTCGCATGGAGCGGCGCAGCACCCGACTGGTCGGGCCCGCCCACTCGGTCGCGATCCGGTCGGCGAATCCGGCCAGATGCATGGTGTTGACGAAGATCGTCGGGTGGCCTTGGCGCTTGGCGTATTCGGGGTCGAAATGCCCCGGGAAGAAATCCCAGGTAGCGCCCGCATTCATCACCACCCGTTCATAGCTGATCTCGTCGACAACCTCAGGCAGGTCGACAGGAACGCTCAGCGCATCCCAATCCAGTCGGTGGTCTCCGGTGTCCGAGATCATCCGGGGTCCCCGGTCGAATCGCTCGGATTGAAGCGGAACAAGGTATTCCGGTTCAACGCCACGACCGTGCCGTCATCACGCAGGAATGTATCCAGCGTCTGAATGAAATGTCCCACACCAAGTTTGGTGGTCTTCTCGGCAGACACCGAAACCACCTCCTCCACGATGGAGAGTCGGTCGCCCTCGACGATCGGGACCAAGAACTCGGCCTCGTTGGATGCGTTCACAAAAGTCCTGCCGGGCAGCGGAACCCGGATCGCGATTGCTGCCGTCGGCCGAACGCCATCGCCGGCCCACGGCAGTGGGATCACCCAACCCATCAGCAATCCCGGCGGCGCAAGGAGCCCGCCCCACACCTGCGTTGCGAACTCGCGGTTCCAGTAGGCCGGGTTGCCGTCGTGTACCAGGGCGGCGAAATGCTGGATTCTGGCACCGCTCACCACAGTTCCGGCAGTGCGGGGTTCGGTGCGGAAGCCCACCATCTTCAGCGCGTCCTCGTATGTTCCGAACGCGCATTTGTAACTGATGTCCTCGACCATTCTTCGCCAGAGTAGTTCAGGCTGATCTAGGTGGGAACATCCGGACACCACCCTCCTTTGACTCCGAGACGACAGTGGGTCGGGCATTGGGCGCGCGCGGACATGCTGGGCCTGCTGGGTCAGCTCAGGGCGTGACCGGTATCAGCCGACCAACTGCGGACTGGGCACCGAATCCCAGGTCAGTTCCCGGGAGGTGAAGTACCAGCCGCCGCGCTCGTAGCTGAGTTTGTCCCGGAACGCACCGGTGGCCTGCAGCGTGGTTTCGCCGCCCGCGGTGTGGAAAAGGATTGCCACACAATGCTGTGTCGCGTGGACGCCGTCGACGTGTAACTCGTGGTCGACGGTGACCAGACGTCGCCCGTCGCCGCCGTCGAACGCGGCACGCAGATCGTCGAACGACTCTCCGTCGCGCACATAGGTGGCACCGGAATGCCGGAACGTGGTGATCCACGCGTCGCGGTCCCCGTCGGCGTGGGCCCGGTTGTGCCGCGCGGTCAGATCCAGAATCGCGCCGCGACCGGTCGCGGCCTGCAGCATCTGCTGTTCCTGGTAGGTCAACGGCATGTTGGTTCGCCTTTCCTGCGGTGTGTATTCATCGGCTCACTGTGTATCCGTGGCTTTCCCGGTCCCACGCCCCCGCCGTCAAGCCCCGGGCCCGCAACACGTCCTTGCGGACGCGGCCGATGACGTTCTTGGGAAGTTCATCGACGGTATCGATGTACCTGGGCACACAGAAGTACGGCATGCGCGCGGCGCAGAAATCCAGCAGCTCCACGTAATCCATTGCCGCACCCGGCCTTAACATGACAACTGACAGGATGTCGTCCTCCCCCAGCGCACTGGGCACTGCCACGGCGGCGGCTTCCTGCACAGCCGGATGACTGGCCAGCACGGCCTCCACTTCCACCGAGGAGACGTTCTCACCGCGGCGACGCAGCGAGTCCTTCACGCGGTCCACGTACGTCAGGTTGCCGCCGTCGTCGAACCTGCCCAGGTCACCGGTGCGGAACCACTCCGGATGGGGGTCCACGAGCAATGCGTCGTCGCCAGGCCGCACGTAGCCCTGACTCATCACTTCGGCATACCGGGGCCGGCAACTGATCTCCCCCACCGATCCGGTCGGACATTCGACGCCGTCGGCATCGACGATGCGGACCTCGAAGTTCGGATTCGCGCACCCGGATGTCCCCGGAACACCCTCGTAGGCAACGCCGTTGACCGCAATCGGAAATGCCTCAGTCATGCCGTACATGGTGACGACCGCGCAGCCGTACCGCTTCTCGATCGACCGGTACGACACGGCATCGATGGGCGCCGCCGAGATGAACCGCAACGGCAACTGCGCGTCGCGCGGATCGGCGGGCAGGTTCTGCAGCATGGACACCATCGCGCCCGCACCGACGAACCCGACGGCATCGTGGGAGCGCACGTCGTCCCACACCTCGCCCGGATGAAAAGCTTCGGCCAGTACCGCGGTGCCGCCGACCAGCATCGGTGCCAGCACCACCGGCGCCGCGCTCAGGTGAAACAGCGGCATCGCGGTCCACAGGGTCTCCCCCGCCGCGAACTCCCAGGCCGACACTGCGGTCGCCGCCACCGTGAACAGGTAATGCCAGGACGTGGCAACAGCTTTCGACGGCCCGGTGGTGCCGGAGGTGAAGAACAGCGCGCCGAGGTCGCCGGCAGCGGCGGGCTTCGCGGGCACCGATACCTCGCGGTCCAGTGCCGCGGTGAGCGAATCGTCAAGCACCACAACATCAGTGCTCAGTTGCGCGGCGATCTCGTCGAGGCGGGTCCGTCGCTCGGCGTCGGTGACGATTACCTTGGCCTGCGACAACTTCAGGTTGTGCAGCAGAAAGTCGCCCTTGTTGGCGGCGTTGACCGCGGCACTCACTGCGCCGATCCGGGCCGCACCGAGCCAGAAGTAGATCCATTCCGGGCACGTCGCAGTGAACAGTGCGACGCAATCGCCCTGTCCCACACCGAGATCAGCCAGTAGAGCCGCCGCGGCAAGAGAACGCCGGCGTAGCTGGGCGAACGTGATGTCCAGACCGGCCACCGACATCATCACCCGGTCCGGGAACTGCTCGGCCCGACGATCGAGCACGGCAGGCACCGTGAACTCGTCGACACCGAAATCACCCGGGCCCGGAGACACCGGCGGGATCAGGCCGGAGCGGCGGCCGGGTCCGGCTCGCCGTCGGCGGTGTACCCGAAGTCTTTGGGCGACGGCGCGGCACCGGGGTAGAAGCGGTGCGCCCAGCGACGCAGGGCCGCATAGTCATGCGCCTCCTCCGGCGCGAGGTTCGGCTTCTCCAGGTACTTCATGTTCTCCCAGGTGAAGAAGTCCTGCTTGATCACTTCCTGTTGCAGCGCAAGGAATTTGGCGGCGCGACCGGTGGGCTTGTCGCCGCTGTCGCCGGGCTCCCGCAGCGAGGCCTGGGTATAGAAGTAATCGGTGTAGTCCTCGTCGACCGGCGTCTGGCCGGTGACCTGACAGGTCTGCACCAGGTCACTGGGGAAGCGCACGATGCCCAACCCGAGCGAGTAGTTGTCGTAGATGATCTTGGCGTCGACCGGCCCGTTCGGCGTCAGCCAGGTTTTAGCCCGGCCGCCGCCGAAGTGGGCCTTGACGGTGGCGTGCAGGTGATAACCGGACACCTCAAACGACGCGGTGTTGGCCGGGTTGGCCGCCTTGTGCACGTACTGGACGTGGTATGGGTCGGCCGCGTTCTCGATGATCATCTGCGCGTGCACCTTGACCCGGTTGACCATCCGGGTGTGGGGGTGCAGCGGGTAGTACTCGTCGGTCTCCAACTCCGGCAGCACCGGCGGCTGCCAATACGGCGCGCGGCCGTGGCGTTCGTGCCAGACCAGGATGAATCCGTACCACTCGGTCGTCGGGTAGGTGCGGATGCGGACGTTGTTCTTGCAACCGATCTTGCTGTACGGGATCAGGGCGTTGGTGCCGTCGCCGCGCCACTGCCAGCCGTGCCAGGGGCAGACGATGTGTTCGCCCTCGACCGTCCCGCCGACACCCATGTTGGCGCCGAGGTGCTGACAGTAGGCGTCCAGCACGTTCACCTTGCCGGACTTGGTGCGGAAGAGCACCAATTCCTCACCGAAGTAGTGCACCCGTTTGACTTCGCCGGCGGCCAGGTCAGAGGCGAACCCGACGATGAACCAACCCGTCGGAAAGCGATAGGTGGATAGCGCGATACCGGACGGCCCGAACTCCCGTTCCGAGGGATCTTCGGCCGCCGAGTCCGCGGCCAGGTCTGAAAATGTATCCGTCACGACTTCTCCGTTGCCCACGCTTCACCGCGGTTCGACGACCAATGTCTATTTTTACTATCTTAGACATTGAACGTCAACGCGGCCGCTCATCGGGTTCAGTCGATGAGCTTCAACGCCGCCCGCGGGCACTGGTCCACCGCCGCGCGCACATCGATCTCGCGGTCGGCGGGCACCGGACCGTCGGCGATCTGCACCACGTCCTCATCGCCCAACTCGAAGATGTCGGCGGCGAGCGATTCACAGAACCCGTTGGCCTCGCACATGTCCGGATCAACGATCACGCGCATCAGATGTCCCCTTACTTTGCCGTGACGCCGACCGGTCGGGTCCCGATCACCCCGCTGGCGGCAAGGTGCGCGAGTTCCTCCTCGGTCAGCCCGCACTGATCGCGCAGTACTTCTTCATTGTGCTCGCCCAACGTCGGCGGTGGGCGACTCAGCCAGTTTTGTTGACCGGCCAGCAGCGCGAACGGCGGCGTGGGATAGAGGCCGGGTCCGGTTCGCGGATGTTCCAGCGCCTCGAAGAAGCCGCGCTTCCGCAACTGAACGTTCTCGGTCACCGAGGACGGCGAGACGACCGGTGCCACCGGGACACCCGCACCCGCCAGCCGTTCCGCCACGCTGTCCCGCGGCTGGCCGGCGAACCAGTCCCGCAACCTGTCATCGATCTCGTCGGCCCGCGCACGTCGGTCCGCCGCGGTGGACAGTCCGTCGGCTGACCAGGCGGGCGCGCCCAGCACGTCGACCAAACCCGCCCAGTGCCGGTCGTCGCACACACTGACCGCGATCCACTCGTCGTCCGGCCCCGCACACCGATACAGGTTCTGCAGCACACCGCCGTGCCCACGGTTGCCCCGCCGGGTCAGGGTCTTGCCGAAAACTTCGTATTCGATCGGCTGAATTGCGGTGGTATTCAACACCGTTTCCACCATCGGCAGCTCGACCTGCTGTCCCGACCCGGTGCGTTCGGCGAAATGCAACGCTGCCAGCACCGCGAACGCGGCGTGCACACCGGCCAGTGGATCGCAGGCACCGCGCGGGGTCACCGGCGGGGTCTCCGGCAGACCGGTCACCCAGGCCAGGCCGGCGATCTGCTCCATGGTGGGCGCGAATCCGACTCGGTCCCGCCACGGACCGTCCAGCCCGAAAGCCGGCATCCGGGCGACGACGAGTTCAGGGTTCATCTCCAGCATGACGTCGGCGGTGAGGCCGAAGTTCTCCATCACCCGCGGCGAGAAATTCTCGATCACCACATCAGCCTGGGCAACCAGCCGGGTGAACAGCCGCCGACCCTCCGCCGACCCCAAATCCAGTGTGACGGACCGCTTGTTGGTGTTCATCGCATGGAACACCCAGCCGTATTCCCACCAATCGTCGACATCGGTACGCATGCCGCCCGAGTACCGGATGCCGTCGGGACGCTGGATCGACTCCACCTTGACGACGTCGGCGCCGAATGCGGCGAGCAGGTGGGTGGCGGCCGGGCCGGCCCAGAAGGCGGTGAGGTCGACGATGCGGACACCCTGCAACGGCAGCCCGGCTTCGGGCGACACTGGTCCGGATTCCCTTTGTTGCCATGCCGATTGACCGTTCCCGTCCCCGAGTCCGGGCGACGTGCGCGGCGGTGCCGGAGCACAGCGCGACATCAGCCACGGTGGCCGCGGCTGGTGGAAACCGGCGGGATTCGCGACGAACACGCCCCGTTCGGTCATGTAGTCCATGTCCCGGACGGTGGCGCCGTTGCCCAGCGGGGCGATCGGCAGCCGGAAGAGCTGGCCGAGTTCGACGATCTCGGCGACGGTGCGCTGCGCCATCCACGGCCCGATCGCTTCGTAGATCATGTCGCGGTACTCCCAGCGACCGATCTGGAAGCGCAGCTGCGGAATGTCTTCGAACTGCGGGCATTCGACCATTGCGGTGAAGTCGAGCCACTGTTGCCCGGTGACCATGGTGATGCCGACGTAGCCGTCCTTGGCGGCAAGGATGGAGGGCACCTCGAGGGTGCGCCGGATCGGCGGCACCCGAAGCAGTTGGGAATGCAGCCATTCGCTGCTCTGCATCGCCGTGATCGCTTCGAGCATGGACAGGTCCAGGTGCTCCCCCGGTCCGCCGTGCTCGACGCGGCGACGCACGGCCAGCACTCCGAATGCCGCATACACACCGCCCATGTACTCCCCGAGCTCACCGCCGATCGAGATGGGCGGACCGGCCGGATCGCCGCGGAAGCCCGTGCACCCCGACCACGCCTGCAGGGTGAACTCGGTGGCAGCGCGATCGGCGAACGGGCCGCTCCAACCGAAATCGGAGATGGTCACGACGACCGCCTGCGGGGATCGTGCCAGCAGCCGCTGCGGGTCGATCCCCAGCGCGGCCGCCCGGGCGCGTCCGGTGGCCACCACGACGACGTCTGCGCCGGCGAGTTCGGCGCGGAAGCGCTCGGAATCGGCCGACACGGCCAGGCTGCTCTTGCCGGCATTGAGGTAACTGAACAACGGGCCGGTTGCGCCGTCCGGCACCGGCGAGCAAGTCGCGGAATAGCGCCGCAGCGGATCCCCTTGCGGCGGTTCGACTTTGCGAACCACCGCACCGGCGTCCACCAGCAGCTTCCCGCAATAGCTGCCGGCCAGGCGGTCACTGATCTCGACGACTCGCAGATCGTCGAGCGGCGTCGGCCGGTTATCGGCCCCGTGACTCACGCGGCTATTTATACCATTACTGCTAAAATAGCTAAGCCAGACGAGTTCGCGGGGTCAGCAACCGTGTACTCTCTCCTGCTGCAGGTTGCGAGGAACCGGATGACCGCTCTGGGTATTGGGCCCGACGCCCGCCGCCGGCTGTCCGCGCCGCGGATCGCCGAGATCGTCGCCGACGAGTTGCGCCGCCAGATCATCGACGGTGAGCTCGCCGATGGCGACCTGCTGCCACGCCAGGAAGTGCTCGTCGATCAGTTCAAGGTCAGCCTGGTCTCGCTGCGCGAAGCGCTACGGATCCTGGAGACCGAGGGACTGGTCTCGGTGCGGCGCGGAAACCGGGGCGGCGCGGTCGTGCACGCACCGGCCAAGACCAGCGCCGCCTACATGTTGGGACTGTTGCTGCAGAGTGAGAACGTCGTCGTCAGCGATCTGGGCGCCGCGTTGCAGGAACTCGAGCCCGCCTGTGCGGCGCTGGCGGCCCAGCGGCCCGACCGGGCCGACACCCTGGTGCCCGAACTCAAGCAGGTCAACGACGAGATGGCGGAAAACCTGGAAGACGGGCGGCTCTTCACCGAGATCGGCCGCAAATTTCACAACCTCATCGTGCGGGGTTGCGGCAACCACACCATCATCGCGGTGGTGGGCAGCCTGGAGACGCTGTGGTCCAGCCACGAACAGCAATGGGCCGACGAAAGTTCGGCCAGCGGCACCTACCCGTCGCCGACCAGGCGCCGGGCCGCGCTGAACACCCACATCAAGCTGACCGAGACGATCGCCGAGGGCGACGTGGACCGGGCACGCCGTATCGCCGGTCGGCACCTCGCCGACACCCAGACCTACGTCTTGTCCGGCCGCGCCGAACAGCGGATCTATGCGTTGTCGCCGCAAGCGTTGTCCCGGCCGCGGGACCTCCGGCGCCCTTGACCACTCGACGAACCGCTCTGGTCACCGGCGGTAGCGGTGGCATTGGAAAAGCGTGCGCCGCCAAGCTTTGTCAGCTCGACTATGACGTCGTGGTGCTGGCGCGGCGCGAAGGCCCGCTGCGTGCGGCGGCCGCCGAGGTCGGTGCCCGCGCCATCGTCGCCGACGCGGCTGACCCGGATGAGTTCGCCGCCGCGCTGAGCCCACTCGAACGCATCGACCTCGTCGTCCATGCGGCCGGCGCGCTGGGTGGAACGTACGCGCGCAAGCAGACTTTCGAGCAGTGGCGCACCATCATCTCGGCCAATCTCGACTCGTGCTTCGTGCTGACCTCCGCGGTACTGCCGCGGATGCGGCCCGGGTCGCGGCTGATCTTCATTTCGTCCTCGGCCTCGCACGAACCGATGATGGGCCGCACCGCATATTCCGCGTCCAAGGCCGGCATGAACGCGTTCGCGCGGGCCTTGGCGCTGGAGGTCGACCGCGACGGTATCGCGGTGCACCTGGTGACGCCGGGTCCGGTGGAAACCGAGATGCTGCAAGATGTTCCGTTCGAGATGTACGCGATCCAGGTGTCCGACATCGCCGAGACGGTCGCCTGGCTGGACACCGTCGACCCCTCGGTGGACCTGCCGGAAATCCGGCTCAGCGCCGTGCAGCGCGGGCCGTACGCCCGCGCCCCGGTGGTGCCTACCGAAGCCCGCCGGCGAGCAAAGGCCCAGAGAACCTCCTGATCACCGATTCACCGAACTCAGCCAGTGACTGCGGGGCGGCGAAATCGGCGAACCACACGTAGAAGCGTTCGACCCGTTGCGCGGCCAGCGCGGCGAAGTGGGCGGTCAGCTCGTCGGCGTCGCCGCACACCAACCCGGGGCTGAGGTGGCCGAAGCGTCGGGTGCTGACCTCGCGGACCTGCTCGGGATCGATGCCCGAGCGGACGAAGCCCACCATCTGCTGGACCGATATCCGTGCCGAGCCGGTGGCGTCGGACAGCCGGGCCAGCCGGTCGAGGTGATTTGCCTGCAGGTTCCACCAATCCGCGTGTTCAGCAACGAGTTTCATCATCCGCGGGCCGCTGCCACCCAGGACCAGCGGTATCGGGTACGTAGGCCGGGGATGCTGGTCCCGGGCCCAGTACTGCTTGATCAGTCCCAGGTGTCGCCCGAGCTGCTCGACCCGGGCAACCGGATCCTGCTGACCGACATCGAATTTGGTGAACTCCGCAGGCCAGGATCCGGACCCGAGGCCCAGTTCGAATCGGCCCTCCGACGCCTCGGACAGGGTGACGGCCTGTTTGGCGAGCACCGCCGGATGCCGGAAAGCGTCACACAGCACCAGATGACCGACCCGCAACCGTTGCGTCTTCGCGGCGACCCAGCCGGCGACGCCCATTGCCTCCCAGATGTTTTCACCCGGCTGCCCGGGCGCCTCGAGATGATCGATGAAAGCGATCCCATCGAACCCGCCGGCCTCGGCATGCTTCGCCCGGTCCACGATGTCGGCCACCGGTAGCCGAACCTGCGGCAGAAACAGGTACCACTCGACCATCCGACCACCTCACCATGTCCGTTTGCGCGTGGGTCGCTAGTTTACTATTTTTATTATGTTAGGGGTCTTATGGATGTTGGTCTGACGTCGGAGCAGTTGTCGCTGCGCGACACCGTGCGCGCCATCCTGCGCACCGAGTGCCCGCCCGATGCCGCCCGACAGGCCCTCGATGACCCCGAACGGTGGCGTGTCCTGTGGAAGACGGTCGTCGACCTCGGCTGGACCGAACTGGCAGCGCGTGACTCCGACGGTGAATTCGGTCCGGTCGAGCTCGCGGTGGTCCTCGAGGAGTGCGGCGCGGCGCTCGCGCCCGTGCCGCTGCTGTGCGGGGTCGGGCTGGCCGCAGGGGTTTTGCGTGCCGCGGGTCCCGCAGTCGACGAGATGCTGGCGCAGATCACCTCCGGGGTAGTCGCGACCCTGGCCGTGCACTCCCCCGGTGTGCGGCTACCGGGCGCACCGATGACATTTCAGGACGGCCGCGTGCACGGACGGGCGGTCGCGATACCGCACGGTTCCCGCGCGGAGTTGATCGTCACACTGGCGATCTCCGACGACGGGCCGGTCGCTGCCGTGGTGCGCGCCGGTGAGGGGGTGACCATCCGGGCCGGCGAGTCCACCGATCCCGCCCAACCCGTCGCCGACGCCGATATCGACGCGGCACCGGCGGCCGTCGCACCCGTCGACAGCATCGAATCCGCCCTGGCCGCACCGTTGGTCGCGGTCGCCGCCGACCTGATCGGGGTAGCGGGCGCAGCCCTGCAGCGGTCCATCGAGCACGCCAGGACGCGGCGGCAGTTCGGCACCCCGATCGGCGCGTTCCAGGGCATCAAGCACGCGCTCGCCGACAACTACGTCAGCCTCGAGCGCGCCCGCAGCCTCACCTACGCCGCCGCCGGGTCGTGCTCCTGGACCGCGGCGGCCATGGCCAAAGCGGCGGCCGCGGATGCCGCCGCCCAGTGCGCGCGCACAGCGGTCCAGGTGCACGGCGCGCTGGGTCAGACCTGGGAACACGACGCCCACTTGTTCGTCCGGCACGCCTGGCAGAACGCGTCGCTGCTGGGTGACAGCCGCGCGCTGTACACCGAGGTGGGCCGGCGTCTGGCCGGAGGCGCGCCATGACGGTGGTCGACGAATTCGGTGCGTGGCTGACCGATTTTCTGCCCGGCGACTATCACGACCGCTATCGGGAGTACCGCTGGGACATAGCGCTGCGGCGCGACTATCAACGGGCCGCCTTCGAGGCCGGCTGGATACAACCCACCTGGCCGCGCGAGCACGGCGGGCGCTCACTGAGCCTGCGCGACGCCATGGAGATCCGCATCGAGGCGGCACTGCGCAGTGCGCCCAAGCTACCCAACATCGCCGGGCCCAACGTTGCGGCGGCGGGCATCCGCCAGTTCGGCACGCCCGAACAGATCGAGCGCCTGCTGGTTCCCGCGTTGCGCGGCGACGAATGGTGGGCCCTGGGCATGTCCGAACCGGAGGCCGGGTCCGATTTCGCCGGTTTGCGCACCCGTGCCGTGCGCGAGGGCGAGGTGTTCCGGGTCAACGGCCACAAGATCTGGACCACCCAGGCCCACCTGTCGCGGTGGTGCACCCTGTATGCCCGCACCGACCCGGACGCGCCGAAGCACCGCGGCATCTCCTGCCTGATCCTCGACCTGGAGTCACCGGGGGTGCGGATCGAGACCATCCGGATGGCCTCGATCTCCGACGAGACGTTCTGCGAGGTCTTCCTCGACGACGTCGAGGTGCCGGCAGCCAACCTGCTGGGTCCGTGCAACGGCGGCTGGAATGTCGCGCTGGCGTCGTTACACCATGAGCGGCAGATGATCTGGATCATGAACTGGGTCGAGATCAAACGCGGGCTGGCCTCCATCGGCGACAACCCGGACGTCCACACCGAACTGGGCAGGTTGCACGCCGACGCCGAGGCGCTGCGGGCCACCGGCTACCGCGCCCTGGCCAACGAACTCGCCGGGCGGCCCAGCCCGGAGGCCGACACCATGAAGCTCCTCGGATCGCTGACGCTGCAACGGGTCTGGGAGTTGAGCGCAGCCGCGGCCGGCCCGGCTTCGAGCTCGGACCCGGACCTGCTGTTCGAACGCCAGGATGCGCTGGCCGCCACCATCTACGGTGGGACCTCCGAGGTCCAACGCAACATCATCGCCGAGCGGGTGCTCGGGCTGCCGAAGGGATGACCACGATGGACTACGATCTCGGTGACGACGCCGGTGAGCTGCGAAACCGGTTGCGCCAGTTGATAGCCGACCACATTCCGGAAGATTTTCTCGGCGCCTGCACCGACGATCCGGACGACCTGGCGACCACCGAGTCGTTCTGCAAGCTGTTGGCGTCCGAAGGGTTGCTGGCGCTGGCGTGGCCGAAAGAACATGGCGGCGGTGGCGGTTCGATCTGGCAGCAGACCGTGCTGCGTGAAGAGATGTGGGCCAACTACGAGCCGCGTGGACCGCAGTACATGGGCATCAACTGGGTCGGTCCGGCGATCATGCGGCACGGGACGGCCGAGCAGAAGGCAAAACACCTGTCCGGCATCGCATCCGGTGAGGTGATCTGGTGTCAGGGATTCTCCGAGCCGGAAGCCGGGACCGACCTCGCCTCACTGCGCACCCGCGCCGTGCCGGACGGCACCGGTTGGCGCATCGACGGGCAGAAGGTGTGGACCTCCTACGCCCGGATGGCGTCGTGGTGCGTGCTGGCGGCCTGCACCCACCCGGATGCGCCGAAACCCAAGCGCCTCAGCCTGTTTCTGATTCCGATGGACCGCGAAGGGTTCACCGTGCGTGGCATCCCGTCGATGCTCGGGCCGCATCACCTCAACGAGGTGTTCCTGGACGGGGTGCCGGCATCCGACGACGACATCCTGGGTGAGCCCGGTGACGGCTGGCGGGTGATGCGCGAGGCGCTGGCGTTCGAACGCGTCGGCATCGCGCGCTACGCCCGCTGCGAGGCCCTGCTGGACCGCATGCAGACCGCACTGGGCGATGACTGGGACCGGTTACCGGAATCGATCCGCAGCCGATGGGTGCGGGCGCTCGTCGATCTGCGGGTGGCCAGGCTGATGGCTTACCGCGCGGTGTCGCTGCAGGACGATCCGCAGGCCGGCGCCGCGGCCAGCGCCGCCCGCATCGCCACCACCACCTGCGATCAACTGGTCGCCGAGCTGCTCTTCGATGTGCTGGGACCCACGGCGCTGGACAGCGGCGCCACCGCCGCACTGCACGGCGCGGTCGACGACCATTGGCGCTATGCGCAGGCCGCCACCGTCGCCTCGGGCACCATCGAAGTCCAGCGCATGATGGTGGCCCGCGACGTGTTGGGAGAGCGCCGGTGAATACCGAACTGCCGCAGGATATCGCCGATTTCGCAGCGGTCGCCGCCAAGCGGCTGACCCGGTTGGGGGGGCCGCAGGCGGCACTGCGCGCCGAAACCGACGACACCGTCCGCCATGCGGCGCGCGACGCTCTGGCCGAACTCGGTGCATTCGACCTCGACGTGCGGTCGGGGACCGACGACCTGCTGGCTGCCGCGGTGTTGTGCCAGGTCGCCGGGGCGGTGGCATTGCCTTACCCGCTCGTCGAGGAACTGCTGGCGATCGACGGCGCCCGGCTGGCGCTGGTCGACCCCGCGGCTGCGCGCATCGACCACGGCGATCTGGCGGGCACCTGGATCGCCGCCGATCTGGACGGCAACAGCTACCACGCCCGGCCGGGAACCCGCGCGGGTGCCAAGCTCGGCCCCTTCCTGGTGCCGGCGACCTTGAGCGCGTGCGAGGGACCCGGCGAAACCGTGCCGGCCGCCGACGTTAACCTTCATCTCGTGCTGGGATCATGGCGGATTCTGGGGGCGATGCAGCGGGCGCTGGACATCGTCACCGAGCATGTGCAGGCCCGGGTGCAGTTCGGCAAGCCGTTGGCGGACTTCCAGTCGGTCCGATTCGCCGTCGCGGATGCATCGGTCGGGGTGCGCGGACTGCACGAGCTGACCAAGTACACCATCTGCCGACCGGAATCGGTTGCCATACGGACTCTTTCGGCGGACGCTCTGGTACTGCGGCTCAAGGCCGCCGAAACCGCACGGCAGGTGTTGCGCGCTGCGCACCAACTGCTCGGGGCGCTGGGATTCTGTGACGAATCCGACGTCAGCGTGCTCGACCGGCATACCCAACCGCTGATCCGGTTGCCCGCGGGGCCGGAGGCGCTGAGCCTGCGGCTGATCGCCGATGTGCGCGAGGGACACTTCGAAACGCTGTTCAGCGAGCGGGCCTCGGCATGACCACCCAGCCCGCACCGTCGGATGCGCCCATCAACCCGTTCGCCGACGGCGTCCCCTTCAGCGCCAAGCTCCAGCAATTGGCCGAGCAGCAGCACGATGACCCGGCGGTGACGGTGGTCGCGCTGGACGGCAGCGCGGAAACGCTGACCTTCGGCGAACTCGACGCCCGCGCCAACCAATGGGGACGTGCACTGGCCGCCCGCGGTGCCGGGACCGGTTCCTTTGTCGCCATTGCCATTCCGAACTCGGTGCACCTGGTGCTGGCCACGCTGGGCTGCTGGAAGATCGGCGCCGTTCCGATCCCGATGCATTGGGATCTGCCCGAATGGGAACGTAACCGGGTCCGCGAAGTGATCGACCCGGTTGTCGTGGTCGACGACACCAGCCGGTGGGAACTCGACGCAGTGGCCGCGGCCGAATCCCAAAGCCCGCTGCCCACAGCCGTTTCCCCCACCGCGAACGGGATCTGCAGCAGCGGGTCCACCGGAGTGCCGAAGGTCATCCTCAACCTGGCGCCGTCGCTGTGGATTCCGCAGCAGGGAGAGCCGTTCCTGTCGAACTGGACACCGGTGGCCAAGCCGCAGCGGATCATGGTTCCGGCTCCCATGTATCACACCAACGGATTCGCGACCTTTCTGATGCTGCTGGGCGGCGACCGCCTGGTGATCCTCGAAAAGTTCGACGCGCCACTGTTTGTGGACACCATCGAGCGTTACCGGATCACCAATTTCACCGCCACCCCGACCATGCTGGCGCGGGTGGCAGCGCTGCCCGACATCCGGCAGCGCGACCTGTCCAGCGTCGTGTTCATCCTGCAAGGCGCCGCGGTCATGCCGCCGGCACTGTTGCGCACCTGGTTCGAATTGCTGAGCCCCGAGCAGATCATCACCGCCTACGGCATGACTGAGAATCTTGGACTCACGGCGCTACGCGGCGACGAGTGGCTGACGCACCCGGGCAGCGTGGGACGTGGTTTCCGCGACACCGAAATCCGGATTCTCGGCGCCGACAAGAAGCCGCTGGGACCGGGCGAGGAAGGCGACATCTACCTGCGGGCGGCGATGAGCGCGGGATACCGCTACCTGGGCGGCGCACCACCGCTGCCGTCCACCGACGACGGCTTCCGCTCCGCCGGCGACATCGGCCGTCTCGACGAGGACGGTTTCCTGTACATCACCGACCGGCGCGCCGACATGATCGTCAGCGGTGGGGCCAACGTCTTCCCGGCGGAAGTGGAATCCGCCCTCTCCGGGCACCCCGACATCGCCGACGTCGTCGTCATCGGTCTGTCCGACGCGCAGTGGGGCCGCCGGGTGCACGCCGTCGTACAGGTATCGGCCCATGCCGGCGAGCCGCTGACCGAGCAGCAGGTGATCGATTACGCCAAGAGCCGTCTGGCCCCCTACAAGGTCCCCAAGACCGTCGAGTTCGTCGACGAGATGCCCCGCACCGCGGCGACGAAGGTGAATCGCTCGGCGCTGATCGCGGCGCGCGAGGGCGGTGACGCCGGTGTTCCGGTGAACCACACTGCCACTGACAGCGGCTAGGTGAAGGCCCGAGTGTCCAGGTAGAGCGGAAAGAACGTCTCCCACATGACCAGGCAGGCCAGGAACCACGCGATCGGCGTGTTCAGTTGGAGCGAGCCGTATGACGAGATGATCGGACGGCCGCGTCCGGCATGGGCTCTGGCGTCCACGAACACCCACGCCGCCATGGCGACGATGATCACGAGCAACTCGACGAGTGTTACGACCACGGCTTTCACGGCACCCCCTGTTCATTCCACGGCGTCCTGATGGCTATATCAGAGCGCCGCACCTCAGGCGCGGCATTGAATCCCCCCGGGCTCAGCCGCGCGACATCCGATCACTGCGTTTGGTATCGGCGAATCCGTCGGCGATAGACGCGGCCAGCTCGAGAAACGCCTGGCGGGTCCGGTTGGCCATCAGGTCCAGCACCACCTCGGACCCCTGTGCCAGGTGGTCGTCGAACGGGATGACATGGACCGACCGGATACGCGTCAGAAACTGGGCGGCCAGCTTGTCCAGATCCACCGACGCTTTGCCGGGGCGTGCGGCGCTGATCACCACCGTGGCGTTGGGGACCAGATGCCCCCGACCGTGATGCTCCAGCCAATCCAGGGTTGCGAACGCGCTGCGGGCGGCGTCGATGGCGGGCGAGGCGACCAACACGATCGCGTCGGCTTCGTCGAGGACGGCCGACATCGCCGAATGCACCAGGCCGGTGCCGCAGTCGGTCAGGATCAGGTTGTAGAACCGCTGCAGCAGCCGAATCACCACGCGGTAGTCGGCGTCGGAGAACGCTTCCGAAGTCGCCGGATCACGCTCGGAGGCAAGGATTTCCAGCCGGCTCGTGCTCTGCGACGTGTGTCTGCGAATGTCGGAATACCGAAAGATGTTGTCGTCCAACAACAGGTCCCGCACTGTGGACCTACTCTGATCAGGCCCGCGCTGTGCCAGGGTGCCGAAGTCAGGGTTGGCGTCGACGGCGATGACGCGGTCGCCGCGGATGGCAGCGAAAGTGGACCCCAATCCGACGGTCGTCGTGGTCTTGCCGACACCGCCCTTCATCGACAACACCGCGATGCTGTAGTCGCCGCGCACCGGTTGACTCACCCGCGCCACCAGCTTCTGGCGCGTGTTCTCCAGTTCGGATTCGCCGGGGTTGAGACCGGTGAAGCGGTGCACCACCCTGCGCCAGCCGCGCTGCGGCAACGGCCGGGCGCGGCGCACCAGTCCGAGATCGGTGTGCGACGGGATGCGCGGGTCGGGAACGCCCGGCTGCGGAACCGGTGCGCTGGGGGCGGCGCGGGTGAACGGTGTCGCGACCGGCGGGGATGCCGGCGGCTGCAGCCTGGGGTCCGCGGAGGGTTGGGCCGGCTGTCGGGCGACGGCGGGCGGCGGTGCGGCCACCGGCGGCGGCACCGGCCGCCTGGGTAGCGGGGCCGGACGCACCGGCGGTGCCACCGGCGGCTCTGCGCCCGCAGCGGGCCGACGCGGCGGACCCGGGCGCACCCGCGGCTGGGGCGGCAACCGGAAGACGGCCGTGCTCTGCGCCATCGGGCCGGGACGCGGCGGCGCTGGATCCGGCGCGGCCTCAGGCTCTGAGTGCGCCTTCGGTTCCGGTTCCGACAACTCAGTTTTCGACGACTCCGGTTCCGACGGCTCCGGTTCCGACGACTCCGGCTCCGACACTTCCGGTTCTGCCGGCGGCGCGGGCGGCAAAGTCATCACCTTGGTGCCTGCCGACATCGGTCCCGGCGGCGCCTCGTCGACGTCCGATCCGTCGGATTCCTCCGCCAGCTTGGCCTGAATTGCTTGTACGGGGATGGGATTGGTGTCCGCGTCGCTGCTGCGCTTGAACCCGGTCCTGGGTGCGTCGGATTGGCTCACTATCGCGTTCTCGAAGTCAGCTGGCCGGTGGACATGCCCAACACATTTCCCAGCGCAGCGCGCATGTCGCCGAGCTCGATGCGCATCAGTTCGGTCTCGTCGAGATCTTCGACGCTGACGTCCGGGCGCTCGCTGAGCCGGTACTCCCGCTCCTCCTCGGCCGCTTCGATCACGTTGCGGACGAACCGCCCGTTGCCCACCAGATCGACATCGCGGCGCAACTGCCCGGAGTCGTCGGCCGATTGACTGTCGTAGAGCACCGTGCAGGCGGTCACCAGTTCCTCGTAAGCAGGTTTGGTGAGCTCAGAGTCGCGGGTCTTGGCGATCAGCCGGCCGATGTCGCCCAGCTCGGTCGGGGTGTAGGAATTGAACCGGATCCGTTTGGTGAACCGCGAGGCCATCCCCTCGTTGGAGGCCAAGAAGCGGTCGATCTCTGCGTCGTAGCCGGCGATGATCACCACTAGCCGGTCGCGGTCGTTCTCCATCCGCGCCAACAGCGTGTCGACCGCCTCCCGGCCGAAGGCGTCGCCGCCGGCCAGCCCGGTCTGGATCAGCGTGTAGGCCTCGTCGATGAACAGCACGCCGTCCATCGCGGTGTCGATCAGCGCCGACGTCTTGATCGCCGTACTGCCCAGATGTTCTCCGACGAAATCGGCGCGCTTGGCTTCGACCACGGCGGGCGTCTTGAGCAGTCCCAATCCGCAGTAAACCTGGGCCACCACGCGAGCGATCGTGGTCTTGCCGGTTCCGGGTGGTCCGGTGAAGGCCAGGTGCAGGCTGCGCGCAGCCGCGTTGAGGCCCTTGCCTTCGCGGACCTTGGCCAGCTTGGCGGCCGACCGCAGCTTGGCCACCTGCAGCTTGACGTCGGTCAAACCGATCTGCCGGTCCAGCTCCTGCTGCGCCGCGCGCAGGTACTCGTTGCTGCGCTCGTTCATGCTCTCGACGTCGACTTCCCGGGCACTGCGGGCGGTGCCGGGATCCCACTTGTCCGTGCGGGAGTCGATGTCGTCTTTGCTGGTGATGATGAGCCGGAATTTGGGATCGTGCAGCGCCGACGCGTTGGCTTCGAATCCCGGCTCTTCGCTGTAGATCCGCTCGAAGATGACCCGGGCTTCGGCCTCCTTGCCCATCTCGCGCAGCGTGAGGCCCTTGCAGAATTCGGCGGCCCGGCCGGCAGCCGGAATCGGACCGTCGATCGCCTGGTCGAGGCGCCGGATGCCTTCACCGAACAAGCCCATCTGCGCGCACGCCGAACCGACCATCAGGTGTGCTCCAGCCGCGATGTAGTCGTCGCTGAACGAGGACGAATTAGCCAGTGCGGCAAGCACATCGGGCCAGCGCTGGGTGGTGAAGTGCAGCACGGCCCGCACGTAGGCGCAGATCTCGGCGGAATCGGCGTCGCCGTCGGGCATGGATCGTCGCATGGTGTCCAGCTCGTCGAGCACCCGCTCGGCCTCGTCGTAGTCCTTGCCGGCGATCATGCTGGCTGCGTAGCCCAGCCACACCTCGGTGAGCGTGCTCAGCGTGTAGTCCAGGTACAACCCGGTCTGGAAGCGGCCGGCCAGCGCGTGCCGGGGCAGCCCGAGGCGACGCTGCTCGCGGTACAGGTTGTCCTTGCTGGTGCGCCAGAGGTTGTAGATCACCTCGCTGCTGGTGTCACCGGCGGCGGCACGTCCCAACCACGCGTCGCTCATCTGCGGATCGTGCTCGGTGGCACGTTTGAACGCCAGGGCCGCGTACTGCACATCGCGGTCGACTTCCAGTCCGTTGACGGGAATGCCCAACGACAACACACCGGCGTCGAAGACGCGCTGGGCATCCCTGGTGCCAGGCATCTGCTTGATGTCCTTACTACTAGCGACTACGAGCTAGGCGAAAGTCGCGCGAATGAGACCGCTGCCGGTGGTGCGGATGACGGACCGCACAAATAAGCACAAAACGTCCTTTCCCCCACACCTGGCGATAGGAAGTTATTGTACCGATCTGACGGGTTTCAATATCGCGCCTAATGTGAGGACACGTGCCCCCGGAACATCCGCAACAGCGAGCGCAACCGGTTCGGTCTCGCACCGGCACCATCGCTGTCGTCACGACCGAACGCGGGCTCCCGACGGCGCTCAAGATCGACCGCAGTGAACTGGCCAGACCGCCGCAGGAGTTGGCCGGCGAGATCCTGGCGTTGTGCCAGCTGTCGGCACTGCGGTCTCAGGTGGCCTACCGACGCAGCCTGGTGGACAAGGGCTTCACCCCCTCGGTACTGCGCGAGATCGGTCTGCCGACCGAGGACGACCTGGCGCGCGCCGAGCTCGAGCTGTTCGGCGACGAGGACGACGACAACCCGACGACCTGGCTGAGGCCGGTATGACCAGCCTGGCCCAATCGGTGATCGCGCGGGCCATCAAGCAGCGCGACCTGTTGCAGTCGATGACCGAGCAGTCCAAGACGATTTCGGCGCGGGTGACCAGTCGCGACCGCGCGGTAAGCGCTGAAGTCAACGGCCTCGGCAGCCTGACCGGATTGTGGCTGGGACCCCCCGCCAGCCGGTTGGATCCCGATGCGCTGGCTTCACTCATCGTCGAGACCGCGCAGGCTGCAGCCAAGGTGGCCATGGAACGCTACAGCTTCTTGTTCAAGGAGTTCAGCACCCGCATGGACGAGCTGCAAAAGGCCCCGCTGGTGCGCAGTGACGGCACCGTCGTCGAATCGGATTAGCCCCTTTTCCTGCGCTTATTGCACACGTGTGAATCGCGGGCGTGACGAGAGTCTGCTTAAAATTCGTGCGGTTTATAGCTGACCCGGGTGCTTATCGTGAAACGACCAGCGCTGGCGGACCGGGGACAGCGGGAAATGGGGGAAGAGATGCCGACGCCATTCGAGATGCAGCCCGAGTTCATGGCAGTTCTCACCGACGCTCAGCAGGCCGCGAGCGCGGCGATCACCACGGCGTTCGGCGCCGTCACGCCCGCACAGATGAGTTCGTTCTCGATGGCGCTGGGCCCGATCGCAGTGGCGAACATGATCCCGGCAATGTTCGAGTCGACGGCGAACAACGTCGCCAGCGGCATGATGACCGCCGCCAAGCACGGATTGCTGGGCGCGGCGACGCACATTTCGCACGCCGCTCAGTCGAACGTCGACGGCACCGTCGAAGCCTAGGCGGCGCGCATGGGCACCACCGACCCGGCGCCGCCCGGCCAGGTCGATCCCGCGGACTTCGACCATCTGCCGGTGGTCAACCAGCTGGAGAACGACCTGCAGGCCTGGCTCAACCGTCCGGTGCAGGACATTCTGCATCAGTTCAATCTGGGTCAGCTCCCGCCCGGCGGCCCGCAGTTCCCCGACGAGGCGATCCCTGCTGACCTCACCGCAGCTCCCGGCGGCATGGGTAACAACTTTGCCGGCGGGCTGCTCAAACCCGTCACCGACATGCTCGGCACCCTGGGCCCGGGCCTGTTCCAGGGCCTGAATCCCACGCAGATGTTCGGCGGGATCAGCCAGGCCTTTCAACAGGCCGCCGGCGGGGTGCAGCAGGCGCTGGGCCAGATGATGGGCGGTGCCGGCGGCCAGGGCTGGTCCGGCGCCGGAGCCGGCGCCGCAGCCGCGAAGACCGGAGAAACCCTCGCCAACGGGGCGGCCGTTGCCGCGCAGGGCACTGCGCTGGGCGGCGAATACAGCGCCGCCGCCGCCAACGTCGCGCAAGGGCAAGCGCGCCTGCTGGAAATCCTGCAGCAGTGCCAGCACGAGCTCGAGGCACTCTCGGCCGGGTTGCCGTGGACCGCGCCGAACATGGTCGAGTCAGGTGCGCGAGCTAGCGCGCTGGCCACCGAAGCCATCACTGAGCTGGAGAGCACGCTGACCAGCCAGGCGGCCGCCACCACCGCGACCGGTGCTCCCGTCGCCGTCGCCCAGGGCCCGCAAATGGCGATGGGGATGCTCGCCCCGATGTTGTCGGTGGGGATGAGCATGATCGGTCCGGCGATGCAGATGGGCATGATGCCGCTGACGATCGGGATGCAGGCGGGCACTCAAGCGCTGCAGGCCGGGATGCAGGCCGGCACCGGGCTGGCCTCCAGCCTGGGGCAGGCAGCCCAAGGCACCGGTGGCGCTCCGGCTGCATCAGCGCTGGGGCACACCGGCCGGATGGTCGGTGCTCACCCCGGCGGTGGCGGCCACGGTGGCGGCGGCGTCGGCGCCACGAGCCCGGCCCGGGCCACGCCGTCTTCGCCCATGGTGCAGAACGACAACACCAACACCGCGGCCATGGCGCGCTCGCTGTCCGCCCGGCCGACCGCCGGCGCGGCCGGAGTGGGCGCCGCAGGCATGATGGCCCCCGGTGCTGCCGGCTACGGCGCCCAGGGGGGTAAGGCAGGCGCGGGCGGCAGCCACACCTCGGCCGCGTTCCTGCACACGACGGATCAGGGTGGAGAGATCGTTGGCGATCTCGGCACCGCCAGCCCTGCCGTGATCGGCGATCCGACCGCCCACCTCGACGACGACCCCGACATCAAACTTCGGATTTAGGAGCACAGAAATGAGCGACAACAATCGGCTGTCCATCCGACCTGACGAGCTGACCGAAGCCACCCGGCAACTCGATGAACTCGCCAACCGCATGCAGCGGGTGATGGACGCCGAGCGGCCCAACCTCACCGCTGTCGCCTCGGGCCGCGACGAGGTCTCGCAGCGGGTGGCGCACACCCTCAATGAGGTGCTGGGGTCTTTCACCAAGGCATCCGACCAGGGCGCCAACGCGATCCACGAGGCGTCGGCGGCGTTGCGTTCGCACTCCGGCCGGATGGCTGAGGCGGACCTCGCCGACTGACCGACCCGTCGCTTGTAGCGGCGGCACTGAGCCACTGGAAGGGGGGGGCCGAGAGTATGGGATTCACCAATGTCGTCTGGGAAGCGCGCAGCACCGAGCAGCTTGCGCAGGATCTGACTGAGGGCCCCGGGCCGTCCTCGGTCGGCGAAGCCGGCGCCGCATGGATTCGGGTAGCCAACGAGTTCGCCAAGGTATCGGCCGATTACGACCGGTTGATCGAATCCTTCCAGGCGGCCTGGGAGAGCAGTACGTCCCAAGCCGTAGCGCGCAAACTCGAAGCCTTCGGTAAGTGGCTGCAGGCGGCCAGCCTGAGCGCCGCGGCGAACGGACGGCGCGCGGAAGAAGCTGCGGTGGCCAACACCGTCGCGATCCTGTCCATGCCCAGCGTCTCCGAAGCCGTGGAAGCCAAGGCGGCCCAGGACATGATGGCGTCGCTGTCGGCCTACAACGGCGCGATCCTGCAGGGCAGCTTCGCCGAGTTCGACGAGGCCGCGTCAGCACAGCAGGCGGATGCCGCCGCTGTGATGAATCGGTACGAGGAAGCCTGCGCCGAACTCGCCGAGCCCTGGGAGCAGCCGGTGCCTCCGCAGATCACCAATGGCGCCGCGCTGAAGTCCGAGAGGGAGGGCAGGTCCAAAGGCGGTTCCGGCAGCGGCGGTGGCGGTGGCGGCGCACCGAGGCAGCTGTCACCGATGCTGGCCAGTCCGGTCGCCCCGTCCAAAGACCCGGCGCAACTGCGCAAGACCACCTTCTCCGCCGATTCGTCCAGCAGCGGGATGGGGCGCGGCGGCGGGGGCTACGCCCCGATGGGCGCCGGCCGGCGGGACGGCAGCGGCCAGTCGTACGAATCGTTTCGCGAGGCCGGCGCCCTTGAGGGCGCCGGCGAGGCGGGTGCAAGTCTGTCCGACAGCGGCCAGTCGTGGCTGCCGGCCGCGCAGCAGAGCGACGCCCCGTTTACCGTCTCGCACGTCAGCTGGGGCCCCAACACTGCGATTTTCGACGACCTGGCGGCCCCCGAGCCACAGCACGCGGAGGGCTTCGCCGAAGAACCCGAACGGACCTTGCAGCAAGTCTCTGACCGGTGGGTCTCCCCGGCGGT
The DNA here is from genome assembly GCF_059812325.1 of Mycobacterium sp. NGS61. Classification (NCBI taxonomy): domain Bacteria; kingdom Bacillati; phylum Actinomycetota; class Actinomycetes; order Mycobacteriales; family Mycobacteriaceae; genus Mycobacterium; species Mycobacterium sp. NGS61. The sequence goes on from NZ_JCALCL010000007.1 coordinate 68,584, forward strand.
CATCGGCGCCGAGCAGGAGGTGAGCCTGTGACCACCGCGGTGTTGTCCGGGTTCACCCTGACCGATGACGAACTGCAGGTCGTGGGAGCGCGAGTCGGGATTCAGGGTTTTCCGGCAGTCTTGGGAGTGCACCCCCGCTATGGCACCGTCGACGCACTGGACGCGGCGTTCGATGCCGCCACCCGCAGCCTCGCCGCCCGGGGCCTGATCCTGGACGGCAACGTCGATCCGGACCTGGTCCCACTGCTACGCGCGCTGCGCCGGCCGGAGCGGGAATTGGCGATGCGCCTGGTGACGCCCGACGGGATCGCCCGGGTGAGCGTGGTTCGCTGCGGCAACATCGGTGTGCTGGCCCGGCGGGTGGGCGATCAGATCACCCTGCGGCCGGCCGACGGCGCGGCAGACCAATCCTGGGCAGCCCGGGCCCTGCTCAGCGCGCTACCGCGAGCCGAGGCCGCGCAGCTGGTTCCGGTCGGCGCACCGACGGAGTCGATCAGCCGCAATCTCACCGGGACGCACGACGCCGCACAACTGGCCGACCGGGTGCGTGCCCTGGGTGCCGAACCGCGCACGGCCATGCTATTGGGCTCGGCACTGGCGTCGCGGATGGCGTTCGCCGAGATCGTCTACTACACGCTCTGCAGTGACCAGGACCGGATTTCGCGTCGGCCGGCTGCCGTCGCGGTGTTCTACACCAAACGAGGCCGGCTGGTGGGAGCACCCAGCGCCTCGCCGAGCGGCCAACTGTGGACGACGCTCAAGCCCGGATCGGACCACGCGATCGGGCAGGCGATCGGTCAACTTGTCGAGTTATCGGCGGACCAATGGGAGGCGTCATTGGCTTAGCGCGATACGTCCACGAAATAGAGCCACCGTGTCCTCGTTGGTGAGGGCACACGGAAAGGGAGAAACGTATGTCACATCCTTTTGAATTAACCGAAGACGCCGATCCGCACGTCAAGAATATCTTCGAACACCTGCAGTCCACCGACCAGCTGATGAAGAAGATGGACGACGAAGTCACGCAGATGGTGGGGCTGAACTGGCACGGCAACCAGGCCCAGAACTTCCACGGCCGGATGGTGGAGCATCTCGACCACATTCGCACCATTCAGCAGCAAACCGATGCCCTGGCCACTAGCTCCATGCAATACATCCAGGACCACCGCAACGTCGACGCGTAGAAAGTCAGGTAACAACTCATGGCATACGGCATCAAATACAATTTCGAGGCGAACTTCAGCACGTTGGACGCCATTCGGCAGATCACCTCGGATGCGGAGAACATGCGGACCGAGATCGACGGTCTCTTCAACGCGCTGACCTCAGGGCCCTACACCGGGCACGCACCGGAGGAGATCAACGCGCTGCGGGTGCGCTTCTCCAACGAGATGGACGAGATCATCCAGGACCTGCACGCCACTCAGGTTCGTGCCGTCGACCAGAACCAGCTGGTACAGGATCTCGACAACCAACAGGCCGCCAACATCCTCGGATGAGGCCGGAACAAGTCTAGAGGCTGAGGCCCGGGCTCGTCTTCGACGAGTCCGGGTTTCCACCGTTCGGGCGACAGATCCACACACTTCCGGTCAAGTACGACGTCTCGACCACACGGCGCCCAGGTGCACTTTCGTGTTGTCGAATTCGCGAACAACGGACAGCAGAGTTTCCGGCGTTTGTCCGCCGGCGAGATCGCGCCTTCGACTGAGCCAGTACGCGGCGACCGCACACACCACGCCGGGACAGCTATGCCTGTTCCGGCGCGCCGCCCCGCAACCGCCCGAAGTTCTCAGATACCGACCCGGCAAGCTCCAGGTAGGCCTGCCTGGTCGCGGGCCGCAGCCGGTCGAAGTCGACGTCGGCCCCCTCGGCCAGATGAGGGTCGAACGGGATCAGATGAATCGACCGGCAGCGCGTCTGGAAGTGCTCGTACACCTTGTCCAGTTTGAGGGCCGCCGACCCGGGCCGGGAGGCACTGAGCACCACGTGCGCTTCCCGCACCAGCCCCGAATGCCCGTGCTGCACAAGCCAGTCCAACGTCGCCGAAGCACTGCGTGCGGCGTCGATGGCCGGCGAACTGACCAGCACGATGGTGTGCGCCAGATCCAGCACCGCCGACATCGCCGAATGCATGATGCCGGTGCCGCAGTCGGTCAGGATGATGTTGTAGAAGTGCCGCAGAATCTCCACCGTGCGTCGGTAGTCATCGGCGCCGAACACCTCTGAAACAGCTGGATCCTGTTCGCTGGCAAGCACTTCCAACCGGCTGGTGGCCATCAGGGTGTGATTGCGGACGTCGGCGTAGCGGTTGATGTTCGGATCCGACAACAGGTCACGCACGGTGGAGCGGGTCGACGCGTCGCCGACTCGTTCGCCCAGCGTGCCGCGGTCGGGATTGGCGTCCACGGCGATCACCCGGTCGTGGCGCACCGTCGCCAGTGCCGAACCCAGCCCGAACGTGGTGGTGGTCTTGCCGACTCCGCCCTTGATCGACAGCACAGCGATGCGGAAGTCGCCGACGATCGGCTGCCGAATCTCGGCAAGGAGATGTTCGTGCCGACGTTCCTTGCGCGACGCCCCCGGATTGACGTGCCCGGACGTGGCTTTGTGCACCGCGCGACGCCAGCCCGACGGCGGGGCGAACCGGTCCAGATTGGCCACCTCGGCCTCGTCTATGGGCGGCGGCGCGCGGAAAGGCTGATAGCTGGGCGGTGGGCCCACCGGCGGTTGAGGTCCGCGGGCCGGCGGCGGGCCCCCGGGGGCACGGGGCGGCGGGCCGGCGACCGGTCTCGCGGGCCGTTGGGGCGCGGCCGGCGGGAGGCGCTGACCCGGCGGAGGACCGGGCCACCACGGCGGCGGAAAGGGGCCGGGCGGTAGCGGAGGCGGAAACGGCGGCAGGGCGCCCTGCCGCGGCCGGGCGGGCGGTGTCGGCGGCGCCCGCGGTGCAGGCGGGGGTTCGGTTGACGCTGTTGTGTTTTTGACCACCTCAGTTCCCGACGTGGTCGAAATCGGCATCTGCCACGGCGGAAACTCCGGCTGACGCTCCGTCGAATCGGGTTCTGTGCCAGCTAGATTCGCTGCCGGTGCGGCAGTGTCGGATTCCGCGGGCCGCGCCTCGACTGTGGAGTCGGTCTGGGGCGCATCGCTTTGCGATGCCGACACCTCGGCCATCATGTCGGTCCAGTGCCATTCCGTGGGCGTAGGATCGTCGGCGGCAACCGGTTGTTGCGACTCCACTTCGGGCGCAGGGATTTCCGTCGGCAGCCACTCCTCGACACGTGCCGTAGCGTCAGCCGGGGGCACGCGGTCGTCCGGTTCTTCCGCCGCCGCTGACGAAAACTGAGCTCTCTTGGCCTGCATTTGCTCGAGTAGCGCTGCGGCCCGCAATTCGATTTCGTCGAGTGCACCGGCTTCGTCGGGCCTGGGCTCCTCGGGTGCCAACGACTCAGGAGTCGGCGACTCGAAACTCGCTTCCGTCGACGGCGCAGGCTCCCACCCATTCCCCGTCGACACTTCGACCGGCGGCTCGGGTTCTGACGGTTTGAGTCTCGCCGCGGATTCGGGCGCTTCGGTCCGCTGCCGGGAATGGCGACCGAAATGGGCGGACTCGTCAACCTGACTCACTGCGGGGGGCGGCGAGGACGCTGGATCCGTCGGCGGCGGTGCGGGCACCGGTTCGGTCGGCACCGCGGCTGTGTCCGACGCAGCCTCACCGGGACGGCCGGCCTGCACGCGGTCACGCCGCACCGCCACCCGCCTGGTCTGCTGCTCGGCCGGCTCCGGCGCGGGGGCGGGTGGGTGCGCGACGTCCGGTTCGGTTCCAGAAGCAGGGACCGGATCAAACCTCGGCGGGGCGGCCGCGGGCGGTGACGGCGTGCGTTGTTCGACGGCGGGCACGTCCGTCGTCGACGAGCCGCGGCCATTCCCACCCGCCTTGTCTTCGGCCCGGTCCCTGCCCTTCGTCTTGTCCCGGTCGCGCTCTTCGCGACCGATCGGCACGCGCCGCCGCTGGGTCTCGCCGGTCAGCCACGGGGGATGCGCCAGTGACCCGCGTTCGTCGTCAGCAGGCGTTTGCCTGGGCGATTGTTTCGACACTGTCCTCCCCCTTCCCCTCGCAAATTCGATTCCGCGCCGTTCTCAATCCTACGTAGCGCGAAACGGTTAATTCAGGTCGAGATTCCCACAGCTTCGCGCGCCGCACGAATGGCGATTCGTCAATTCGCCAGGTCGGTGCGCCCGGAGTCAGCCGACCTCAACTCACGACGGCGTCTTGCCACGGACAGCGCCCCTGCCACTGCGGCCAACGCCACCGCGCCGACGGTGACCGACAGCACGATGATCTGCGCACGTTGACTGCTCGGGTCACGGCGCGGTCGCCCGGCGATAGGCCGCGCCGCTTCGGGGTTGGGCATCTCGCTTGGCGTCGGCAGCCGATAGGTCAACGCTGCGACGGGGTCGATCACGCCGTATCCGGTGGCCTCGTTGGGGCCCGCACCCGGAGTGTGGGCGGTCCGCTTGATCAGATCGATGATCTGGCCGGCGTTCAGCTCAGGGAACCGGGACCGAAGCAAGGCCACCAGACCCGAGACGAAGGGGGCCGCGAAACTCGTGCCATTGATGGGCGCCAAACCCTGCTGACCCATGACAGCGTTGATCAAGCCGGGGCCGTTGGAGTCCAGCGAGATGATTCGTTCCCCCGGTGCCGCCACGCCGACCCACGGACCGCGCAGGCTGAAGTCGGCCGGCTCGCCGGATGTCGTCAGCGCGCCGACGGTCAACACGTAGTCGCTGAACCAGGCGGGACTGGCAACGGTCCGCACCGAATCCCAGCCACTCTTCAACGGCATGTTCGGATCGGGCATGGCGTTTTGGATCTTGCAGAGGCCCTGGCTGTTGAAGTTGCCCGCCGCGGCCACCACCACCACGTTGCGCTCGAACGCATAACGAACCGCGCGGCCGAGTTGGACGTCGTCGAGGCCGCCTCCTACCGGGCCGCACGCCACTTCCGACAGGTTGATGACGGTCGCGCCCAGGTTGACCGCGCGGGTGATCGCGTAGGCCAATGTCAGGGTGTTGCCGTACCCGGGCGAGATGGCGTTGGGGTCGTTGGTCTGCCCAGAGCCGCCCTCCTTGACGCCGTAGACGGTGCTGTTCTGCCGGATCGACAGGATGGTCGCCTCCGGCGCCAGGCCCGCGAAGCTGTCGGCGGGACTGGGGACCGCCGCAATGATGCCTGCCACCAGCGTGCCGTGCGCGTCGCAGTCCTGCAGCCCGTCGGTGTTCGACACGTAGTCGCCGCCGCCTTCCACGGCCGGCAGCCGCGGATGCCGGTTCACGCCGGTGTCGATCACGGCGACCTTCTGTCCGGCGCCGCGGGCGAACCGCCACGCATCGGGGTAGTTGAGCATGGCTTCGGCGCTGGTCTGCAAGGTGAAGTCGGTCTGGGGCAGCACCCCGGTGGGGACTCCGCAGATCGCCTTGAGATCTGTCGGCTCGACGGGTCCCAGCGGTCCATTCGGCGGCGGCCCCGGCTCCACCACCGGCGGGCGGATCGCCTGCGCCGCTGCGGGGTTCAGCGCCGCGATCAACAGCAGCGCGCCCAGCACCGCGGCCCCGCGCCTCATCAGAATCCCAACCGCTGGTAGACGCCCACCACCCACAGCGCCAGCGGAATCAGCGAACCCACGGCCAGGTAATCCAGGTAGGCCAGCAACGTCGCCGCCCGGGAAAACGGACCACTGCCGGACTTTTTCAAGCCGGACAGGGCGCCGCCCAGCGCAACGGCCAGCAGCACGCCGAGCGCGACCTCCGGCATCGGCCGAGTTCCGCCTTGCGCCGTCACACACGTGCCGATCACCAGGGCTACTGCGGGCACGGCCAGCGCAGCACGCTCGAACCCAGTGGCATAGACGCGGCTGCGCAACGCCAACACCGCCGCACCGGCCAGCGCGAAGACGAACTCCGGCCAGTCCGCTGTCGGCCCGCCCCGCACCAGCAGGAGCACGTAAACCGTTGCCGCGGAGGCGAACCCACTCAACAGTGCGGCGCGCGTGACAGCCGCCGACTTCGCTCTGGTCCACACCTGCTCGGCTGTGGGCATCATGGTGCCCGAATCGCCCGTCGTCGGCGCGGACGGCTCGAAAGGATTCTGGAAATCCCAGTCCTCGCGGTTGGTTTCGACGGCCACGGTAGGCGTCTCGAACCGGCCCAACCGCGTCGTCAGCCGCTGCACACTCAGGCACATCAGGATCGCCGCCACCGCAGCGACCACGAAGACGATGTCGCCGCGGACGTGCGACGCACGCACCGCCAGCGCGACCCCCACCACACCGAAGAGCAACCCGACCGCGACGTACGCCCAGTGGCCGGTGCCGATGATCCGGTCGTACCCGAGGCAGCACACCAGCACCGTCCCGCAGGCACCGGCCAGCCCGTAGTCGCCGTACCGGGCCAGCAGCGCGAAGGCGATCCCGACGGTAATCGGGATCGCCGCCCACCCGAGCGCGGCAGCAACATCGTCCAGGCCGTAGGAGCGGTGCGCCAGGGTGGCCCCGCCGACCAGCGTCAGAGCGACGGCCGCGGCCAGCACGACGATCACACTGCGGTTGGCCGCGGCGATCGGGCCCACCACGCAGTAGGTGATGGCCAGCGCTGCGAGCTGCAGTCCGACGAACGACATCCAGCGCGCCGATCCCGCTCCCCAGGCGGCGTGGGCGGTCTTGTTCAACCGCCCGACGGCGTCCACCACGTCGTCGTAGAGGACCGGCGGCGACAGCGCCCGACGAGCGGACAGCCGCAACAGATCGCCACTGACGACACCGGCGTCGCGCAACGTCTGGGCGGGTTGTAACACCGTGCCGCCGTCGAATCGGCTCAGCACCCAGAATGTCCGGCGCTCGTCCTTGGCCGCCGCGTCCCCGTCCTGTTCCTTGTCCCGGGAGCCGATCAGCCGCGCCAGATCCGCGACGAACCCCGATACCGGCACATCCAGTGGCAGTGCGATGTCCAGTTGCGTCCGCCCCCCGAACACCGAGACGCGGATGTGCTCGGGCGCGGCCGACACCACCCGCAGTTGTCTGAGTTCGCTGACGCCGGTCACAGGTCCGGCATCCTGGAAAGCTGGATCACGCCACTCTTGGTGGACCGGGAGACCAGCATGCCGCGACCCGGCGGCATCTCGGTGGCCCGATAGCCGAACAGCGCCCCTTCGTCCTTGGTGCCGCTCATCACCAATCCGTTGCACGACAAATCCTTGAGCCGTCCGATGAACTGGTCCATCATGGCCCGTCCCGCTCCGCCGATCCGGCGGGTGACCGCCACCCGCAAGCCGATATCGCGTGCCTGGGGCAGGAATTCGGCCAGGGGACTGAGCGGGCTGCTCATCGGTCCGGTGGCGACGAGGTCGTAGTCGTCGACCATCACGAAGATGTCCGGGCCCGACCACCACGAGCGTTCTCTGAGTTGCTGCTGGGTGATGTCGCTGGGCGGCAGCCGATCCTGGAGGGTCGCGGCCAGTGCGGTCATCAACTCGGCGCAGGATTGCGATGCGGTGGCGTATCCCCCCAGGTACTCGTTGGCCACCACACCGAGCATCGAGCGGCGGTAGTCGACCAGGACGATCTTGCACTGGTCGGGCGTGGTGTTCTCCATCAGCCCGGTGGCGATGTTGCACAGCAGACTGGTCTTGCCGCATTCGACGTCGCCGAACGCCACCAGGTGCGGCTGGGATTCGAAATCCAAAACGACAGGCGCCAATTCGGCTTCGTTGATGCCGATGGCGACACGTGCGGCGTCCAGCATTCCGGCCGATCGCGCCGCCCGCACCACAGCAGCACGATCCAGGTTGTGCGGCAGCATCCGCACCCGCGGCGCCTGCCGGTTGCCATAGTGCGCGCGCATCGCGTTGACCGCACTCGATACGCCTTCGGGCAGATCCTCGACCCCCGAACTGGAGTCCAGCCGCGGCAACGCAATCAGGATGTGCAACCGCTCGTGACTGATACCCCGGCCCGGCCGGCCGACCGGGATCAGCTCGTTGAACCGGCGGCCCACGTCGCTGTCCAGCGCATCACCCAGCTTCAACTCGATGCGGGTGCCGAGCATGTCCTTGACCGCCGAACGCATCTCCATCCACCGGGTCGCCGAGATGACCAAATGCACACCATATGAAAGACCTTGCACTGCAAGCGAATTCAGTGTTGGTTCCAGCATCTCGAAATCGCTTCGGATCGACGCCCAGCCGTCGATCACCAGGAACACATCGCCGAACCTGTCCTGGCTCAACGGATCGGCGGCGGCGACCTCCGGCGACAGGGCTGCCAAATGCGCCTTGCGGGCTCGGAAGTCTCGCATCGACTCGATACCCAGGTCGCGGAACCGCGACTCGCGCGCGCGCAGCACGCCGGACACCTCGGCCACCGTGCGACGGATCGCGTCGGCATCCATCCGGCCGGCCACCCCGCCGACGTGCGGCAGATTGGCCAGACTGCTCAGCGTCCCACCGCCGAAGTCCAGACAGAAGAACTGCACCTGCTCGGGGGTGTGCGTGGCGGCCGCCGACATGATCAGAGTGCGCAGCGCGGTGGACTTACCCGACTGCGGCCCGCCGACCACCGCGACGTTTCCCTGGGCGCCGGACAGGTCGACCATCAACACGTCGCGGCGCTGGTCGTAGGGTCGGTCGACCACCCCCACGGGCAGCCACAACCGGCCGTCCAAATTCTCCGGAGCCGACCAGTTGGCGTCCGCCAGCAGCTGGTTGACCGCCGGGCTTTCGTCCAGGGGCGGCAGCCACACTTCGTGGGCCGGCCGACCGTGGCCCCGCAGCCGCGACACCACCACGTCGAGCAGGGTGATCTTGCTCGGAGACATCGGCTTGGCTTCGGCAATTTCCGGATCCGCCGTCGGGGTGACCGACACCTCCTTCTTGACCGGGGTGGCGGTGAACAGTTTCGGCGCCAGCGCGCCCAGCTGCCTGCCGCGACCGGTTTGCGCCCGGCGGGGCCGCACGTAGTCCCCGGAGACATAGCAGGTGTTGAACCGAATCGGTTCGGACGCATCGCATTTGAGGAAGGCCGAGCCCGGCACGCTGGGCAGGTGGTAGGCGTCCGGCACGCCGAGAACGCTGCGCGACTCGCCGGCAGAGAATGTCTTCAGGCCGATCCGGTAGGACAGGTGCGAATCCAGTCCGCGCAGCTTTCCTTCCTCGAGTCGCTGCGAAGCCAGCAGCAGGTGTACGTGCAGCGACCGGCCCAGTCGGCCGATCATCACGAACAGCTCAGCGAAATCCGGCTTCTGGGAGAGCAATTCGGAGAATTCGTCGACGATGATGAACAGTGCCGGGAGCGGTTCGAGTTCGGCGCCACCGGCTCTGGCCCGTTCGTATTCGTTGACGTTGGGGAAGTTGCCGGCCGATCGCAGCAGCTCCTGACGGCGGTTCAGCTCTCCGGCCAGCGCATCGCGCATCCGGTCCACCAGGATCAGTTCGTCCTCGAGGTTGGTGATGATCGCCGCGATGTGCGGCACCCCATCTAGTCCGAGAAACGTTGCGCCACCTTTGAAGTCGACCAGCACCATATTGAGCACGTCGGGTGAGTGCGAGGTGATCATCGATAACACCAGGGTGCGCAGGAACTCCGACTTGCCCGAACCGGTGGCGCCGATACACAGGCCGTGCGGGCCCATCCCGGATTCGGCGGACTCCTTGATGTCCAATTCCAGCGGCTGACCGTTGGGCGTGTAACCGATCGGCACCCGCAGCCGTTCCCGTGGTGAGCGTTTGCGCCAGACCTGCTCAGGCACGATTTCGGCGGCGTCGGGAATCTTCAGCAGTGCCATCAGTCCCGGGTCGGTGGCCCGCGCATCGGCCTCCAGATTCACGATGTGGGCGGCACTGGCCAGGCGGTAGCGGCCGATCCGGCGCGCCGTCGCCTCGGCTTCGGCGACGGTGATCGTGTCCGGTGTGGCGAACCGTTCGACGCCGACCGCGGTGCTCGCACCGACGCTCTCCCCGTCGGCGTCCCGGTCCACCACCAGCGCCAGGCCGCGCCGGTTGGCCGCCGCGTCCGAGCCGTTCAGGTCGAGCAGGGTGACACTGTCCAACCCGGCATCGGTGACCAGGCGCTCGGTCCCGGTGATGTAACCGTCGTCGATCACCACTACCAGTTGTCGCAGACCCTTGGTCGGCTCGGCGTTGCGGCTGAATCTGCCCCGCTCCCCCAGGTCCGCGGACAGCGAGCGCTCCAGCAGTTCCAGGCTGGGAAACAGCAGGCGCATCGGGCCCATCCCGTCCCGCGCGGTGGCGTGCTGCGCATGTGGCAGCCACTTGACCCAACTCCAGTTCTCGCCGTCGGGGTTCGCGGTGACCACCGCGACCTGAACCTGGTCGGGGCCGTGGAAGGCACACAGCTCCAACACCATGGACCGCACCAGCTGCCGGGCCAGCTTGCGGTCGCCGCCGAAGGTGATGGAGGGGAAAGCCCGCAGGGACACCGCCGTGGGCAGGGCGTGCACCACCGAGTGGGTCTTGACGAAACGGCGCAGCGCCACCGTCGACACCGGTTCGAGATCCTCGGGCGGCCCGGTTTCCGGTGCCAGCAATCGGGTGGCCAATCGGTGGGTGCCGATGCCCACCCGGACATGGCACCAGTCGTTGTCGGTGATCCGCCGCTCCCACATCCGCCGGGTGCCGGCCACGTCGGCCAGCGCCCGCGGGTCGGGGTGCGACCACTCCAGGGCGGCGCGCTGACCCTCGCCGGTTTGCTCGGCGTCGTCACGCAGGTTGGCCAGGTAGCTGAAGTAGTCCTTGCGCTCCTCGTTGAGTTCGGCCGCCGCTTTACCGGTGCGGCCGCCGCCGCCCATGAACATGCCGGCCATCGACATGATCATCATCATCGGGAAGATCAGGAACATCGGATTACGCGTCAGATCCCGGCCCCCGACGGTCACCATCAGCGCGATCATCCCGACCACCGCGACGATCATCACCAACGGCAGCAACTTCGTGAGCAGGTTGCCGGGGATCACCCGGGGCACCTCCGGCGGCGCCTGCAGGTTGACTTCCCCGCCCGGCATCCGCGGTGGCGACACCCGCAATCGGCGCACGAAACCCTGCGTACTCAAACGGTCTTTCCCCGAACTTCCCGAAACTTTTAACCGGCTTACCGAAATAGGCTTGAGACGTCCAAAGGTATGGTCACCAGCGAGTGACACCACCCGCAGGAGGCCCGATAGCGATGACTCTACCGCCGTCGCTGTCGGAATTAGACGCCGAATCGGAGGCCGAGCCCACGCTCAGCCGCGTCACGCTCGTGGTCGGTGACCTGCGGTTGGACTTCGGTCTGCCGGCCAATACCAGCATCAGCGCGTTCATCGACGACGTCATCGACATCGCCAACGAGCAAATCGCCGCGCACCCCGCCTCGGACACCGGACTCGAACAGGTCGTCTTCGACACGACCGAGGGAAAGTGGACCCTGGCGCGCCTCGGAGACGACGCGATCGACCCCAGCCGGTCCCTGTCCGAGGCCAATATCTACGACGGGGAGCTGCTGGCCATCCGGGAGATCGACCAGCCGCGGCGCCCGATGTTGTTCGACGACGTCGCGGACGCCGGCGAGCAGGCCCGGAATCCGTTCACCGCCTGGTCCGCCCGCGATGCGCGGCCGATCACCTTTTTCGGGGTGGGCCTGACCGCCGCCGCAGCCGTCGCATTCCTGCTGCCACGCCACGCCGAACGGATCTATGTCCCGGCGACCGCGCTCGGTATCGGGGTGCTGACAGTGATCCTCGCGTGCGTGATCGCGCACCGTCCGGGGCGTTCGGAGTGGGTGGCCGCGGTGGCCACGCCGCTGCTGTTCGGCGGCGCGCTGTATGTGGTACCGGACGGCTTCGGGGTGACATCGCTGCCGATGGCTTTTGCGCTGACGGGCCTGGCGTCGCTGCTGATCCTGCTGGTGACCGGCCGGGGCCGCACCCTGCACACCGCGGTGATCGCGCTCGCGGTGATCGGTGGCGCGGCCGCCGCGGTTGCGCTGCTGTGGAATCCGCCGCCCCGCGCGATCGGCGCGGTGCTGGCCACGGTGTCGGTGATCGTCGTCTACCTGTCCCCCCGGGTGACGATCCTGCTGGCCAAACTCCCGGTGCCCCGGGTGCCGACGGCCGGGGAACCACTCGACGACATCGAAACCCAGGGTGGGACCACCGTGGAGGGCGTCAACGCCGTCGGCAAACAGGTCATCCCGACCGAGGAGGGCATGACCCTGCGGGTGCGCCGGGCCAGCCAGTACCTGACCGGCATCCTGATCGCAGCCGCGCTCACCGCGACCGTCGGCTGCTACCTGGCGGTCGACGTCAGCAACGGATTCTATTGGCAGGGAACAGCTTTCGCTTCCGCTGTGGCCACCGTACTGTGTTTGCGGGGCCGCAGCCATCACGATCTGGTGCAGTCCGCCACGTTGATCGGCGCGGGCCTGTCGATCGCGTTGCTGACGATCGTCAAGATGGCGGTCGGCCTGGACGGTTGGGAATTGGACGCGACGCTGGCGTTGGTGATCCTGATGGTGCTGCTCGTGGCCTGCGGCATCGTCGCGCCCAGGTTGGAGTTCTCCCCGGTGATGCGCCGCCAGGTCGAGATTCTGGAGTACCTGGCCATCGTGATGGTGTTCCCGCTGTGCTGCTGGATCGTGCGACTGTACGCGGTGTTTCGCGAACTGCGGCTCTGATCGCTCAGGACTTCGGCTGCTCGACCTTGGACCCGCGCGGGTCGGCGGCCATCCCGTCGTGTGCCACCAGCGCCGCTTCCTGCGAGAGTTCCGGACCGGCCGGCAGCAGGGCCACGACCGGCCACGGCGCGAACTGCGGCACCTCGGCGTCGAGGCGCGCGTCGTGCACCCCGGTGACGCCCAGCGCCGCGGCCGTCGGCAGATCCTTGAGGTGATAGCGCACGCCGGAATCGGAGATGTAGAACAGCTGCCCCATCGCCCGGCTGTCCACCTCGCCGCCGGTGGTCTGGACATACTCACCGGTGCCCGGCTTGATGTACACCGAGTCGACGCCTGGACCGTTGCCGTCGGCGGTGGCCAGGCTGACGGGTTGCGCCCCCTCCGGAATCGGGAGGCGATGCCCGATGAGCAGGTGCACTGCTGCCTGGGCGGCGGAGTTACCGCGCTCCCACGCCATGCACACCACCCGGTCGGGTTCAGCGTCCACGATCTGCGGCGACACACTCGGGTAATGGTCCAACGGCAGCGTGTGCACAATCGGCAGTTGACTCACCACCGCCGGCGACACCTCATGATTCCCTTGTGCCGCAACGTCATTGGGATTGCTGTACCGGATGATGTCGGCGGCCGCCGATGAGATCGGCTGCAGGCCGTCGGCCAGCACCACATAGAGTTGCTCGCCCCGCGAGTCGACTGTTTTGACGATCGAGCCCACCGGGTAGGTGGGGAAACCCGGGACGACGCTGCCCGCGCCCTCGATCGTCACCGACCGGATCGGCGCAACCAATGGGAAGGTGTTCAGCAACGCGACCGAGATGGGACGTACCTGCGCACGCTGCAGGTGCAGGGCGTTGATCACGACGGAGTCCGAGGGATCGATGACCGCGCGCACGCCGTCGAAGACGAGGTAGACGGTGTCCCCGGAGCGGACGAGCAGCATCTGGGAGGTCGATGCCCGGCGGATGTCGTCGTCGAGGGTGAGGTCACCGGCGACGACCGCGGTCTGCACGCTGGCCAGTCCGACGTTCTTGGACACGTCCGGAGTGGTGACCGCGTCGCACACCGTCCACCGCGACGTGCGCAGGTCCGCGCCGGCGTGAATTCCGTTGGGCGCTCCGATGATTCCGACCATCGGTCCACGCGGCAACTTGTTGAGCCATTTGTCGCTGACCGACTTGGCGGGATCCGGTTTACCCGTGATCAACCGCGCGGAGGCCAGATTCAGCACCGGATGCAGGCGATCGCCGATGCGGACATACAACCCGCCGTTGGTGCTCAGCAGAATCTGGGCATCGCCGATGTTGGGCGACGGCTTGAAGAAGGCCAGCACCCCGGCGGCCCCGGTGATCAGCACCGCGATCACCAGACCTACCAGCAGCGAACGGATCTGCCCGCGCATCGGGTCGTGGATCATCCGGGAGTCGGCGCGGATCAGCGCGTGCTCGAGTCGGCGAATCAGGAATCGATAGCCGTTGACCTGCGCGCGCGTCGTCACTTGCGCAGGCATGTTCACCCCCATCAGCGTCGGGCAAGCACCGAGCGTGGATAGCGTATAACGCCGTCACCAGCTAAAGCCGCGCGGATTTCCGCCCGCAACACTGGATAGGATCCGACTGTGCCGCGTCGTGCAGGGACGCGCCCGGACCCGGGTGCGCCGTCGGAGCCGAACGAACTGCGGTCGACGATCGACATCGGCGCGCAGCGCTTCCTGCCGTTGCCCGACCTGCTGGTGCTGCAGCTGCTGATCGCCGCTGGGACGGTGACCGCACCGGCGCTCGGGCTCCCCGGCTGGCAGGGCAGTCTGGCCGGGCTTGCGGTGGCGCTGATCGTGGTGCTGCGCTTGCGCGGCACCACGTTGCCGCGGTTGCTGGCCCTGCGGGCCGGCTTCTGGCGACAACGGCGGCAACGGGCCCGGCGGACGAATCATGGGGCCCCCTTCGATGTCCCCGGTGCCGAGGGTGCACTGATCGGATTCCGTTGGGACGGCAGCACTTTGATGTCGTTGCTGAAGATCGAAGAGAACCCGCAGGCCATGACCATCATGGAGCCGGGCACCACGGTGTCCGGGGAGACCGTGCCGGTGCGGGCGCTGGTGGACTGTCTGCAGCAGTTCGACATCACCCTGGACTCCATCGACGTGCTCAGCCAAGGCGCCCGATCCCAGGGCCACAGCCAGGTGGCCGCGGTGTACGACGCCGTGCTGGGTCCGCTGCCGGCGATCGCCCAGCGCCACGTGTGGATCGCGATCCGGTTCGACCCCTCCCGGTGTGCCGACGCGGTGCGCCGCCGTGGCGGCGGACGGGACGGGATCCTGCGTGCGGCCACCACCGCCACCCGCCGCGTGGCCAACCGACTGACCGAGGGCGGCCTGCGCACCCGGGTGCTGACAGCCGCCGAGATCGGTCAGGCGACCAATCAGCTCACCGACGGGGTGGACCTGGTCACCGTGGAAGAAACCTGGCGGACCTGCCGCGAAGGCCGGTTCCGGTTGCGCAGTTTCGCGATCAAGCCGGACATGTTGACCACGGCGGGACTCGGACTGCTGTGGACCATTCCCAGCTACTCGACCACCATGAGCCTGTCGTTTCGGCGCGAGCATCCGAGCGGTCCGGTCGCGATCCGCGGATTGGCACGCTTCGACACCCACGGCAGGGCCCGGATCAACCTGCGCGGACTGACCCATCTGCGGGGCAGGCAGTATGCGGCACTGGCGGCGAGCCTCCCGGTGCCAGCGCCGCGGCAGCCGATCGCCAAGTGGGCCTACTCCAGCACGGACCCGGACCGGGACTTCGCCTCACTCTGCGTACCGGCCTCCGGTTGCGGGCAGGTGATCGGAGCCGACGAGGACGGCCGGGCGGTGGCGCTGGCGCTGTTCGGTCCGCAGATCCGGCGCGTGGAGATCGCCGGCACCTTGCACCTGGCCCAGCAGGTGGTGTTGCGGTCGCTGGCGCTGGGCGCGCACGTGTTGGTGCATACGCGGCGTCCGGCGCTGTGGCGCACCATGGTTGACGAGGTGGACGATCACGACCTGCTGTGGGTCGCCGACTTCAACCGGGGTTCCATGCAGGCCGGAGCCGACCGCAATTATTCGGTGGAGATGTTCGACGGGGTGACCGAGCAGTCCGTGCGGGTCGGCGTGACCGCGATCGTGGTGATGCCCCCCGGGGCTGCCGTGACGGCCAACGCCGACGTCGCGCTGGAACTGCTGGATCTGCGGACCGACACAGTGCAGGTCAGCACCCGCGCGGGCGCGTCGGTGGTCACCATGGTCGCGACCGACGAGGAGATGCGTTACCTGAAAGCGTCTTTCGCCGCCGAGGACTAGAACCGCGGTCCGCGGTGCCGTTTTGCACCGCTGCGGTGCGCTAGCGTAAATCGAGGTCACCCCGGATCGGGGCAGTTCAAAGGAGTGATCATGTCGTACCCCTCGGGCGGTTACCACGCGCCGGAGCAACCGGGCGCATCCAGCGATTACTCGCAGTGGGTCGCCGAACCGGAAACCGGCGCCAAGATGTCGCACCGCGCGCTGTCGCTGGCCGTCGCGGTGCTGGGTCTGTGTTCCTACCTGGTCAGTTTCGGGCCGATGCTCGGCGTCGGTGGCATCGACTGGGACGTCCGGTTTCCCGCCCTGGCCGGCCTGTTGGCGGCATTCGGGCTGCTTCCCCGGCAGACGCCGGCCGCGAAGTGGGTGGCGGCGCTGGCCGGGGTGGGGTTCTTGGACGCCTTATCACGCGGAGTCGTGGTGCCCGACGGCGTCGAACCGGGTTGGGCGCTGTGGGTGGTGGTGGTGCTGAACGCGGCGCAGACGGCCGTCGCGGTGGGCGCCGTGCTGAACCAGCCGGCCCAGGCCGACCCGCAGCAGGCGTGGTACGCGGCCTACGCCGAGCAATATGCGCAGGCCGCGGCGCAGTACTACGGGCAGTATGCGCACGAGGACGACGGTGCGGCCGAATACCAGAACGGCTCCGGGCAGGCCCATCAGGTGCAGCCCGCGTCGGCCACCGAATCGCGGCGGGCCGCGCAGAGCGCCAGCTATGCGGAATTCTTCGGCGGCCCGGCCACTGCGCCGACCGGTGCGTCGTCGACCGCGCCCGTCGCGCCGTCCTCGGGACTGCCCAACGTCGGCCACTCCCCGCAACCCGCGCAACAGCAGACAGTGGCCTTCGAGACCGGCTACCGCAGCTCGCCGTAGTAACTGCTCAGCTGACGGAGAGCTGCCCGATCAGGGTGGTGAGCACGGCCGCGACATCGTCGGGAACGGGGCGCTCGGCCTCGGCGTCGGCCAGGACCGAAGCCGGCAGGCCCGCGGCAGCCGCAGCTTCTTCCAGGCTGAGTTCGGCGCGGTGCCGCGCGCCGTACAGGCGCTGGCCCAGCGTGGCGTTCGGCGAACGCGCGGCCCGGTCCATCACGTCGTTGTAGGCCCGCCGGACGGTACTCAACGCCAGTACCACCGACGGGGTGCCCTTGGTGTTGCGGGCCGCATTGGCCGCGAGGTTCTCCAGCTTGCGCAGGTCGGCGAGGATCTGCGTGACTCTCGGCGCGAACGCCGGGTCGGCCGGGTCGGGCAGCTCGGCAGTGGCCGTGCTGATGGTGTGCATGGCCAGTTCGACGGCCTCGGCCAGCAACGGAGCCCGCACGGTGTCGGTGAGCACCTCGGTGGATTCCTCGGCACCCGAAGGGACTTTGCTGGGGACGGTGGCCGGCGCCGCGATGGGCAGCACCGCCGAGCCGCTGCGAATGCGGGCGATGGTGCCCGGGCTCCATTGCAGGGCCTTCTCCAGCTTCGCCAGCGTGGCTCGCCGCGGCCAACTGCGGCCCTTCTCGAAAGCGATCAGCGTGCCGGCGTTGATGATCTTGTCTTTGGCCAGGCCGCGCTGGGTGATCTCGAGTTCGTTGCGCCGCGCCGCGACGGCCTGACCCGCGCGCGCCACGCCGGGATCGTCGGCCTCCCACCACTGATCTTCGTCGGCGTCGGGCAGCTCGATCACGGTGGTGATGTCCCGGGCTGTGTCGGGCACCGAACCGGGTGACAGGGTCACCGGGAAGCCTTGGGGGTTGGCCAGATGGATGGTGGTGGTATCGGTCACCTGCACCGAGCTGCGCCGCACGCCGTCGAGGTACATGCCGTTGGTGCTGGTGTCGATCGCCTGCCAGCCATCGTGATGTGGTTCGAGGCGCAGGTGCCACCGGGAGATCCGGTCGTCGGGGAGACGAATGGTGGCCGAGGCGTCCCGACCGATGACGGCGACACCGGCCGACGGGTCCAGCATGTGCTCCTCGTCACCGAGCCGGACCACCAGCGCCGTCGCGGGCACGGTCTGGTCAGGTGTCACTGCGCCACTCCCCCGGCTTGGACTCCCGAAGAATCGGGCATCGTCGCTGCAGCCTTCCTTCAGCACTGTGGGTCGATGCTACATCTTTCCTGCTACATAACCTCGTTCGACCCTCGAATCGCTGCGGTTCTCGGGTGCAATCGCGTTCGCGATGGCGGTCTGAATGCAGACCGTGCCACACCGCGCTACGCTTCGGGACAGTTCGATGCCACGGTTGTCTTGTAGTACACACGTAAAATACCGCTTACCTCAGTAGGCGCTACGTTTTAATTGTTGCGATATGCCCCGACTTGTGATTAAAGTCGTCGCATCGAGGGGTTGTTACAGGAGTCGGGAGGAAAATCATGACCGCAGCGGTTACGCCGTTGTCCACGCCGCTGGACGAGTACGTGCCGGTGTGCAGCGTGGACCCGGATCGGTGGACAACCTGCGAACCCGACGAGGAAGCCAAGGCCCTGTGCCTGAGCTGCCCACGCCGGTGGCTGTGCGCCCGCGAAGCATGCCAGGACCCCAATGTGGAGGGGCTGTGGGCCGGTGTGGTGATCCCCGAGTCCGGGCGCGCGCGCGACTTCGCCCTGCGCCGGTTGCGGGCGCTGGCCGAACGGGGCGGCTACCAGGTTCGCCCGCGCCGGCGTGGCCGGCCCCGCGGCTCCCGGAACTGACGCCTGATCGCGGCAAAATGCTGCGCATTTGATAGTTGGCGGGCCTTTACACTAGCCGCACAGCAGCGGTCACCTGGGGGACATCGTGAGCAATTTCGCAGGCCTGTTCGGGAGTAGTGATCCCGGAGGTCTCGATGTGGACCGCTTGCTGTCCAATCTCCAGGAATTTCAGGGTGCGGCAGCCCGTTCGGCGCAACGGATGGCGATCGAGACAGCCGACGGATGGTCCACAGACGATCTCGCGCACGTGTGGGTGAACGCCCAGGGCGTGGTGGTGCAGGTGGAGTTCGACGAGACGCTGTTGGCGCAGGCGAGTGGCACCGAGGTGGGTGCCGCGGTCGTGCAGGCCGCGCAGGCGGCGGCCGCCCAGATGCGCGCCAAGACCGATGCCTTCCAGGCCGGCCTGTGGCAACAGGTCGCGCAGTTCGGCGTCCCGCCCGTCACTGACGTCGAAGAACTCCAGCCGTTGCAGCCGCAGGTGCCGCTGTCCGCGCCCGGCTCCCGGGAGCGGCGCACATTGGCCGAAGAGCTCGACGCCGAGGACCATCAGCGCACGGCCGCTCCAGCCGCCGACCCGCCGGACTGGCAGCTGACGATTCACGACAACGACTGAGCCGAAGGGAAGTTCACCGCACATGGCAGGACAGTTTGAATACGACGACACCACCGCACGCGCGGGAATCAGACAATTCGACGAACTCGGAAATCGGCTCGCTACCCTGATGCGCAGCGTGAATGCGGAGTTGTCCGGTGACTCGCCGTGGTCGCACGACAAGATCGGTTCGGCTTTTGCCGGGAAGTTCGATCCGGACCGCACGAGAACCCTTGGCAACGCCAAAGATCTCGCGCAGGGGGTGGCCAGCGTCGCACCCGCACTCACCGAAGCCGCCAACACCATCGTCGCAGCGGATGGCGGGGTCGCCGGCTAGCCGCCGGCACGGGAGCCGGCCTGATGCTGGGCGCGTAAGCCGTGGGTATCGAGCTTCCGGGTTGGTTGCGGTGGGTAGGCGACCTGATCGGCGAGCCGTTTCCGGAAGGGGACGAAACCGCGTGTCGGCGACAGGCTGACAGGTGGCGGCACTACGCGGACGAGTTGACGCGATTCAAGACTGATCTGGACGCCGCCACCCAGTCGACCCTTTCTGGATTCACGGCCGGCGAGTTTCACGACAAGCTGATCGAAGGGCTCAAACCCTATGCGCCGACGATAGACCAAGTCGCAGGTCAGATGAGACAACTGGCGGAGGCGGTCGAAAAGGCGGCCACTGAGATCGAATTCGCCAAGCAGATGTTCATCGCCAACCTGGTTGTGCTGGCGGCGAGTCTGACCGCGCTGCTGGCGTCGATCTGGATCAACTGGACGGCTCCCGCGCAGATGGCGGCACTGATCGCCGGCGCCGAGGCAGTCATTTCCCAGATCATTCGTGCGGCAGTCGCGAAAGTGGTGGGAGAAGCAGTAGCCCGGGTCATCGCCCAGATCGCGGTGCGGGCGCTCGAAGGCGCGGCGATCAACGCCCTGGCGTCCGGAGCTATGAATGCGGGCATTCAGGGCATTCAGGGCATTCAGGGTCACCGGCACGAATTCGATTCGAGGTCGTTCTGGGGTGATGTCGGGTCCGGAGCGATATCCGGCGCCGCGATCGGCCCAATAATGCGGGGCGCGAACGACTTTGACGCGGGGTCGGTGCTTGGTAACCACGCGAAGAATTTCGGCGCCTCGTTCGTGGGCAATGCCGGTGGTGCGCTCGCGGCCCAACAGGTGATGACCGGGCACATGAATCTCGGCGACGCGCTGGGCGCCGGGGCGGTCTTCGGTGGCATAGACGGGCTCCGCCGCACCGGCGCGCCGGGGATCTCGGAGCCCAGTGCGCTCACCGGCGACCGGACCGGGCAGACGGGCGTCACACCTCTCTCGCTGGGCGAACCGCCGCATGTGCCGGTGGCCGAACCCGGAACCGGCGCCCTTGGTCACTCTCCGGAGAGCGCCGTGGTGCCCGCCGGACATCCCGCCGGAAATGTCGACGTCCCGCTCAACCCGGGCTCGCACACCCATGAGGTGGTGCCCACCGGGTTGGCCGGCGGCGACGCCGGCATCACCGCCCACAGCGCCACCGCACCGCCGGTGAACCACCCCGGCGTCCTCGACACGCCCGCGACCGGGTCGCCGAGCGCGCCGGCACCGCCGAGCACCCCCCAGGTGGCCGCTACCCACACCGGCTCGCCGGCCGCGCACAGTTCCAGCCCGCCGCCGAGCGCACCGGCCGCACCCCCCCGGTCCGGGCTGCCGGACGCGGGATCCGCCGCTTCCGGCCATCCGGCTGGCGCGCCTGCCGCCCGCACCTCGGATAGCGTTGTTACGCATGGCATTTCGGACCCGAGCCATGCCCCCGCGGGCACCGAGCCGTCGACGCACCCGGTGCGCGACATCGACGCGCACTCGCCCCGTGACTCACCGCCTGCGCATGATGTTGCTCCGGCCCGCGATATGCCACCGCGGGATTCCGTGCCACCGCATGACCTGCTGCCACCACGCGAAGTCGTGGCACCACATGACGTGGCGCCGGCGCGCGACACACCCGCCACGCGCGATGCCCAGCCCCCGCGCGACAGCCCGTCAACCCGCGATGCCCAACCCCGGCGGGACATTGCCGCACCGCGCGACGGGCACCACGTCCGTGACACGGCGCGGGACGGCCAATCACAGCCGGGCCGCGACGAGCAACGCGCCGACCGGACGCCTGGGGATCGATTCGCCGGGGGCTCGCATCCCGATGCGACCGGGCGCACCGAAGCCTCCAATGACTACACCAGAGACCCTGTCGGACAGCGAGATTCGGAGCATGCTCGCGATACGACCGGGATCCCCGACCAGGCTCCGATGCCTGCCGCCGTCAGTTCCGCGGTGCTGCCCGACGGCGCGCACCCCGCGGCCAGGTCGACAGCGGCCCACACCTCCCACGGCAGTGGGCCAGGACGCACCGGCGGACACCCCGATCCCCTGACGGAACCACCGGCGCGACGTCCCGACGTCGACGAGCCGCACGGTGGCGACGACCCGCCACCGCCCGGACCGGGACCGATGGACCCCGCCGGCTTCACCAACCATGCCGATAAGCGGGTCTACGGGCCGCGGCGACTCGCTCCGGTAGAGCACCCCGGACATCAGGCGGCGGTCGAGCACGCGCTGGCAGTCCCCGGCCGGCAGGGGCACGAAATATGGGCCGACCCGCGCAGCAATCGCTACGGCGACCTGGTCAACGACGGCGGACCGGGTGTGCCGGGGCGCGTGAACAACTGCCTGGACTGCGCGTTGTCGGCGCTGGCGTCGTTCCACGGGCACCCGACGGTGTCCGCACCCCGGTATCCGGACACACTGCCCAACGGGCTCATCGACAACCAGAGCGGCGAAGCGGGCGGGACGGCCCGGGCCAAGGCGTGGCTCGGCGACGGACTGCATCCGGCCGACTCGAAGCTCCCGATTCGCGATCAATTCGCCGCACTGCACGAGCAGATCAAGAAGATGGGCCCCGGCGCATCGGCGCTGGTCGTCAACGAGTGGCATGCGCGCGACGCCAACGGCGTCCCGATCTACGACGCCCACGGCAAGCCGGTGATATCAGGGTCGCACGCGACCGTCGTGGTGTATCCGCGCGACGCCCAGGGTCCGGTGTGGTGGGATCCCCAACACGGCTCGACCTCGGACCATCCGCCTACGCGGATGACTGACCGGTCCGCCTCGCTATGGTCCACGCCACTGCGGCCCGATCACTTCGGTCCCCCACCCGCACCGCAAGGAGGCCAACATGGTGCAACTGGACACCAAGGAACAAGCGCTGGCCTACCTGGCGCGGGTGCAGCCGGGACGCACCTATCAGGTGTGGCCGTTCGAGATGGGCTGGGTCTGTCAGGCGATCCTGACGCCCGAGGAAGCCGAGGCGGGGATGGGACTGGGCCTCGCGAACCTGGTGATCGACGCGGAGACCGGGATCGTGACGGTGCAGTCGAGTCTGGCGCCGGACTGGATCGCGGAGAACTACACGGAGGCGAAACGCAACGGCCGCACGATCGGCAACCAAATCTACCCCCACCAGTGGCGGATCACGATCCGGCGCACACGGGAGGACCCGGAGACCATCACCTACCAGATGGCGGCCGTGTCCCTGACCGATCCCCCGCAGCCCACGCAGGAACACCCGGTGACCGTCAACAAGCGCACGTTCCTGAACGAGCCCCCGGACCACCTGTCGAGCGTGGCGGCGTCGCACGCGCAATGGGTGAGCCGCCAGCGCAACGGGGTCTGGCCGGAGGAGAGCACGATGGAGTTCTGACCGACCCGTCGGCCACGACGCATCCCGACGACGCGCACCACCACGATGTCGATCCCGGTGACCGCGGGCGCGACGTCGCCTCGCATCCCGACGCCGAGCGGATCGCGAATGAGGCGCTGTGGAAGCGGATTCCGCCGGTCCATCCGAGTGAGATCCGACATCACCTGTCCGACAAGACCTTTGGTGAGCAGCGCGCCCGGGACAATGCCGCGTGGTGGCGCGAGCTGAGCGGCGAAGAACAACGCGCGCTGATCGACGCGTACTCCCGGGAAATCGGCAACGCCGAGGGCATCCCCCCGTGGGCGCGTACCGAAGCCAACGATCACCGGCTGTCCCAGCTGCACGATGAGCTGCAGTCCCGCAAAGACGCGGGCGAGCACCTCAGCCGTCCCGAGAAGCGAGAACTCGAGCGTTACAACGAGATTCGCCGAGCTCTGGACGAGACACGGGGCAAAGCCGCCAAACTCGGCGCGGAAGTGCACATCCTCGCGTTCGACCCGCACGAGTTCGGCGGCGACGGCCGGATGGTGGTCAGCGTCGGTCACGATCCGCACCGCGCCGATGCGGTGTCCTGGCATGTGCCCGGTTTCTCCACCACGATCGACAAGATCGGCACCAATCTGTCCAACGCGATGCACCATTTCGAATCGGTGCGGGCGGTGAACGAGCAGGCCCGGGTGGCCTCGATCGCGTGGATCGGTTACGACGCACCGCAGGGATTCAAGGGCTTGTGGGATGTCGCGCACCCCGAACTGGCCCGTGCCGGTGGCGATATCCTGCGCGGCGACCTGACGGCGTTCAACGCCGCGCGCGATGCATTGGCAGCCGACGGCAGCCACTTCTCCACCAACGACGTCTTCGGCCATTCCTACGGTTCGACCACCACCAGCTTCGCCGGGCACGGCGGCGAGCTGAGCAGCCACGCCCGCAGCATCACCCTGGCCGGGTCGCCGGGTGCCGGCCCGGTGCGTCACGTGTCCGAATACGGGCTTGGCGATAGGGTTTTCGTCGCGTCCTCGTCTCGCGACCCCATCACCATGCTGGGTGCGCGCTCGCTCGACGGACTGGGCGCGCGCCTGCCGGAAACATCCGGTCGCGCCTTCGGTCGCGGCCTGGGTCTTGATCCTGCGATGCATGCCTTCGGGGCGCACCGGATTACCGCGGAGTTTCCGCGCTACATGGATCAGATCCGGGGACCGGACCGCAATACTGCAACCCACTCGGCGTACTACAGCTTCGATTCGCAGCACGCCACTACCCGAACTGAGTCGTTGGCCAACTTCGGCCGCATCGGCGCCGGTCTGTTCGACCAGGTCCACCGTGAATTGCAGCGGTTCGAAGTGGACTCGTCGGCTCCCGGCCGGTGGCGTACCGCCGAACCGGCGGAGA
This sequence comes from Mycobacterium sp. NGS61, assembly GCF_059812325.1. Taxonomy (NCBI): domain Bacteria; kingdom Bacillati; phylum Actinomycetota; class Actinomycetes; order Mycobacteriales; family Mycobacteriaceae; genus Mycobacterium; species Mycobacterium sp. NGS61. The sequence continues at coordinate 93,018 of NZ_JCALCL010000007.1, forward strand.
TGCGGGCGCTGGAACACCACGCCGACCCGGCCGAGTCGGCCCGGCGGATCTGGGATCCGCGGTGGCATTCGCTGCCCGAACATCCCGGCGGCGACGCGAGTTGCGCGCACCACGTCGCCGGTCTCTTGGCTGACCGCTATGGCCGCGATGTCGTGCTGCGGACCGAACCGGGCCCAACCGGGGTACCCGCACGAGATCTGTTCGCGGCCTGGGATTCTGAGTCGCACTTCGCGGGCTACGCCGACGTGCACGACGCGCTGCTGCGCCTCGGCGACGGGTCGGCGGCGATCCTCGCCTCGCGGTGGGCGGGTGGACCCGAGATGGGTGGTCACGCCTACGTCGCGGTCAACGAGGGCGGCACGGTGCACCTCTACGAACGCTTCGGTGACCACTTCGAGCGGTCCGGGTGGCCTCCGTACTGGGGTGAGGCCGCGGTCGACAGCACCGCCGTCGGATATCTCGACCACAACGGAAACCCGGTCGCACCCCTGGACGACCGGGGCCGGGGACTGGAAGCCGCGACCGCCGTCGGAGACGTGGCGGGACACCCCTCGGAACCGCCGGCCCCGCACCATCCGACCGGCGTCATGGCGATCGGCGATCCCGTCAGCTACCCGCCGCAGGCGGCGCAGCTGGCCGCTGATCTCAATCACGCGTTCGCCAGCGGGAATCTCACGTCGGACCTGGTGCGACACATGGCGGAGCTCTCCACCCACCGCGTCGGCGACGCGGACCGGGTGGTGCTAGGCAAGTACGACGGCTACGACGGTGGTTACATCGGCGCCGCCCGGCACGACGGCGGGATCTTCTACGACACCGGACCGGAGGCGTGGCAGAGCATCGAGCGAGGGCTGAGCCGACCGGACGCCAACGAACTGGGCTGGCGAGTGAACGAACAATTCCTGAGGACACAGCTGGAGAACGGGGTGCCCCGCATCGACTACCTGGTCGACTACCGGCACTTTTCGTCGGTGGAAGATGTCCAGCTGCTTCGTCCGGACTCGTTCTCGGCCAAGGAGATTGATTTCCTGCAAACTCACGCGTCGAGGTACGGCTACAAACAAGTCGGCGACTCGTGGGTTCTCGTAGAAAGCCGTGACAAATGACCGAAGGATTTCTGCAGCATGTCCAGCTCATTGTGGGGCCCGTGCTGGCGGAGTTGGGTTTTGAGCTGGCCGGGTTCGACGACAGCGTCGATGAGGGGGGCATACTCGGTTCCGTCGCGTTCTACCGGTCGGCCGACCGCAAGCTACAGATCTACAACTCCAAGAGATCCGGTGAAATCAACTGCATGATCGCGCTGCTCGCAGCGCACGATGTCTACGGCCTGTTCGACCGAACCGGTGAATGGCAGTATCTGACCCGTTTCGCGGACCGGGCCGAACTCGCCGCACTGATCAAGTCAGAGGGAACCGGGTTTCCCACCGAGGAGGAATCCTTGACCCGGATCAGGACGCGGATCGAGAGGTACTACCCGGTGGCCCACGCGGGCATCCGGCAGATGTTCGGCGATTCCGAATGACGGGGTACGGAAATTTGGATCGCATCCCCGTCCAGTGCCTCGACACGGAAGGAGTGGCGCGGTGACCATCGACGCCGCCCAAGCCATCTCCGCGGTCGCCGAGTTCGTGCGTCGCGAGGGAATCGATTATCCGACAACCGGTTTGACGGCAGAACGGTTCGAGGCCGGTTGGTCGGTGTATGCACCGGTACATGTCGACACCAGCGATCCGACGAGCTTTCTGCACATGCCGGTCGGGCGGGCGGTGTTCTTGATCGGGGACAGCGGACGCATCGAGCAGACGTCATCCGCCACACCGCCGCAGGTCGCCCGGCAGCGCTTCGCCGAGCGGGAGCGCGCCCTCGCCCACACCAATGCGGACCCCGCCGCGTTCATGGCCGGGTTCGCTGAAGCAGTCAACGCCGCCGACCCGTCGGGCGCACCCGCGGCCCGCAGTGTCACCCTGGTCGACGACTCACCGCCGCGAGAGAGCCAGGCCGCCCACAACGAGGAGATCGGCCGGCAAGCCTCGAGCATGCTCGATCCGATCGCCCGGGAGCTGGCCTCGCTCGGCCCCCCGGACTGGCGGGAATTCATCGCGGTATTCGCCCTGACGGTGCGCGGCGGAACCGCCGATTGCGCATTCGACACGCCCCGGGGGTGGCAGCCCGTCACCGTGCCACGTCCGGTGCTGGATTTGGTGCGCGCGCAACGTGAGGTGAGCGCACAGATGTCGGCCGGGCCGTGGTGGCGACTCACGTTGTCCGTCACCAGCCAGGGTCGGCTGCGCGTCGAGTACGACTACGGCGACCAACCATTCCCCGACGGTCAACTGCAGCCCGCGGACCACTATCGCGACGACATCGCCACCTATCCCCGGCCCCGGTTGCCGGTGTGGCTGGCCGGCTACCTGGCCGGGCCGGCCGCGCAGGGCCGCACTCCGCAGCAGGCGTCCGCGGCGGCATCGGCCGATCAGGCAGCCGGTCGTCTGCCGGTCGAAACCGACGACGTCGAACCGCTACCGGTCACGTGGACCCGGTGGGCGGTGCTGGCCGCGGTCTACACCGGTGCGCGCTCCCGGTGGGGGCCGCGGATCGCGGCGGGTTTGGCCTGGTACGAATCCGATGCCCGCAGCGGGTCGACCCTGTACCTGCTGCCCGGTGACCGGGCGGTGCTCTCCGGCGGGCGCTGGAACTCCCCGCTGCTGGTGGCGGCCTACCAGCAGGGACAACCGCTGCCGGACCTGTACGGCGGCGCACCCGCCTGGGTCAACGATTCGGTGCTCAACACCCGCAATCAGAACGGACTGCTCAGCTTCTGCTTCTGGTGGGAGCAGGGCCGTTGGTGGCGCGGATCGACCAACACCTTCGACGAACTCGACGACCCACTGCCGGCGATCTGGACACCGGGGGAAACCGTCGAGGCGATGATGGCAGTCGTCGGCCCGGGCGTACGGGACGCGTGCGACCAGCTGCTTGCGGCGGCCACCGCGCACACCGTGACAAGGGCCGATCTGGCTGCCGTATTCAGCCAGTTCGGTGACCCTGACCTCGATTCCGCACTGAACCAACTGAGCCTGGCCGGCCTTGCCGCATGAGCAGCACTCCGGACACCATCGCCACCATCGCCCTGTTCGTCGTCGGCGCCGCAGTAATGCTCTTCGTCGCGGTGACGGGGTTCTTCAGGTTGGGTGTGGAAGTTCGGCCGCGACTGATCGCGCCCCCGCGGTGGTACCGGGTCACCGACCTGGCCGCCGAGGTGGTCCCGGTGCTGCTGCTCGCCGCTGCGTACGCGGCGGGGGTCGTGCTGGCCGCCCTCAACAGCGGCGTGACGTTTTACTATCCGCTGATCGCCGTGACCGTCGGGGTGGTCGCGTGGAATTTCGCGCTCAGCAGCTTGATCCGCCGGTTGTGCGCGATGCGGGTGGGCCAGCGGACTGTCGAGGACGCGCAGTTCGACCAGCGGCGGGCGGCTGATGGCAATTTTGACACCCGCGGGTAGGCCGCGAGCTGATCAGAACTTCCCCGGGACGGGCATGGGAACACGGATGCCGGCACCGCCCCGCCGCAGAAATTTCGCGGATTAGTGCGCTCGGGGTGGCCTATTCTGACAGGTGATCGCGGCTCGTTGGAGGAGCCTTCTCTGCGTAGCCCGCATCGTGATGCTGGGGCGTCGGGGTTGCATGGGGAATAGTGATTTGCCGCTGACGGACGACGTCGGAACCGGAGGGGAAAACCATGTCTGTTGACGAACCGCCCGCGCCAGGCTCGCTGGGAGATCCGACCCTGCAACTACGGCAATGGCAACAAGCTGTGCCGCAGAACATTCTGGAGGTCGACAGAGCGGCATTGAATAGCTGGCTGGCCAGCACCGGTCGAGTTGTCGAGGACCTCAACGCACAGGTAGCCGCATTGAGCGGGTTGAAAATAAACGAGGGGGTTGTCGGCAGCTTCCAATCCGCGCAAGCCACGGCACGTCAACTCAATGATTCCGGGGATGCGATTCGCCAGCGTTTGGCAGAGTACGTGGGATTTGCGACAGCGCTTCGTGATTTCTCCAGTGCGGCCTTTACTCAACTGCTCAAGACCGACGAAGCCTGATGTTGTGTGAACAGTTCTGCGAGGCGGTGAGGCACGCGTGACGGGCGATCCTCCCGCTCTGGATTGGACGCCGCACGATGACGGCTATCACGGCGATCTCGGCCCCGTCAACCCGAATCACCCGCCTCCGAATTTACATAATTCGTATATCGGGCAAACTCTATATGACGACCTCAACAATATAGACAGCACCCAACTCGCGGGTCGGACGATTAAGGGCGTGCCGCTAGAGCACATCAACACTTTCCTTGAAGGCTACAACGGCATCAAGGACGCCGCGGAGGACATCGCGGTTCGCCATCGCTTCATTTGGTCTAACGTGAGTTCTGCTCTCGCGCAGTTACGCGGAACCTTTGAGCAAGCGATAGCCGCAGCGGAGCAAGGCTTATCAGGGGCGACCGCAGCACAGATGTCTCAATTGGCTCGAAATTCTCTCAACTACCTAGATTCCCTGGTAGACGCGACCGAACGGATGAGCCCCCTGGTGGACACGTTCTCGCGCGATATCAAGGAAACGCGGGATTGGTTCATTTCCAACAAGACACAATTAGACAATGATACCCGGATTCGGGCGCAATATGCGCATATTTCGGAGAAACAGGCTGCAGACGAACTGTTGTCAGCTTCTTACGACCGCGCGGCGCAGCAAACAATTCACTCCTTCTACAATCCGCCGATCGATTGGATCAGTCGACGTCATCCCGACATGTCGGCAGGCGCACCTCGAGTAGGCGCCCCCGGGGGGCCCGGGGGTACGGGTACGCCAAGCGGTGCGCCACCCGGCGGCCCGAGTCCGGGCGGCTTGGGCACACCGAATATTCCGAGGCCCGCCGGACCAAGCCGAGTGACCCCGGTTGCAAACAAGCTCAGCAGCCCGAATTCTTCCCCGAACCCCCTGCAGGGACTGGGCGACGCGGCCAAGGGCGTCGGAGACGCCGCCAACGGAGCAGCTCAACAGGCTCAGAACGCAGCCGGGCAGGCGGGCAATGCCGCCAATCAGGCCCTGGGTCAGGCCCTGAACAACAGCGGCCACAAGGGCTCGCTCGGTTTGCCCGAAGGGGTACTGGGTCTGGGCCCGAAGGGTCTGACCGGAGCCAAAACGTCAGGATCAGGAGGGGGTCGCAGCGGGGGCGCCGGAGTCGCGCACGGGGCCGCGAGCCAGCGGCCCGCCCAACTGCAGCCGTCGAGCAAGCCCGTCGCCGCAACGCAGGTGTCTCGGGCGGGCGTGGGCGCGGGAGGTACACCAGGTGCCGGTGCTCCGGCGGCGGGTCATCGAGGCGGATCGGGCGCAGACAAGGCACACAAGGCGAATAAAGCCCTGCGGCTGACGAAGCACGGCCAAGACGTGATCGGGGAAGCTGAAGCTGTGGTGCCGGTAGTCGGCGGGGAATCCAAAGACGCCAGTCCACCCAAATCGTCCTAGCCGGTCCACCCCAGGTGGCGAAATGAAGCGCGCGGCGCTGAGCCGAGTAGGACGCCTCGAGCTGGTCGACCTGCAAGCCATTAGCGACAAGCTCGGCCGAGATTTTCTGCCGCACCCCTTTGTCGTGCTGCAACCCTCCCGTTTCGGGAGTTACCAGGAGTACGAGTCATACCTGGCTGCCGTCCCCGGACGTCTCGAGGGGGGTGACCTACAAGACTTCGCACCGTGGATCACCTCGTATATCAACGCAGACATTCGGGTGGAGTGCGTCGTGAGCATTGTCGGCGCCCGACGAGGACGGATGATGGCGCATCGTCGCGGCCAATCAGGCTTCGTGGCTGCGCAGAATGACGAGGAACACTGCGTCGACGTGTTTGCGGTTGCACCTTACGAATTGGGCCCGGCCGTCGCAGGTTCGCTCGCGCTCACCCAACCGGGCAAGCATTCGGCGATCGTGATTCCCGGCTTGGTGCGGCCACCGGCTGAACCGAAGGCGGACAAGGACGAAGCCCCCGTCATTATGTCCCGCGACATCACGCGCGGACGGGTATCAATTGCCCGTTCACACGTGCTTCGGCTCGCGCGAATTCAGAGTCACTGGCAGCCGGCACGCGATTGGGGATTCGATCGCAGCAAGAGCACCGTCTCCTGCGTCAACGTCAGCGACGATGGCGACTACATCTATGCGCCGGATTTCGACTACCTGACGCCCATGACAATGGATAACCTCGCCGATCGCATCGATGCGATGATCGCTGAGGACGTAGCGAGGCTTCGACAATCACGCAGTACCTAAAGCGCCCTTCCGTTGGACACAGAACAGTTTGAGGTGGGCTCACTTCGGCGCATGCAGCGACATCACGACGTCCCGGTCGATGTCGTGTTCGATCAGACCGGTACCGACCTTGTAGAGCCAGATCTTGCCCGGAATCTCCCACAGGGTTTGGCAGGTCGTGGTGTCGATCGCCGCGTATGTGGTTCCCTCCGAAGCATCCTGCCTGGTAATGACGACGGTACCGTCGGATCCGACATAGCCGGATCCGAACTGCATCGTGCAGGTGCGTCCAGGTTGCGCGGTCAGCAGATCCCACTGCTGCCAGGCTGTCTGGTCGCCGTAGCCGCTGTCTTCTGTTCTGATGAACAGCTTGGTTCCGATCACGGTGAAGTCCTCGTGCAGATTCCGCGACGGGATGGTGGCGACGAGTTTGCCTGCGGCATCGTAGATCTGGAAGGTACCACCGACGGCAAGGGTGAGCATCGCCGCGTTTCGCCGCGGGTAGCTGCGCTGGGGTTGCTGACGTCCGACCATCCGCCCGGAGGTGTCATACATGAGCGTGCCGGTCACCTTGCCGGCATCGAACTGATAGGCGAACCCGCCGTTGTAGGTCTCGACCTCTTCGAGCCGGGTGCCCGCCGGGGGGGTGGGTGTCATGTCTTTGCCGTCGGCGATCGAGAACACCCGGTTGCCGCGCTCGTCGTGGACGTCCTTCAGCGGCTGCACGGCAAGGGTGAGCGGCGGAACGTCCGGATCCCAGGTGGCCGGGAAGCTGACCTCTCCGCTGCCGGGTAGGAACCAGGTCATCTCGGCGTGCGGACCGACGCCGTGCAGCCCTTCGCCGTATTTGGCTGCCAGCAGGTAGGTAGGCCCGTACTTGTACCCCACCGGCTCCAGCCGGGTGTCTCCGCCCAACCTGGGGTTGAGGGTGTTTGGTCCGCTGTAGGTCAGCGCACCACGCTCGAGATCGATCACCCAGGCGCCGGGAGGCGGGACATACTGCTCGGTCCCCTGGACGACACTGCTGGTGCAGACGGCCACCGCCGGCCCGTTGCCGTAACAGTCCCCGAAGAATTCGGGCAGCGCCACCGGCGGAAAGAGCCGGGCACCGGTGGTGACGTCCAGCCCGTAAATCCAGCCCGTCGGATGCCGGCATTTCTTGTCGCAGCCCTGCAGGGCAACGAAGTATGCCTTCGTGCCGTTGCGGGTGAAAAGGTTGCCCAGCTTGACGCCGGGAGGCAGTCCCATGTCTGCCGCGGTGAGTTGCCAACCGGGGACCGGCTGGCGGTTCAGGGGGAACGACACCAGCAGGTCTTCGGGTGTGCCGATCGGCGGGGCGGCAGGTGGGGCATCGGCAGCACGCCGGTCGGGAGACCAAGGCGCCCAGACTTTTACGGCCACGACGCCGGCCACCGTCGCGAGCACGACCACGAAGACCGCGCCGAGCCACCACCGCCGCCGAGAACGCCGCAGCGGCGCTTGCGGCGCTTCGTCCGGCTCCACCCACCGAAATCCACCCGCGGGTAACCCCGACACGCGTCACTCTCCTTCCGCTGCAGCGTTCATCATGGCACCGGCGCCGACGCGATCCGGCAGACCAGTAATTCGCCGTCCCGCACGCCCAACACGAACTGCACACTGACGTCATTGTCGAAGTGCGTGCTCAGGGTCCACAGCGATCCGTGGCGGCCGAATGCGCCGGTGGCCACGACGTGCATCTCCTTGCCGAGCGGCTGGTTGGTCTTGACGTCGTTGAGTTCGGTGGTGACCGTTCCCTCACTGTCCGGGCAGGTCAGCGCCTGCAGATTGGCGAAATGACGCGCGCTGCGTTCGCGTACCCAGGCCCGCACCGTGGTGTCGGCGGCCTGGTAGGCCTGCGCTTCTGTCATCGAGTTGCTGACCGTCTTCGGCCGCAATGTCGGGTGGTCGCCGCGGTCTCGGCCGACGACCGCAATCACCAACACCACGGTTGACGCCAGGGCCGCAATCACCCACAGCCACAACGAGATCCGGCGCGCTGGCCTGCCCGTCGGCGACCCACCGTTGATCGACACTCAGCCCCCCGCCTTTGGCGGCAGTGCGATGTCGCACACCTTCAAGGTGCCGCCTTCGCTGGCCAGAGTCATTTCTTCGTAGAGGAAACCGCCGTGCGTCTGCGCCTCGTCCACTTCCCGCTTGGTGCGGTCGTCGACCGGACGGATGCGCACCGCGATGCGCACCCATACCGCCGCCCCGTCATCACGGAACTTGGTGACCGCGTCGGTGAAGACCAGTCCCTGATCCTGACCGTAATAGCCGATCGTGCTGATCCAGTCCGTCACCGATTGCGCGGGGTGCACACACGCCAGTTCGCGCATCCGCGCTACATCCCCGTTGTTCTCGGCTTCGTACCACTGCGTTGCCACCGCGAAGGCCTGTTGCGCGCGTGGTGGCGGCGGCACCCCCAGCGCAGTCAGGCGCGGCGGCTCCGACCACCGCCAGCCCGTCGCGAACACCACTGCGGCAGCGGCCAGACACCCGATCGTGATCGTCGCCAGCACCCACTGCGGCCAACGCCGTGACCCGGCTGCGGTCGCCACCGGATCGGTCCGCGCCGACAACCGCCCGTCGGCGTCGCAGTCGATCACCAACCGCCCTGCGGTCCCGCTCTGCCGGTGATAGTCGCTGAGCGCAGCTATCACCCCGGCAGGTACCGGCAGCGGTATCGACGTCCCTTCGCCTGTCGTCAGCGAAGTCGTGACAGCCGAAGTGGCCGAATCGAATTCGAGGTGTAAGTGCGCCCAGCCCGCAGGTGCCTCACCCAGCAACAGCGCGACGACTTCCTCGATGCGGCGCCGGTCCCCCGGCGCCGAGCCGTCCGCGCCGCCCGAAATCACCGGTCCACCCTAGCGCTCGGACTGCGCACGGTAATGTCATTCTCAGTGCGCGCTCGCAGCGTTCCGCCCGGCCCGCAAGGAGAAGGATCCGCCCATGACCGGCCCCACCGAGCAAGCCGACGTCACGCGCGCCGACCGCTTCATCAAAACCGCGGTCGACATCCTGGGCGAAACCGGCCGCACCGACTTCACCGTGCAGGAAGTCGTCGCCCGCTCCAAGACCTCGCTGCGCGCTTTCTATCAGCACTTCGCCAGCAAGGACGAGCTGCTGCTGGCGCTGTTCGATCGGACCATGGCACAGGCCGCGGACATGTGGCGCGTCGAGACGACCGGATTGGACAGCACCTCGGCGCTCAAGCTGGTCATCGACCGGGTCACCGCGCAGCCGGAATCCAGCACCCAGGACAGCCTCAACCGGGCGCTCAGTCTCTACAACCAGCATCTGGCCGAGACCCGGCCCCGCGAATACGCCCGCGTGTTGTCCCCGCTGCACCGACTGATCCGCGACATCGTCGGTCAGGGCATCACCGAGGGCCTGTTCGACCCGGCGCTCGACGTGGGGGCCGCAGCCGCGATCGTCATGCAGACCGTCATCGGCGCCCTCCGGTTGCGCTGGCTGGGCACCGAATTGAACGGCACCCCCATCGATTCCGGTCAGCTCTACGACTTCTGCAGTCGCGCCCTGGGTGTCCGAGACACCACCGACAACGCGGTCGAGCCCACGCTGGCCGAACTGTTCGCCCAGATCGGCCTGCGCCCCACCACCACCCCCGGCGGGGAATTCGCGATGACCATGCCGGTCAGCCCCCAGGTGGTGAACACCTCCGGCGCGTTGCAGGGCGGTCTGATCGCCACCCTCGCCGACGTGGCAGGCGGACAACTGGGGCTGGAATACCTGCAGCCGGGTACCGCCATGACGACCTCCGATCTGGTGATCCGCTATCTGCGGCCGATTCGGCACGGCTCGGCGCGCGCGGTACCCACTGTGCTGCGCGCCGGTCGCCGCTCGCTGGTTGTGCAGATCGACATCTTCGGTGACAGTGACAGTGACAGCGAATTGGCGGCCACCGCCACGGTGAACTTCGCGATCGTCGGTCGCCCCACCGAAACCGGCCCCACGCTCGACTGATACACCGCCGGCCCGGTTTCGGCGTTTCGCCACGTCAGCCGTGTCACTCTGCTATACACGAGGCATCAGACTTTCTTCCGGCGCGCAGCAACGTCCACTCGGGGGGGTTTTCCGGCGCGGTCGACTAGGGGGTGCGCTGTGAACCTGGGTCCGTCCGAATCGTTTTCCATTCCGGTGCCGTTGAGCAACCGGTTGGCGTCCCAGCTCGGTGAGCCGAATAGCTCGTTGCGGGCCACCACCGTGCGCAGCGGCTCAGCGGTGCTGATCCGCGCCGGCGGCGAAGTCGATGCTTCCAACGAACACACCTGGCGCGGACTGGTCGCCGAGGCGTCCGCGGTCGCCACGCAGCCGGGAGTATTGGTCGTCGACGTGAACAGCCTCGACTTCATGGCCTGCTGTGCGTTCACTGTGCTGGCCGACGAAGCAGAACGCCTGCGGCGTCGCGGCATCACCTTGCGCATGGTCAGCAGCAACCCCGGCGTGGCCCGAATCGTGGATGCGTGCTCGTTCGGAAATGTGCTGCCCGTTCACCCGACGACGGAAGCTGCACTCTCCGCCGCATAGCGCGCGAGCTCGCCCGAGTGCGAGCGACATTTTGGTGCCTGGCGCATATCGCCTGGATTGCTAATCTGATTACTGTTGCTTGACGCTGTCATCGACGCACCCGACTTGTTTGCTACATCGGTCCGCGGGAGGTACGGCCAAGATGTCGGCCGAAATGGACTGGGATCACACGGTGGGTGCGGCCGCGGACGTGCGGCGCATCTTCGAGAGCATCCCGGCGATGGTCGTCGGCCTGGAGGGACCCGATCACCGGTTCATCGCGGTCAACGCGGCCTTCCGGGCCTTCAATCCAGCGGTGCAACTAGTGGGAAAACCCGCCCGGGAGATCTATCCGGAGCTGGAGAGCCAGCAGATCTTCGACATGTTCGACCGGGTGTATCAGACCGGTGAGCCGCAATCCGGGGCCGAGTGGCGACTGCAGGTCGACCTGCAGGGTTCCGGCGTCGAGGAACGCTTCTTCGATTTCCTCGTCACGCCGCGACGTTCCCCCGACGGACCGATCGAGGGCGTGCAACTGGTCTTCGATGACGTCACGGCACGGGTCGAGGCACGGTTGGCCGCCGAGGCGCGGGTCGAGGAACTCGCGGAGCGCTACCGCAACGCCCGCGATTCGGCGACCGTGATGCAGCAGGCACTGCTGGCGGCGACCGTGCCGATCGTGCCCGGCGCCGATGTGGCCGCCGAGTACCTCGTCGCCGCCGAGGACACCGCGGCCGGCGGGGACTGGTTCGACGCCCTGCCCCTCGGTGGTCACCTGGTGCTGGTGGTCGGCGACGTGGTGGGCCACGGTGTCGAGGCGGCCGCAGTGATGTCTCAGCTACGCACCGCGTTGCGGATGCAGCTCACCGCCGGACTCTCGATCACCGAGGCACTCGAGGCCGTGGACCGCTTCCATGAGCAGGTGCCCGGGTCGAAGTCGGCCACCATCTGCGTCGGCGCCCTGAACTTCAGCACCGGTGAGTTCCAGTACTGCACCGCCGGCCATCCGCCCCCGCTGGTGGTGACGGCCGATGCGGGCTCGCGCTACCTCGAGCCGTCCGGCGGCGGGCCACTGGGCAGCGGCAACGGATTTCCGGTGCGCAGCGAGCCGATCGACGTCGGGCACGCGGTGCTGCTCTACAGCGACGGCCTGATCGAACGCCCGGGACGGCCGCTGGCGGCGAGCACCACCGAGTTCGCGGAATTGGCGGCCAGTATCGCCGCCGGCACCGGCGGGTTCGTGATCGACGCACCCGCGCGGCCCATCGACCGCCTCTGTTCGGAGACACTCGAATTACTCTTGCGCTCAACGGGTTACAACGACGACGTCACGCTGCTCGCGGCGCAGCGACGAACCGCGACGCCACCGCTTCAGGTCACCGCCGATGCCACCATCCACGCCGCCCGCGGCATCCGGGCCCGGCTGCGCAAGTGGCTCGCCGAGCTCGGTGCCGAGGCCGACGACATCTCCGACGTAGTGCACGCAGTCTCCGAATTCGTGGAGAACGCCGTCGAACACGGCTACGCCACCGAAGTCTCCGGCGGTGTCGAAGTCAGAGCGGAACTGGGTGGTGACGGCCTGCTGCGGGCGGCGGTGACGGACCGCGGCAAATGGAAGGACTACCGCGAGGGCGAACGCGGCCGCGGGCGCGGCCTGCCCATGGCCGAGGCGCTGGTGACCGAATCGCACGTGGTCCACGGTCCCGACGGCACCACCGCCAGCCTCATCCACCGCCTGTCCCGGCCGGCCAACTTCGTCAGCGACTCGGTGGTCAGCCGGGTGTCCTACCAGCGGGTGGTGGACAGCGAGTTCGTGTCGCTGGTTGCCGACGGCGGTCGCATCATCGTGCGCGGCGAGGTCGATTCCCACACCGCGTCCACCCTGGATCGCCAGATTGCGGTCGAAAGCCGTTCGGGCATAGCGTCATTGACGATCGACCTGAGCGCTGTCACCCACCTCGGCTCGGCGGGTGTCAGTGCGCTGGCCGCCGCGCGCGAACGTGCGCGCAGACACGGCGGCGACTGCGTGCTGGTGGCGCCGCCGGGCAGCCCCGCACACCACGTGTTGTCGCTGGTCCAGATTCCGGTCAGCGCCGCCGACGCCTGAGGGCGCGGTTCAGCGGGTCCGGCCGTGCCGGACCTGGTTGAACGGCACGCCGCGGTCCGCGGCATATTCCCGCGGAAAGTTCAGCACCCGCTCGCCGATCACGTTGCGGGCCATCTCGGTGGTGCCGCCACCGATGGCGACCGACTGGCGCGAGAGGTACCGCAATCCGGTCTGCAATCCCTCGCCCATCTCCCCCACCACACCCGCCGGGCCGGCAATGGCCAAGGCGATGTCCATCTCCAGCATCACGTGCTCGGCATGGAACAGCCGGATGAGGGATCCGGCGGCCGGCGGCAGTCCGCCGTCGCGGACATTGCGGGAGACGTGCTCGATGAGCTGCTCGGCGACCGCGCGGTACACCAGCGCCCGGCCAGCCATCTCCTGAATGCGTTCGTTGTCAGCCTGGCCGGTCCTGGCCGCCAGATCGACGTAGTCCACCGGCGTGGTGTGGCCGCCCTCATGACCGGATCCGCTGGCGAACTCCGAGCCCTGACCGACGGCACGGCGCTCGTGGTACAGCTGTCGCGAGGCCACCGCCCAGCCGCCGTTCACCTCGCCGACCACGGCGTCCGCGCCGACGTCCACCCCGTCCAGAAACTCTTCGCAGAACTCCGCGCCCCCATTGACCTGCGTGATGCGCCGCAGTGTGATTCCCGGGTGCTGGATCGGCACCAGGAACATGGTCAGGCCGTCGTGTTTGGGCACCTCCCAGTCGGTGCGGGCCAGGCACAACCCGTAGTCGGCGGCGAACGCGCTGGTGCTCCACGTCTTGGCGCCGGTGATCACCCATCGATCGCCGCGACGCTCGGCGCGCGTGATGACACCGGCCAGGTCTGACCCGCCGCTGGGCTCGGAGAGCAACTGCACCAGAATCTCGTCACCGCGCAACGCACCGGCGATGTGGTGTTTCTTCTGCTCTTCGCTGCCGGTGTCGAGCAGCGTGGCGCAACAGATGGTGAACGTCGGCACGTTGAGGATCAACGGCATCTCGTAGGGGTAGGACTCCACGTCGAAGGCCCGCTGGTAGTCGTAGGGCAACCCCAGGCCGCCGTATTCGCGGGGGAAACAGATACCGGCGAATCCGCCGTCCCACAGCCGCCGCTGTAGCTCGCGGGCGCGTTGCCAGGACCGTTCGTCGTCGCGCGGCGCGGCCGGTGGATTCTCCGGGTCGATGCTCGGCATGTTCTCGGCCAGCCACGCACGGGCACGGGCGGCGAATTCGGCGACTGATTCGGCTGTCATCGGCCCGCCATCCTGTACACCGCGAGGTTGTGCTCCTCGGGTGTGCCGAACATGTTGCGGTACAACGTGACCCGTCTCAGATACAGATGCAGGTCGTGTTCCCAGGTGACGCCGATGCCACCGTGCATCTGCACGCAGCGCTGCACGATCGGCCCGGCGAGTTCACCCACGTAGGACTTGGCGACGCTGGCTGAGAGCGCAGCATCGGGTGCGTGCGCAGCCACGTCGGCGACTGCGGCAGCGGTGGTGGCACGGCACGCCTCGAGCCACATCTTCATGTCGGCGAAGCCGTGTTTGAGCGCCTGATAGGACGCCAGCGGACGTCCGAACGAGTGCCGGTCCAACGCCCACTGCACGGTGAAGTCGAAGACCGTCTGCAGGATTCCGACCACCTCGGCGCACTGCAACACCTGGGCGATCTGGCTCTGCCGCTCGATCAACGCCGGCGTCTCGGCTGCGTTGCCGACGGCGGCGGACCCGTCGACGATCACGCCGTCAAACTCCACGGTCGCGTACTGCTTGACCATGTCGACCGACTGCACCGGGGTGATCCGCACGCCCGGCGCGTCGGTGCCGACCAGGAACTGACGCACCACCGAGCTGTCCGCGCCGCTTCGAGCCGTTACCAGCAGCACCGCGCTCTGCGCGGCGGCCTCCACCCGATCCTTGACTCCGTCGATGCGGTAACCGGAATCCGCCGGCACGAAGCCGACAGTCGGATCCTGCGGCACCCACCCGCGGCGCGGCTCCGCAACCGCCCACGACGCCACCGTTTGACCGGACACCAGCGCGTCAATCAGACCCGTGTGGTTGTCCCGATCGCTGGCCTCGACCAGCCCGGCAAGTACCGTGCTGACCGGGTACAGCGGTCCCGGCGCGACGGTTTTCCCGAGCAGTTCGGCGACCATCGCCAAGTCTGCGAAGCCGTCACCCGACGCGCTGCCCCCGCCCAGCTCCTCGGGCACCAGCAGCCCTGTCCAGCCGAGTTCGGCGGCTCGCCGCCACCAGGCCGGATCGAAGGACTCACCGGCGCCGTGCAGGTCGCGGACGTGACGCAGCGACGCCTCTTTGGACAGAAACGCTTGAGTGGTGGAGGTAAAGAGTATCTTTTCGGGAGAGTCGACAGCGGTCATGAGGCCGGCCGGACTTCCCCGGGCGTTCCTTCGCCGCGAAGGAAGTCGGGAGGCAAGTTTGGTTGGGGGATCATCCGCCTGATCGGTCCTCATCGGGGTGCGCTGGCGACACCGATGTTAGCAATGGGCAATACCGTAAGAGATACCGGAGTTCAGTCGATAATGACGGACGGTCGCCGAAATGGCTGAGTTAGACGACGATGCGGTGACATCGAAGGCCGATGTGCTGGCTTTGGCCGAGGAGGCCGAAGCCGAGGCCGCCGAAGCCGAACTGCTGGCTGCCGCGGCGCGCGCCAAGGCCCGCGCGGCCCGGTTGCGACGTGAAGCGCTCAACGCCGCCGACGACGACGAGTACGAAGACGAGTACGAAGACGACGGCGATTACGAATACGAGGACTACGACGAGTCCGAAGAGTACGACGAGGCCGAATACGAGCCGGAAGATTACGACGAGTCGGCGAATTACAACGAGTCCGAGCCGGTCACGCCCTCGCGGCGGGACCGGTTACGCAACTCGGTGCGGATGCCGAAGCTGTCCACGATCCTCCAGGGGGCTGCGGTCATCCTCATTCTCGGATTTTTCGTGTTGAGCGGGCTTTTCGCCTGGTGGCATCACGAAAGTTCGGAAAAGCGGCGCCAGGAGGCAGCCTTCATCGCCGGGGCCAAGCAGGGTGTGGTCTTCATGACCTCGCTCGATTTCAACCGCGCCAAACAAGACGTGCAGCGGGTCATCGACAATTCCACCGGTGAGTTCCGGGATGACTTCCAGCAGCGGGCGGCCGATTTCACCAAAGTGGTCGAGCAATCCAAAGTGGTCACCGAAGGATCAGTGAACGCAGCCGCCATCGAGTCGATGGACGGGCATTCCGCGCAGGTCCTGGTCTCGGCGACCTCACGTGTCACCAATGCCACCGGCGGCAACCCCGACGAACCGCGCGCCTGGCGGCTTCGGGTGACGGTGATGGAGGAGGACGGCCAATACAAGATGTCGAAAGTGGAGTTCGTGCCGTGAGCGACGAAAGGGGCGCCGTCGAACTGACCAAGAAGGACGACGCCGAGGTATCCGGCGGCACGCCCGACACCGTGGTGCGGGGCGCCGCGGCGGACGAACAGCCGGAGCGTCTCGACGCCGCCGACACCGTCGAGGCCCGCGCCAACTACGCGACCTTCGCCGTCGCCCTGGGCAAAACCGCCGAGTCGCACAGCGAGGGTGAGACCTCCGACGAGGAGGTCCCCGAGCCGGTGGACGACATCCACCAGGCCGAGGCGCCCAACCCGGTCCCCGACACCCACGACGTCGCCGACGACTCCGATGACGACGACGACATCGGCATTGCCGACGACACCGGCTACAGCGGCCTCGAGGAAGCCGAAGTGCCCGAGGCGGACGCCGACATCGACGAGCCCGAAACCACCGCGGCTCCCGACGGGGAAGCCACGCCCCGGCGCATCTGGCGGCGCGACTTCTGGCGCCGGCAGATCACGGTCAAGCCGATCCCGGTGATTCTCGTGCTGCTGCTGCTGATTTCCGGTGGGCTGGCCACGTGGATGTACTTCCAGCAGTATCGGCCGGATCAGCTGACCAGCCAGAGCGTGGCGCGCACGGTGATCAACTCGGCGTCGGAGGGAACGGTGGCGGTGCTGTCGTACTCGCCGGAGAGCCTGGATAAGGACTTCGCCGGCGCCAGGTCCCACCTGTCCGGCGATTTCCTGTCCTACTACGACCAGTTCACTCAGCAGTTCGTGGCGCCGGCGTCCAAGCAGAAGGCGCTGAAAACCACCGCCCGCGTGATGCGCGCGGCGGTCCAGGAGTTGCGCCCCACCTCGGCAGTCGTGCTGCTCTTCGTCGATCAGAGCACTACGACCAAGGACAACCCCGAGCCATCGGTGGCGGCCCGCAGCGTACTGGTGACGCTGGCCCTCATCGACGGGAAGTGGCTGATCACCAAGTTCACGCCCGTCTAACCCGGGCGCGCGTCGTCACACCGCGAACGCGCGCCGCAACGACTGAGCGTGCAGGGCCCGGTTCTCCTGGGAGACAACCCAATCCGGGGCCACCGAGTCGAAGCCGTTGAACGTGGCCGCGATCACGTGCAGCCCGGTGGGGACGTAGGCGTGCAGCAGCCGGTTCGCGTAGTCGATCGCTTCGTCCCGGCAGGGATCGATGTCGGCGCAGCTGACGAAGGTCGGCGGCAGCCCTTCCAGATTCGCCCGGTGCGCAGGGACGTGCTGACCGTTGGCGGTGGCGTGGCCGAGGTAGTGGCCCCAGGCGCGGCTCACCGCCTGACCGTTGAGGCCGGGCGTGCGCTGGAATTCCCGGCGCGACGGAGTGGTGTCGGAGTCCAGCATCGGCTGATGCAGGATCTGCACCAGAATCTTGGGTCCCTCCTCGTCGAACATGCGCTGGGCCAGCCCGGCCACCAGTGCGGCACCGGCGTCACGGCCCATCACCGCGATCCGGGTGGCGTCGGCGTTCAGCTCGGCAGCGTGCTCGACCACGTAGCGCAGCGCCGCCTCGGCGTCCTGCAGCGCCGCGGGGGCGGGATGTTCCGGTGCCAGCCGGTAGTCGACCGACACGACCAGGGTGTCGGAATCGCGGGCCAACTCCACGCAGTGCGCGTGGTCGGTGTCTAGATTGCCCGTCACGAAACCGCCGCCGTGGGCGTAGATCACCAGCGGCAACGCCGAGGTGCCACCGCCCCGGTAGAGGCGGATGTCCAGCTGCCCGCCGTCCGGACCGGCAATCGTCCGCGTTTCGACGTCGACCCCGGCGGTGTCGACCGCGGCCGCCCGCTCGGCGGCCGCCCGGTGGGCTTGTTCCCGCTCGGCCGACAGACTGTCGGCACTGAACTCGACGACACCCACCCGTTCCGCGGCCTCGCGCAGCGCCGGGTCGATCCGGCTAAGACCCTGCGGCCGTGTGACATTCGTTTGCGTCATGCCCTCATATCTCCCGAAATCGATGTTCCGGCCCGTCGGGCCGGAAACCCTCTTCAAGGTAGACCTGCCCGGTCAGGGCATCAATCGAGGGCAGCACCGTCAGCCACCCGCTCGCCGGGCAGCGCCGCGACGGTCGCGGGCAGACCGTAGAGCGCGGTTGCGTTTCCACGCATGATGCGCTCGCGCTGCGCACGCGGAAATCGGTTGATCGCATACATCGGCGAGTCGTAGCTCCAGTGCGGATAATCCGTCGAGAACATCAGGTTGTCACCGAGGTCCATCAACTCCAGGTATTCGCGAAACTGGACGGTGTCGGCGTCTTCCAGCGGCTGGGTGGTGAACCGGACGTGCTCGCGCACATAGTCCGACGGGGGTCGGCGCACCTGCGGCAGATCGCCGCGGCGGGCCGCCCAGATGCGGTCCATGCGTGACATCACCGGCATCGCCCAGGTGAAACCACCTTCGATGAACACCACCCGCAGGTCGGGGTGACGGTCGAACGCGCCGTCGAACACCAGGCTCATCAGGTGCGACACATACAGCAGCGGCCAGGACGCAAAGAAGTCGTGCCAGTGGGCGGGGTTTCCGACCGGGTACAACGGGATCAGCTCGAACGGCGTCTGCCCCATCAGGTGCGTGGCCACCGGCAGCCCGGCGCGTGCCGCCGCCGCGTACAGCGGGTCGAAATGCGGGCTGCCGAACGGGATTCCGCGGGTCTGCGGCGTCATCAACACCTGCGACAGGTACGGGTGACCCGCCCACCGCTCGACCTCCCGGGCGGCCTGCTCGGGTGTCTGCGCGCTGACGCTGATCGACCCGCGCCACCGGCCGTGGGCGTTGCCCTTGTCCAGCCAGACGTCGGCCAGCCAGTCGTTGTAGGTCGACTTCAGCACGTGTTCGGCCTGCGGCAACTGCGCGTCACACATCGGTTCCAGCGAGGCGATGCTCACCCCGGCGTCGACCAGGAGCTGTTGAGCGGCGAAGTCCGGATCGCTGCCGGCCACGCCCCCGGTGGGCGGTGCGGCGTCCATCCGCAGCGAAAACGTCTTGTACGAGTCCGGGGTGTCGTAGAAGTGCGAGACCGGGCTGACGGCGTTGCCGGTCGGCCAGATCTTGTCCACCCATTCGGCCGGCGCGTACGACTTGAGCACGTCGGTGGACACCGGCAACGGGTGCACGTCGGTATCGACGACGGTCACCGCGATCTGCCGTTGCCCAGCCTCCTGCTGCCGATCGGGACAAGCAGCTGTGCGTTCGACAACGGTCATGGTGTGCTTCCTTCACTCACGGTCAGCCCGTATAGCTCACTGGCGTTGCGCCACAGAACTTTTCGTTGTTGCTCGGTGTCCAGACCGTCGGCCGTCGCCGCGGGGGCGGTCGTCGACCAGTGCGGGTAGCCGGAGCCGTACATCACCAGGTCGGCCTTGCCGGAGAAATCCATCCAGCGCGCGGCGTCGGCGGCATCGACGGGCCCGTCCAACGCCGAGGAGCAGAACCGGACATGGTCGGGCAGGTATTCGCTCGGGTAGCGGTCCACCCACGGGGTCTGGTCGCGCATCGACAGCCAGAACGTGTCCAGCCGCCACATCAGCGGGGTCAGGATGTCGTATCCGCCGTCGGCGAACACGAACTTCAGCCCCGGATGCCGGCCGAATACGCCTTCGACGATCAGCGCGGCCAGATGCACGAAGTAGTTCAGCGGCATGAACGCCGCATAGCCCGGGTAGGTGTGCGCGTGCCCGGCGAAGGTGGGCGGATGGTCGACACCGTTGCCGCCGTTGACGTGCACCGCCACCGGTAAACCGTGCGCCGCCGCGGCTTCCCAGATCGGCTCGAACATCGGTTTGCCGAACGGCTCGCGCGACTGCATGGGCACGCCGACCTGGACCAGCTTGGGGTGACCAGCCAGGCGCTCGATCTCGGCGACCGCGCCGCGGGGGTCCTCCGGGTTCACCCGGATGGTGCCGCGGAACCGGTCAGCGCCGTCCGGTTCCAGCCACCGGTCGATCAGCCAGTCGTTGACTGCGGCGCAGATGCGACTGTTGAGCAGGTAGTCCGCGATATTTCCGCGGGTCAGCGGGTTCAGGATCGCGTAACTCGCGCCGCCCTCGTCGAACAGGTGCCGGCTGACGGTGTCGGGATCCGAGCCCGGGTAGTGCTCGCCGTAGAGGTCGGCGCGGTAGTCGCCACCGGGCGCCTGATACCACTGCTGTTCCACGTCGGGTATCGACCGCAGCTTGTGGGCGTCCGGCAGATAACGCCGCAGTTCGGCGTTGTACCGGAAGTGCGGTTGCACGTTGGCGTCCACGAACGGCAGGAAGGTCTGGTTCATGCGGTCAGATACACCTGCCCCTCGGTGACGTCGACCCGGTAGGTGCGGATCCGGCGACTCGGATCGGCAATGTTGCGCCCGGTGGTGATGTCGAATTCCCAGTTATGCCAAGGACATCGGACGATCTCCCCGTCGCGCACCCGACGCAGCCCGCCGGGCTCGTCGGGGGCGGGTTCGTTGGTTCCGCCCACCGGGCCCAGGCACAGCGGCGCACCTTCATGCGAGCAGTAGTTGACGATGGCGTACACCGTGCCGTGCACGTTGTACACGCCCACACCGAACTTCCCGACGTCCACCAGCTTCATCTGGCCGGGTGGCAACTCCTCGACGGAGCACACCAGATGGCGTTGCGGCACCGCGGCACCACCGCCCTTCGCCCGCTGTCAGCTAGATTGCTATTTATACTATGATAGCGACATTCCGCTGTCTGGCCCGCCATCCGGGCTCACTCGGTTGCGCAGAGAGGACTCTCAATGACGCTCAGCACCGACCATCAGGACGGCGCCCCCGTGGCCCTCGACCTCACCGGCGAAACCAGTCCGTATCCGTTCTTCGAATACATGCGGCGCACCGACCCCGTCTGGCACGGCTGTCTGGGCGACCCCGAGCAGATGCCGGAGGAACTGCGGCCCAGCGACGAATGGGTGCTGTTCAAGTACGACGACGTGTTCCGCGCCTTCCGCGACGACCAGACCTTCACCTCGGCCAGATACGACGACACCATCGGTTTGGTGATGGGCCACACCATCCTGGCGATGGGCGGCAAGGAACATCACGACCACCGCAACTTGGTGGCCAAGGCATTCCGGTCCACGGCCCTGGAACGGTGGGAACCCTCGGTGATCGGGCCGGTCTGCGATCAGCTGGTGGACGAAATCAAAGACAACGGCGAAGCGGACCTGGTCAAGGCCCTGACCTTCGAATTCCCCACCCGCATCATCTCCTCGCTGCTCGGGCTGCCGCCCGAGGATCTCGACATGTTCCGCCGGTTGTCCCTCGATCTGATCTCGATCCCGACCGACATCATGGCGGGCCTGACCGCTGCGGCCGAGTTGCACGGCTACTTCCTCAACCAGGTCGAGCAGCGGCGGCGCAAACCCACCAACGACATCATCGGCGACCTGGTGGCCGCCGAGATCGACGGCGAGAAGCTGACCGACGAGGCGATCATCGCGTTCCTGCGCCTGTTGTTGCCGGCCGGTTTGGAAACCACGTACCGCTCGTCGGGCAACCTGCTGTACCTGCTGCTGACCCATCCCGAGCAGATGGAGATGGTCTACCGGGACCGGTCCCTGATTCCGATGGCGATGGAAGAAGGACTGCGGTATGAGACCCCACTCACCGCGGTCATGCGGACCACCACGCGGGAGGTCGAGATCGGCGGCAAGCTGATCCCGGCCGGCGCGCAGATTGACACGTGCATGGGTTCGGCCAACCGCGACGAAACCCGGTGGAGCAACCCGAACATCTTCGACATCACCCGCCCCCGGCAAGCCCACATCGCCTTTGCCGGCGGAATCCACATGTGTCTGGGCATGCACCTGGCCCGGCTGGAGACGAGGGTGGTCCTGAACAGCCTGTTCGACCGCGTGCAGGACTTGAGGTTCGTCGACGACGACGGAACCGGGGTGGAGTCCAAGATCGTCGGGCTCACCTTCCGCTCCCCCAACAAGCTGCCCGTGACGTTCAGCCCGGCCGCATGAGAAGCCGGGCCGCGATCCTGCACGATGTCGGCGGACCCTGGTCGGTCGAGGAGTTCGAACTCGACGCGCCCCGTGCCGGCGAGGTGCTGGTCCAGTTGGCCGCCGCCGGGTTGTGCCACTCCGACGACCACATCCTCAAGGGCGACATGTCCGCACCCAACGAGGTGTTGAAGGCACTGGGCCTGCCCACCATGTTCCCGATGATCGGCGGCCACGAAGGTTCCGGCGTGGTGCGTGAAATCGGGCCCGGGGTAACCGAATTCGAGGTCGGCGATCATGTGGTGCTGACGTTCGTGGCGGTGTGCGGGCAGTGCCGCTGGTGCGCCACCGGCATGGAATACCTGTGCGACAAGGGCATCGGCACCCTGACACCGGGCATGCCGACCGACGGGACGTTCCGCCACCACACCGCCGACGGCCGGCCCCTCGGGCACCTGGCCAAGGTCGGCGCGTTCGCCGAACACACTGTGGTGTCGGTGAATTCGCTGATCAAGCTGGAGTCACACCTGCCGCTGGTGCCGAGTGCGCTGTTGTCCTGCGCCATTCCGACCGGTTACGGGTCGGCCGCCAACCGGGCCGGTGTGCGCGGCGGCGATGTGGTGGTGGTGATCGGCGCGGGCGGCATCGGCACCGGAGCGATCCAGGGTGCCCGGATCAACGGCGCCGCGCACATCGTTGCCGTCGACCCGGTGGAGTTCAAACAGAAGTCGGCATTGCGGTTCGGCGCCACGCACAGCGTCGCCTCGATAGCCGAAGCCCTGGACCTGGTGCGCGACTTGACCTATGGGGTGATGGCGGACGCGGTGGTGGTCTGCCCGTCGTTGATCTCCGCCGACGATGTCCGCGATGCCGTGGCGCTCACCCGTAAGGGCGGGACGTGCGTGCTGACCGGGATGACCTCGCAATTGCAGCAGTCGGTCAACATCAACCTGCAGGAATTCATCCTGATGAACAAGACGTTGGCGGGCACCATCTTCGGCTCGTGCAACGCCAAGGCCGACATCGCCCGGCTGGCCCGGCTCTACCAGACCGGACAGCTCCAGCTCGACGAGATGATCACCCGCCGCTACCGTCTCGACGACATCAACCAGGCCTACGCCGATCTGCTGAACGGCGAGATCGTGCGCGGCGTCATCGATTACGCGATCGCCTGACCGCGCCGGGCCGCCTCTGCCGCCGCCCCTCCGCCGCCGACTGTGCGTTTTGTGACAGGACACGCCGGTGCAGCGTGTGTGGTTCACTCTGAGCGGTCAGCGGCTTTGGCCTTCTGCTTGGCCTCGTGCAGCTCCTTGAGTTTCTTGAGCCGCATCAGCTTTTCCACCTGCCCGTAGGCGTCGATCGGGCTGTGCAACGAGAGACCACCGTCGGCGTGGATGACTTGCCCGGTCACCCAGGACATTTCGAGTGTCCCGAGGATGGCCTCGGCCACGTCGGCGGGTTCACCCAGGCGCCGCAGGGCGGTGCGTTTGGACATGCCCTCGACCCAGGCAGGCCACTTTTCGGCATCGGGCAGCATCGGGGTCCGGGTGACCCCGGGCCCGACGGCGTTGATGCGGATGCCGTGGACCCCCCACTCCACCGCCGCGACCTTCACCAGCATGTCCAGGCCCGCCTTGGAGACGCAATAGGCGCCCATGTCCCGGTCGGCCAGGGTGCCGCTGATGCTCGAGACCACGACGATCGAACCGTGCAATTCGGCGTCGATCATGGCTTGGGCGGCGGCGCGGATGGTGTACCAGGTGCCGGTGAGGTTGACCGACAATACCCGCTGCCATTCCGCAACCGGCATTTCCAGCAGCAGGCCGGACGACCCGACTCCGGCCGAGGTCACCACCCGGGTCGGCACGCCGTGCTCGCGCACGGTTTGTTCCATTGCGGCGGCCACGGCATCGGAATCGCTGATGTCGCAGACGATATCCGGCGCCTCGGGTGCGCCGGCGAGATCCCAGACGACGACGTCGTCTCCGGCCTCGCGCAACCGCGCCGCCACTTCGCGTCCGATCCCGGACCCGCCGCCGGTAACCAGAGCGGTCACCGGGCCGGTCCGATCAAATCGATCCCCGGGTCGGGCGTGCCCGGATCGCCCAGGAAGCGGGAGCGCAACTGAGTGTCCTTGGCGCCGAACAGGTCTGGCCAGTCGCCGGTGAACGTATAGTCGGACAGTTCGGCGAGTCCCAGACCGTCGTACCAGAACCGTCTGGCGAGGTCCGCATCCGCGGTGCAGATCGCAGTGTGATGAACACCGAGCATGCGTTAGGTCGCGATCCTGGTCATGGTGCTCTCCCATAGGTCGTTGGCCAGTCGGGTGTTTCTGGCCAGGCGGTTCACCCGGGCGATCTTGTGCCGCGAATAGTATTCGCCCGGTGTCCAATCCACGCCGGGGGTGCTCGACGCCAGCCAGATCAGTTGCTCGGCGCCCTGTTCGGATGTTGCGGTGTACCGCTCGGTCGGCAGGTAGCGTTTGGAGAACGCCAGCGCCTTTGATCCCGACGCCGGGCCGAAATTGGAGTTGACGTAACCGGGGTGCACAGTTACGGCAGACAGCCCGCGGCTGTGGTAGCGGCGGTGTAATTCCTTGGTGAACAACACGATAGCCAGTTTGGACAGCGCATAGGCGGTGCTGGGGCGGCGTTGCGCGGTGTTCTCCAGGTCCGCGACGCCGGCCCGCACGATCAGCAGATGCGACGAGCTGGTGGTGTTGACGACGGTGGCACGCGAGTCGACGAGCACGTCCATCAGTTGGGTGGTCAGCAGGAACGGGGACAGGTAGTTCACCTGATAGGTGTGTTCGTAACCATCCGGGGTGAGGTGGATCTTGGTGCCCATGCAGCCGGCGTTATTGAGCAACACGTCGATGCGTGGGTAGGTGGAGCGGATCTTGTCCGCCAGCGCGCGCGCCTGCGCCAGGTCGGCGAAATCGACCACGAAATGATCCGCGTCCAGTTCTGCGGCCACGGCCTCGGTCTTAGTCTGCGACCGGCCTATCACCACGATGTTCGCGCCGCCGCGACGCAACTCGCGCGCAGCCGCGGCACCGATACCGTCGCTGGCGCCGGTGATGATGATCGTTCTCGGGGTCATAGGCTGATGTCCTCCCGCTGGGAGTCTATGACGTGCGCCACACAGCGGTCACAGCCGCCTCACCGCAGCGAGTAGCGCACCGGCAGGTGCTTGAGACCGCCGACGAACGTGGTGGCCACATACTGCGGATCACCGGTCAGCTCAATCGATTCGAGCCTGGGCAGCAACTCGGTGAAGAAACTGTTGACCTCCATGCGGGCCAGTGCGGCGCCCATGCAGAAGTGCACCCCGTAGCCGAACGCGACATGCTTGTTCGGCTCCCGACCGACGTCGAAGCGGAACGGATCGTCGAAAACCTCTTCGTCGCGGTTGCCCGAAACGTACGACAGCAGCACCGACTCGCCCGCGGCGATCGGAACTCCCCGTACCTCGGTGTCCCGGGCAGCGGTGCGCATGAACTGCTTGACCGGGGTGACCCAACGGATCATCTCCTCGGTGGCCTGCGGCATCAGCGAGAGGTCGTCGCGCAGCCGCTGCAACTGGTCGGGATTCTCGGCCAGCGCCTGCAACCCGCCGGAGATGGTGGCGCTGGTGGTGTCGTGCCCGGCGGTCGCGACGATCAGGTAGTAGGACACCGTCTCGATGTCGGACAGCGGTTCGCCGTTGAGCCGGGCATTGGCGATGGCCGATGCCAGGTCCTCGGTCGGGTGCTCGCGGCGCGCAGCGGTCACGTCGTTGAAGTAACCGAAGATGTCCAACAGCGCGGGTAGTTGGTCTTCGACGGTGGTGCCACGTTTGAACTCGGTGTCGTCGCTGCCGAACAGCTCCTGGGTGAGCTTGAGCATGCGGGGGAAGTCGGCCTCGGGTATGCCGAGCAGCGACATGATCACGTAGAGCGGGTAGTTGACGGCGACCTCTTGGACGAAGTCGCATTCCGGCCCCACTTCCAGCATCTTGTCGACATAGATCTTGGCCAGCTCGTCGACACGAACCTTCAACGCCCGCATGGCTTTCGGCCGAAACCAGTTGGCTCCGATCGCGCGGACGTCGCGGTGTTGCGGGTCGTCGAGATGGATCAGCGTCTTGACCCCGATAGCGGCCTGCTGATCGTCGCCCTGGGCAGTGGTCAGGACCGGGCGCGGCCAGTTGGTGAACAGCGTGTTGTCGCGCTCGATGTCCATGATGTCGGTGTGTTTGGTGATCGCCCAGAACGGCCGATAGTGCTCCACCTCGACCCAGGACACCGGAGCACTGGCACGCAGGTGGGTCAGTGCGGCGTGCAGGCGGCGCTCGTCGGTGTAGGTTTGCGGATCGGCCAGCAGCTTGGCGGCCTCATCCATGACCGTAGCGTTCACGGGCGAATCTCCTTCCAGGCGGCGGTAATACAGTCTTGGGAAGCGGCGTAGAAGATCGGCCACACCCGGTCGGCGATGCCCTCGCAACGGCTTCGCAGTGCGGCGCCGATTTCGCCGACCGGTGCGACCACCGCCAGGGTGCTCAGAATTTCATCGTCGACGAGTGCGGCCATCGCGTCCCACTCGCCTGCTTTGGACATCCGGTGCAGTTCGGTGTGCAGGTCACCCCAGCCGTGCAGGTCCAGCACCCGGCGGTAGGCGGGTGTGGACCCGTAGAACGCAATCTGCTTGCGCGCAGCCGCGATTGCGGTCGCCAGCTCGGCCTCGTCGGTGCCGGTCGCCACCATCACTTCGGCCGCGACTTCGAAGTCGGCGCGGTCCCGCCCGGCGCGTTGCAGACCGCGCAGTAGCGTCGGCATCGTCACCTCGGTGAGGTAGCGCCTGGAGACCATCGGGTGACCGAGGTGGCCGTCGGCAACCTCACCGCACATCTCCGTCATCGCCTCCCCGACGGCGGCCAGGAACACCTTCGGGGCCGGGTGCGGCATGGGTTCCGGGGTGAACATCGGGGTCATGATCTTGTGCGTATAGAACTCGCCTTCGAACCGCAGCCGTTCGCCGTCCTTCCACGCCGACCAGATGGCTCGCAGCGCCGCGACGAATTCGCGCATCCGGCGGGCCGGGTGGCTCCAGGGCATGCTGAACCGCTTCTCGATATGGGCCTGGATCTGGGTGCCCAGCCCGAGGATGAACCGGCCCTGCGAGTACGCCTGCAGATCCCAGCCCAGGTTGGCCACGGTCATCGGACTGCGCGCGAACGCGACGGCGATGTTGGTGCCGAGTTCCAGACGCGTGGTGTGCTCGGCGGCCAGCAGCAGCGGCAGGAACGGGTCGTGGCTGGTCTCGGCCGTCCAGCCGCCGGCAAACCCGTGTTGTTCCAGTGCAGTGGCGGCCTCGACCGCGTCGTCGAGCCTGTTCGGGATACCTCCGTCGATCTTGAGGCCCCCACGCGACATGATGGAAAAGCTACAGTAAGCGATTCGGTAGGGTCAACGTGTTCGATGCGCGCCGGCACCGACCCGCTACAGTGAGCAGTTCAACAGGTTCGGCCCGGCGAGTGAGGACCAGGATGGGTAAGCCCGAGGATTGGGAAGAGACCCTCGTCGACCTCGACCGGCGTCGCCGCCACGCGTGGGCCATGGGGGGCCCGGAGCGCCTCGACAAGCACCGCGGCAAAGGCAAATTGGACGCCCGCGCCCGCATCGACTATCTGCTGGACCCGGGTACCTTCCGCGAACTGGGTACTTTGGTTGGCGGCGACACCGCGGCCGACGCGATCGTCACCGGATCGGGTCTGATCGACGGTCGACCGGTGATGGTGGGCGCTGAGGACTTCACCACGCTGGCGGGCAGCATCGGCCCCGGCGGCAACTCCAAGCGGCACCGGATCGCCGAACTGGCGGTGCGCAACAAGGTCCCGATGGTGATGTTGCTGGACGGCGCCGGCTTCCGGCCGACCGGTGGCCACTACGGCCGCAGCCCCACCGACCTGCTCGCGCAGACGCAGTGCTCGGGCCGGGTCCCGACGGTGGCAGCGGTGCTGGGGCCGTCGGCGGGACACGGCGCTCTGGTGGCCCCGGTGTGCGATTTCCGGATCATGAGCCGACACGGCACCATCTTCACCGCCGGACCGCCGGTGGTCAAAGAGTCCACCGGCGAAGACATTTCGAAGGAGGACCTGGGCGGCCCGGCTGTCGCGCTGCCCAGCGGAGTGATCCACAACGTCGCCGAGGACGACGAGTCCGTGCTCGACGACATCCGGCGTTATCTGTCGTATTTCCCGCCCAGCGCGTGGTCGTACCCGCCGGCGCTGGAACCGGACGAGACCTGCGAACCGCGACCGACACCGGAGTTGCTCAGCATCGTCAGCCGCGACAACCGCCGCGTCTACGACATGCGCGCAGTGCTCGACGTCGTGTTCGACCGGCCCGATTGGTTCGAGGTTCAACCGACGTTCGGCAAGGCGATCATCTGCGCGCTGGCCCATCTCGGCGGCCAACCGGTCGCCGTCGTCGCCAACCAGCCGCAGGTGCTGGCCGGTTCCATCGACGCCGCGGCCGCGGACAAGGCGGCGCACTTCATCCTGGTGGCTGATTCGTTCCACCTGCCGATCATCTTCCTGGCCGACAACCCGGGCATGCTGCCCGGTAGTCGCTCGGAGAGCCAGGGCGTGCTGCGCAGCGGTGCGCGGATGTTCGCCGCCCAGACCGCGGCGACGACAATCAAGTTGCACCTGACGTTGCGCAAGGCGTACGGCTTCGGTTCGATGGTGATGTCGCTGCTCGGATTCGACCAGCAGACAGCCACTTTCGCCTATCCGGGTGCGACGATGGGCGCCATGAGCGCGGCCGCGCTCACCCGCGCCTCGCACGCTGCCGAGGATCTGTCCGCCAAGCTGCGCAAGGCCGAATTGCAGGCCTCCTACCGGTCGGCGGAGAACATGGGCTTCGACGAGCTGATCGATCCGCGGGAGACGCGCGACGCGCTGCTGGATGCCTTACGGCGCGGCCTGTCCAGCCGGCAGGCGGTCGCCGAGCCGGTAACGCGCACCGTCATCCTGCCCTGACCCCTTTGGCGCGAGCAGACGCAAAAGCCCCTATTTCGCAACGAAATTGGGGGCTTTTGCGTCTGCTCACGCTACTGCGCGGCCCGGTAGGCGGCCACGACGGGTTCCAGTTCGTCGGGTGTGGCGCCGTGCAGGATCACCGCGTCGGCGCCGTAGTCGAACTCGCGGCGAACCCGCTCGGCACACTGCTGCGCCGACCCGGTGGCCGACGGTTCCAGCCACTCCTCAGGAATCAGCGTCGCGATGTGCTCGATCTGCTCGGGCGTGGCTTTGTGGTCGATCCCGCCCGCGATCGACGTCACCACCGGGTCTTCGCGGAACCGTTGCAGCACAGCGGGATCCCACTTGTTGGTGTTCACCAGCAGGTCGCCGTAACCCTGCAGGTAGGTAGCAAGGCGGGCAACAGTCTTCTTCAGGCGCAGCTGCTCGGGCAGGTGGTCGCCGACCGTGGCGAAGCACGACCACACCCGCACACTGTCGGGGTTGCGGCCGGCCTTTTCCGCGGCCGTCTTCACCGTGGTGACGCAGCGCTGCAACGTTTCCGGGGTGAAGTAGGTGTGCAGGATGACGTCGTCGAACACCCGACCGCCCAGCGCCAGCGTGTTGGGACCGAACGCCACCAACGCCAACCGGATGTCCTCGTCGAAGTCCGGGTCGAGAAACAGAATGGGGTACTTGCCCATTGGGCCGTCGTGATTGAAGATCAGCTCGCCGTGCCACAGTCGGCGCATGACGTTCGCCCAGTCCTCCATCTGGGCGGTGGTCACCGCCGGGATGCCGAACGCCCCGTAGATCGCGGCGATGCCCCGGCCGATGCCCAGCGTGAAACGGCCGCCCGACAACCGGTGCATGGTCGTCGCCCACGAACCGGTGATCAGCGGATGACGGGTGTTGTGATTGGTTGCGGCGGTGGCGATTTGCATGCGGCTGGTCACTGCGCACGCCGCTCCCACCAGAGACGAGGCTTCCTTGACGTTCCATCGTTCGGAGATGAACGCGGTGCCCAAGCCGAGTTCCTCACCCCGGCGGGCCTCGTCCATCAGGGTCGCGGGACCCTCTCCCCCCGCTCCGGCCAGCAGGTAGTAGCCCAACTCGTCGAGAAGGCGATCACTCATCCGAACCCCTGACTTCGCGCAGGAACCGCTCCGAGACGGTCTGAACCCGGCGGGAGAACACGTGACTGACGTGTCCGCCGGCATACCAGTACAGTTGCCCGCCCCATCTCTCCTGTAACACCAGCGCCGGTTCCAGCATCGCCATCCGGTCATGCCGGGCGGCGACGATCAGCCGCCGGTGCGGCGGCGGGGCCGGGTCGGCCCGCAGCGGGTCGATCACCGACGTCAGCTGCGACACCACGTCGGATTGCAGCAACGTGCAGTAATCCCGGCGCGACGAACCCGACCTGCTCAGGTGCCGGGCGATCATCGAGTTCAACCCCAGGATCGGGGTGTACAACGCGACCGCGTCGATGTCGCGCTCGAGATGCGACACCAGTGCGGCCACCGGGCTGCCCATCGACACTCCGGCCACCACAACGGTGGTGGCTTGTTTGCGCACCCAGCGCAGCACCGCGCGGATTTCCGACACCGACCGCATCATGCCTGCGACATTGCCCAGCGGATCGGTGTCGGGATATGCCGGCCAATACCCGCGCCGGCAGCCGTGCCCGGGTTGAACGGGCATCGCCACGTTGTAGCCCAGGCCGCGGTGCACGCGGTCGATGCGCGACATCAACATGTCCTCCGCACCACCCTGACCGGCGCCATGGATCCAGATCAGCCATGGCCGCGGACCGTCACGGTGCCGGCACAGGTGCACCGCCGCCCGCGCGGCGCCCCCGAAGCCCTCGTCCACCAGCGTCTGCGGCAGTGCGGGGTCGTGCTCGAAGGTCATGCGCTCGTACGCCAGCCCTGCGATGCGGCGGCGTCGGACGGCGCGCACGTGCAGTGGCGCGGGCTCGGCGTGGGCTCCGTCGATGCCGAGCGCTGACAGCTCCTCGGCTGCCGCGGCGCACTCCTGCGCCGTCCGCACCGTCGTGGGCCTGCCGTCATTGAGCACCGAAAAGCCGGTCAGCACAAGCTCATCCAGGAACACCTCGCCGAAGGGGCGCACCCCGAACGGCTGCCCCCTGACCCCGGACACGGTGCGCGGCAGCAGCATGCCCAGTTCCCGGCTGATGCCCAGCCCGCGGGTTGCCAACGACACGACCAATCACCTACCTCAGCTTGAATCCGGCGTACCCGGTGGTCGCGACTTCGTCGCACCGCCGGCGGTATTCGGGGATGCCACCGGTGTAGCCCATGTACATCCGTTTCTTGCCGGGAACGTTGCCCCCGTTGTACCAGGAGCTGCAGGACGGGTGTACCAGCACCGTCGGAGCGACGAGCGCGGTGGCGTGCTCGATCCACTCTTGCTGGGCGGTGTCCAGCGCCTCGATGGTACGGATCCCGTTGCCCCGCAGATACGCGATGCAGTCCCCGATCCATTCGACGTGTTGTTCGAGCGCAGCCACGAAGTTGGTCGCTGCGCTGGGGCTGCCCGGGCCCTGGACGGTGAACAGATTGGGAAATCCGGCGACCGCCAACCCGAGGTAGGACAGCGGGCCTGCCTCGCCCCAGAATTCACCCAGCGACATGCCGTCGCGGCCGCGGATGTCGATGCGGCTCAGCGCGCCGGTCATCGCGTCGAACCCGGTGGCGTAGACGATCACGTCCAGTTCGTGTTCTCCGCGGGCGGTGCGGATGCCGGTGGCAGTTACCTGCTGGATCGGGTCGTTGCGCAGGTCGACCAGGATGACGTTGTCCCGATTGAACGTCTCGTAGTAGCCCTGGTCGATGATCGGCCGCTTGCAGGCGAACGGGTGTCGCGGCACCAGGGCGGCCGCGGTCTCGGGGTTTCGCACAATTCGGGCAACGGCTTCACCGTACAGTTGCGCGGCCATCTGGTTGGCCTCGATGTCGAAAAAGACGTCACTCCAGTTCAGCGCGCCCAGCACGCCGTTCTCCTCGATGGCGCGCAGCTGCTGCTCGCGGGTTGCTGACTTCAGCGGCGGGCTGGCCAGCATCTCCAGCAGCACCGAGAACGCGCTCAGCCGTGCCGCCCCGATCGGATGGTCGCGCTGCGCGGCTCGGATCTCGGCGTAGCGCGCTTTCATCTCGTCCAACTCCCCGGGTTCGAACCGGTGCACCTGCCACGGCAGCGTGTACGGTGCCGAACGCTGAAACACGGTGAGCTGCTTGGCTTCCTGCGCAACGACGGGAATGAGCTGCACTCCGGTGGAGCCGGTGCCGATCACACCGACCCGCTTACCACGCAGATCGAAGCCCTCGCGCGGCCAGCGGCTGGTGTACAGCGACGTCCCGGCGAAGGACGCCATCCCGCGGATATCGGGTTCCAGAGGGACCGAGAGGATTCCGGACGCGGCGACCACGAACGGGACGGTGAGCGTTTCACCCGCCTGCGTGCGCACCTCCCACGCCGCGGCGTCCTCGTCGAAACGCATCGCGACCACCTCGGTGTTGAACGCGATGTCGCGGCGCAGGTCGAGCTTGTCGGCGACGAAGTTCAGGTAGGCCTCGATCTCGGGCTGGGCCGGCATGGACTCCGTCCATACCCATTCCTGCTGAATCTCCTCGGAGAAGCTGTAGGAGTATTCGATGCTCTCGATGTCGCAGCGTGCCCCGGGATACCGGTTGAGCAGCCAGGTGCCGCCGACGTTCTCCGCCATCTCCAGCACCCGGGCCCGCACACCGAGCTGGCGCAGCCGGTGCAGCATGTACAGGCCGGAGAACCCGGCACCGATCACCAGAACGTCAAGATCCACCCGTCACCTCCGGTCTGGCACAAGTCTTGAGCTGCCGAATCACCGGCTCCCCCGCAGGTCGTGACCAGACATAGAGCTCCTTGCCCGCGCCGGACGAATGGTGTCAAGTTGCTGAAATCTATACTGTAATAGATTAAGTATCAGCCCATAGTCGAAAGGCGCCGCCGTGCAGGTCCCTTTCACCTGGAAAGTCACCGGGTGGTTCATGGTCGGGTGGTCCCCGGAATTCCCGGTCGGCGAGGCTCGGCCGTTGCAGTACTTCGGTGAGGACCTGGTCGCCTACCGCGACGACTCCGGCGAACTGCACATCCTGGAAGCGCACTGCAAACATCTCGGCGCCCACCTCGGCCATGGCGGCAAGGTGGTCGGCGACTGCCTCCAGTGCCCGTTCCACGGGTGGCGCTGGGGTCCGGACGGCACCAACCGGTACATCCCCTACCAGCCGGAGCGGCCCAACCGCGCGCTGCGGCTGCAGGTCTACCCGGTGCGGGAGCAGTACGACTGCGTGTTCATCTGGCACCACCCGGACGGCAAAGAACCCCAGTGGGAAATGCCCGATATCTTCAAGAAGTTCCCGCAGTTCGAGACCGACCCGGCGGCCTACTACCGGGCGTACCCGGAATTCTCCCGGCGCGCCGAACGCGAACCGGTGCATCCCCAGATCGTGGCCGAAAACGCCCCGGACAGCGCGCATTTCGAATACGTGCACCACGCCACCGTCACGCCCCGGGTGTTGGACTGGAAGATCGTCGAGCACGAGTGGCAGTTCACCGCGGGATGGCCGGACGCGCGCAGCGACAACCCGGACGACCTGGCCCTGATCTTTCACAGCCACCTGTTCGGTCTCGGCGGGGCGATCAGCGTTTTCGAGGGCGCCCAGAACCATCGGCTGATCTTCACCTGCACGCCGGTCGACGACGAGCGTTCCGACCTGTTCTACTCGATCTGGTGGCCGCGCGTCCCCGGTGACGACGCCCCGGTGCCGGCGGGCAAGCTGCGCGAGCTGATCGAAAGGCAGTTCCTGTCCACCGTCTTCGACGACCTGGAAATCTGGCGGTACCAGAAATATGTGGAACGCCCGGCGCTGTCCAAGACCGACGCGAAAGGCTATATGGCACTGCGAAAATGGGCGACACAATTCTATGACGCGGCACCGGCAGTGGGCGCCCGGGGATGACCGACAAACTCGCCGGTCTCGTCGGACCCGGGCACACCGCGATCGTCACCCAGGAGTGCCAGGGTGCGGTCATCGGCCCGCACGCCGGACTGGCGATGCTCGCCGAGGAGGCCCGTCGCGTCGCACTGCCCAATATCGCGCGTCTGCTGCCCGCGGCCCGGGCGGCCGGCGTGCACGTCGTGCACTGCTTGGTGCACAAGCGTCCGGACGGGCTGGGCTCCAACCGCAACGCCAAGATCTTCACCCTTGGGCAAGGACAGGTCGACATCACCCCGGGCACCCCCGGGGCGGCGCTGCTCCCCGAATTAGGGCCCGCGCCAACCGATCTGGTGCTTTCCCGCTGGCACGGGGTGGGCCCGATGGGTGGCACCGACCTGGACGCGGTGCTACGCAACCTCGGGGTCAGCACGGTCGTGGTGGTCGGCGTCTCGCTCAACATCGCGATCCCCAACTTCGTCATGGACGCCGTCAACGCCGCATACCGGGTGGTGGTGCCCCGCGACGCAGTGGCCGGCATCCCGACCGAGTACGGCGAGGCCGTCATCGCCAATACGCTCTCGCTGCTGGCCACCGTCACCACCACCGAGGACCTGGTGCAGACCTGGACGGCGCAATGACCGAGACCGCATCCCCGGCCCGCGGGGGATTCCCCGATGTCAGACCCGTCGAAGACGCACCTGAGGAACTGGGTCCTTTCGCGGCCGCCCTGCGGCGGTTGCAGGATCTGACCGTCTCCACCCGCCCGGACAGCGCACTGTGGGCTGCCGCCGCCGGTCATATCGAGCAGGCGTGCGCGCTCCTGGACGGCCACCAGGTTCCCGAAGTCGACGCGGTGGCCGGTCGGGTGCTGAGCCTGCCCGGCCTGGGCCATCCCCTGCTGCCGCCCTGGAGCGTCACCGAATCCGGCCCGGACGGGGTGGTGATGCACGGACATTTCACCCAAGCCCACGTCGGCGGTAACAACGCGGTGCACGGCGGGATGATCCCGCTGCTGTACGACTGGTTGTTCGGCATGGTGGTCACCGCCGCCGAGATCCGGCCCACCCGCACCGCCTATCTGCACGTCGACTACCGCAAGATCACGCCGATCGGCGAGCCATTGACCGCTGCGGGGCGCATCAGCGAAGTCGACGGCCGCAAGGTTTTCATTGCCGCTAGCATTACGGCGACCGACGGCACGGTGCTGACCGAAGCCAACGGGCTGATGGTCCGCCTGCTACCCCACCAGCCTTGAGGCGCGAGCAGACGCAGAATCGCACTGCGGCAAGCTCATCCGTGCGATTCTGCGTCTGCTCGGCAGAAAGGACACTCGTGCCCGAGACCGAATTCACCGTCCCCGCGGTCGTGGCGGCCGTCGCGGCCGCGATCCCGGACCGCGACCTGATCATTCAGGGCGACCGGCGGTTCAGCTACGCCCAGATCTCCGATCGCGCCAACCGCCTGGCCAACTATCTGCATTCGCGCGGACTGGGTTGCCACACCGAGCGCGCAGAGTTGGCCGGCCACGAAGCCGGGCAGGATCTGCTGGGCATCTACGCCTACAACGGCAACGAGTTCGTCGAATCCCTGCTCGGATCGTTCGCCGCGCGCGTCGCGCCGTTCAACGTGAACTTCCGCTATGTCCGGCAAGAACTGCAATACCTGTTGGCCGACGCCGGCGCCACCGCCCTGATCTACCACGCCGAGTTCGCGCCGCGGCTGGCAGAGATACTGCCCGATCTGCCCGGGCTGCGAGTGCTGATCCAGATCGCCGACGACTCGGGCAACGAATTGTTGGATGGCGCAGTCGATTACGAAGAGGCGCTGGCATCTGCCAGCCCCGAAGCCCCGCCCGTACAGCACTCGCCCGACGACCTCTATGTGCTCTACACCGGTGGCACGACGGGGATGCCCAAGGGTGTGCTGTGGCGTCAGGCCGACATCTTCATGACCTCCTTCGGTGGGCGCGACCTGGTCACCGGTCAACCGGTCGGCTCCGTCGAGGACGTGGTGGCGCGGGTGACGGCCGGCCCGGGTACCAGGCTGATGGTGTTGCCGCCGCTGATGCACGGCGCCGCGCAGTGGAGTGTGATGACGGCGCTGACCACCGGGCAGTCGGTGGTGTTTCCCGCAACCGTGCACCGACTCGATGCCGACGAGGTGGTCCGCACCATCGCACGCGAAGGGGTCCTGGCGGTCACGGTGGTCGGCGACGCGATCGCCAGACCGCTGGTCGCGGCGATCGAGAATGCGAACGTCGACCTGTCGTCGCTCGCCGTCGTTGCCAACGGCGGGGCGCTGCTAACGCCGTACGTCAAGCAACGGCTGATCGAGGTGCTGCCGAACGCCATCATCATCGACGGCGTCGGATCCTCGGAGACCGGCGCGCAGATGCACCACATGTCCATGTCGGGGGCGGTGTCGACCGGTACCTTCAATGCCGGGCCGGACACCTTCGTGGCCGCTGAGGATCTCAGCTCGATCCTGCCCCCGGGCCACGACGGGCTGGGCTGGCTGGCCCAACGCGGGTACGTTCCGCTGGGGTACAAAGGCGATGCGGTCAAGACCGCCGCGACCTTCCCGGTCATCGACAACGTGCGCTACGCGATTCCCGGTGACCGTGCCCGTCACCGCGACGACGGCCACATCGAGTTGCTGGGCCGCGACTCGGTGACCATCAACTCCGGCGGGGAGAAGATCTTCGCCGAAGAGGTCGAGACCGCGGTCGCCTCCCATCCCGCCGTGGCCGACGTGGTGGTCGCCGGACGTCCCAGCGAGCGGTGGGGCCAAGAGGTGGTGGCCGTAGTGGCGCTGGCCGACGGCGCCCGCACCGATGCTGCCGAGTTGATCGCACATGCCGCAACGTCGTTGGCGCGCTACAAACTTCCGAAAGCGGTCGTGTTTCGCGATGTCATCCAGCGCAGCCCGTCGGGCAAGGCCGACTACCGGTGGGCGCGAGCCCAGGCCGAAGCGGGTTAGGCGGGCGCCGCCCGCCTTGGCTCTGCGTCCAGGGTGCAAGAGTGCGAGTGCGCCACACCCTCACCGCAGAATCAACGCGTTCGAGCGGTGGCTAGGCGTCCACTACACCGACCGCCGCCTCGGCCCGTCGCTCGTAGCAGGCCCGCGCCGCGTGATCGATGTCGTCGAGAAACAGGGTGTCCGCGCCGACTCGCTTGTTGAACCAGCGCCGGCCGCGCGCCCCGAGCATCGCCACCACCGGTCCGACGAACCGGGTCGGTTGCGGCAGCGCCACATGAGTGCGCGGCCTGTCCAGCGCGCCGACGATCGCCGCGGCCACCACCTCGGGCCGCACCGGTTTGCCGATACCGGCGGCGTTCGTCCCGGCGATCAGCTCGGTCTGGGTGAACGGCGGCAGCACCACCGTGACATCGACACCGCGGGAGGCGAATTCGTCGGCCATCGCGACGCTGAGTCCGACCACACCGAACTTGGTCGCCGCGTAGACCACCTGTCCGGGGATCGCCATCACGCCCGCCATCGAGGCGATGTTCACGATGTGCCCGCGCCGGCGTGCCACCATCTCGGGCAACACCAGCTGACAACCGTTGAGCACCCCGCAGAGGTTCACTTCGATGGCGGACCGCAACGCCTGCTGCGATTGCCCGATGAACGAACCTACCGGCATCACGCCGGCGTTGTTGATGAGCACGTCGATGCGGCCGCCGCTGTCGCCTCGTGCCCGGTCCAGGAACGCGGCGAACGACGCCCGATCGGAGACGTCGAGCAGGTGAGCGGAAAGCTGGCCCGCAGCACCGAGTTCCGTGACCGCGGCCGCCAGCGCCGCACCGTCGCGGTCGCCGATAACCACCCGCGCGCCGCGGGCCAATAGTGCTCTCGCGGTGGCGAATCCGATGCCGCGGGCGCCACCGGTGACGACGACCGTGCGGCCCCTGACCCTGTCTGTGCCCCTGTCCAACATGGCCGTACCTTTCTAGCGCAGCTGCTCGAGGATCGACACAACCGTTGCCCGCGGCAAGGCCGCCGGGAACGCCGGAAGCACCCGATCGACCGCGCCCTGGCAGCGCACGCGCAGCGCGGCGGCCAGTTCGCCGACGGGTGCAACCACGGCGAAAGCAGCCAGCATGTCGTCATCGATCAGCGTGCCCATCGCGTCCCATTCGCCCTGCCGCGACAGCCGGTGCAGTTCGGTGTGCAGATCGGCCCAGCCGTGCAGATCGAGCACGTTGCGGTAGGCCGGTGTGGAACCGTAGAACGCGAGCTGCTTTCTGACTCCCGTAGCGGCGTCGGATATTTCGGCCTCGGTGCGGCCGGTCACGACGAACACCGGACAGGACACGGCGACGTCACTCCGGTCGCGCCCGGCCCGGCGGAGCCCGTTGTTCAACGCCGGCAAGGTCACCTCGTCCAGATAGCGACGGGTGGTGAATGCATGGGCGATCACCCCGTCGGCGACCTCCCCGCACATCTCCGTCATCGCGGCACCGACAGCAGCCACGAACACCTGTGGCAGCGCACAGGTCAACGGTTCGGGGGTGAACATCGGCGTCATGATCTTGTGCGTGTAGAAGTCGCCCTCGAAACGCAGCCGGCCGCCACCCTGCCAACAGTTCCAAATGGCGCGCAACGCCATGACGAACTCGCGCATCCTGGCCACCGGCCGGCTCCACGGCATACTGAACCGCTTCTCGATGTGTGGCCGGACCTGGGTGCCGAGGCCAAGGACGAACCGGCCTGCCGAGAAGGACTGCAGGTCCCACGCGACGTTGGCGACCGTCATCGGGCTGCGCGCGAACGCCACCGCAATGCTGGTGCCCAGTTGAATTGTCGAGGTGTGTTCGGCGGCCAACAGCATGGGCAGGAACGGGTCGTGATTGATCTCCCCGGTCCAACCGCCGTCGTAGCCGCGGCTTTCCAATTCGGTCGCAGCCGAACGTACGCGCGTCAGCTCCATGGGAATGCCCCCATCGATCTTGATCGCGCCACCGGCCGCGGCGATCATCGCCGCAGACGCCTACAGCCCATGAACGTGGACGGTACTGTAAATGATTCGGTAGGGTCAACCGGGTGGGCGAGCTGCATGCGGCATTGTTGGGTGGGTGGCGACTGGAATCGTTCGTCTCCCGCGACGAAGAAACCGGCGAACTGCGGCATCCGTTCGGCGAGCACCCGTGCGGGCTCATCCTCTACACCACCGACGGGCACATGTCCGCACAGCTGACGCCGGGCCCGGGTGCCGAATTCGTCTCTTACGGTGGACGATTCCACGTCGACGAGCAGGCGTCGACGGTGACCCACGAGGTCGTCATTGCGACCATGCCGGAGTTGTTGGAACAGCCTCAACTTCGGCACGCCCGCATCGACGGCGACCGGTTGACGCTGTCGGTGAGCCAGCGCTCGGCCCGGGGCAGGGCCATCCACAGCACCCTGGTCTGGCGTCGCGATCCCGGACCTTAGTCCAGCACCCGCACCGGCACATTGCTCCAGCCGGCGACGTTCTGCATGTTGACCCGTCGGCACCCCGACCAGTCGACTTCGTAGCGCGGCATGAAGTCCAGCATCCGGTCCAGCGCGATCACGCTTTCCAGCCGGGCCAGGGCCGCACCCAGGCAGCTGTGAATTCCGTAGCCGAGACCCAGATTCTGCGCCTCAGTGCGGTCACGGTCCAGGTCGAAGGTGTCCGCGTCGGTCCAGGCCGCCGGATCCCGGTTGGCCGACGCCCCGACCAGAAACACCGGTTTGCCGGCGGGAATCGTCACCCCGTGCAACGTCACATCGCGCATCGAGTGGCGCACGTTGTACTGCGATGGCGCCTCGTAACGCAGCAGTTCCTCGACCGCCAGCGGAATCTTGCTGCGGTCGTCCAACAGCTTCTGCCACTGATCCGGGTTGCGCGCGAACACCACTGCGGCGTTACCCAGCAACTTGGTCACCGTCTCTGCGCCGGCACCACCCAATAACGTTGCGAATTCGGTGATCTCGAGGTTGCTCAGCGGGGTCACCGCACCGTCGTCACGCTCGATCTGCGACTGGATCAGCTTACTCAACAGGTCGTCGGCCAGGTTCTCGCGGCGCGCTTTGATCATCCGGTAGTAGTAGATAGACATGTCGATGGCCGATTTGATGCCGGCCTCGCTCGCTTCGACCTGGCCTGGTTCGCGGTGCAGCAGGTCGTCGATCCAGAGCCGGATCTGTTGCCGGTCCGGTTCGGGCACACCTTGCAACGTCGTCATCACGTCCACCGGGAACAGTGCCGAGAAGTCCTGGACGAAGTCGAAACCGTTCCGGTTCACCGCGGCGAGATGCTTATCGATGGACTGGGTCACCAACGGACGGAATGCCTGGATGGCGCGTGGGGTGAAGACTTTGTTCAGCAGGCCGCGCATCCGGCGATGGGCCGGCGGATCCATCGCGATGATTGATCCGTGCTCGGCCACCTGACCGGTGCGCACCTGCGCCAGGTCGACCCCGTAGGCTGACGAATACGTCTGGTAGTCCTTGAACGCCGCCGCCACATCCGCGTGGCGGGTCAACGCGTAGAAGTCGTACTCGGCGCTGTAATAGACGGGCGCTTCCGCACGCATCCGCCGGTAGATGTCGTAGGGATTGGTGAAGAAGTCTTCGGAGAACGGGTCGAACACCACCGTCGCCGTCGTCATGAACCCGCCCCCTGACTGGACTGCGCCCTTTTGATACGGCGGCGAGTCCTGTTGCGCGCCAACCACAACTGCCCGTCGGCATACCTCTTCATCGACTTGCGGAACGGTGGCGCCGCGCTGCTGGTGATGCTGAACGGCAGATCCGAACCGACCGCCGTGCGGTAGTGGGTGAAGGTGTCGAAACCGGCTGTGCCGTGGTAGGCCCCCATGCCGCTGCGGCCGCCTCCCCCGAACGGTGCCGCCGAGGGAATCATCTGGGATCGGGTTCCGAAGTCGGCACTCATCGCCCCGACGAACGCGTCGGTGTTGTCCGGGACCAACGCCA
Organism: Mycobacterium sp. NGS61; assembly: GCF_059812325.1. NCBI lineage: Bacteria > Bacillati > Actinomycetota > Actinomycetes > Mycobacteriales > Mycobacteriaceae > Mycobacterium > Mycobacterium sp. NGS61. Next base: position 134,266 of record NZ_JCALCL010000007.1, read on the forward strand.
TCAAGCGGTCGATGCGGTGCTTGCCCACGGGCGACCCCTTCTTGGTTGGCTACGCTTTCGGAACGATCAACGGTAACGGTTACAGTAGTATAGACAAGTCTGTCGTCATAGCGTTCCCTCCGATCGCGGCAGGAAGGGTGTTTGGGTAGTGCACGAGGTAGCCATCATCGGGGTTGGCCTGCACCCGTTCGGCCGGTTCGAGGGCAAGTCCGCGATGCAGATGGGTGTCGACGCCATCTTCGCCGCAATGGCCGACGCCGGTGTGCAGTGGGCCGATATTCAAGCCGCCACCGGTGGCAGCTGGACGGTGGCCAATCCGGACGCGATCGTCGGAATGGTCGGGCTGTCCGGGATACCGTTCACCAACGTTTTCAACGCGTGCGCCACCGCGGCCAGCGCCGCGAAGGCCTGTGCGGACGGAATTCGGTTAGGCGACTACGAGATTGGCCTCGCGGTCGGACTGGACAAGCACCCCAGGGGTGCGTTCACCGAGGATCCCGCGCTGGTCGGGATGCCGCGCTGGTACGCCGAGAACGGCCAGTACCTCACCACCCAGTTCTTCGGCATGAAAGCCAACCGCTACCTGCACGACCACGCCATCTCCCAGCGCACCCTGGCCAGGGTGGCCGCCAAGAACTTCCGCAACGGTGCGCTGAATCCGAATGCGTTCCGGCGCAAGCCGATCCTTGAGGACGACATCCTCAACTCGGCGATGCTGAACTATCCGTTGACCCAGTACATGTTCTGCGCGCCGGACGAGGGCGCCGCCGCGGTGGTGATGTGCCGCGCGGACATCGCCCACCGCTACACCGACAAGCCGGTGTACCTCAAGGCGGTCGAGGTTCGCACCCGCAAGTACGGTGCCTATGAGGTGAACACCACCTGCGCGCCGGTGCAGGAGGATGTTTCGCCGACGGTCTACGCGGCGCGCGCCGCGTTCGAGAAGGCGGGCGTGAGCCCGGCTGACGTGGACGTGATTCAGCTGCAGGACACCGACGCCGGTGCGGAGATCATCCATCTGGCCGAGTGCGGTTTCTGCGCCGACGGAGAGCAGGAGAAGCTGCTGGCCGACGGAGCCACCGAGATCGGCGGGCCGATGCCGGTCAACACCGACGGCGGCCTGATCGCCAACGGCGAACCGATCGGGGCCTCGGGGCTGCGCCAGATCCACGAGATCGTTCGCCAGTTACGCGGACAGGCGGGCGATCGTCAGGTTCCCGGCGATCCCAAGGTGGGCTTCGCCCAGTTGTACGGAGCGCCGGGCACCGCCGCCGCGAGCGTGCTCACCACGTAAGCCGTCCGCGCGGGCCGTCCGCGAGCCGCAAAGGTCAGACGGGCACCAACACCGCCCGGCGCTCCCGGCCCTGCACCATGTTGGCCGCGGCGACCGCCACACAGATCGAGGCGGGGACGAGCAGCGCACACCCGCCGAGTTGAGCACCGATCAGGATCCCGGCGATACCACCGGACAGGAACAGCAACAGCGTCACGGTGAGGGTCACGATCTTCCACGTGTCGATGCCGTCCTGACGGCTGCGACCCAGCATCAGCCCGAGATCGGTGACGGTGCCGGTGAAGTGAGTGGTGCGGATGGCCATGCCGCGGAAGCTGGAGGTCAGCCCGTTCTGCAGGCCGAGGGCCGCTGCGGCCAGCAACGCTTGCACGGCAGTTTTCTCAAAACCCAGTCCGACCAGGTGCACCTTCACCGCATTGATTTGCAGTGCGTCCGAGCCAGGGGTGCCGGACGGAAACGCCGCCGCGGCGAGTAGCAGCAGCACCGCCTGCGCCGACAGGATCAGGGCATGCCGGCTGGCCAGCGGGGCCCGAACCGATGCCAACAGCGCACCGGCGACGGCCGCCCCCACCAGGAAGCCCAGCAGGATGGCGGTCAGCACGTGGCTCTCGTATCGCCACGGGTGGGCGGTGTCCATGCCGAGCTGGGTGGTGACCCCGGTGAGGTTGCCGACCGGCACCGCCAGCACCAGCAGCGCCACCGCATTCACCGAACCCGCGTTGAACGCCAGCAATCCGCTGTAGGCGAGTACCCGGCCCCGAGGGTGCATCCAATCGAATCGACGCGGCCGAACTTCGGGGAAGCCGTTGAGGGTCATTCGTGATTTCTCCAGGTCTGCTCGGCCGAGATGCTGTGTGCGTTGACCCCATGTTGGTCGGGCGGCTTTGGAGGATTCTCAACGAATTCTTGGCATCGACGGGGGCCGCCGCGGGGTGTGAATCAGTGCGCCGGCGGGAACCGGAAGATATGGCCCGATCCGACACCGACGAAGCGCCGAGCGACAAACGCAAACGGGCGCTCGATCCCGACGATCCGAGCAAGCCGCAGTCGCCGGACGACCTGACCAAGGCCTCGTGGCTGTTCGTGCTGCGTAAGACCGGGTACGAGTTCCGCAAAGACCAATGCCTGGACCTGGCGGCCGCACTCACCTACTACGCCGTGTTGTCGGTTTTTCCGGCGTTACTGGTGATGGTCTCGCTGCTCGGCGTCTTCGGTGAGGGACGCCGCACCACCGACGCGCTGCTCGAGGTGGTCGCGGGCCTGGCCCCCGCGTCGGCGGTCGACATGCTGCGTCAACCCATCGCGCAGGTGGTCGACAACCCGTCCGCCGGTTTCGCGCTGATCATCAGCGCACTCGCGGCGCTGTGGTCGGCGTCGGGATATGTCGGTGCGTTCGGTCGGGCGATGAACCGCGTGTACGAGATCGCCGAGGGGCGCCCGGTGTGGAAGTTGCGGCCGCTGCAGTTGGTACTGACGTTGGCGGGCCTGGTGCTGGCCGCGGCGGTGGCCGTCATGCTCGTGGTCAGCGGGCCGGTCACCGAGGCGGTGGGCAACGCGACCGGGTTGGGAAGTGCCGCGCGGACCGCCTGGGCCGTCCTGAAATGGCCGGCGATGCTGGCGATCGTGACGCTGGTGGTCGCGATCCTCTACTACGCGACACCCAATGTGCAGCAACCGAAGTTTCGCTGGCTCAGCATCGGCGCGGGGGTCGCGATCGTGGTGTGGTCCGCCGCTTCCGTCGGATTCGGTTGCTACGTAAGCCGTTTCGGCAGCTACGACCGGACCTATGGCACGCTGGGCGGCGTCATCGTGTTCCTGCTCTGGCTGTGGATCACCAACCTGGCGCTGTTGTTCGGCGCCGAACTCGACGCCGAACTGGAGCGGGGCCGGCAACTGCAGGCCGGCATCGCCGCCGAGCGCGAACTGCAGTTGCCACCGCGCGACACCCGCGTCGTCGAGAAGAACGAGGCCGCCGAGGAAAAGGACATCAAACGCGGCCGGTGGTTACGCCGTACCCGGGGCAGACGCGACTGAGCCCTACTCAGTCGGCATCCGACCCATCGACTAGCGTCGGGAACATGGCTGAAATCTCCGGAAACGACCGAATCGATGACGTCTCCCCCGGCGATCTCATTGCGCTCGTGCGCGCTACGGGTGAGCAGACGTGCAAAGTGGTGTTCAAGGACGCCACCGATGAGGGATACGTCGTCACGCTCGAGGGCGACAGCGGTGAAACCTTCCAGCTCGAACTGGCGGCGGGCACCACGGTCAAGAGATCGCTGGCCGCGAAGTGGGAGTCTCCGCAGAGTCCGACCTCGCACGCCTGAGGGACCTCAGGACACCTTGGTGGCCGGCGGCGAATAGTTCGGCTTGCCGAGTCCCAGCACGTGCTGGGCGATCATGTTGCGGAACACCTCCAACGTGCCGCCGTAGATCCCGGCCAGCGGGGCGAATCGGTAGAGATATTCGGACGTCCCGTTGTCGGCGGCGCCGTCGGTCTCGATCGGCAGTACCGAGGCGGGACCGGCGATGTCCATCAGATCGGTTCCGATGTCACGCATGGTCTGCGCCTGCGCGACCCGGCCGAAGATACCCGGTGTCGACAGCGCCGCTTCCAGCCGGGCGGCGCTGCGCCCGAGCCGGAAGGCCACCGATCCGTCGTCCACCCGGCGGGACCCGTCCGGTCCCGGTTGGCCTACCCGGGCCGCGACAGCGTCGACCGCGGCGGACATGAACCCGCTCTGGTGCGCCATGATCGCGACGTCCTGCAGCCCGTCCGGCGCCGCCGACACCGCTCCGTGCTCGGCATCCAACGGTCCGCGCAACACGGTCCAGCCGCCGTTGACCTCACCGAGCAGGTATTTGTCGTCGACCCGGACATCGCTGTAGTACACGATGTTGGTCCGGTCTCCGTCGACGGTGCGGATGCCCTGGATTTCAATGCCCGGCAGGTCGAGCGGCACCAGAAACATGGTCAGGCTCTTGTGTTTCCGCGCGTCCGGGTCGGTATTGGTGATCAGGAACACGTACTGGCAGTTGTGCGCGCCGGTGGTGAACATCTTGGACCCGTTAATGACCCATTGATCGCCGTCCCGCACCGCGCGCGTCTTGCACGTGGCGACGTCGGATCCGCCTTCGGGTTCGGTGTAGCCCAGGCACATCCGCACTTCTCCGCTGAAGACCTTGGGCATCACCTCTTCGACGAGTTCGGGTTTTCCGAACGCCGCGACTGCCCGCGCCACCATCGCGGTGGTCCCCCACGTCACCCACGGCGTATGCACCCGGCGCTTCTCCAGCTCCCAGATGCGTCGCCGCACCCGGCTGAAGCCACCCTGGGTAGACGGCGTCCACTCCTTTTCCAGGTAACCGGCGGCTCCGATCGCCAGGTGGACGCCTTCGTCGAAGTTGTCACCAGTGTCGCGGTCGCGGCGGCGAACCTCGTCGGTGACATGCTCGGCGAGAAAGTTACGCACCTCGGCCAGGAATGCTTTGTCGTCGTCGTCCAGTTCGACCAATGCGAAATCCATTGTTCTAGGCGCTCTCTCGCTCAGCGACGAGCACACCGACATGCTTGGCCGCCAAGCCGGGATCGCCACCGGCCAGCGCCCAGCCCCTTGCCCGGACCAGATACGCTGTTGCCGCGGCCTCGACGGAGACCCCGAGCCCGCCCTGGATGTGTACCGCCATGGTCGCCGCCTTGGGCGCCTCCTCAGCCATGAACACGAACGCGCACCCGGGCAGTTCCGGACGCACCTCGGGCTCGTTGTCCAGGTACCAGGCGGCACGCCGGGCCAGGTTGCGGCCACCCTGCACGACGATCGCCATGTTGGCCAGTGGATGGGAGATGGCCTGCAGCGTCGAGATCGGCACGCCGAGCGTGTAGCGCGACTTGGCGAATTCCGCGGCGATCGTCATGGTCTGCTCGATCAGGCCGGTCAGGGCCGCGGCGGTCAACACCCGCCACTCGTCGACCGCGCGCCGGTAGGCTGCGACCGCCTCCGGGCCCGAACCCAGTACCGTGCGCGAATCGGCCGCACCGGGGTCCACCCAGGCCATCGGCAATTGTCCCAGGTTGGGCACCCGCGCGGGCCGGGTGGCGAATTCGAGTAGCACCACCTCGTCCCCGTCGGCGACGACCAGCGCGTCGGCGATAGCCGCTGAGGCGATAAGTCGTTGCTCTGCAACGGTTTCCGACGTCACGTCCAGCCCGATGATCCGGCTGCCCTCGACGGCATCACCCTCGACCGCGCCGAGGCGTTCGGCCAGCCGCACGGCACAGACGTGGTCGATCCAGGGCACCGGCGCCAGCGCCCGGCCGAGTTCCTCGGCGACCAGCGCGAGGTCCACCAGCGTCGCACCGTCCCCACCGGCGTCCTCCCCCACCGCCATCGACGTGGCACCCATAGCGCACAACCGCTCCCATAGGCTTTTTTCGAACCCGGTTTCCTGTGCGGCCCATACTGTTTCGATCGGGCAGTGGGTGTCCAGCAACTGCCGGTAGGCGGCCTGTAGCGCCTTATGGTCGTCGGTCAGGCTGTAGTCAACCCGGCGCAGTTCATAGCGGTCCATCGGCACTCCTGAAAAAGAACTCGTTGGCGTTGTTGTAGAGGTAGTTGTCCAGCACATCCGCGGGAAGGTCGAGGGCGTTGGCCTCCGGCACCACCCGGTGCTGACGCAGCACCGGCCAGTCGGAGGCGAAGATGACCTTGTCCCGTCCCCGGGTGCGCATGAAGTGGATAAGGCTGTCCGGCAACCGCTTCGGGGACCAGGCCGACGTCATCAGCCGCAAGTTGCGATACTTGATCAACATCCGGATCGCCACGTCCCACCAGGGATCGGCACCGTGGATCATGCACAGCTTCAATTCCGGGAACCGCACGCACACCCGGTCCAGGTGGATCGGGTTCTGCACCTCGCCGGGGATCGGCGGGCCCGGTAGGCCCGTGTTGACGCACAACGGCAACTCGATCTCGGCGCATTTGGCGTACAGCGGATAGTAGACCGCGTCACTGGGCGGGTACTGGCCGTCGGCCCAGAAGCTCGGTCCCACAACGGTGTAGGCGACCGGAAGGTCCGCCACCATCGCGGTCAGCTCCCGCAATGACGCCACCGGGCGCAGCAGGTTGACCCCGCCCAAGGCCAGTGCGAACCGGTCCGGGCGGTCTGCGGCGAACTTGCGGGCGGTGATCGAGGGCTTGGCGAGGTTGTCCATCAGGATCGCCTTGCGCACCCCGTGCTCGTCCATCTCGTCGAGTAGTTCGGCGAGATCCACCGGGTCGAACATCGACGCGGGTCCCTTGAAGTAGTCGTCGCGGACCCGCTTCATGAATTCCGGCTGCTTCTCGGTCTCACCGAAGTGCACGTTGACCAGGCAGTCGATGACTCGGCGGGCGTTTGATGACGTCACTGGCCGGTCCTCGCGGTCTGTGCGGCTTCGCTCTTGGCCCACCGGTAGTCGGCTTTGCCGTTGCCCAGCCGGCGCACCTTGTCCACCGCGACGAACGCCTTGGGCACCTTGAACCGGGCCAGCTCCGCCGCGCAGTGCGCACGCAACGCATCGCTGTCTGGCTGGGCATCCGCCCGCAACTCGACCAGGGCCACCACTTCCTGGCCCCACCGTTCGCTGTCCCGCCCCACCACCAGTGCATCGGCGACAGCAGCGTGCGCGCGCAGCACCTCCTCGACCTCTTCGACGAACACCTTCTCGCCACCGGTGTTGACCACCAACGAATCCCGGCCGAACAGGCGCAGCGTGCCGTCGGCGTCCACCGATGCACGGTCCCCCGAGATGACCACCCGCTGCCCGTTCACCACCGGGAATGTCTTGGTGGTCGCGGCCTCGTCGTCGAAGTAGCCCAACGGAATACGACCGCTGCGGGCCACCCAGCCGATCTGCGAGTCGCCCGGGTCCAGGAATCGGCGGTAGTCCTCCGAGAGCACCAGACCACCGGGGCGGATGGCGAAGGTGTCGGCCTGGGTGCCCGACCGGCTGTGCCCGTAACCCATGTTGCCCGTCTCCGAAGAACCGTAGCCGTTGATAATCGTGATGTGCGGCAAGTACTTCAGCAGCGCCTGCTGATGTTTGACATTGGTGGCCGCCCCGCCGGTGCCGATGGCGAACAGAGCGGACAGGTCGTAGTCGCGGCGGCCCAGTTCGTCGACCAGGGGTGCGGCGTAGGCATCGCCCACCATCGTCATCAGGCCGACCTTCTCCCGCTCGGCGGTCTCGAGCACCGTTGCCGGGTCGAACTTCTGGCGGGTGTCATACAGCACGACGGTCTGCCCGTTCAGCACCGCCGAGAACGCCGTCCACAATCCGGCGGCGTGCATCAGCGGCGACACCGCGAACCACGGCGCGCCGGCGTTCTGTACCCGCTGGCGGATCTCGGTGACGTCCGCGTGGTCGGCGCCGTTCATCGAGGCCACGTACATGTCGGCCTGTCGCCACAACACACCCTTGGGTCGCCCCGTGGTGCCGCCGGTGCAGATCATCAGCAGGTCGTCCGGTGACGGCGTATTGGAATGATCGCAATCGCCTTGTGCCACGGCATCTTCCAGCGTGACGGCAGCGGCCAGCTCGGAGCCGTCGCTACCGTCGTCGACCGAGATCAACAGATCGATCCCTGCCAGCACATCGGCGAACTTCGCACCCAGCGCGCGGTGGTAGATCACACCCCGCGGCTTGACGTAGTCAAGCAGGTCGGCGACTTCGCGCGGGGTGTAGTAGTGATTGACGTTGACCGGCACCACCCGCGCCTTCAGACAGGCGATCACCATGTCGGGGTACAGGTCGTTGTGCATGATCAATGCCACCCGGTCCTGTCCGCACTCCCAGTTGCCCAGCGCGTCACGCTCGGCATGAGCGCCGAAACCGTTGTCCGCCAGATAGTTAGCGAGACGACGGGTGCGCTCCGCGGATTGCGCGAAGGTGCTGCGGCGGGAGCCACAGATCGTCATCAACCGGTCCGGCACGGCCTCGGCGACCGCATCGAGCACCGCTCCGATCGTCCATTCGCTCATCAGGCGTGTTACACCGACGCCGGGACGTTCGCGTTCAGCAAGTCAAGTGCGTTGTCGCGCATGACTTTGCGGGTGTCCTCTGCACTGAACTCCGGGAACTGCGGGATGTCGGCGGTGAAGGCCATCGGGTCGGCCAGCCCCTCCCCGTGCGGCCAGTCCGAGCCGAACAGGATCTTGTCCACACCGATCGTCTCGGCGAGCAGTTTGACGTCGTCCTCGTAGTACGGTGCGATCCAGACGTTGTTGCGCAGTTGCTCCACCGGGTCTTCCTTGAAGTGGTACGGCGCGGTGTTGGCAGCCTTCTTCAGGCGCTTGATCAGCCGGTAGACGAAGTACGAACCGTTCTCGATGCTGGCGACCTTCAACTTGGGATGACGGGTGAAGACCTGGTGCACAATCATCGACGCCATCGTGTCGTGGATCGCCCGATCGTCGAGCAGCACCTGATCCAACGGGTCCTTCTTGCCGAAACCCTCGAAAGTGGCCTTGCCGCCCCACAGCGCATTGATCGCCAGGTAGCCGCTGTCGCTGAGGTGGAACCCCACCGGGACGCCCGCTTCGGCGAGCCGCGCCCACACCGGATCGTGCAGCGGATCCCCCAGTGAGCGGGGCTTGACCAGGCCGGGCACCGGAGCGGGCCGGACCAGCACCATCCTGGCGCCCTTACCGAGTACGAAATCGACTTCCTCGACCGCCTTTTCGGGATCGGCCAGCGAGATGATCGGCGCCGAGATGATCCGGTGATCGGGCCGGTCGAAACCCCAGTCGTCGTCCAGCCACAGGTTGAAGGCCCGCACCGATGCCATCGTTGCCGGGATGTCGTGTTTGAGGGCCTCCTCCACCCCACACGCGAAAGTCGGCAGCATGAACACGGTTTCGAGGTTCTGGTTGTCCATCACCTTGATCCGGGCGTCCCGGTTCTGGTACTCGGGATGGTTGGCCATCCGATCCACCTTCATCAACGAGGCGGGGTCGACGCCCTCGGGGATTTCGCCACGGAACAACAGATCCAGGCAGCCCGGTTCGATGATCGGATCGAAGGTCGGGTTCGGGATGAACTGGTTGATCCGCTCGCCGATCACCGCCCAGGTGCGCTTGCCGTCGCTGAGCATCTGCACACCGCGGCGCTTGAATTCCTTGGGCAGGTAGCGGGTGAACGAGTCGATCGGCTCGTAGTAGTGATTGTCGACGTCAATCGCCTGGTAGTCCAACGTGCTCATCGTCGACGTCCTCCCTTGTCCTCGAAGTCATTGGTTCCCCTCATGTGTCGCCACCTTCGGGGACCTCCTGGGGCGACGGCAGCGACGGGAAGTTCGGTGCGCGCTTTTCGAAGAACGCGGTGATGCCCTCGATGAAGTCGGGGCGTGTCATGGACTCGTGCATCAGCTGCTCGGCTCTGTTGCTGGTCTCGACGATGGGCAGGCCCGCGTCGGCGTAGAGCTGCTGTTTCATCGCGGCCAGCGAACTGGGCGCGCAATTGCGGGCCATGTCTTCGGCGTAGGCCAGCGCGCGGTCCAGCAACTGCTCGCGGGCCACCACCTCCTTGACCAGTCCGAGCTCGGCCGCTTCCTCGGCGAGGAAGGTCCGGCCGGACAGCAGCAGGTCGGTGGCCGCACCCCAGCCGACCAGTCGCGGCAGAATCCAGGAGATGCCGTACTCGGCGACCAGCCCGCGGCGCGCGAACGCCGTGGTGAACTTCGCACCCGCGGCGGCGAAACGGACGTCGGCCATCAGGGCCAGCGACAGTCCGATGCCGGCAACCGACCCGTTGATCGCCGCGATCACCGGCTTGCGCAGCTGGGTGAGGAAATACGGGTGTTTCTCGGCGACCAACGCACTGATATCGGTCTTACTCGCGGAGCCGACCGTCGTCGACGAGATCGAATCGAGGCCACCCATGTCCGCCCCGGCGCAGAACGCCCGCCCGTTGCCGGTCAGCACGATGACCCGAACGGCCGGGTCGGCTTCCGCGGCTTCGAAGTAGCGGTAGAACATCGACATCATCGGCTGGCCCCAGGCGTTCATCCGCTTCGGCTGGTTGAGCGTGATGACGGCTACGCCGGCAGCGGAGATCCGGTAGAGCACCGCCTCGCTCGACGCGGTCGGCCGCTCCGCGACCACGCTGCCGTCGGTGCTCATTCGGAGCCATCCCTTCATCGTCTGCCGGCCGCCCGAGGATGACCGAGTAGTACATACTGTATACCTATCGGTACATCTTTCTGCAACGTGGCTCCCGGGCGGCATCCGGCCGTCAAATGCCTGATCAGCGGCCCGCTCACCCGACCTCGGCGGACCTCGCAGCGACCGGTCCCAGCACCCTGGTCAAGAAGCCGATCTGGTCTCTCGAGGCCTGCTCGAACCACGGGTGGCCCGGCCACACGTCGAAGTGGTCGCACGGGTAGTGATGCACCTGCGCCCGACCGTGCACGGCGGTGCGCGCGACCGAGGCAGCGGGCACGAAGCGGTCGAAGTCGGCGATCTGGATCAGCAGCTCGGACCGCAGCCGCTTGGCTGCGGCCTTGGTCCTGATCTTGGCCAGCTCGAATCCGACGGCGGAATCCACCTCGTTGCGCCAGGACGGTCCGGCGATCGACAGGTAGTTCTCGTACGCCCCGTCCAGGGACAGCGCACCATGCTCGCCCGGGCGCGACGTCAGTTTCATCAACACCGGTGGCCGTCCGCGCGCCACGGCCCAACGGCTGCGGGCACCATCGACGGTCGCCCGCAGGGCCGTTGTGAGGGTGTATTGCTTGAGCACCGCACGGCTGGTGGCCAGCGGATCGGTCAGCGGCGTCATCGCGATCACGGCGGCGATGTCGTCGCGACCGGCAGCGACCCGCAGCACCTGCCCGCCTGACATCGATACCCCCCACAGCACCACCTTTTCAGGGTTCACGTCGGGCAGCGTCTTGGCGAACTCGACGGCCGCTGCGTAGTCCTGCTCCTGCCGTTCGATCGAAATAGACTGCCGCGGCTGCCCTTCGGATCCGCCGAAGCCCCGGTAGTCGAAGGCCAGCACGCCGAAGCCGGCGCCGCTGAGCTTTTCCGCAAAGGGTTGCAGACCCGAGTCCTTGGTTCCGCCGAACCCGTGTGCCATCACCACCACCGGGCGCCCGGCGGCGGCATCGCCGGTGAAATGCCATGCGCTGCAGGCTGATCCGTGTGACTGGAAGGCCAGTTCCCGATAGCTCATGTCGTGCTCCTCAGTGGTCGGTTTTCGCAACGATTCCGTAGACGGCGCCCAGCCAGATCGCGGCTGCGCCGTCCAGCAGTTCGGTCCGGGACAGCGGGCAACCCAGGGTCATCCGTTCCAGCAGTCTGTCGTTGACCTCGAGCAGCACGGTCGCCAACACCGTCGCATCGATCCCGTCCGGTGCGGTACCGGCCGCGCGTTCACTGCCGATCATGCCGGCCACCGACGCCACGAACGACGCACGGGCTTGGTCCCACATCTCCCGTCCCGCGGCGCTGCGACCCCGGGCCTGCAGCGCCGCTTTGAACATGAACCGATGGCGTTCCCAGGTGTCGAACAACCCCTCGAGCATGCCGCGCACCCGGTCCTGCGGGGAGCGGTCGCTGCTGGTGAAGATGTCGTTGACGAACATGGTGTCGTCGACCATGCGCTCCATCAACGCGGCGACGGCTATGGCCTTGTTCTCGAAGTAGAAATAGAAGGCCGACCGGGTGACGCCCGCACGCGCCGCCACCTCGGCGATGTTCACATCGTCGAAATCACGTTGCTGCAAAGTGATTTCGAGCGCGTCCAGGATGGCCTCGCGCCGCTGATCGCCGCGCTGCACGGCCCGGCGGTCGGTGCGTGCCCTGGTCACAGCGCAGCGCCGACAGCCCGCTTGAGTCCGGCCGGGATCTCGCGGGCCCGCAGATCGTGTTCGTAGTAGAAGTAATCCACTTGTTGGGTGTGGCGGGGACGGTCGACGCAGTGACCGGTGTACAGCCGCTGATCGGCGTCGATCACCCGTTCCATCTCGGCCACCGACGGCAGAGCGTAGCGTCCGACGGCGTAGGCGGCCAGCAGCCGCGACTGGCATTCGACGAACGGGAACAGCGTCGGAATCGCTTGAGCGAAGCCGATGAAGACCAGGTTCGGCACGCCCGGCTTGAACATCCGCTTGTAGAGCCGGATGTCGTTGCCCGGCGCACTGATGAAGTCGGCGTCGAAGAACGGGAAGGTGATGTTGTAACCCGTCGCGTAGACGATCACGTCGAAGGCCCCGCTGGTGCCATCGTCGAAATGCACTGTGTCACCGTCGAGTCGAGCCACATTGGGTTTGGGTGTGATGTCGCCGGAGCCGAGCCGCAGCGGCAGTTCCACCGACTGGGTGGGGTGCGCCTCGAACAGTTTGTGGTTCGCCGGCGGAAGTCCGTAGAGGGTCGGATCGATGCCCAGCATCGGGGCCATCAGCTGCGCCATCTTGCGCTGCCAGGACAACGGCAGGTAGGGCGTGGTCCGGAAGAACTTGTCACCGGGTTGGCCGGCGAGGTACTTGGGCACGATCCACGCGCTGGATCGCGTCGACAAGGTCACCGTGTTTTGCAGTGTCCGCGAGGACAACTCGACGGCGATGTCGGCGGCGCTGTTTCCGATGCCCACTACCAGGATGCGTTTGCCGGTCAACTCCAGCGGCGTATGCGGGTCGATGTAATGGTGCGAGTGGATCGTCTCGCCGCTGAAAGTTCCCGGGAAATCCGCCGTTCGCGGATCCCAGTGGTGTCCGTTGCCGACGACGAGCAGGTCGAACTCACGGGTCGCGCCGGATTGATCGCGGATCTCCCACCCGTCCCCGACCGGACGGGCGTGTTCGACACCGTTGTTGAACTCGATGTGCTCGAGCAGCCCGAACGTCTGCGCATAGGAGTCCAGATAGGTCTTGATGTCGGAGTGGTGCGGAAAGGCCGGGAAATTCTCCGGCACCGGAAAGTCCTTGAACGACAACCGGTGTTTGGAGGTATCGATGTGCAGCGACCGGTAGGCGCTGCTGTGGCCGTTGGGGTTGCCGAACGCCCAGTTGCCGCCGATCCGGTCCGACAACTCGAAGGTCGTGTAGGGCACCCCGTAGTCCTTGAGCATCTTGCCGGCTGTCAGGCCGCTGATGCCGGCGCCGATGACCGCGGTGCGGGGACGGGTCGTCATCCCGGGAGGTTAACACCGGTTTTTGACGTGAGTCAATGAATTCTGACAACTGTCAATACGGTGTCACCCGGCGCGAACCGCGGTGATACTGTTGCTCCAACAGTACAGCGCACGGCGGATGTGCAGTACGCTTTTGAGGTGCCCTGCCACGTCGACGACCTCAGCCCGGTTGCCGACGTCAGCGACCCGCGCTACCGATGGCGTTCGTCGCCACAGAGTCAACATCGAGGTTGCCAATGATCAAGGTAATGCAGGGCTTTAGGGTCCTGGAGGTCGCGCAGTTCACGTTCGTCCCCGCCGCGGGAGCCATCCTCGCGGACTGGGGCGCCGACGTCATCAAGGTCGAACATCCGCTCCGCGGTGACACCCAACGCGGCTTCGTCAACATGGGCGGCATCCAGGTCGACCCGGAGCGGCACCCGTTGATGGAGCACCCGAATCGGGGCAAGCGCAGCGTCGGGATCGACGTGTCCACGCCGGGCGGCCAGGAGGTGATATACGAACTGGCCAAGGCATCGGACGTGTTCCTCACCAACTACATGCCCCGGGTGCGGCAGAAGAACAAGTTCGACGTGGAACACATCCGCGCGGTGAATCCGAACATCGTCTACGCGCGCGGCACGGCATACGGCGACAAGGGCGCTGAACGTGACGTCGGCGGATTTGACGGAACGGTGTTCTGGACACGCAGCGGCGTGGGTCACGCATTGACACCGGCCGAGCTGGGCGCTCCACTGTCGCAAGGGATTCCGGCCTTCGGCGACTCCATCGGTGGCATGTTCATCGCCGGCGGCATCTCCGCCGCCCTACTGCATCGCGAACGCACCGGCGAGGCCCTGGAACTGGATGTGTCGTTGCTGAGCACCGCCTGGTGGGCGGCGGGCGCCAGCGTGACCCAGGGCATGGAAGCCGGCGAGGTGATGCGCACGCCGATGCCGGGGACCGAAGCGCTGCTGGTGAATCCGTTCATGGGCAACTACCAGACTTCCGACGGCGGCACCATCAACCTCTGCATCATCAGTCCGACCGGTTTGATCGAGGACACCTTCACCCACCTCGGTATCCCGGACGCCGCCCAGGATCCGCGCTTCGCCGAGGTGCTGCCGCTGATCCAGAATGCCAATGCGGCAGCGGAATTGATCGCCGAAGCGTTCGCCGCCAAACCTTTCGACTACTGGCGGCAACACCTGAAGACGATGAAGGGTCAGTGGGCGCCCTTCCAGAGCCTCATCGATCTGGCCGAGGACGAGCAGGCCCTGGCCAACGACATGATCGCCGAAGTCGAACTCGCCAGCGGCGGCGCGCCTTTCCGAGTCGTCCGCGGACCGGTGCAGTTCAACCACGAACCGCTGGTCACCACCCGAGCCCCGCAGGCCGCCGAGCACACCGAGCTTGTGCTGATGGAACTCGGCATGGACTGGGACTGCATCGCCGAACTTAAGGACGCAGGCGCCATCGCCTGAGTACTGCCGCGTCCGGAGGCGCTACCGCGACACGCGTCCCCGGGTGATCAGCTTGCCGATGGCCAGCAGGATCACCGCGCCCAGCAGGCAGGTACCGAACGAGAACAGCAGTCCGCCGCCCTGCACGTCGACTCCGAATCCGCGCAGCAGGAAGCCGCCCAGCAGTCCCCCGACGATCCCGACCACGATGTTGAGGACCACCCCCATCTGGGCGTCGGTGCCCATGATCTTGCTGCCGATCCACCCGGCCAAGCCGCCGATGATGATCCAGCCGATGATGCCCAAAGTAAGCATTTCCATCCCTTCCGTTACCGGCCCGGGTCGCGCCGCACCCGATGTGAGGGGTATGCCCGCTTCTCGGGCCGATAATCGCAGTCTGCGTTCGGCTCATGCGTCGACGAGGCCGAGCCGGCGGTAGGCGGCCTGCATCTGGACCTTGGCCTCGGGCGGCAATTCCACCTGTGGCGGACGCGAATGCGGATACGCACCGATTGGCAGGCCCAGCAGGCCGGCGGCGTATTTGAATCCGCCGCCCCAGTGGGTGAAGTAGTCGGGTCGTCCCGGGTAGCAGGTGAACCACGACGCCATATCGAGTTCGAATTGGTCCAGGCCGGATTCTCGCGCATAGTCCATGGCCGCCACGAGTCGGCCGCTCTGGATCAGATCCCAGTACTCGGAAAAGATTCGCCGCGACGGAGTTTCGTACAGATAGCCCGCGGTGCCCAGCTGCGCCGGGCAGACGATCCCGTCGCGTAGCCAGCCCGCGCGGTATACCGTCTTGTCGCATTCCCACAACACCAGTTGGGGGGCCAGTTCGTGCAGCCGCCGACTGGCCGCCGGCCGGAACGCGCCCTCCTTGGTGGCGCAGACCGCCGGTATCTCGTCGAAAATCCGCGCGCCTTCGGCCGGGGTCAGCACATAGCCCGACGACGGCGAGTTGAACATGCCCAGCGCGATGTCGGTCCGCGCGGCGATGTACTTGAAGTATCGAAGCACCCCGGCGCCGCCGTGCACTTCCATCATCGGCGTTTGCAGATAGGCGATGTCGGCGCCCGCCTGCTGTGCGTGCAGAGTCAGCTCCAGACTGTCCTTGGCGGTGATCGCCGCCGTGCACGCCTGGACGACGACGTCCGGGTTGATGCTGCGAGCCTCCTCGATGGCCACCTCGAGCAAACGCTTGCGCTCGTCGATGGTCAGTGCCCAGAACTCGGCGATCCCACTGGTACACCACAACATCGGGTGCCCGAGGTCACCGACGCAGTACCGCACCAACGTGCGGTAGGCATCCCAGTCGATGTCGTCGCCGTCGGTGCCGCAGAACGGCGTGTACAGCGAGTTGCCGATCCCGCGCAGAGCTTCGCGCGCCCACGCGCGCGCTTCAGCAGCCGTCGCCACCGCGCACTCCTCTGGTCCGAACCCTCGTGGCCGGCCTTGGTTCCCGTGCCGAGCGCAACCTCAGAACGGCTTCCGGAAACGTGTTACCACAATGCCTACGATAGGGATTACAGTAGCAGACGAACAGAGGCAGGAATCGAGCATTACCGATGGTCACCGGTAAGGTTGTCGGTCGCAGGTCAGAGCTGATCTGCCGGTAGGTCAGGCAGCACAGATCGTCAGAGAGGTGCCGGTAGTGGCAAAGCAGGCAACCGCTGAAAAGCGGCAGCGGCGCGAACGCGGTTCCATCAATCCCGACGACATCATCAGCGGCGCGTTCGAACTCGCCGAGCAGGTGTCGATCGACAATCTGAGCATGCCGTTGCTCGGCAAACACCTCGGTGTCGGGGTTACCAGCATTTACTGGTATTTCCGCAAGAAGGACGATCTGCTCAACGCGATGACCGATCGCGCCCTAGGCAAGTACGTGTTCTCCACGCCGTACGTGGAAGCCAGTGACTGGCGGGAGACCCTGCGCAATCACGCCCGCTCGATGCGTAAGACCTTCATGGGCAACCCGATTCTGTGCGACCTGATCCTGATCCGCGCGGCGCTGAGTCCGAAGGCGGCCCGCATGGGGGCGCAAGAGATGGAGCGCGCCATCTCCAATCTGGTGGAAGCGGGTTTGTCAGCCGAGGACGCCTTCGACACCTACTCCGCCGTCTCGCTGCACGTGCGCGGATCGGTGGTGCTGCAACGGCTTTTCGAGAAGAACCAGTCCGCCGAGAGCGGGTCCCGCTCCATCGAGGACGCGGTGGGCATCGACCCGCAGACCACCCCGTTGATCGCACAGGTCACCGGCAAGGGTCACCGGATCGGGGCACCGGACGAGACCAATTTCGAATACGGCCTGGACTGCATTCTCGACCATGCCGGCCGGCTGATCGAGGAGGGCCGCAAGGCGCCCCGGCCCCGCAAGGCGGCCAAGTCGACCGCACGTCGGGCCAGGCCCACTTCGGGTTAGGCGCCACCGGGGTCGGGCACGTGAAAGTGCTCGTCGCGCAACCGGAATGCCTCTTTCGTGCCGTGCTCTGCGCGGGTCTTGACGAAGTTGAACTCGCCGGGGCCGAACTGCAGATTGGTGCCGTAGGCGTGGAACAGATAGCTCGCGACTTCCTCGCCGTTGTAGGCCTGGGTCTGCTCGACCAACCGAAACGCCTCCTTGGCGATCACCACTCCGTCGGCGGGCATCTTCGCGACCTTCTCCGCCCAGTAGCGTGCCCGCGCGGTAACCGACTCCGAATCGCAGGTGTCGGTGAAGATTCCGAGGTGCTCCAGCTGTCCCGCGTCGATGATGTCCCCGGTCAGCAGCAACCGTCGGGCGAGCACCGGGCCGAGCCGGTGGAAGAACATATGCAGGCTGCCCAGCGCGGGTCCGAGGAACCGCGTCGCCGGCATCCCGATCTTCGTGTCGCGGGCGATCACCGAGATGTCGGTCATCAAGGCCATCTCGAACCCGCCACCGAGGGCGTAGCCGGCGATCTCACCCACCGTTACCTTCGGAAAGCCCATCAGGTTGTGGTAGAAGCCGAATGACTTGCGGTCCACCGTGAGTCGCCGGCGCTGACTCGGACGGCGCTGCTTGCCCTGCGGGGCTGACCCGCCGGATTCGCCGTACCAGCCGTAGGCGTTGTTCATGTCGGCGCCGGTACTGAACACCCCACCCGCCCCCCGCAACAGGACCACCGTGATGTCGTCGTCGTCGGCGACCTGATCCAGGCAGCGGGACACCGCGTTTCGCATGGCGGCGTCATAGGAGTTGCGTTGCGTGGGATTGTTCAGCGTGATCGTGGCGATCCGCCGGTCGGGATCGAGCTCGAAAAGTACCCGATCATCGGTTGTGCCCGTATCGGTCATGCGCCGGCCTCCGTTCTGCGCCTGCCGAATCGGGTAGTGGAGAGCTCGTCCGGTCGAGAGGCCAACGTGTTCACCTCACCGATGCAGAGCACCTCTCCGTCGAGCAGCAGGCGCGCCGTCGACGTGATCCCGCGCTCCGCTGCCGCGCGCTCGATTTCGAAGTCCAGCTCGACCTGCAGCGGCGTCGGACGGCGGAACGTCACACCCAGCGAACGGGTCTTGCCGGACAGATCGGTGCAGCAATTATGATGCTGAATAACACAATCGAAGAACACACCGAGGAACCCGCCGTGCACCAGACCGGGCGGTCCCTCGTACAGCAGCGGAAAAGTGACCCTACCCGCGGCGGCGTCGGACTCCAGTAACTCGAAGCGGTACTCGGGAAAACAGGGATTGTAGGCACCGATGTCGGTCGCATGGTTCAGATAGACGCGCCTGGGATCGTTCTCGGCGTCACCGATCCGCGGCGCGCTGTCGGTGGGCGCGGCGGCAGCGAGCTCGGTTTCCCATGCGGCGAACTTCGTCAGCATCTCGTCCACCGTCGGGTGGGGGCTCTCCAGTGACAGCAGCAACGAGCTGAGCCGGCGCATGGCACCGGCGGCGGCGATTGTCTGGGCGAGCGGCGCCTCGCCGAAGCGGGCGCTACCGGTACCTGCAGCAGGGCTGGTGTCCTCAGCCATGTCGCCCCTCTGGTTGCCGATTCCACCGGCCCCGTTTCCGCCGGTAGGGTTTGTTGCTAACTTATACACGGTAGCAATCGTATTGCATACTGTATGGGTAACCGTATGGATGGGAAGGGTCGGATTCCAGCGTGAGCCACGATGCCGAGACGGCCGATGCCCAGGGCTCGGTGGCAGTCACCCGCACCGGTGCGGTACTGCAACTCACCCTGGATCGACCGGCTCGGCGTAATTCGTTGACACCGTTGATGATCGAAACTCTGGTCGACACGCTGACCGACGCCGCCGCCGATGATTCGTTGCGCGCAATCCACCTCCGCGGCGCCGGTGCCGACTTCTGCGCCGGAGCCGACTGGGTCGCCACCAACCGGGGCGGCGGGCAACGCCCCAGGACCGGAAACCTGGTACGACGGGTGCCGCACGCCACCCACCGGGTGATCGAACTGCTGCACACCATCCAGTTGCCGGTGGTCTGCAGTGTGCGCGGTTGGGCGGTGGGAATGGGCGCCAATCTGGCGCTGGCCGCCGACTTCACCGTCGCCGCGACCGACGCCACGTTCTGGGAACCGTTCGTGGACCGCGGGTTCAGCCCCGATTCAGGGGCCAGCTGGCTGCTGCCCCGTCTGGTGGGCCTGGCGCGGGCCCGGCGGATGTTGCTGCTCGGCGAGAAGGTCAGTGGCGCCGACGCCGCCGACTGGGGACTGATCCACCAGGCGGTGAACCTGCCCGATCTCGACGACACCGCCGAACGACTGTCGGCCCGGCTGGCGGCCGGCCCGACGGTGGCACTGGGTCTGGCCAAACAGGCATTGCACCACGGTCAGCAGGCGTCCCTGCCCGAGTCCATGACGCAGGAGCTCTACAATCTGGAACTCGCCTGCCGCACAGCGGATTTCAAAGAGGGTCTGCAGGCATTCCGGGACCGGCGCACACCGGGCTTCGACGGCCGCTGACCACCACCACGAAGGGAACATCGATGCCCGCGTTCGACACCATCGGCTACGACGTCGACGGGCATACCGCGACCATCACGCTGAACCGACCCGACGCTCTCAACGCGCTGAGCCCGCATATGATCACCGAATTGCGGGCCGCCTACCAGGAGGCCGAAAACGACGACAAGGTGTGGCTGACGATCGTCACCGGCACCGGGCGGGCGTTCTGCACCGGGGCCGACGTCAAAGCCATTCCCGAAGACGGCAAGGTGATCTACGAACGGCCTTACCTGTCCACCTACGACCAGTGGGAGGCACCGCAGGAAGGCACCCCGCCGTTTCGCACCGCAGCGAAACCGGTGCTGACCGCGGTCAACGGATTGTGTTGCGGGGCGGGCATGGATTGGGTCACCACCTCCGACATCGTCATCGCATCCGAGCGGGCCACCTTCTTCGACCCGCACGTCAGCATCGGACTGGTGGCCGGTCGTGAGATGGTCCGCGTGTCACGGGCATTGCCCCGCTCGATTGCGCTGCGCATGGCCCTGATGGGCAAGCACGAACGGATGAGCGCGCAACGCGCGTACGAACTCGGACTCGTCAGCGAAGTCGTCGAACACGAGTGCTTGCTGGAACGGGCCCGGGAGATCGCCGACATCGTCAATTCCAATGCGCCCCTTGCCGTCCGCGGTACCCGACTAGCCATCCTCAAAGGACTCAACGTACCGCTGCACGAGGCGGAGATCATGGCTGAGACGTTCCGCGAGCGGGTGTTGCGGACCGAAGATGCCCAGGAAGGCCCGAAGGCGTTCGTGGAGAAGCGGAAACCGGATTGGCAGTGCAAATGAGTGGGTCGACGGACTTCGAAACCATCCTGCTCGACGTCGACACCGCCGACCACGTTGCCACCATCACGCTGAACCGCCCACAGCACCTCAACGCCTTCAACCGCACCATGTGCACGGAGATGGCTGAAGCCTGGCGCCGCATCAAGTTCGACGACGCGGTGCACGCAGTGGTGCTGCGCGCGGCCGGGGAGCGCGCCTTCAGCGCCGGACTGGACATCAAGT
The DNA here is from genome assembly GCF_059812325.1 of Mycobacterium sp. NGS61. Taxonomy (NCBI): domain Bacteria; kingdom Bacillati; phylum Actinomycetota; class Actinomycetes; order Mycobacteriales; family Mycobacteriaceae; genus Mycobacterium; species Mycobacterium sp. NGS61. Next base: position 155,171 of record NZ_JCALCL010000007.1, read on the forward strand.
CACCCTACGGACAACCCGACAACGTCTGGAACCACGAAGATCCCGGCGAACTGCTCAGCCCCAAATGGCAAAAGATGTGGAAGCCGGTGGTGTGCGCGGTGCAGGGCATGTGCACCGCGGGGGCGTACTACTTCCTCAACGAATCCGATGTGGTGATCTGTTCGGCGGACGCGACGTTCTTCGACTCGCACGTATCGGCGGGTCTGGTCTGCGCATTGGAACCGATCGGCCTGATGCGCCGCATCGGGCTGGGCGAGACACTGCGGATCGCGCTGTTAGGCAACGACGAACGGGTCAGCGCGGACACCGCGCTGCGCATCGGGCTGGTATCGGAAGTGGTTGACTCGCAACAATTATGGGCTCGGGCGCACGAGATAGCGTCGGCAATAGCGACCAAGCCGCCGTCGGCGACGCAAGGCACCGTCAAGGCGATCTGGGAGTCGCTGGACAAACCATACCGGGCCGCGATGGAGCAGGGACTGATCTACACCCGGCTGGGTAATCCGCTGGGCACTGCTGAGCTCGGCGCACAACCGAAGCCGACCGGCGTACCCAGGGTCCGGTGATGCACGCTCTGAGCCGGCGTATCGATCACGTCCTGCAACTCGAGCCCGGTGCGCGCGCCGTCGAATACGCCGGGCACTGGTTGTCCTGGGCGCGGATCGGTGACGCCGCCCGGCGCATCGCGCCGTTGACCGCCCAGCACCCGGAAATCGGTGTGTTGCTGCGTAACCGGCCGGGGCACGTGGCGGCGTTGCTCGGCGTGCTGCTGGGCGGCGGCACCATCGTGACCCTCAACCCGGCACGCGGTGACGACCGCACCAGGGCCGACCTCGCCGCACTCGGACTTCCGCTGGTCATCGGCGAGTCCGCCGATCTCGCCAAATTCGTGGCGTCCGGATCCGCCACCCTGGCCATCTCCGGAACCCTGGACGACGGTGCCCAACCGGGCCCGCCGTCGCCGGAGGCGCCGGCATCCGACATCGCGGTCCGGATGCTGACCAGCGGAACCACCGGCCCGCCCAAACGCATCGACCTCAGCTACCGCATGCTGGCGCACAGTGTGTTGGGCGCCGGGTACCAGCACGCACCGGAGCCCAGCGCCCTGCGCCGCGGGGTGGCCATCGTGAATTCGCCGCTGGTGCATATCGGGGGCGTGTTCCGGGTGCTGCAATGCGTCGCCGAGGGTCGACCCTTCGTCCTGCTGGAGCGGTTCGAGTTGAACGCGTGGGCCGACGCGGTACGTGAACACCGACCGCGTGCGGTGTCGCTGGTGCCCGCCGCGCTGCGCACGGTACTGCATTCCGACCTCACGCGAGCAGACCTGGCCGGCATCCGCGCTGTCACCTGCGGCACCGCGCCGCTGTCCGCCGAGGATGCCGACGCGTTTACCGAAAAGTACGGTATCCCGGTGCTGACTTCCTATGCCGCAACCGAATTCGGCGGCGGGGTGGCCGGCTGGACGCTGGCCGACCACCAACAGTACTGGCGCGCCAAGCGGGGCAGCGTCGGGCGGGCCAACCCCGGCGCGCGGCTGCGGGTGGTCGACGACGACGGCACACCGCTGCAACCCGATCGAGTGGGCCGACTCCAGGTCAAGCCCGCCCAGTTGGGGCCGACGGCCGACTGGATGCAGACCAACGACCTGGCGCGTCTCGACGGTGACGGGTTCCTGTGGATCCTGGGGCGCGCAGACCAAGCGATCATCCGCGGCGGATTCAAGATCATGCCCGACGAGGTGCGCACCGCACTGGAGGCCCACCCCGCGGTGGCGGGTGCTGTGGTGGTCGGCGTCTTCGACGAACGCCTCGGCGAGACACCGGTGGCCATGGTGGAACTGCGCGCACCTGCCACGGCCGACGAGTTGCTGGATCACTTGCGAACACGGCTGGCGCGCTACGAGATTCCCACCGAGATCGCGACGGTCGAGGCCATCCCGCGGACATCCTCCGGCAAGGCCGATCTGGGCGCCATCAAAGCTTTCTTCAGTGCCACACCTGACCATGCCCGGTGACGGCAACACCATCGCCGCGACCCTGCGTCAGCAGGCCCGGCGCGGGGCCCACCCCCTACTGGTTTGCGATGACGACCGGCTCAGCTACGCGCAGGCAGACCGCCGCTCGGCCGAACTTGCCCGCGGCCTGATCGGTGTGGGTGCCGGTAAGGGCACCCACGTCGGCCTGCTGTACCCCAACGGCACCGAGTTCGTCGTCGCGATGTTGGCCGCCGCGCGCATCGGCGCGGTGGTGATACCTTTTTCGACCTTCGCCACCGCCCGTGAACTGGTCGAGCAGCTGGTACACAGTGACACCGCAATCATGTTGAGCGCCAGATCATTCCGATCGCACGACTACACCGAACGGCTGGCCGGCGCCGGCGATGCCGCACCCCTGTTGCGGCACTGCGTCTTCGACTGGGACTGGTTACGGCGATGCGGTGACGATATCGATCCCCGGCTACTCACCGCGCTGGAAGACGATGTCGACGGCTCTGCGGTATTGACCATCGTCTACACGTCGGGCTCCACGAGCGTCGCCAAAGGCGTGGTGCACACGCACGCCGCGCTGCTGGACCACCAGCGGAACCTCAACACGATCCGCGGCCTCACCGCTACCGACAGGTTGTTCTGCAACTCGCCGTTCTTCTGGATCGGCGGGTTCGCGTTCGCCCTGCTGGCCACCCTGGTGGCCGGATCTACCCTGGTGTGCTCCAACGCCACCGATCCCGGCCGGACGCTGGATCTGATTGAGACCGAAAAGCCGACCGTGACAAACGGTTTCGTGTCCGCCGTCATCCATCTGGCCCAGCACCCCAGCTACCCCGGCCGGGACCTGAGCTCGGCGCGGCGCGGCAACCTCTACCCGATCATGGCACCCGAAGTCCGACCGGCCGATCCGGAGCTACGGCACAACATGCTGGGGATGACCGAGGCCGGCAGCGTGTTGCTGATCAGCGGGGACGAATCCGACCAACCCGAACACCGGCGCGGTTCCTACGGCCGCCCGGCACCGGGATTCGAGACCTCGATCCTCGACCCGGACAACGGAATCGGCGAGCTGTGCATCCGCGGACCGTACGTGATGCAGGGCTACTACAAACGCAGCCGCGAGGAATGCTTCGACGCCGACGGCTGGTTTCACACCGGCGACCTGGTGCGCGCCGACGACGAGGGCTACCTGTACTACCTCGGCCGGCTGGCCGGGATGATCAAGACCGCCGGCGCCAATGTCTCCGGGGCGGAGGTGGAGCAGGCCATCGCCCGAGCAGGTTTCACCGCACATGTGGTCGGTGTTTCCGATGCCGCGCGCGGCCAGCTGGTGGGCGCGGTGATCGTGCTGCCCGACGGTGTCCCGCACTTCGACGAGGCAGCACTGCGCGCACGGCTCACGGGCGAATTGTCGTCCTACAAGATCCCGAAGCGGTTCATCGCCCTGGCCCGCACTGAGCTTCCGCTGTTGTCCAGCGGCAAAGTCGACCTGCGACGACTGCAGGAGCTCTTCGATGGATGACACCATCGACCGGCTGGTGCGACTGCGCGCCACCCGCGACGCCGCCAAGGCTGCGGTAATCGACCCCGCGGGGCGCATCAGCTACACCGAATTGGACACGACCACCGGCGATCTGGCCGCTGCCCTGATTCAGGCCGGGGTGGCCAAGGGCACCCGGGTCGGTTTGATCATGCCCAACAGCGTCCGCTGGGTGCAGATCGCCGTCGCGGTGACCCGCATCGGTGCGGTGCTGGTTCCGTTGAGCACACTGCTGCGGCCCGCGGAACTCGTCGCGCAGCTGCGGACGGCCTCGGTGCAGGTTCTGGTGAGTGTGGCGGAATTTCGCGGGCACCGTTACCTCGAGGACCTCGCGGCGGTGCCCCGGATGGAATTGCCTGCACTGCAACAGGTCTGGTCCATCGATCGACTGGACGGCAGCGCGGCGGCGGACCGCCGGAGCGTCGATACGATGGCCGCCACCGTCACCGCGGCGGACCCGCTGGTGATCATCTTCACCTCGGGCAGCAGCGGGTCGCCCAAGGGGGTCATCCACTCACACGGCAGCGCGTTGGGCGCGGTGCGGTCCGGACTGACGGCCCGTTGCATCACCGCCGATACCCGGCTCTACCTGCCGATGCCGTTCTTCTGGGTGGGCGGCTTCGGCAGCGGGATCCTGTCGGCACTGCTGGCCGGCGCCACCCTGGTGACCGAGGAAGTGCCGCAACCGGACACCACCCTGCGCCTGCTGGAGCGCGAACGGGTCACGCTATTCCGCGGCTGGCCCGACCAGGCACAGACACTGGCCCGACACCCGCGCCGCGCCGAGGTCGACCTGTCTGCGCTGCGGCCGGGCAGCCTGGATGCGTTGCTGCCGCCCGCACAGCGCGCACCATCGGGTGCCCGCGCCACCCTGTTCGGTATGACCGAGTCATTCGGGCCCTACTGCGGCTATCCCGCCGATACCGATCTGCCCGCGGCGGCGCGGGGCAGTTGCGGAAAACCGTTCCCCGGCATGGAAGTTCGCATCGTCGATCCGGATACCGGCGCGCCGCTGCCGGCGGGCACCACCGGCATGATCCAGTTCCGCGGACCGCATACGCTGCGCGGAATCTGCCGTCGCAGCAGGGAAGACGTGTTCACCCCGGACGGCTTCTACCCCACCGGCGACCTCGGCCGCCTCGACGCCGAGGGCTTCCTGTTCTATCACGGTCGCTGCGACGACATGTTCAAGGTGAGCGGCGCCACCGTCTATCCCAGTGAGGTGGAACGCGCGTTGCGGGGCATCGAGGGTGTCGAAAGTGCCGTTGTCACAGATGTTCCCGGCCCGGCTGGTAAGCGGGTGGGTGCGGCGGTGGTGTGCCGGCGGCTCGACACCGCCGCGTTGCGCGACGCCGCCCGCCGGGTGCTGAGCGCGTTCAAAGTGCCGACGGTGTGGCTGGTGTTGGACTCCGACGAGCAATTGCCGCGGGGTGGTACCGGCAAAATAGATGTGCGCCGGCTACGGGAGATGTTGACCGAGTCGGGGCGTTAGGGAACTCGCGTCCAGGGTTGGCAGTTCTGCGACTCGAAAGCCTTGACCGATGTGTTGATATTGGCGAACATCGGGCCGACGGAGATATTGGTCTGCAGGACATGCTCTTTGTTCGCGTCCGGCGTGCTGTAGGTGAACCAGGCGCACATGGAGTCCTGAGTCGGCACATTGTTGATCCAGACGCCGATGGTCGACGCCGATCCGCTGGTGCGGTAGAGGCCGGGGACGATGTCGGGCCCGACGACGAAGACGCCGTTACCCGGGATCGGGTCCAATGGGTCGGCGCCGGCCGGCGGCGCGAGCGCAATGACGGACAGGCCGGCGACCAGTGCGGCAGTTGCGCGTAGCGCACGTGTACGGGGCATTGCACTTCCTCTCGTGCCACCCCCGACACACAGTATGCGTCACTGCCCGCCCGGCTGTGTCCGGTCACCCGATCTTGGGTAGCGGAACACGGTCACCGACCTCACCGTTGTCGTCGCGCAACGCCGAGGATGCCAATCCCTCGCGCAGCAACCAGCGGGCGAGCTCCAACGTTTCGGCGATCTCGGTCTCCGACAACCGCAATCCTGCCGGCTGCAGTCGCAGCGAGATCACCCCGTTCCAGGCGCCCCAGAGGAATTGGGTGAGGCGCGTCGAATCGACCGGTCGTGCCTCGCCCGCCGCAATCGCGTCGTCGATCACACCGGCGAAGCGGTGCAGCAACTCGCCGACGCGGTCACGGATCTTGGCCTCGGGCCCGTCCGGGGCCGACAGCGGCGCCGTGCCCGGGTTGCGATTGGCCAGGAAGTGGAAAGCGCCGGGATGCTCCAAGTGGAACCGAAGATAGGCATCGCCGCCGGCCAGCACGCGCTGCAGCGGCGTCAGCGTCGGGTCCTCGCCGCGCTTCATGTATTCGGCGAACAGCTCCAGAGATCTGTCGACCAGATGCAGGTAGACGCCGCGTTTGCCGTCGAAATGCGTGTATATCGACCCGACCGAGATGTCGGCGGAATCGGCGATCTCCTCGATCCGGGCGCCGTCGTAACCTTCGCGGCTGAACACCTCTTCGGCCGCATCCAGGATGGCCGCGCGCGTGCGGGCGCGCCGGCGTTCGCCGCGCGCCGCCGCGCGCTCGGCCGTGCTGGGAGCGCTGCCAACTGACACGCGCCCATGATAAACAGCAGAGACATTTATAAGTCAATTCATTTTTTGAACACTCTTGAAAAGAGCACACTGACCTGGCATTCTCTCTGTCATGCGGGAGAACACGGACGTCGTCATTGTCGGAAGCCGGTGCGCGGGCACCGCGGCCGCGATCGCGCTGACGCGACGCGGACGCAACGTGATCGCGCTGGACAGCGCGTCATTTCCCTCGGACACACTGTCGACACACCTCTTCTTCCCCCATCACTGGGCCGAATTGGAACTGCTGGGCGCGCGCGACCGGGTGCTCAAACTGGGCCCGCCGCTGCACACCCGAGCCGGACTGGCCGGGCCGGGCGTGGAAGTGGTCGGCGAATTCGGCGCTGCCCAGGGATTCACCGCCGGCGCCTGCGTCCGACGGCCGGGCCTCGACCTCGCGCTGGTACAGACGGCACGGGCCGCCGGCGCCGAGATCCGCGAACGGACGCGGGTCACCGATCTCCTGCGCAACGACGACGGTCGCGTCACTGGAGTCCACTACCGCGGCCGCGACGGCGCCGAGGGCACCATCACCGCCCAGCTCGTAATCGGGGCGGACGGACGCCGTTCCACGGTCGCCCGACTGGTCGGCGCCACCGAGCACCACCACTGGGACAACCAGCGCATGATGGCCTTTGCTTATTACGACGACGCCTACCACGAAGATGCCCACGAGTCCTTGCGCCACGTCGCCATGCAGTGGCGGTACGACGATGATCTGGTCACCGTATTCCCTTGTGACGGCGGCCAATTGGTGGCGCTGTTGATGCCGCCGGTGCGCCGCGCCGACGAGTTCCGCGCCGACGCCGAGCAGGCGTTCGCCGACACCGTGCAGCGTATCCCACCGTTCGCCGCGCGGCTGACCGGCTGCACCCGGGTCGGCAAGATCCGGGTCTCCTACCAGCACCCGTCCTACTTCCGTCACTCACACGGTCCAGGGTGGGCGCTGGCCGGAGACTCCGGCCACTTCAAGGATCCCGTGACCGCTCAGGGTATCCGGGACGCACTGCGATTCGGCCGACTGCTGGGCGAGACGACGGCGGCGCACCTCGACGATCCGCAGGCTCTGGACGCGGCGCTGGCCGCCTGGGAGCTGGACCGCGATGAGCAGTGCCTGCCGATGTACCAGTGGGCGAATCTGCTCGGCCGCGGCGACGCGGTGTCCCCGATCGAGGACGCGGCCTACCACTGGCTGGCGCGCCAACCCGACGGAGCGATGCAACTGCTGGATGTCTTCTCCCGAAACCGATTGCCCGCAGAGGTTTTCACCCCACGCCGGCTGGTCGGCTGGATAGCGGCGGCCGCGCGCAACCCGGAGGTCGACCGCAGCCAACTGTGGCGCACGGTGCGCAGGGACGTGCGACGAGAAGTCGAGCGCATGATCGAGCAGCGCATGTTCAACCGCCGACGCAAGGCATCTGCTGCGGCTACTGTCGCGGCGCCGACGAACCAGCCGGCGTCGCCGGGGCAACTACTCCCCGCTCGATGAGGTGCTCGATCAGCGGAATCGCGCTGGCGGCAAGATGTTCCGACATCGCCGCGCGGGCCGCCTCCTCGTCGTGCGCACCCAGCGCGGCCAGCACCCGCCGATGATCGCGGATGGCCTGGTCTGGCCAGTGCTCGATCATCGGGAACACCGATTCGGGCGCATAGCGGGTGATCTGCGACATGACCTGCGCGAGCTTCGGTGAATCCGCCGCGATGTTGATGGCGCGGTGGAACTCGTGGTTCAGCCAGACGGTCCGCTCGCCGTCGTCGGCGGCGTAGGCCTGCTCCAGCTGCAGCTGAATGTCCTGGAGTTCGCGCAACTGGTCCTCGGTGATGCTGTGGGCGGCGCGCGCGGCCAGCTGACCACCCACGTGGGCCTGCACATTGGCGACATCGGCGAGATCGCGCTGGGTCAGCGGCAGCACCACGAAACCGCGCCGGGGTTGTTGGGCCACCAAGCCCTCGGCGCGCAGCGCGAACAACGCCTCCCGCACCGGTGTGACACTGATACCCAGCTCCGCGGCCAGCTGGTCCAACCGGACGTACTGGCCGGCGGCGTAGGTGCCTTCGAAGATCCTCTTTCGGACGAAGGCCGCGATCTCCTCGGAAAGCTGTGGCCGCGAACCGAAATCCGGAACCGTCATGGCGTCACATCCGATACTCGTCGAGCAGGCGCTTGCTGATGATCTGCTTCTGGATTTCGCTGGTGCCCTCGCCGATGAGCAGGAACGGCGAATCGCGCATCAGCCGCTCGATCTCGTACTCCTTGGAGTAGCCGTAACCGCCATGGATCCGGAAGCTCTGTTGGGTCACCTCCGAACAGAATTCACTGGCCAGATACTTCGCCATCCCGGCCGCGACGTCATTACGTTCCCCGGAGTCCTTCAGCCGGGCCGCATTGACCATCATCAGATGTGCGGCTTCGACTTTGGTGGCCATCTCGGCCAGCTGAAAGGCGATCGCCTGGTGTTCGGCGATCGGCTTGCCGAATGTCTGCCGCTGCTGGGCGTACCGCACCGCCAGCTCGAAGGCCCGGATTCCGACCCCACAGGCCCGTGCCGACACGTTGACCCGGCCGACTTCGATACCGTCCATCATCTGAAAGAAGCCCTGCCCCGGCGTGCCACCGAGGATGTCTTCGGCACTCGCCCCGTAACCGTCGAAGATGAGTTCGGTGGTGTCGATGCCCTTGTAACCCAGCTTGTCCAGCTTGCCGGGAATGATCAGGCCGGGCAGCACTTCGCCGAAGCCGGTGGGCTTTTCGACCAGGAACGCGGTCAGGTTGCGGTGCGGCTTGTCGGCGCCTTCGTCGGTCCGCACCAGCACCGCGACCAGTGTCGAGCTGCCGCCGTTGGTCAGCCACATCTTCTGGCCGTCGATGGTGTACGTGCCGTCCTCGTTGCGGGTCGCGCGGGTGCGGATGGCGGCGACGTCGGACCCCAGCTCCGGTTCGGACATGGAGAACGCGCCACGGGTCTCACCGGTGGCCATCCGCGGCAGGAATCGTAGCTTCTGTTCGGCGGTTCCGTGCTGGCGCAACATGTACGCGACGATGAAGTGGGTGTTGAGCACACCGGAGACGCTCATCCAGCCGCGCGCCAGCTCCTCCACGCACAACGCGTAGGTCAGCAGTGATTCGCCCAGGCCGCCGTACTCCTCGGGGATCATCAGACCGAACAGGCCCATGTCGCGCAAGCCGTCGACGATGGCCTGCGGGTAGGTGTCGCTGCGTTCGAGTTCGGCTGCGGCGGGAATGATCTCCTTGTCGACGAATTGCCTTACCGTGGCGATGATCTCGGTTTGAATCTCGGTCAGGCCGAGCGTCTGGGCTAGGCGTGTCATGCGCTTTTCGTCCCTATCGTCTTCGCGGTCGCCAGACGCGCGATGTCCTCGTCCGTCAATCCCAGGTACTCGATCAGCACGTCGGCGGTGTCGGCGCCCAGCGCCGGCGCGGCCGCGCTGGCGGGGTGCACACCGTCGAACGCCGTCGGCATGGCCGGGGCCAGGTAGTCGCCGACTCCGGGTTGATGAAGTCGGGAGAACAACGGGTTGGCAGTGACTTTCGGATCCACGGCGACTTCGGTGAAGGTCCGGTAGCGCTCGAACAGCACGGTGGTGCCGGACAACGCCGCATCGATCTCGTCGGCGGTGTGCTCGGCAAACCAGGTGCCGAACAGCCCGGACAGCACGTCGCGGTAGCGGTAGCGGTCACCCTCGGCCGCGAAGTCCGCTCCCAGCGCCTCGGCCAACGCGGTCAGCGCCGCCCCGGTCCCCGTCACTTCCACCAGGTCACGAAAATGCCTGCGCGTCAACAGCACCACCATGAATCTGGCATTGTCGCGGCTGACGAAATCCTGACCGTACTGGCCGAAGATGGAGTTGCCCACCCGCGGCCGCTGGGTTCCGAGCACCTGCGGTTCGGTCAGCAGCCCGAGATTGCCCGCAGTGGCCAAGGCGACGTCCTCGAGAGCCAGGCTGATCCGGGCGCCCAACCCGGACCGGGCGCGACGGTGCACGGCGGAGACGACGGCAAGCGCGGCGTACAGCCCGCAGCTGACGTCCCAGGCGGGCAGCACGTGGTTGATCGGGCCCGCGTGTTCGGCCGGGCCGGTGACGAGCGGGAAGCCGATGGCCGCGTTGACGGTGTAATCCACCCCGGTGGATCCGTCGCCCCGGCCCAGCAACTGGACATGGATGACGTCGGATCGTTTGGCCGCCAACGCCTCATGGCTCAGCCAGGGCAGCCCCGCCGAATTGGTGACGACGATGCCGTCACCCGCGACGATCAACCGCTGGACCAGATCCTGGCCTTCGGGTGCCCGAAGGTCGATGGTGGCCGAACGCTTCCCCTTGTTCAGCCCGGTCCAGTAGATGGACGTGCCGTCCTCGGTCAACGGCCAGCGCTGCACATCCGAGGCGCCGCCGATCGGGTCGATGCGGATCACCTCCGCGCCAAGCTGATTGAGCGTCAACCCACACAGCGGCGCGGCGACGAAGCTGGACACCTCGATGATGCGCAGGCCGCTGAGCGGCAGGGCCGGGCCGGTCACGTGACCCGCTCGAAGACGGCGGCCAATCCCTGCCCCCCGCCGATGCACATGGTTTCCAGGCCGAATCGGGCCTGGCGCCGGTCGAGTTCACGTGCCAGCGTGGCCAGCATCCGCCCGCCCGTCGCTCCGACCGGATGCCCGAGCGAGATGCCCGAGCCGAGCACATTGGTCCGATCATGGTCGGCGGCACCGAAATTCCACTCCCGCATCACTGCGAGGGCCTGGGCGGCAAAGGCCTCGTTGAGTTCGATCAGGTCCACATCGCTGAGCTGCAGGCCGGCCTTGGCCAGCGCGACCTCGGTGGCCGGCACCGGTCCGATTCCCATGATGTTGGGCGCGACGCCGGCCTGACCCCACGACACCAGCCGCACCAACGGACGCAGGCCGAGTTCGGCCGCCTTCGCCGGCGTGGTCACCACGCACATCGCCGCCGCGTCATTCTGTCCGCTGGCGTTGCCCGCCGTCACCGTCGAGTCCGGATCATCGTTGAGCAGCACGGGTTTGAGCTTGCCCAGGGATTCCACCGTGGTGTCGGCGCGGGGATGCTCGTCGGTGTCGACCAGTTCCGCACCGGCCCGCGTGCGTACGGCGACCGGGACGATCTCGTCGTTGAGCAGGCCGTCCTGCTGGGCGGCCACCGCCCGCTGGTGTGACCGCACCGCGAGCTCGTCCTGCTCCTGCCGGGAGATGCCGTACTGGCGGCGCAGGTTCTCGGCGGTCTCCAGCATGCCGCCGGGGACCGGGTAGTTACGGCCACCAGCAGTGCTGCGGCCGCGGGCCAGCGCGTCATGCACGCGGACTCCGGAACGTGCTCCGCCCCATCGCATATCGGTGGAATAGAACGTCACATTGCTCATGCTCTCGCAGCCGCCGGCGACCACCAGGTCGTTGTTGCCGGTGCTCACCTGCAGGCACGCCTGAAGCACCGCCTGCAACCCAGATCCGCAGCGGCGGTCGACCTGCATGCCGGGAACAGTGACCGGCAGACCGGCGTCGAGGGCCACCACCCGGCCGATCGCAGGTGCCTCGGCGCTGGGATAGCAGTGTCCGAGGATGACGTCCTGCACCGTCTCAGGGGCGATGCCGGTGCGGTCCAGCAGACCGCGCAGAGCGGCGACGCCGAGATCAACCGCGCTGAGCGACTTGAACATTCCGCCGTACCGGCCGATCGGCGTGCGGATCGGCTCGCAGATGACGGCCTCGGTCACAGGTGCCGACCGCCGGTGATCTCCATGACCGTGCCGGTCATGTACGAGGACAGGTCGGAAGCCAAGAACAGGGCGACGCTGGCGACTTCGCTGGGCTCCCCGGCCCGTCCCATCGGCACCTCGGCCACCTTGGAGTCCCAGATCCGTTGCGGCATGGCCTCGGTCATCGCCGAGCGGATCAGGCCGGGCTGGATCGCATTCACTCGGATACCAAGGTAGGCAAGCTCTTTGGAAGCGGCCTTCGTCATTCCGACGATGCCGGCCTTGGCCGTCGAGTAGTTGGTCTGGCCGATCATGCCGACCTTGCCTGAGATCGACGACATGTTGATGATCACCCCGTGCTTGGCCTCGCGCATGACCGCCGCCGCCAGGCGGGTCCCGTTCCAGGTGCCCTTCAGGTGTACGTCGATCACTTGGTCGAACTGCTCTTCGGTCATTTTGCGCATGGTCGCATCGCGGGTGATGCCGGCGTTGTTGACCATGATGTCCAAGGCGCCGAAACGGTCGATGGCGGTGTCGATCAGGTTCTGCACCTCGTTGGCCTGGGTGACATCGCAGCGGACCGCGACGGCCACCTGATCACCGCCCAACTTCTCGGCCGCGACCTGCGTCGCCTGCAGATTGACATCGCCGAGGACTACCCGCGCACCCTCGGCGATGAACCGCTCGGCAATGGCGAAACCGAGACCCTGCGCACCGCCGGTGACCACCGCGGTCTGACCCTCCAGCAACGACATCACTCATCCCTTTCCGGCCCGGAGTCGGGCGCCACAAACGTCCCGGATCATATTTCATATATGATATTGCGTATCCTATCAGCCGTCCGAAGGAGCACCGAACAATGTCCGCTGCCGAGGTCTCCGACGAGGACTTCCGCGAGATCCTGGCGCAGACGCGCCACTTTGTCCGTACCGCAGTGGTGCCACGGGAGCAGGAGTTCCTCGACGACGACCGGGTGCCCGACGATCTGCGTGACCAGGCCACGAAGATGGGCCTGTTCGGCTACGCGATCCCGCAGGAATGGGGTGGTCTCGGGTTGAACCTGGTGCAGGACGTCGAAATGGCGATGGAGTTCGGCTACACCTCGCTGGCGCTGCGGTCGATGTTCGGCACCAACAACGGCATCGCCGGGCAGGTTCTCGTCGGGTTCGGCACCGACGAGCAGAAGTCGCGCTGGCTGGAAGCGATCGCCTCCGGTGACGTCGTCGCCTCCTTCGCGCTCACCGAGCCCGGCGCAGGCTCGAACCCGGCCGGACTGAAGACCAAAGCTGTTCGGGACGAGCAGGATTGGGTGATCGAGGGACAGAAGCGCTTCATCACCAACGCCCCCACCGCCGATCTGTTCGTGGTGTTCGCCCGCACCCGGCCAGCCGACGACAAAGGTCCCGGCATCGCCGTCTTCTTGGTCCCCGCCGATGCGCCGGGGGTCGAGGTGGGCGCCAAGGACGCCAAGATGGGTCAGGAAGGCGCCTGGACCGCCGACGTCAGCTTCACCGACGTCCGCGTCGACGACAGCGCCCTGGTCGGCGGTAGCGAGGACATCGGTTACCGGGCGGCGATGACGTCGCTGGCGCGCGGCCGGGTCCATATCGCGGCCCTCGCAGTAGGTGCCGCGCAACGCGCCCTGGACGAGTCGGTGGCCTACGCCGCGACCGCGACCCAGGGTGGCGCGCCGATCGGCAGCTTCCAGTTGGTGCAGGCGATGTTGGCTGATATGCAGACCGGGGTGCTGGCCGGGCGCGCGCTGGTCCGCGACACCGCGCGGGCCTGGGTCGCCGAGGAAGACCGGCGCATCGCACCGTCGGCGGCCAAGCTGTTCTGCACCGAAATGGCCGGCAGAGTGGCCGATCTCGCGGTGCAGGTGCACGGTGGCAGTGGCTACATGCGGGGGGTACCGGTGGAGCGCATCTATCGGGACGTCCGGCTGCTGCGACTCTACGAGGGCACCAGCGAGATTCAACAGTTGATCATCGGTTCGAATCTGGTGAAGGCGGCGCAGCGGGCGCGTTGACGCTGCGCCGGCGGCGACCGATTGCGAGTCACCCCCGCCCTGAGCGCAGCGTCAGATCAGCTGCAACGTCCCCAGATCGCGGATCGCCCGGCAACCCCGGGACAGCATGGTCAGCACCATGTCGTCGCCGCGCTCGGTGGAACTGGCGAAGGCAAAACCCAGCGCCGCGATCAACGGCGCCTGCACGACCCCGAGCCGGTAGTCGCGCCAACATGTTTCGCGGTCGTAGTCGGTGACTCCGTAACCCTGTAGCGCCCGGTGGTAATCGGCGACCAGATCTTCCTCCAGGCTCGCGCGCAGTGCCGAGTCCAAACTGGTCGCGGTGAAGTAGGCCAGATCCCGCGCCGGAAGACCCACGCCGAGAGTCTGCCAGTCGACGATGCTGATCCGCGTGTGCCCGGGATCGAACAACATGTTGTCCAGCCGGTAGTCACCGTGCAGCAGCGCGAATCGGTCATGCTCGGCCATCAGCCAGGGGGCCACTGAATTCATTGTCGCAGTAAATGTTTCGCGGTCCTCAGCACTCATCCGATCACCGAGCTTGGCTAGCGTGATCTCGGCACTCATCTTGGCCACCTCGCCCATACCCTGGGCCCCGGCCTGGTCCGGCCGGGCGAACGCGACGCCGGGGAATCCCAGCCAGAACGGATCACACCAGCTCGGTCCGTGCAGGCCGGCCAGCGCTGTCACCGCCAGTCGTGCCTCTTGCTCAGCGCAGCCCCGGAGCTGATCGCCCTGCACCGCCGGCGCCTGATCAGCCAACAGCAGCGCGTAATCCAGCGCGTCGGCACTGATCTCGCAGTAATAGCACCGCGGCGTCGGCACCTGCACCCGATCGACGGCCGACGCGTAGAAAGCACATTCGCTGCGGTACCCGATGACGACCCGGTCGCGCACGGCGTCGTCCTGGGCCGGCAGCTTGATCACGAAAGTCGGCGGCAGCCCCGCCGGCTCCGAGCCGTACCGCACGCTCACTCGGTAGGTGGCGCCCGTCTGCCCGGTGCCGATCGCCGTGACGTCGGCGTCGGTCACTTCGACGGCTGCACCACTGCGGCTCAGCACCGCCGACAGCCACTCGGCAGTCACATCGGTGGGGTACCGCGGGATCGACATCAGGACACTCATTACAGGCCTCCACCAGCAGTCGACAGCACCAGCCCATCGACTGTAAGTCATACCGCATGTCTTTCGGTACCCAGTCCGGGCCGGCGTCCTACTCAGCCAGAATCCGCCACTCCGCGGCTTCGTGCTGCTGACGCCAGAACTCGCTGAATCGCCCGCCGGCGGAGAGCAACTCATCGACGGCGCCGTCCTCGACCACGCGCCCGTTCTCCACGAACAACACCCGGTCCGCGTGGCGGATGCTGGCCAGCCGGTGCGCCACGATCACCCGGGTGTGCGACTCCGGCTCATCGGTCAGCGCGTCGACGACGGCGACCTCGTTCTCGTTGTCCAAGGCACTCGTCGCCTCGTCGACCAACAGGATCGGAGCGCCTTTGAGCAGTGCGCGCGCGATGCTCACCCGTTGCCGCTCGCCACCGGACAGCGCCGAACCTGCCTCGCCCACCACCGTCGCTGCTCCATCGGGAAGCCGGCCGATCAACTCGTCGACCCGGGCCAGCCGGAGGGCGCGGTCAAGGCGGTCCTCGTCGGCGCCGGGAGCACCGGCCAGCACGTTCTCGCGGATGGTCCCGTGGAAGAGATAGGGATGCTGGAAGACGACGCTGCTCGCGCCACGGCGCGCCGCGGCATCCAGGGTGACCGCGTCGACCCCGTCGATCAGCACCCGGCCGCGGGTGGGGTGATGCAGTCCGGCGATCAGCGCCAGCACCGTGCTCTTGCCGGAACCCGACGGCCCGACGATGGCGGTCGCGGTTCCCGGTTCCAGCGCGAAGCTGACGTTGTCCAACGCCGGATGGCTACTTTCGTCGTAACTGAAAGTGACACGGTCGAATTCGATGCGCGGCGCAGCCGGCGAGCCCAGCTCCCCGGTGCCCGCCCGGAGTTGCGGGGCGGTCAGCACCGAACGGATGCGGTCGAGGGTGGCGCGGGTGCTCTCCAACGCCGGTGCCAATTCGCTGACGGAGGTGAAGGGCTCCAGGTAGCGGGCCATCACCACGATCAGCGCGATGGCCTCAGGCACGGTGAGGGTGCCACCCACCGTCAAAGCCGTGGTGACACCGGCGAGCAGGATCAACGCTGCCTGGCTGGCGAAGCTGAACAGCAGCTGACCCGGAATCTGCATGCCCAGCAATCGCATCGTGGCGCTGTGTTGCGCGTTGAGTGCGTCGCCGACCATGCTGCGGGCCGGTTCCACCCGTCGCGCGGCACGCAAAGCCTGTTGGGTGCGGGCGAATTCGATGATGCGTTCGGTGAGCGCGCTGTTGGCCGCCCCGGCGGCGGCATCGGCCTTGCGCGACAACCGCACCGAAGCCCACAGCGCGCCCAGCATGAGCGGCACACCCGCCAGCGCGGCAGCCCCGAGTTGCCAGGAGATCGGCAACAGCACCAGAGCGATGACCGCGGGCAGCAGCACCGCGCTGATCAGCGGCGTCAGCAGGTTGACCACCAGACCGACGAGTTCAGGTCCGGTCGAGGCGATGGCTTGCCGTGCAGCCGCGGTGTTTTCGGCGGTGAACCAGTCCAGCCGGACATCGGATAGCCGGTCGGCCACGTCGTGCTGGGTGTGGTCCAGCACTGCGAAACCCAGGTCGAACCCGATTCGCGCGGTCGTGGTGTCGATCATCCAGCCGAGCACGGTCGCCGCGGTCAGCCAGCCCAGCCACCCCAGCGCGCGTTGCGGGGTGTCGCCGAACAACGCCCCCACCAGCGGTACCAGCAACACCGTAGCCACCGCCCGGATCACCACCGAGACGAAAGTCAGTGTGGCATAGGCGATCACTCTGCCACGATGAGCGGCCGGTACCAGACTGAGCCAGGTGCGGATCATCGTGTCACCTCCTGCCCGACGCTGACGGCGGGCCGCCCGGTATCCCAGAGCCGACGGTAGCGTCCGTCGGCGGCCAGCAGTTGGTCGTGGGTGTCGCGTTCGACGATGCGGCCGTGGTCAAGCACGACGATCTGATCCGCCCCGGTGATGGTGTGCAACCGGTGCGCGATCACCAACACGGTGCGGTCCTTGGTCAACCGGTTGAGTGCCTGTTGCACAAGGTATTCCGATTCCGGGTCCGCATAGGCGGTGGCTTCGTCCAGGATCAGGACCGGCGTGTCGGCCAGGATGGCGCGGGCGATGGTCAGCCGTTGCCGTTCCCCGCCGGACAGCGCGCTGCCGGCGCCCAGCACCGTGTGGTAGCCCTGCGGCAGGCGCAGGATGCGGTCGTGGATCTGCGCCTCGCGCGCCGCGCCCTGGATCTGCTCGAGGGTGGCGTCCGGCACGGCGAGCGCGATGTTTTCGGCGACCGTTCCGTGCACCAGTTGCGTCTCCTGCAGCACAAACCCGACCCGGGTGTAGAGCTCGTCTGCGGTCAGCGACCTGATGTCGTTGCCGCCCACCCTTATCGAGCCGTCCTGCACGTCATGGAACCTCGCCAGTAGTGCGGCGAGCGTGGACTTTCCGGATCCGGAGGGCCCGACCAGCGCGGTGACCGTACCCGGGTGCAATTCCAGTGATACGTCGCGGATCACCGGCACATCCGGCCGGTAGCCGAAGCTGATCGCATCGAACACCACGCTCGCGTCGGAGGCCCGGGGCGGCGACGCTGCGACGGTGAGTTCTGGTTCGGCAAGGGCGATCTGCAGCCGCCGCGCGGCCAGCATCCCACCCCGGATACCACCGAGGCCGTAACCGATGCCGAGCAGTCGGGCGCCGAACGTGGTGCCCAACAACAAGAACGGCAACAGATCCACCGGATTCATCTGATTGGTGACCACCAGCAGCGTGCCGGTGGTCGCGATGAGCCACAGGAACGTCGCGGGTCGGGTGGCCAGATCCATCAGCGTCTTCTTGCCGGTGAACGGGCGCTGCCAGGCGACGAGGAAACCAACGTACTGGTCCAGCAGACGCCGAAAGCTGGATGCCGCAGCGCCACCGAAAACCCGGATGACCGGCTGGCCCTCCAGATACGCGCCCGCTTCGGTGTTCATCCGCTCCGCCCACCGCTGGGCCTGGGCGATCCGCGGCCCGGATTGGACCAGCATCACCGACATGGTCACCAGGTAGACCAGAACGGGAATGAACAGCACCAGCGCCACGCGCCAGTCGACCACGAACAGATAGATCAGCACCGCCACCGGCGCCACGACTGCGTTGACCGCATCAGGGATCGCGTGGGTGACCAGGTAGTGCAGCGACAGGGTGTCGTCCTGGACCAGTTGCTTGATCGACCCCGACCCACGCGCGGTGAACCAGCCCAGCGGCAGCCGGGACAGCTTGGCCAGCAACCGCGACCGCAGCTCGGTGGCGAACCGTGCGTCGACGACGTGCAGCCACAACGTCAGCGCGGCACCGAGCAGGACACCCAGGCCCAGCAGGGAGACCGCCCACAGGCCGAGGTTCCACAGCCGGGATTCGTCGGCGCCGGCGACCAGCAGCCGGGCCAGCTCGACCAGCAGCACGAAGGGCGCCAGCTGCACCAGCGTGACAATGCCCTGCAATACCCCGGAGGCGATCAACGCCGAGCGCAGCGGAGCCAGCAGCTCACCGGCGGCCTGCGCACGCCAGCGACCTCGCCGCGGCGTTTCCGGCTGTGTCACAACATCTTCGGATTCAGTGCGGGTCGCAAGCTCCGGTGTGTCGACGACGTCCTGCTGGTCGCCGCGGCGTTTGCCCATCTCCTTGCCCGCGCTCCAGTACGCCTGTGCGTGGATCTCGGACTTGGGGAAGCCGAAATCGTCGCGCAACCGTTTGCGGACGTTCTTGAGCGCGTTGGCTTCCGGCGTGGCCCAGCAGTACCAGTTCGACCAGTCCCGGCTTTCGATCGCGTTGGCCAGCGACCTCTCGTCGCGTCGGGGCACCCAGTGCACCCGCAGCCGGGGGTGCGGCGCGATCGGGATGAGCCGATCGTTGTCGTCGTGCTGCTCGAGGTACATCTCGATCGGCACCTCGTCCGGAACGGTCCCGATGATCCCGTTCATCCCGGGAATGGACGCCGAGTCGCCGACCAGCAGATAACCGGCCGGCTGTTCCTCAGGGCGGTCGAAACGCGTGGAGCCCATCAGCACCATGACGGCGATGCTCGCGCCGGGCTGCACATCGCGGGCCCAACTCGAGGCGGGGCCGGCCGGTTCGTGCAACACCATATCGACGGCGAAACGACCGGTGGACGGGTCGGCCTCGGAAAGTGTGTAGGCGCGCTGGAATTCGGTCTTGGAGCCCTTCGGGTCGGGAAACCAGAATCGCAGCCAGGCGGCCGGCTCGGGCTCGACCTCGTCGAACAAGGTCTCTGATTCCATCCGCACTCGGACGAAATGCGGTGCGATCATTACGGTCTCGCGAACCGTTGCCGAATGATCGCGCGCCCCATAGCTTTTCATTACGACGCCGGATAAACCGCGTGCCATCAACGGTCCTCTCCCGCGACGGCGTGATCCGCCGCGACTTCCACTATTGGCCGGCCGGGCGGAATTTCGGCCACCAGACCCCGAATCGACGCGGCCAGCAACAGCCGCACGTACTGCGTACTCGACAGCTCCGGCAACCCGCGGTATGCCGAACCCAACCGCGGGTGACCTGTCAACCGTTCGGCAACGGCGTCGCGTTCCTGCGCGAACCGCATGGCCTGTTCGCCGCCGGTGCTGCTGGTGTTGCTCACCTCGCGGGCCGCCAGACTGAGCGCCAGCGTCGCCACGGCGCTGCCCAGCACCATGGCCGCATCCGTGGTGTACCCGCGCCGCTGCAACGAGTTGACTTCGGCGACCAGCAGCTCGACCCCGGCGTCACCGCGGGGGAACAGGACCTGCAGGTAAGACGCCAGCCCGGGATGGTCCACAGTGAAGTGCCACAGCTGCAGCCCGAATGCGAGCAGGTGCTGCTCGATGCCGTGACTCGGATCGTCGATCAGCTCGAGTTCGGCGAGCAGACTCTCACCCACCAGGCGCTCGAGCGCCCAACGGCTTTCCACATGCCGATACAAGGCGGTGGCCGACACGTTCAACTGCGCGGCGACGGCGTTGATGCTCAGCCGTTGCATCCCCAGCTCGCGTCCGACACGAATCACGTCGTTCACCGTGATGAGTGGTGGACGGCCACCCACCCGCGCTGTCGCGGTCTTCATCAGCTGCCACCCCGAGCTAGTAAGTTACCCCCACAAACTAAGGGTTACCTTACCGATGGTCAAACTGAGGCGCGCTACAGCCCCTTGGGCGCGTCCCGGACAGCCGCAACCGCCGCCTCGTCACCGTCGAAGTCGACGCGAGCCTGCCGACCGACCGCGAACAACAGCAGTTCTGCAGGGTCGCCGGTCACTGTGACAGCGGGACCGTGACCCGCGATCAGCACCGTCTTGCCGTCGTCGGTGCGCAGCGCGACCCGACCGGGCACCTTGGCCAACGTCAGCCGGCCCATCAACGGCAGGGTCCGGCGCAGGCCGGCGACCAGTTTCGGTTCCAGATCGCGGGGCTCCCAGTCCGCGCTGGCACGCCGCACATCCTCGTGGTGAATAAAATATTCGGCGACGTTGGCCACCGCGTCGATGAGCTTGAACGGCGAGTACTTGGGTGGACCGGCTGCGATCTTGTCCACCAGGTCTTCCCAGTCCGTCTCCTGCGCGACCTTGTTCTGCAACCGCTCGGTGTGACCGGCGAAGAACGGGATCAGGATGCCTGGTGCGGCATCTGCCCGGTATTCGCGGATCACCAGGTGGGCCGCCAGATCCCGGGTGGCCCACCCCTCGCACAGCGTCGGCGCATCGGGCCCGGTGCTTCGAATGGTCTCGACCAGAGCAGCGCGCTCTCGCTGGGCAACCGACATGTGTGCCTCCGTTCTGGTGCGGGCGGAGGGACTCGAACCCACACGCTCTTCCGAGCACCGGCACCTAAAGCCGGCATGTCTGCCAATTTCATCACGCCCGCGACGACGCCGATCGTACCGCTCCCCCTACCGACGAACCGGCCGACAGGGTGCCGCGCGGTACCGTCATGGGGTGTCCATCCAGGCTCCTCGTCGACGGCGCCACCGTCCCGCGTTGATCGCACTGGTGATCCTTGCGGCGTGCGGCTGCCTGGCATTGGGGTGGTGGCAGTGGACCAGATTCCAGTCGGTGTCCGGTAGCTACCAGAACCTCGGCTACGCCCTGCAGTGGCCGCTTTTCGCCTGGTTCTGGGTCTATGCGTATCGCAACTTCGTCCGCTACGAAGATGCGCCGCCCGAGCCGCGCAACGCGGCCACCGAGATCCCGCCCGGCCTGCTGCCCGAGCGTCCCAGACCCGAACCGCAGCAGCCCGATGATCCCGCCTTGCGCGAGTACAACGCATACCTGGCCGAGTTGGCCGAGCACGACGCTGACAAGCAGAACAGGACCACTGCATGAGCACACCCGAGACTCCGCCGGCCGAACGCAGCGCGTCGATCTTCCCCGTCGCGAAGATCCGCACCGCGTTGACGGCGTACCGGATCATGGCGTGGATCACCGGTATCTGGCTGATCGCATTGTGCGGCGAGATCGTCTCGCACCTGGTGTTCAAACACGAGATCCGCTGGATCGAGGTCGTGCACGGCTGGATGTACTTCGTCTACATGCTGGCGGCGTTCAATCTCGCCATCAAGGTTCGCTGGCCGATCGGCAAGACGATCGGTGTGCTGCTGGCCGGCACCGTCCCGATCCTGGGAATCATCGTCGAGCGTCGTCAGAGCCGCGAAGTCAAGGCGCAGTTCAACATCTGACCGCGACTAAGCCAACCGCTGCAACGCGGGCAACAACTGAGCCAGCGCACGTCCGCGGTGCGAGGATGCGTCTTTCTCGGCCGGGGTCAGTTGTGCGGCGGTGCGCCCGTCCGAGCCATCGGGGACGAAGACCGGGTCGTAGCCGAACCCGCCGTCCCCCCGGGGCTCCCGGGCGATGACGCCGGGCCACTCGCCGCGCACCACCACTTCATCGGATTCCGAGACCAGGGCGCACGCGGAGACGAACACCGCACCGCGCCGCTCGTCGGGCACGTCGCCGAGTTGCGCGAGCAGCAACGCGGTGTTGGCGGCGTCGTCGCCGTGGGTTCCGGACCACCGGGCCGACAGCACACCGGGCATCCCATTCAGCGCGGCGACCTCCAGCCCGGAGTCGTCGGCGACGCTGGGCAAGCCGGTCGCGGTGAATGCGTCGCGGGCCTTGGCCAGTGCGTTGTCCTCGAAGGTCGCGCCGGTCTCGGGGGCCTCGTCGAACGGCGCCACCTCGTCCAGCGACACCAGCGTCACCCCGGACAGCCCGGCGCCGTCCAGCACCCGTTGCAACTCGGCCAGCTTCTTGCGGTTGCGGCTGGCCACCAGTAACCGTGATGTGCGCAAGCGCGGCGAAGCCGGGCGCAGCGGCTCATCACCGTCCGGCTCCGATGTGCGCAAGCGCGGCGAAGCCCGGCGCAGCGGCTCATCACCGTCCGGCTCCGATGTGCGCAAGCGCGGCGAAGCCGGGCGCAGCGGCTCATCACCGTCCGGCACGCTCAGCTGCCGAACGCCTTCGGCTGCTGCGCGCCTCCGGGCAGCTCCTTGGGATACGGCAGCGCCAACGCCTCGCGCTGGGCGTTGAACAACTCGTCACAGGCGCTGAGCGCCAGGTCGAGCAGCTTGTCCAGGGTCGACCGGGGGAATGTCGCACCTTCGCCGGTGCCCTGCACTTCCACCAGTGTCCCGGTGTCGGTAGCGACGACGTTCATGTCCACCTCGGCGCGTGAGTCTTCCTCATAGGGCAGGTCGACGCGCACCCGGCCATCGACCACCCCGACGCTCACTGCCGCGATCGCGCACGACAGCGGCCGGGGATCGGAGAGCTTGCCGGCGGCGGACAGGTAGGTGACCGCGTCGGCCAGCGCCACGTAGGCGCCGGTGATCGCAGCCGTGCGGGTGCCGCCGTCGGCCTGCAGCACGTCGCAGTCGACGGCGATGGTGTTCTCCCCGAGCGCGGCCAGGTCGATACACGCACGCAGTGATCGGCCGACCAGGCGACTGATCTCCTGGGTGCGCCCGCCGATGCGCCCCTTCACCGATTCGCGGTCGGAGCGGGTGTGGGTGGCCGAGGGCAACATCGCGTATTCGGCGGTGAGCCAGCCCAGCCCCGATCCCTTACGCCAGCGCGGCACGCCTTCGGTCACGCTGGCGGTGCACAACACCTTGGTGTGGCCGAATTCAATGAGCACCGAACCCGCTGGATTCTCGGTGAATCCCCTGGTGATGACCACCGGACGAAGCTCGTCGTCAAGGCGGCCGTCTTCTCGTTTGGACACGATGCCCAGACTAGCCGTCAGCGTTGGCGGTCAGAGACGGGCCGCGGGTGCCGGAATCGCTAGCCAGCCTGCCGGATCTCGAACGTCTCTCCGGGTACCACCGCGTGCACCGGACCGTCGAACTCGGCCTTGGCCTCGCTGATCACGTCCTCCCGCGACGTCCACGGCGGGATGTGCGTCAGCAGCAACTCGCGGACCCCGGCGCGGGCTGCGGCCCGGCCGGCCTCGGTGCCGGACAGATGCAGTGCCGGCGGGTGTTTGGGCGAGTGCGTCCAGGACGCCTCGCACAGAAAGACGTCGGCGTCGCGCGCCAGTTCGACGAGTTGGTCGCATTCCCCGGTGTCACCGCTGTACACCAGCGACGCCCCGGACGGGTCGGTGAAACGCAGACCGAACGACTCCGTCGGATGCGCCACCAGGCGCGGCGTCACGGTGAGCGCGCCGATCGACGCCGGTTCCCGGTCCACCCAGTGGCGTACCTCGAAGATGTCCGAGCAGTCGTCGATCTCGCCGCCGTAGGGCGACGACGCCGCTCCCAGCCGCGACCAGGTGTCGCTGGGCCCGTACAGCAACGCCTTGCCGGCGGGCCGCGATGTCGGGTGATAGCGGCGCCATACGAACAGGCCGGGCAGGTCCAGGCAGTGGTCCGCGTGCAGATGCGAGAGCAGGACGTGCACCGATCCGGGATCAGCGTGGCGCTGCAGCGCGCCGAGAACACCTCCGCCGAAGTCGATGACAAGCGGCGGGGTGTCCGGTGCCCGAAGTAGATAACCCGACGCGGGCGAATCCGGACCCACGACGCTACCGGAGCATCCGAGCACGGTTAATCGCACGGACACCACTGTGCCATGCCCGATACCACGATGGGGAAAACATCGCCGCATTGTTCGACCAGAATCATCGGCATACCGCCTAGTGAACGCGTGTGGGACGGGCCGGGTCGACGCCGGTGACGGCGGGACCCAGGAAGCGGGCCGCCAGCGCAACGAACGCCTCGGGATCACCGGTGGCTTCGAACATCCGCGATGGCCCGGGGACGCCCGGACCGTCCGGGTGCTCGCGCAACAGGTCCAACTCGGTCAGCACGCGCAGCACCTGCTTGGCGGTCTCCTCGGCGCTCGAGACCAGGGTGACGTTGTCCCCCATCACCAGCTGGATCAGTCCCGACAGCAACGGATAGTGGGTGCAGCCCAGCACCAGCGTGTCGACCTCGGCGCGCTGCAGCGGCTCCAGATAGCCCTCGGCCAGGCCCAGCACCTGACGACCGCTGGTGACGCCGCGCTCGACGAAGTCGACGAACCGCGGGCAGGCCACCGCGGTGATCTCGGTGTCGCGGGCCGCGGCGAACGCGTCCTGGTAGGCGTGCGAGGTGATCGTCGCACGGGTGCCGATCACCCCGATGCGGCCGTTGCGCGTGGTGGCCACCGCGCGGCGCACCGCCGGCAGGATCACTTCGACGACGGGCACGTCGTAGCGTTCCCGCGCGTCCCGCAGACAAGCCGCCGAAGCCGAGTTGCAGGCGATCACCAACACCTTGACGCCGCGGCTGACCAGATCGTCTCCGATGGCCAGTGCGTGCGCGCGGATCTCCGGAATGGGCAGCGGACCGTACGGGCCGTTGCCGGTGTCCCCCACGTAGATGATGTCCTCGTCGGGCAACTGGTCGATGATCGCGCGCGCGACCGTCAGCCCGCCCACGCCGGAGTCGAAGATTCCGACCGGCGACAGCGGCGAACTCATGACTTCATATGCGGCGCCCGCTGGGATCGCTTGCGCTCGCGGGCCTTGCGCTCCGGGGCCGACAACAGATACGCCGCGATGACGCCGGCGACCGCGCCACACAGGTGCGCCTGCCACGACACGCCACCGCACATGTGCAGCCGCGGCAGGGCGCCGAGCAGCACGCCGCCGTAGACGAACAACACCGCCACCCCGATCAGAATGTCCCGCATCCGACGCACGAAGAACCCGAACACCAGCAGGAAGGACAGCCAGCCGAAGATCAGGCCGGAAGCCCCGATGTGGTCGGTCGGCCCGCAGCTACTCCCGACGTTGCCGATCAGCCAGGTGCCGAAGCCACCCAGGATCCACACGACCGCGGTGGCCCAGACGAACCGCGACAGCCCGGCCAGCGTCATCAGGAAACCCAACACCAGCATCGGCACCGTGTTGGCGATGAGGTGCTGCCAGTTCGCGTGCAGCAGCGGCGCGAACAGGATGCCCCACAGACCGTCGGTGGTCTGCGGCCTGATGCCGTTATGGTCCAGCCGACCTCCGCTGAGCTGGTCGATCAACTCGACCACGTACAACAGGGCGACGAACGTGATGATTGTGGTCGCACCGACCACCCAGCCGGGCTTCTGCTGTCTGGCCGGAACCTTCGAACTCATGCCCATAGCTGCCCTTTCAGAGCGTTTTCGGCATCACCAGGCTACCGGCGCCGGCCACCTGTCGCGTCATGCGTGGCGCTCAGCCCCCGGCGACGGCGGGCAGGATGGTGATCGAGTCGCCGTCGGCGATTGGGGTGTCCAGTCCTCCGGAGAACCGCACGTCCTCGTCGTTGACGTAGATGTTGACGAACCGGTGCAGCTTGTCCCCGTCGATCAGGCGATCGGAGATGCCCGAATAGTTGGCTTCCAGATCCCGGATGACCGCGCCGAGCGTGTCACCGGTCGCCGAGACGCGCTTCTGGCCGCCGGTGTGCGGACGCAGGATGGTCGGGATGGACACGTGGACGGTCATGCGGGCCTTTCGTGACGTGGACGGGATCAGTATTGCGCAACGATGTCGACGGGTTCTTCGGTGACGACGCCGTCCACAATCCGGTAGCTGCGCAGCTCGTGACAGTCCGGATCGCGGGTGGACACCAGCACGTAGTGCGCGTCGGGTTCGGCGGCCAGGTCGATGTCGGTCCGGCTGGGATACGCCTCGGTCGCGGTGTGCGAGTGATAGATGACGATCGGCGCCTCGTTGCACGCTTCGAGTTCGCGCCACACCCGGAGCTGCTCGCCGGAGTCGAATCGGTAGAAGGTCGGCGAGTGCTCGGCGTTGGCCATCGGGATGTGCCGCTCGGGACGGTCGCGGGATTCCGGACCGGCCAGCAGGCCACAGGCTTCGTCGGGATGGTCCCGGCGGGCGTGCGCGACCATGGCGTCGACGAGATCGGCCCTGATCACCAGCACGCTGTCATCTCCGGAACGCTCCGGGCAGCACGTCGCGGTAGGCCGGGACGCCGGCGACCGATTCGGCCGCGATCACCCCGTCAAGCACTGCGCGCGCCAGACAGTCCGCGGCCGCCGCCCCCACCGCGGTGAGCAGGCCGGTTTCCGGCGACATGGCGGCCGGGGTGTTCGCCGAGGGCGGCACCTCGACCGCACCGGTGGCCAACGCGAAAACCGTGTCGCCGTCCAGCGGGGTGTGCGCCGGGCGCAGCGTACGTGCCAGGCCGTCGTGCGCGGCGATCGCGACCCGCCGGCACGCGGCGGGGCTCAGCGCGGCGTCGGTCGCGACCACCGCGATCGTCGTATTCAACTCGCTCAACGGCGACGGCAACTGCGCCAGCGCATCGACCTGCTCGGGCGGTGGCGGGCACAGCGCGAACTCGCTGATCAGTTCGCTCGGCCACGGCAGACCGGTGGCCGGGTCGACGGCTTCGCCCGTAGCGTTCACCACCACCAGCGCGCCCACCGTCACCCCCGACGGCAGGCTCACCGACGCCGTCCCCACGCCGCCTTTGAGCACACCGACCCGGGCCCCGACTCCGGCGCCGACAATCCCGACCGGCGGCGACGCGTCGTCGGCCGCCTGGCAGGCCTGGTAACCGAACTCGGCCGTCGGCCGGCAATCCCAGCCGCCCACCGGCAGATCGAAGATCACCGCTGCCGGCACGATCGGTACCACTCCCCCGTCCATCGCCACGCCGCGTTGCTGTTCCTCCAGCCAGCGCATCACGCCGTCGGCGGCGGCCAGACCGTAGGCGCTGCCACCGGACAGCAACACCGCATCCACGTAGCGCACGCTGTTGACCGGGTCCAACAGATCGGTCTCGCGGGTACCGGGCGCACCACCGCGACAGTCGACCGCGCCGACGGTGCCCGGCGGCGTCAACACCACGGTGCAACCGCAGGCCCACCCGGAGCCCAGCGATGCGTCGGGGTCCAGCCGGTGGTGATGTCCGACGCGGATACCGCCCACGTCGGTGATGGAGCTCATCGCGGCCCCATCAACACCAGCACCAGGTATTCCTGCAACACCGTCAGCCACTGGTAGACGTCGTAGTGCGCGGCCAGCGGGTGGTCGGCCGGTAGGCGTTCGGGACCCTGCGGGCCGATTTCGAGCATCACGCCCAGGGTCAGCCGCAGATCGTTGACGGCCGCGATCCAGGCGTTGGCGCCCTCCTCGGTCAGCTCGAACCGGCCGCCGTTGCCCGGCAGAGTGTCCAACAACTGTTGGGCGGCAACACGTTTGGCGTCGATGATCTCCGGCTCGTGCACACTTCGCAACGCCGCGTTCAGCGTCTCGGAGGCTTCGAGAGTCAGCGGGTCGGCCCCGTCGCGCCGATAGAAGTCCGGCAGCAACCGCCCGAGCGTCGGATCGCCCGGGCGCTCGGAATGCCCGGTCTTGATGCCGGTGATCTCCTCGAGCTCGTCGGACGGCGAGGTGGATTGGCGCTCGTCGAGCAACCCGATCATCGCGCCCACCAGATTCTTCAACAGCGCCGCCTCGTGCGGGGCGAGCGACGACCGAAAACGGGGACCGCTGCGCGTCTCGACGCGCTTCCATTTGCGCACGATGTGTTCCGGCCGCCCCGGGTCTCAGCGGTCCTGCTGCATCGTCGCCCACAATCCGGCGGCATGCAGCTTGGATACGTCGACTTCCATGGACTCCCGGCTACCCGACGACACCACGGCCTTGCCCTCGTTGTGCACCTGCAGCATCAACTTGGTGGCATGGGGCTCGCTGTAGCCGAACAGCTTCTGGAACACATACGTCACGTAGGTCATCAGATTGACGGGATCGTCCCAGACGATGGTGACCCACGGGCTCGTCGTAGCCTCGACCGGCGCGGATTCGCGCTGCCCGGTGCTACCCGGCTTGGCCGGCGCTATCGCAACCACCATGGGGCAAGGATACCGAGAGCACACCGGGGCAGTCAGCCGATACCGTTGGCGACGTGAATGACTCGGCATTAGCTGGGCTGCTGACCGACAAATACGAATTGACCATGCTGGCGGCGGCGCTGCGCGACGGCACCGCCCACCGCCGGACCAGTTGGGACCTGTTCGCCCGCCGGTTGCCGGCGGGCCGCCGCTACGGCGTGGTAGCCGGAACCGGCCGCCTGCTGGAAGTCTTGCCGCAGTTCAGATTCGATGACGACGCCTGCGATCTGCTGGCCGGGTTCCTCGATCCCGACACGGTGGACTATCTGCGGGACTTCCGCTTCGGTGGCGACATCGACGGTTACGCCGAGGGCGAGCTGTATTTCCCGCACTCTCCGGTGTTGTCGGTGCACGGCAGCTTCGCCGAATGCGTGCTGCTGGAGACCCTGGCGCTGTCCATCTTCAATCACGACACGGCGATCGCGTCGGCCGCAGCGCGCATGGTCTGCGCGGCGGGCAACCGGCCGGTGATCGAGATGGGCACCCGGCGTACCCACGAACGCGCCGCGGTCGCGGCGGCCCGTGCCGCCTACCTGGCCGGCTTCGCCGGCAGCTCCAATCTGGAGGCCCACCGACGGTACGGCGTGCCCGCGGTGGGGACCGCCGCGCACGCGTTCACCATGGTTCATACCGGGCGGGACGGGCCCCAAGAGTTGGGCGCTTTCCGGGCGCAGGTCGATGCGCTGGGGCCCGGCACCACGCTGCTGGTCGACACCTATGACGTGACGACGGGGGTGGCCAACGCGGTAGCAGCCGCGGGACCGGAGTTGGGTGCGGTCCGTATCGATTCGGGCGATCTCGCGGTGCTTGCCCACCAGGTGCGCGCTCAACTCGACGATCTCGGCGCCCCGCGGACCCGCATCGTGTTGACCGGCGACCTCGACGAATTCTCCATCGCCGGCCTGCTCGCCGCACCGGTCGACAGCTACGGCGTGGGCACCTCGCTGGTTACCGGTTCGGGGGCGCCGACGGCCAGCATGGTCTACAAACTCGTTGAGGTGGACGGCATTCCGGTGCAGAAGCGCAGCAGCCAGAAGCAGTCGCACGGCGGTCGCAAGGCGGCGCTGCGGTTGGCGCGGCCGACCGGCACCATCACCGAGGAGATCGTGCATCCGGCGGGGCGCGCACCCGGCATCGACGAGCCGCACCGGGTGTTGACCACCCCGCTGGTCCGCGCGGGTCGGGTGGTCGCCGCCGAGGACCTCGCCGCGGTCCGTGAGCGGGTGGCCGCGGGGTTGCGTAGCCTGCCCTGGGAGGGCCTGAGTTTGTCGCCCGGCGAACCGGCGATACCGACCCAGATCATCCCGGCCTGACGGTGTCTGAGGCCGAAGCGGTCGGGGCGCTGCTGGCCACCGCCGTGGCGGCGCTCGGCGGCAGTGCGCGCCGCGGCCAGCAGGAGATGGCGGCTGCGGTCGCGCAGGCCTTCGCCACGGGTGAGCACCTGGTGGTGCAGGCCGGCACCGGCACCGGCAAGTCGCTGGCATATCTGGTCCCGTCGATCCTGCGGGCGGTGAGCGACGACGAACCCGTGGTGGTGTCGACAGCGACGATCGCGCTACAGCGCCAGCTCGTCGACCGCGACCTGCCCCGGTTGACCGACGCGCTGGCCGACGCGCTGCCGCGCCGGCCGACGTTCGCCCTACTCAAGGGACGACGAAACTACCTGTGTCTGAACAAGATCCATGGTTCTCTGCATACCGAGGATTCCGATGCACCGCAGGAGGAACTGTTCAATCCGATGGCGGTCAGCGCGCTGGGCCGCGACGTGCAACGCCTCACCGAATGGGCGGAGACAACCGAGTCCGGTGACCGCGACGACCTCAAACCCGGTGTACCGGACCGGTCCTGGGCACAGGTCAGCGTTTCGGCGCGGGAATGCATCGGCGTGGCCCGGTGCCCGTTCGGCACCGAATGCTTCTCGGAACGGGCCCGGGGGCGCGCCGGCGGGGCCGATGTCGTCGTCACCAATCACGCACTGCTGGCCATCGACGCGGTGTCCGACTCGGCCGTACTGCCCGAACACCAGTTGCTGGTCGTCGACGAGGCGCACGAGCTGGCCGATCGCGTGACCTCGGTGGCGACCGCGGAACTGACGTCGGCGACGCTGGGAGTGGCCACCCGACGCATCGCCCGCCTGGTGGCTCCCGAGCTGGTCCAGCGCCTGGAAGCGGCTTCGACGACTTTCGCGTCAGCGATCCACGAAGCCCGGCCCGGCCGTATCGACCACCTCGACGACGAGTTGGCGACCTACCTGACCGCGCTGCGCGACGCCGCTGCCGCGGCCCGCTCGGCGATCGAAGGCACCAGCGATGCAAGGGCGGCCGCGGCGCGCGCGGAGGCCGCGGCAGCGTTGCTCGAGATCTCCGACACCGCCGCTCGAGTCCTCGTCTCGTTCGGCCCGGCCCTGGTCGACCGCACCGACATTGTCTGGCTCGACCACGAGGACAACCGCGGTGCACCGCGCGCAGTGCTGCGGGTGGCTCCCCTGTCGGTGGCCGGGTTGCTGGCCAGCCACGTGTTCACCCGGTCGACGACGGTGTTGACGTCGGCGACGCTGACGGTCGGCGGGACATTCGATGCGATGGCCGCGGCCTGGGGACTGAGCGGCGAGTCGTCCTGGCGCGGCCTTGACGTCGGATCGCCGTTCCAGCATGCGAAATCCGGCATCCTCTATATCGCCGCGCATCTCCCGCCGCCAGGCCGGGACGGCACCGGATCGGCTGAGCAGCTGGCCGAGATCGCCGATCTGATCACCGCCGCCGGTGGCCGCACGCTGGGGTTGTTCTCCTCGATGCGCGCGGCCCGGGCCACCGCCGAGGTGATGCGCGACCGGTTGTCCACCCCGGTGCTGTGCCAGGGTGACGACAGCACCTCAGCGTTGGTGGAGCAGTTCAGCGCCGATCCGGCCACGTCGCTGTTCGGCACGTTGTCGTTGTGGCAGGGCGTCGATGTGCCGGGGCCGTCGCTGTCGTTGGTGCTGATCGACCGCATCCCGTTTCCGCGGCCGGACGATCCGCTGCTGAGCGCACGTCAGCGCGCGGTCGCCGCCCGCGGCGGCAACGGCTTCATGGCCGTCGCGGCCAGCCATGCGGCGCTGCTGCTGGCGCAGGGGTCGGGCCGGCTGCTGCGCCGGGTCAGCGACCGCGGCGTGGTGGCGGTGCTGGACTCGCGCATGGCCACCGCACGCTACGGCGAGTACCTGCGTGCCTCGCTGCCGCCGTTCTGGCAGACCACCAACGCCGGGCAGGTCCGCGCGGCGCTCACCCGCCTGGCGCGAGCAGACGCAAAAGCACCCTAAAACGCCGTTTTTCCGGGGCCTTTGCGTCTGCTCGCCGACAGCTACGCGAGCGTGACCAGCCCTAGTTCGCTGCTATCGGCCAGCATCGGATGCCGCGGCAGCACCCGCACGGTGTAGCCCAGCGCACCGGCCATCGGCAGCGGCGTCGTGGTGGAGAACACCTGGTTGCCCCCGTCGGCGCTGCCGGCGTAGGTCATTCCCAGCACGATCGGATCCTGCAGCACGTCGCCGGCATCGACCCGGCCCAGCAGCGCCTGCACCGCTACCTCGTCGGGCGACAGTCCGGCCAGTTGCACAGTCGCGGTCAGCGTCAGCTTCGACCCGAGCAGCGGGCTGTCGGGCAATCCGGTGCTGTCCACGTCGGTGATGTGGATTTTCGGCCAAGCCGCTTCGGCGCGGCGCCGGTACGCGGCGAGCTCGCGCGCCGCGTCGAACTCGTGGCCGCCGTCGGGAGCGGCGACCGTGCGGCGCAGCGACTGGGCCGCCGGGGTGTAGTACTGCTCGACGTAGTCGGTGACCATCCGCGATGCCAGCACCTTGGGTCCGAGGGTCTGCAACGTGTGCCGCACCATCTCGATCCAGCGCGGCGGCGTGCCGTGCTCGTCACGTTCGTAGAATTTCGGTGCCACCGCCTGCTCGAGCAGGTTGTACAGCGCGGTCGCCTCCAGGTCGTCGCGCCGGTGTTCATCGGCCACGCCGTCGGCAGACGGTATCTCCCAACCGTTTTCGCCGTCGTACCACTCGTCCCACCAACCGTCGCGGATGGACAGATTCAGGCCGCCGTTGAGGGCGCTTTTCATGCCGGAGGTGCCACAGGCCTCCAGCGGCCGCAGCGGATTGTTCAGCCAGACATCGCAGCCCCAATAGAGCAGCCGGGCCATCGACATGTCGTAGTTCGGCAGGAAAGCGATGCGGTGGCGCACCTCCGGTCGATCGGCGAACCGCACCACCTGCTGGATCAGCGCCTTGCCGCCGTCGTCCGCCGGGTGCGACTTGCCGGCGACGATCAGCTGGATCGGCCGGTGCTCGTCAAGCAGCAGCCGCTCCAGCCGAGCCGGATCGCGCAGCATCAGGGTCAACCGCTTGTAGGTCGGAACCCGTCGGGCGAAGCCCATGGTAAGCACATCCGGATCGAATGCGGTTGCGATCCAACTCAATTCGGCTTCTGATGCGCCGCGCTCCAGCCACGACCTGCGCAGCCGAGCCCGGACGTCCTCGACCAGCAGCGCCCGCAGTTCGCATCGGATCCACCACAGGTGCCCCGGGTCGACCTGCTGTAGCCGCAACCAGACGGCCGGTCCGCTGAACGAATCCGATCCGGCCAGCTCGCGGCCCAGCTGTAACCACTGCGGCGCCGCCCAGGTGCGGGCGTGCACCCCGTTGGTGATCGACCCGATCGGCACCTCACCGGCGTCGAATCCGGGCCACAGTTCGTTGAACATGGCGCGACTGACCTGACCGTGCAGCAGCGATACGCCGTTGGCGCGCTGCGCCAGCCGCAGGCCCATATGCGCCATGTTGAACTTGGTCGGGTCGTCCTCGGCGCCCAGCGCCAGGACCCGGGCGGTGGGCACCCCGGGCAGCAGTTTCGGGACGCCGTCGCCCTGGTCGTCGAAGTAGCGCCGCACCAGGTCCACCGGGAACCGGTCGATGCCCGCCGGGACCGGGGTGTGGGTGGTGAACACCGTGCTCGACCGCACCACCGTCAGCGCGGTGTCGTAGTCCAGGCCCGATTCGGTGACCAGCTCGCGGATACGCTCGACCCCGAGGAAGCCGGCGTGACCCTCGTTCATGTGGAAGACCTCCGGGGCCGGCAGCCCCTCGACGGCGGTGAAGGCGCGAATCGCGCGGACCCCGCCGATCCCGGCCAGGAGCTCCTGGACCATGCGGTGTTCCTGGTCGCCGCCGTACAGCCGGTCTGTCACGCCGCGCAACTCGTGCTCGTTCTCCGGGACGTCGGAGTCCAGCAGCAACAGCGGCACCCGGCCGACCTGCGCGACCCAGACCCGCGCCCGCAGCTGTGCGGAATCCGGTAAGGCCAGCTCGACCAGCACCGGACTGCCGGCGGCGTCGGTGAGCAACCGCAACGGCAGTCCCTGCGGGTCCAGCGACGGGTAGGTCTCCTGCTGCCAACCGTCCGCGGTCAACGACTGGCGGAAGTACCCGGAGCGGTAGTACAACCCGACCGCGATCAGCGGCAGCCCCAGATCGGATGCGGATTTCAGGTGGTCGCCGGCCAGAATTCCGAGACCGCCGGAGTAATTGGGCAGCACTTCGGCGACACCGAACTCCATCGAGAAATACGCGATCCCAGTGGGCAGGGCTGCCTCGTCTCCCTGTTGCTGATACCACAGCGGCCTGGTCAGATAGTCGTTCAAGTCGGCGGCGAGTGCGTCCAGTCGACGCAGGAAATCCTCATCGAGCGCCAATTCGTCTAGACGCGCGGGCTTGACGGCGCCGAGCACCGCCACCGGATCGTTGCCGCACCTGGACCACAGCTCAGCGTCGATGGACGCGAACAGATCCTGGGTGGATTTCTCCCACGACCAGCGCAGGTTCGTCGACAGCTGGTCCAGCGCGGCGAGTCGGTCGGGAAGGTGAGCACGGACGGTAAAGCGGCGGAGGGCTTTCACGCATTTCAACCTTACTGAGGTTTTGCCAGGCTGCAGCCTTCCGCCGGGAACGCCTCGACAGTCGGCTTCGACACCTTCGGTGTAGTCCGACACTAGGGTGGGTATGGGCGCAAAGAGGCCAACAGACCGACCCAGAACGACACCCCGATGACCGACCGACGCGCCGACCGGGGTGAACAGCTCAGGAATATTCCGGCCACGATGCGGCCCAGGGCCGGGCCGCCACGCAGCCGGGCAGCCGGACCCTCCAGCGACAATGCAGCGCAGCAGGGGCCGCACATCGGATGGGAGTGATTGGTGCCCGGTCGTGTCGAGATCGACGACGTCCAGCCCGTGGTCTCGTGTGGTACGTACCCCGCCAAAGCGGTGGTCGGCGAGGTGATCCCGGTCAGTGCCGCGGTGTGGCGAGAGGGCCATGACGCGGTGGCAGCCACGCTGGTGGTGCGCTATCTGGGGACGCGCTACCCGCAAGTGACCGAAGGGCGCGGGGTCAAGTCCGCCCCGGATAGCGAGGGGTCCGAGCGCGATAGCCCGCTGCGCCTGCCGATGGCGCTCGGCCTGGAACCATATGTCTTCCACGGCCAGTTTGCGCCCGACCGGGTTGGCTTGTGGGCGTTCCGGGTCGAGGGCTGGGGTGATCCGATCCACACCTGGCGGCACGGGTTGACGGCGAAACTCGATGCAGGCCAAGGCGAGAGCGAACTGTCCAACGACTTACTGGTCGGCGCCGCGCTGTTCGACCGCGCGGCCGCGGGGGTGCCCCGCCAGCAACGGGAACCGCTGTTGGCCGCGGCGGCGGCGCTGCGGACGCCAGGTGACCCGATCACCCGCACCGCGTTGGCGCTCGCTCCTGAGATCGAAGACCTGCTCGACGCGTTCCCGTTGCGGGAGTTGGTCACTCGCGGAGAGCAGTTCGGCGTCTGGGTGGACCGGCCGCTGGCCCGTTTCGGTTCGTGGTACGAGATGTTCCCGCGCTCGACCGGCGGCTGGGACGCTGAGGGCAACCCGGTGCACGGCACCTTCGCCACCGCGGCGGCCGCGCTGCCCCGGATCGCCGCGATGGGTTTCGACATCGTCTACCTGCCGCCGATCCACCCGATCGGCAAGGTGCACCGCAAGGGCCGCAACAACAATCCCACCGCCGCGCCCGGAGACGTCGGGTCGCCGTGGGCGATCGGCAGCGACGAAGGCGGCCACGACGCAGTGCATCCAGAGCTCGGGACCATCGACGATTTCGATGACTTCGTCGCCGCCGCCCGCGACCTGGGCCTGGAAGTTGCTCTGGACCTGGCGCTGCAGTGCGCGCCGGACCATCCGTGGGCCCGCGACCACCGCAACTGGTTCACCGAGCTGCCCGACGGCACCATCGCATACGCGGAGAACCCGCCCAAGAAGTACCAGGACATCTATCCGATCAACTTCGACAATGACCCGGCCGGCCTCTACGACGAGGTGCTGCGCGTGGTGCGGTACTGGATCGACCACGGCGTCAAGTTCTTTCGGGTCGACAACCCGCACACCAAGCCGCCGAACTTCTGGGCCTGGTTGATCGGCCAGGTCAAGTCGGTCGACCCCGACGTGTTGTTCCTGTCCGAGGCGTTCACTCCGCCGGCTCGCCAGTACGGCCTGGCCAAGCTGGGCTTCACCCAGTCCTACAGCTATTTCACCTGGCGCACGGCCAAGTGGGAACTCACCGAGTTCGGCAACGACATCGCCAGACTCGCCGACTTCCGCACCCCCAACCTGTTCGTCAACACGCCGGACATCCTGCATGCGATCCTGCAACACAACGGGCCGGGCATGTTCGCCATCCGTGCGGTGCTGGCCGCGACGATGAGCCCGGCGTGGGGGGTGTACTCGGGATACGAGCTGTTCGAGCACCGCGCGGTGCGCGAAGGCAGCGAGGAGTAC
This sequence comes from Mycobacterium sp. NGS61, assembly GCF_059812325.1. NCBI lineage: Bacteria > Bacillati > Actinomycetota > Actinomycetes > Mycobacteriales > Mycobacteriaceae > Mycobacterium > Mycobacterium sp. NGS61. Next base: position 191,499 of record NZ_JCALCL010000007.1, read on the forward strand.
CTGGATTCGGAGAAATACGAATTGCGTCCGCGCGACTTCGCGGCTGCGCTGGCCGAAGGGAATTCGCTGGAGCCGTTCATCACCCGGCTCAACGAGATCCGCCGCCTGCATCCTGCGCTGCAGCAGCTGCGCACCATCCATTTCCACCACTTGGACAACGACGCCCTGCTGGCCTTCAGCAAGTTCGACGCGGCTACCGGTGACTGCGTGCTGGTGGTGGTGACGCTCAACGCGTTCGGACCCGAGGAGTCGACGCTGTGGTTGGACATGGAGGCGTTGGGTATGGAGCCCTACGAACGGTTCTGGGTGCGCGACGAGATCACCGGTGAGGAATATCAATGGGGGCAAGCCAATTACGTCCGCCTCGATCCGGGCCGGACAGTGGCGCACATCGTGAACATGCCGGTCATACCCGACGAGGCCCGACGCACCCTGCTGCGCAGGAGGTGACAGGAAATGAATCGAACTGATCTCGCCACGGCACACCTGGCGCCCGACCCCGCCGAGTTGGACCGGTTGACGGCAGGCGTGCATCACAATCCGCACAGTGTCCTGGGCGCCCACGAATACGGCGATCACACGGTGGTCCGGACCTTCCGCCCGCACGCGACCAGCGTGGTCGCGTTGGTCGGCGACCAGCGATTCCCGTTGCAGCACATCGGTTCCGGATTGTTCGCGGTCGTGCTGCCCTTCGTCGACCTGGTCGACTACCGGTTGGAAGTGACCTACGGAGATCCTCGAGGCGCCGCCCCACATGTTGTTGCCGACGCCTACCGGTTCCTGCCCACCCTCGGCGAAGTGGACCTGCACCTGTTCGCCGAGGGCCGCCACGAACGGCTCTGGGAAGTGCTCGGCGCTCATCCCCGATCTTTCACCACGCCCGACGGGGTGGTCGACGGGGTGTCCTTCGCAGTGTGGGCGCCGAATGCCAACGGAGTCAGTCTGATTGGTGAGTTCAACGGATGGACGGGCAACGACGCCCCGATGCGCACGCTGGGCTCCTCGGGCGTATGGGAATTGTTCTGGCCGGACTTTCCCGTCGACGGCCTCTACAAGTTCCGCGTGCACGGCGCCGACGGAGTGGTGTCCGACCGCGCCGACCCGTTCGCCTTCGGCACCGAGGTGCCGCCGCAGACCGCGTCGCGAGTGACGGTGAGCCAGTACACCTGGACCGACGACGAGTGGATCGCCCGCCGCGCGCAACGCAACCCGGTGTTCGAGCCGATGAGCACCCTGGAAGTGCATCTGGGCTCGTGGCGGCCCGGCCTGACCTATCGGCAGCTCGCCCATGAGCTGACCGAATACGTTGTCGAACAGGGTTTCACCCACGTGGAGCTGTTGCCCGTGGCCGAGCATCCGTTCGGCGGGTCGTGGGGGTACCAGGTCACCTCGTACTATGCGCCGTCCTCCCGGTTCGGCACACCCGACGAGTTCCGAGCGGTGGTGGACGCCCTGCACCGAGCGGGTATCGGCGTCATCGTGGACTGGGTGCCGGCCCACTTCCCCAAGGACTCGTGGGCGCTGGGCCGGTTCGACGGAACGCCACTCTACGAGCACTCCGACCCCAAGCGCGGCGAGCAACTGGATTGGGGCACCTACGTTTTCGACTTCGGCCGACCAGAGGTACGAAACTTCCTGGTGGCCAACGCGTTGTACTGGCTCGACCAGTTCCACATCGACGGGCTGCGGGTGGATGCGGTGGCTTCGATGCTCTACCTGGATTATTCGCGTCCGGCCGACGGTTGGACGCCGAACATCTACGGCGGGCGGGAGAATCTGGAGGCGGTGCAGTTCCTGCAGGAGATGAACGCCACCGCACACAAGGCCGCGCCGGGCATCGTCACCATTGCCGAGGAGTCGACGTCGTGGCCGGGTGTCACCCGCCCGACGAACCTTGGTGGCCTTGGCTTTTCGATGAAGTGGAATATGGGCTGGATGCACGACACGCTCGACTACCTCAGCCGTGATCCCATCTATCGCAACTATCACCACCACGAGATGACGTTCTCGCTGTTGTATGCCTTCAGCGAGAACTACGTGCTGCCACTGAGTCACGACGAGGTGGTGCACGGCAAGGGCACGCTGTGGGGCCGGATGCCGGGCGACAACCACGCCAAAGCGGCCGGGTTGCGCAGCCTGCTCGCCTACCAGTGGGCCCACCCGGGCAAGCAACTGCTGTTCATGGGTCAGGAGTTCGGGCAACGTGCCGAGTGGTCCGAGGAACGCGGCCTGGACTGGTGGCAGCTCGACGAGCAGGGATTCTCCAACGGGACACTGCGATTGGTGCGCGACCTGAACGGCATCTACACCAGCCACCCGGCGCTGTGGAGTCAGGACACCACCCCGGAGGGCTACTCCTGGATCGATGCCAATGACTCGGCCAACAACGTGTTGAGTTTCCTGCGTTACGGCAGCGACGGTTCGGTGCTGGCGTGTGTGTTCAACTTCGCCGGTGCCGAGCACGCCAACTACCGGATGGGCCTGCCCGCCGCCGGCCGCTGGCGCGAGGTGCTCAACACCGATGCGACGGTCTACAACGGCTCGGGGATCGGCAATCTCGGTGGCGTGGATGCCACCGAGGACCCCTGGCACGGACGCCCCGCGTCGGCGGTGATGGTGCTGCCGCCGATGTCGGCGTTGTGGCTGGAACCCGAGTAACCGGCGCAGGTCTCAGTACAGCGCGTTGGCGAGGTTGCGCCGCCCGGCCACGACCTCGGGGTCGGCCGGGTCGAACAGCTCGAACAACTCGATCAGCCGCGTGCGCACCTTACCGCGCTCGTCTCCGGAGGTACGCCGCACCAGGGCGGTCAGTCGCTGGAACGCCCCGGCGACGTCCTGGTTCAGGATCTGCACGTCGGCCGCGGCGAACGCGGCGTCGATGTCCTCGGGCACGGCGTCGGCAACCAGGACGGCGTCCGGTCGCTGCGCGGTGGCGCGGGTGAGGAAGTCGATCTGGCGGATGGCGCCCTTGGCTTCGACGCTGCCCGGGTTGGCGTCCAGGATCGCCTGGTAGGACGCTTTGGCCGCGGCGAAATCGCCGGCTTCCAATTCCGCGCGGGCCTGGGCCAGCGCCGGGTCGACCTGCGCCGGCTCTCCCACAGTTCCCGGCCCCCGCAACTTACCCGCGGTCGCGTCCAGCAGCTTGTCGATCCAGCTGCGCAACTGATCCGCCGGCTGCGGACCCTGGAAACTCGAAATCGGTTGCGCCGCGGCCAGAGCCACCACCGTCGGGACCGCTTGCACCCCGAACACCCGGGCCATCCCGGGCGCGGCGTCGACGTTGGCCGCAGCCAGCGCCCACTTGCCGTTGTCCGCGGCGGCCAGACCCGCCAGCGTCTCGAGCAACTCGACGCAGACCTCGCTGCGCGGTGACCACAGCAGCACCACGACGGGGACTTCGTCGGACCGGTTGATCACCTCGTCTTCAAAGTTGGCCTCGGTGACCTGAATGACCGCTACGTCACCGGGGTCGCTTCGGTCGCCGGACTGCGGAGCGGCGGAGGGGGTCGCCGCCTTCTGTTGCGCGCGTTGCTTGAGACCGGACAGGTCGACCGCACCGGCCAACGCTGGCCCGATCGAGGGCCGTGGACGTGTCACGCCGTCAAGTCTGTCACGCCGCTTCGCACCACCGACGGCGCCCTCCGGGGCTTTCGGGAGCTCATATGACAAATCTCACAGAAACTGTAAAGGTGTCGGATCGGTGGTCCGCCAGCAAACTCGTCGGCGCGCTAGCCGGCCCGCAGGATCAGCGCGTCGCCCTGGCCGCCGGCACCACACAGTGCTGCCACCCCGTAGCCCGATCCGCGGCGGGCCAGCTCCAGCGCCACGTGCAGCGTGATGCGTGCCCCGGACATCCCGATCGGGTGTCCGACGGCGATCGCACCGCCGTTGACGTTGACCTTCTCCGGGTCGATCCCCAGCTCCTGTGTGGAGGCCAGGGCCACCGCGGCGAAGGCCTCGTTGATTTCCACGACGTCGAGATCCTCGACCGAGATACCCTCGCGGTCCAGCGCCTTCTTGATGGCGTTGGCGGGCTGGGACTGCAGGGTCGAGTCCGGTCCGGCGACCACGCCGTGCGCACCGATCTCGACCAGCCAGGACAACCCGAGTTCCTGGGCTTTTGCCTTGTTCATCACCACGACCGCGGCCGCGCCGTCGGAGATCTGCGACGCGGATCCCGCGGTGATCGTGCCGTCCTTGCGGAACGCCGGTTTGAGGCCGGCGAGCGAGTCGGCGGTGGTGTTCGCGCGGATGCCCTCATCCTCGGCGAACTGCAGCGGATCACCCTTGCGCTGCGGGATTTCCACCGGTACGACCTCCTCGGCGAACACACCGTCCTTCCAGGCCGCGGCCGCTTTCTGGTGGGACTGCGCCGCGTATTCGTCCTGCTGCTGACGGGTGAACTTGTCGACGTCGTTGCGCTGCTCGGTCAGCGCACCCATCGGCTGATCGGTGAACACGTCGTGCAGCCCGTCGTAGGCCATGTGGTCGCGCACCGTGACGTCGCCGTACTTGTAGCCCGATCGGCTGTCCATCAGCAGGTGCGGCGCCCTGGTCATGGACTCCTGACCACCGGCGACCACGACATCGAACTCACCGGCACGAATGAGCTGGTCGGCCAGGGCGATCGCGTCGATCCCGGACAAACACATCTTGTTGATCGTCAGCGACGGCACGTCCCAGCCGATACCGGCGGCCACCGCAGCCTGCCGCGCGGGCATCTGCCCGGCCCCGGCGGTCAAGACCTGGCCCATGATCACGTACTGGACCGCGGAAGCCGGCACGTTCGCCTTCTCCAGGGCACCTTTGATCGCGATGGCACCCAGATCGCTGCCGCTGAAATCCTTCAGCGACCCCATCAACTTGCCGATAGGTGTCCGCGCTCCAGCAACGATCACCGACGTCGTCATGAATCCTCCTCAGCGCACACCGAAGGGCTGGCCGCGCCAACCCGGAAGTGTGGTTTTGTCTCTATGAGGTTACCTTTAGGAGATGACGACCGATCAAGTTGACGCCCGTCAGAGTCTGGCTACCTCACTGGTTACCGGCCTCGATCACGTCGGCATCGCAGTCGCCGACCTCGACGCCGCCATCGAGTGGTACAACGACCACCTGGGCATGATCCTGGTGCACGAGGAAATCAACGACGACCAGGGCATTCGTGAGGCGATGCTGGCCGTGCCCGGCACCAGCGCACAGATCCAGCTGATGGCCCCGCTCGACGAGACCTCGGTGATCGCGAAGTTCATCGACAAGCGCGGCCCCGGCATCCAGCAGCTGGCCTGCCGGATCAGGGACCTCGACGCGATGTGCGAGCAGCTGCGGGCCCAGGGCGTGCGCCTGGTCTACGACGCGCCCCGGCGCGGCACCGCAAACTCCCGGATCAACTTCATCCACCCCAAGGACGCCGGTGGGGTGTTGATCGAGTTGGTGGAGCCGGCCGAGCGCTAGGACCACTTGCGGGTCGGCCCGCGGTTGGCCCGATTGGTCCAGCACGGCGTGTGCCAATGCCTCCGGTCTTCCACCGCAGCTGGTGAGTCAGCTGGCCACACCACCACATGTGCTGTGCCGGAACGTATTTCGTGATCACATCCGGGACAGCGATAGGTCTTGACGGCCCGCGCCGCGGCGATCGGGCGCACCTCGTACTCGTAGCCGTCCGGCCCGGTCTCCAGCCGGCGCGGCGCCAGCGACGGCGCCCTAAGTGGCGGTTTGCGGCGCCGCGTCATCAGAACAGCCGATACTCGTCGCTGTCCATACCCCGCATCTTGTCGTAATCCAATGTCAGACAACGGATCCCACGATCAATGGCCAGGGTGCGGGCCTGCGGCTTGATCTGCTGGGCGGCGAACACCCCCTGCACGGGAGCCAGCACGCTGTCGCGGTTCAGCAGTTCCAGATAACGGGTGAGCTGCTCCACACCGTCGATCTCGCCGCGGCGCTTGATCTCCACCGCGACCGAGCCGCCCTTCTCGTCCCGGCACAGCAGGTCCACCGGGCCGATCGCGGTCATGTACTCGCGACGCACCAACGTATAGCCCTCGCCGAGTAGCTGGACGTGCTCAGCGAGCAGCGCCTGCAGGTGAGCTTCGACGCCGTCCTTGACCAGTCCCGGATCGATGCCCAGCTCGTGGCTGGAGTCGTGTTCGATCGCCTCGACGGTAATGCGCAACTGCTCACCGGACTTGTTCGTCACCACCCACACCGGCCCCGGCTCCTCGCTCAGCCAGCACGGCGGGCTCATCCAGTTGAGCGGCTTGTAGGCACGATCGTCGGCGTGCACGCTGACCGAGCCGTCGGCCTTGAACAACAGCAGCCGTCGCGCGGACGGCAGGTGTGCGGTGAGCCGGCCGATGTAGTCCACGGTGCACTGGGCGATGACGAGACGCACCCGACCACCTTAGAGCCTGCCCGCGAAACCCGAGCGAGCCTGCAACGTCTCGACAAACTAGGCTGGCGCCACGATGCCGTCCAAGCCGACCTTTGCCCAGCGGTTGGGCCGCTTGCTGGAGAAGCTGACCCGGCAGAGCGGACGACCGGATACCCCCGCGTACGGCTCCTGGCTGCTCGGACGTGTCGCAGAAGACCCGCACCGCCGACGGGTCCGCATCCAGGTGATCATGACCGTCCTCATTCTGGGGGCGAATCTGATCGGCATCGCCGTCGCCGTGTTGCTGGTGACCGTCGCCGTGCCGGTGCCGAGCATTTTCGACGACGCACCGATCTGGCTCACGTTCATCGTCAACCCGAGCTACATCGTCGTCGCACTGGCGGTAGGCACTTACGGGATCACCCGCGGCACCGTGGAGTCGTTGCGCTGGGCGATCGAGGACCGCGCACCCACCGAGAAGGATGAACGCAACACCTTCATGGCCCCGTGGCGTGTCGCGGTCGGCCATCTGATCTTGTGGGGCATCGGCACCGCACTGCTGACCATCCTCTACGGGATCGCCAACACCATGTTCGTCCCGAGATTCCTGGTGGCGGTTGGCTTTTGCGGGCTGTTGGTGACCACCAGCAGCTATCTGCTCACCGAGTTCGCCCTGCGGCCGGTTGCCGCAAAAGCACTCGAGGCCGGACCCCCGCCCCGGCGACTGTCCTCGGGCATCATGGGACGCACCATCCTGGTGTGGCTGCTCGGTTCGGGTGTGCCCGTCGTCGGCATCGGCCTGATGGCGGTCTTCGAGATGGTGCTGCGCAACCTGACTCAGACCCAGTTCGCGGTCGGAGTGCTGATCATCTCGACGGTCACGCTGATCTTCGGTTTCACGTTGATGTGGATCCTGGCGTGGCTGACGGCCACCCCGGTGCGGGTGGTGCGATCAGCGCTCAGGCGCGTCGAGCAGGGCGACCTGCGCGGCGACCTGGTTGTGTTCGACGGCACCGAGCTCGGTGAGCTGCAGCGGGGATTCAACACGATGGTCGACGGGCTGCGCGAGCGCGAGCGGGTGCGCGATCTGTTCGGTCGCCACGTCGGGCGTGAAGTGGCGTTGGCCGCCGAACGCGAAAAACCCAAGCTCGGCGGCGAGGAACGCCACGTCGCCGTCGTCTTCATCGACATCGTCGGCTCGACGCAGTTGGTGAGCAAACGCCCGCCCGCTGAGGTCGTGCAGATGCTGAACGGGTTCTTCACGATCGTCGTCGAGGAGGTCGACGCACACTGCGGCCTGGTCAACAAATTCGAGGGCGACGCCTCGCTGGCGATCTTCGGAGCCCCGAATCATCTCGATTCCCCCGAGGACTCGGCGCTGGCCGCGGCCCGGTCGATCGCCGACCGGCTGGCCAAGGAAATGCCCGAATGCAAAGCGGGTATCGGCGTGGCGGCCGGGCAGGTGGTCGCCGGCAATGTCGGCGCCAAGGAGCGCTTCGAGTACACGGTGATCGGCGAGCCGGTCAACGAGGCCGCACGGCTGTGCGAGTTGGCGAAATCCAAACCGGGACGGTTGCTGGCGTCGGCGCAGACGGTGGAAGACGCCAGCGAGGAAGAGCAGGCGCGGTGGACGCTGGGCAGACACGTCAAACTGCGTGGCCACGATCACCGCACCCGGCTGGCCTCGCCCGCTGAGCCGGCTGAACCCGCAAAGCAGGCTGAACAAAAGAAGTAGTGCTGCCGCTGTACGGCGCAGGCAGTTGCGGCGCCGACGGTTGCGGTAGTGGGCGCAAGCGCCAGGTATACGCCCTTGCAGTGTTTGCTGACGCGAGTAGCCTGTGCCCATGGACAGCGCCGGCTGGATAATCTGCGGGGTGCTGGCATCCCTCGTTCTGCTGGGCGCGAGGGCCGCGATCAGCGCCCTGCGAGATCCACGCAGCGACGACTGGGACGCCGGGCGCCGCTCCCGGCGCAACGACGGCGACGGAGGTTGCGGCGGTGGCGGCGACGGTTGCAGCGGCGACAGCGGTTGCGGGGGCGGGTGCGGCGGCGGGGACTGATCCGCTGCACCCTGATGTCGTTTTTCCGCCAGTCATGTCGGCCCGACGGTGTAACTGTTGAAGGGTGCACGACGATTTCGAACGCTGCTATCGGGCGGTCCAGGCCAAGGACGCCCGGTTCGACGGCTGGTTCGTCATCGCGGTGCTGACCACCCGGATCTACTGCCGGCCCAGCTGCCCGGTGCCGCCGCCACTGGCCCGCAACGTGCGGTTCCTCCCGACGGCGGCGGCCGCCCAGCGCGAAGGCTTCCGAGCCTGTAAGCGGTGTCGTCCGGACGCTTCCCCGGGTTCGCCGGAGTGGAACGTGCGCGGCGACGTCGTGGCGCGGGCGATGCGACTCATCGCCGACGGCACGGTGGACCGCGAAGGCGTCACCGGACTGGCCATCCGCCTCGGTTACACCACCCGGCAGCTGGAGCGGTTGCTGCAGGCTGAGGTGGGCGCCGGCCCGCTCGCCCTGGCCCGCGCCCAACGGATGCAGGCCGCCCGGGTGCTGATCGAGACCACGAACCTGCCCTTCGGCGACGTCGCGTTTGCCGCCGGATTTTCCAGCATCCGGCAGTTCAACGACACGGTGCGACTGACGTGCGACAGCACGCCGACGGCGCTGCGCGCCCGGGCGGCGGGGCGTCGTCCAGCGCTCCCCACCGCCGGAACGCTCACATTGCGCCTTCCGGCCCGCACCCCGTTCGCCTACGAGGGCGTGTTCGGCCACCTGGCGGCCACCGCGGTGCCGGGGTGCGAGGAGGTCCGCGCCGGCTCGCTGCGTCGGACGTTGCGACTCGCCCACGGCAACGGTGTGGTGACCTTGACACCTGCCCCCGACCACGTCCGCTGCCTGCTGGTGCTGGATGACTTTCGCGACCTGGCCAGCGCCACTGCCAGGTGCCGACGGCTGCTGGACCTCGACGCCGATCCCGAAGCGGTGGTCGAAGCGCTGAGCAGCGACCCGGAGTTGGCCGCAGCGGTTGCCAAGGCGCCGGGACAACGCATCCCGCGCACGGTCGACGAGTCCGAACTGGCAATTCGGACGGTGCTCGGGCAGCAGGTATCGACCAAAGCCGCCCGCACCCACGCCGCACGGTTGGTGGCGGCCTACGGCGACCCGGTGCAGGATCCCGCCGGCGGGTTGACCCACACCTTCCCGTCCGTCGAGCAACTCGCCGACATCGACCCAGTCCATCTGGCCGTGCCGCAAACGCGGCGCCGGACGGTGACCGGACTGATCGACGCGTTGGCCGCGGGCCGTGTCATCCTCGACCCCGGCTGCGACTGGGCCCGCGCGCGACGACGACTGCTCGATCTGCCCGGTATCGGTCCGTGGACTGCGGAGGTGATCGCCATGCGCGGCCTGGGTGATCCCGACGCCTTTCCGGCCAGCGACCTCGGCTTGCGGACGGCAGCCAGAACACTGGGACTGCCCGAGCAGGAGCGGGCCCTGGTGGCCCACAGCGCACGCTGGCGGCCGTGGCGCTCCTATGCCACCCAGCATCTGTGGACCACGCTCGAACATCCGGTCAATGTGTGGCCGCTTCAGGACTCGCCGCCCCGGAATTCGTCGTCCCAGAATTCGTCAAAGGAAATCGCATGATCGTCTATCGCACTATCGAGAGCCCGATCGGCCCGCTGACGCTGGCCGGCCGGGACGGGGTGCTGACCAATCTGCGCATGGTGGACCAGACGTATGAGCCCAGTCGCGCCGATTGGCATCTGGACGACAGCGCGTTCGATGACGCGGTCAAACAGTTGGATGCCTATTTCACCGGCGACCTCAGCGATTTCGATGTCGAGATGGAATTGTGCGGCACCGAATTCCAGCGCCGGGTCTGGACGGCATTGACCACGATTCCCTACGGCGAAACCCGGTCCTATGGGGAAATCGCTCGGCAGATCGGCGCTCCCGGCGCCGCGCGTGCGGTCGGGCTGGCCAACGGCCACAATCCGATCGCCGTCATCGTGCCGTGCCATCGGGTCATCGGAGCCGGCGGGAAGTTGACCGGGTACGGCGGTGGACTCGACCGCAAGCAGACGCTGCTCGAATTGGAGCGCCGGCGGGTGCCGGCCGAGCCGACACTGTTCGACTGAGCCGCCCCGGGAACCGGGCGGCCGAAAGTCTCAACCGCACGGCGAACTCTACGGCCATTCCGCGCGCTGGCGATACGCTCCCAGATATCCATGGTGAACCATTTCCGGAAATACAAAAACACCCCCAAATGAATGGGGGTGTTTTTGTGTATGTTCGGCGGTGTCCTACTTTTCCACCCGAAAAGGGCAGTATCATCGGCGCTGACAGGCTTAGCTTCCGGGTTCGGGATGGGACCGGGCGTTTCCCTGTCGCTGTGGCCGCCGTAACTCTATTTAATTCGCACGTGCAAGTTGTGTTGATGGGGGGTGTGGTGTCCACGGCAATCAAGCCGGGGAACAGATAGTGGTTGCGATTGGTTGTGTTGGTAAGTTTTCGGCCGGTTAGTGCCAGTTCCCTGCACTCATTACTGAGCTTCCAGGTCTGGCCTATCAATCCAGTGGTCTGCTGGGGGCCTTATCCCTCCTAGAGGGTGAGAAACCTGATCTTGGAGAAGGTTTCCCGCTTAGATGCTTTCAGCGGTTATCCTGTCCGAACGTAGCTATCCAGCAGTGCTCCTGGTGGAACAACTGGTGCACTAGAGGTTCGTCCGTCCCGGTCCTCTCGTACTAGGGACAGGTTTCCTCAAGTTTCTGACGCGCGCGGCGGATAGAGACCGAACTGTCTCACGACGTTCTAAACCCAGCTCGCGTGCCGCTTTAATGGGCGAACAGCCCAACCCTTGGGACCTGCTCCAGCCCCAGGATGCGACGAGCCGACATCGAGGTGCCAAACCATCCCGTCGATATGGACTCTTGGGGAAGATCAGCCTGTTATCCCCGGGGTACCTTTTATCCGTTGAGCGACACCCCTTCCACTCAGAGGTGCCGGATCACTAATCCCGACTTTCGTCCCTGCTTGACTTGTAAGTCTCGCAGTCAAGCTCCCTTGTGCATTTACACTCAACACCTGATTGCCGTCCAGGTTGAGGGAACCTTTGGGCGCCTCCGTTACATTTTAGGAGGCAACCGCCCCAGTTAAACTACCCACCAGGCACTGTCCGTGAACCGGATATACGGTTCGACGTTAGGTGTCCAATACGATCAGAGTGGTATTTCAACAACGACTCCGCCCTAACTAGCGTTAGAGTTTCACAGTCTCCCACCTATCCTACACAAACCGTACCGAACAACAATACCAAGCTATAGTGAAGGTCCCGGGGTCTTTTCGTCCTGCCGCGCGTAACGAGCATCTTTACTCGTAGTGCAATTTCGCCGAGTCTATGGTTGAGACAGTTGAGAAGTCGTTACGCCATTCGTGCAGGTCGGAACTTACCCGACAAGGAATTTCGCTACCTTAGGATGGTTATAGTTACCACCGCCGTTTACTGGGGCTTAAATTCTCCGCTTCACCCTTACGAGTTAACGGGTCCTCTTAACCTTCCAGCACCGGGCAGGCGTCAGTCCGTATACATCGTCTTGCGACTTCGCACGGACCTGTGTTTTTAGTAAACAGTCGCTTCTCACTGGTTTCTGCGACCGGTTTCCGCTCCCACCGCAAGGGTGTTCACGGCATGCCGGTCCCCCTTCTCCCGAAGTTACGGGGGTATTTTGCCGAGTTCCTTAACCATAGTTATCTCGTACGCCTTGGTATTCTCTACCTGACCACCTGTGTTGGTTTGGGGTACGGGCCGTGTGTGAACTCGCTAGAGGCTTTTCTTGGCAGCAGAGGATCACCGAATTCGCCTCAATCGGCTATGCGTCACCTCTCAGGATTAATGAGCGACGGATTTGCCTATCGCTCTCCCTACGGGCTTGCCCCAGTATTACCACTGACTGGTACGGCTACCTTCCTGCGTCACCCCTTCGCTTGACTACTACCAACCGGGGTCCCACGCAGCCGGTCACCGTCGCACCCCGAAGGGATTGATCAGCGACCATTTGGGTGGTTAGCACAATTGATTCATCACGGGCGCGCACACACGGGTACGGGAATATCAACCCGTTGTCCATCGACTACGCCTGTCGGCCTCGCCTTAGGTCCCGACTCACCCTGGGCGGACTGGCCTGGCCCAGGAACCCTTGGTCTTTCGGCGGGCAAGGTTCTCACTTGCCTATTCGCTACTCATGCCTGCATTCTCACTCCCCCACCCTCCACCACCCGTTACCAGATGGCTTCGCTGAATGAGGGACGCTCCCCTACCCACACCTACAAAAGTAGATGTGCCGCGGCTTCGGCGGTGTGCTTGAGCCCCGCTACATTATCGGCGCACAATCACTTGACCAGTGAGCTATTACGCACTCTTTCAAGGGTGGCTGCTTCTAAGCCAACCTCCTGGTTGTCTCTGCGACTGCACATCCTTTTCCACTTAGCACACGCTTTGGGGCCTTAGCCGGCGATCTGGGCTGTTTCCCTTTCGACGTACGGAGCTTATCCCCCGCCGTCTCACTGCCACGCTTGACACCACGGCATTCGGAGTTTGGCTGACGTCAGTAACCTAGTAGGGCCCATCGGCCATCCAGTAGCTCTACCTCCGTGGTGAACCACGCAACGCTGCACCTAAATGCATTTCGGGGAGAACCAGCTATCACGGAGTTTGATTGGCCTTTCACCCCTACCCACAGCTCATCCCCTCAGTCTTCAACCTAAGTGGGTTCGGGCCTCCACGCGGTCTTACCCGCGCTTCACCCTGGCCATGGGTAGATCACTCCGCTTCGGGTCCAGAACATGCCACTACACCCCTTACGGGGATGCGCCCTATTCAGACTCGCTTTCGCTGCGGCTACCCCACACGGGTTAACCTTGCGACATGTCCCTGACTCGCAGGCTCATTCTTCAAAAGGCACGCCATCACCCCACAAGGAGGCTCTGACGGATTGTAGGCGCACGGTTTCAGGTACTCTTTCACTCCCCTCCCGGGGTACTTTTCACCATTCCCTCACGGTACTAATCCGCTATCGGTCATCGAGAAGTATTTAGGCTTACCGGGTGGTCCCGGCAGATTCACAGCAAATTCCACGGGCTCGCTGCTACTCGGGAGATTGATCAAGGCAGGTGCCAAGTTTTCGCGTACCGGGCTCTCACCGTCTATGGCAGACCATCCCAGGCCACTTCCGCTAACTACGACACTTTCTGACTGCCTCCTGGTCAGGTAGAACCAAGAAGATCATTCCCACAACCCCGCACACACAACCCCTACCCGGTATCACATGCATACGGTTTAGCCATTTTCCGCGTTCGCTCGCCACTACTAGCGGAATCACAATTGTTTTCTTTTCCTACGGGTACTGAGATGTTTCACTTCCCCGCGTTCCCCCCCGTACCCTATATATTCAGGTACGGGTAACACGACATCACTCGTGCTGGGTTTCCCCATTCGGAAATCCTCGGATCAAAGCTCGGTTGACAGCTCCCCGAGGCATATCGCAGCCTCCCACGTCCTTCATCGGCTCTCGATGCCAAGGCATCCACCATGCGCCCTTAGACACTTACAAACACTACAAAACCAAGAATAAAATTGCACAAAAGAACACGCCACCGTGAACGGCGACGTCTTCGTTTGATGCTCGCAACCACTATCCAATTCTCAAACACCACACCCCACCACCAAGATGGTGGGACAACAGCCGGGTGATACCCCGAGTGTTGCCTCAGGACCCAATAGTGTGTCTGGCTTGCTTGTTGTTGTGCACCCGAGTCCCGTCCACTACAGACGAGAACCCCTCACGGCTCGCACCCCACCAATTGGAGTGCTTTTCGTGGTGCTCCTTAGAAAGGAGGTGATCCAGCCGCACCTTCCGGTACGGCTACCTTGTTACGACTTCGTCCCAATCGCCGATCCCACCTTCGACAGCTCCCTCCCAAAGGGTTAGGCCACTGGCTTCGGGTGTTACCGACTTTCATGACGTGACGGGCGGTGTGTACAAGGCCCGGGAACGTATTCACCGCAGCGTTGCTGATCTGCGATTACTAGCGACTCCGACTTCACGGGGTCGAGTTGCAGACCCCGATCCGAACTGAGACCGGCTTTAAAAGGATTCGCTTAACCTCGCGGCATCGCAGCCCTTTGTACCGGCCATTGTAGCATGTGTGAAGCCCTGGACATAAGGGGCATGATGACTTGACGTCATCCCCACCTTCCTCCGAGTTGACCCCGGCAGTCTCTCACGAGTCCCCGGCATTACCCGCTGGCAACATGAGACAAGGGTTGCGCTCGTTGCGGGACTTAACCCAACATCTCACGACACGAGCTGACGACAGCCATGCACCACCTGCACACAGGCCACAAGGGAACCGACATCTCTGCCGGCGTCCTGTGCATGTCAAACCCAGGTAAGGTTCTTCGCGTTGCATCGAATTAATCCACATGCTCCGCCGCTTGTGCGGGCCCCCGTCAATTCCTTTGAGTTTTAGCCTTGCGGCCGTACTCCCCAGGCGGGGTACTTAATGCGTTAGCTACGGCACGGATCCCAAGGAAGGAAACCCACACCTAGTACCCACCGTTTACGGCGTGGACTACCAGGGTATCTAATCCTGTTCGCTCCCCACGCTTTCGCTCCTCAGCGTCAGTTACTGCCCAGAGACCCGCCTTCGCCACCGGTGTTCCTCCTGATATCTGCGCATTCCACCGCTACACCAGGAATTCCAGTCTCCCCTGCAGTACTCAAGTCTGCCCGTATCGCTCGCACGCTCACAGTTAAGCCGTGAGATTTCACGAACAACGCGACAAACCACCTACGAGCTCTTTACGCCCAGTAATTCCGGACAACGCTCGCACCCTACGTATTACCGCGGCTGCTGGCACGTAGTTGGCCGGTGCTTCTTCTCCACCTACCGTCAATCCGGGAAAACCCGAACCTTCGTCGATGGTGAAAGAGGTTTACAACCCGAAGGCCGTCATCCCCCACGCGGCGTCGCTGCATCAGGCTTGCGCCCATTGTGCAATATTCCCCACTGCTGCCTCCCGTAGGAGTCTGGGCCGTATCTCAGTCCCAGTGTGGCCGGACACCCTCTCAGGCCGGCTACCCGTCGTCGCCTTGGTAGGCCGTCACCCCACCAACAAGCTGATAGGCCGCGGGCCCATCCCACACCGCAAAAGCTTTCCACCACAGGACATGCATCCCGTGGTCCTATCCGGTATTAGACCCAGTTTCCCAGGCTTATCCCGATGTGCAGGGCAGATCACCCACGTGTTACTCACCCGTTCGCCACTCGAGTACCCCGAAGGGCCTTTCCGTTCGACTTGCATGTGTTAAGCACGCCGCCAGCGTTCGTCCTGAGCCAGGATCAAACTCTCCAAACAAAAACTCCTCGGAAACCGAGGTGAATTCACAATCAGAGAAAATCTGACCTAACAAAAAGACACCATGAACTGGCATCTGAAAAAACGACTACACCCACACACGGGGGGTGCGGAATGTAGTCAAAAAACAACAACAAACAAAAACACCAAACACACTATTGAGTTCTCAAACAACACTTTTTACTGCATGTTCTGCCCGATTCGGGGCAACCCTGCCAGCTTAATACACATCCGGCTGGAGAGTCAAGCCCTGGTTTCGATCATCTTTTGGGAGGTGATCTCGCCGTTGGGCGTGAACGTTGGCTACTGTACCCGCTCGATCTCTGCTCCCAAAATCGCCAGGTTCTCGACGAATAACGGGTAGCCGCGATCGATGTGAAACACGTCGTGGACCTCGGTATCCCCGTCTGCCACAAGGCCGGCCAGCACCAGGCCCGCGCCGGCCCGGATGTCCGAGCACCACACCGGAGCACTGGACAGTTGGGGCAGCCCGCGCACCACGGCGTGGTGCCCGTCGGTGCGGGCGTCCGCCCCGAGTCGGATCATCTCTTCGACGAACCGGAACCGCGCCTCGAAGACGTTCTCCGTGATCATCGAGGTGCCGTCGGCGATCGAGGCCAGCGCGATCGCCATCGGCTGCAGGTCGGTCGGGAAGCCGGGAAAGGGCAACGTCGCGACGTTGACCGCCTTCGGCCTCTCGTACTGCGCGATACGGAAACTGCTGTCGGTCTGGGTGACCGTCGCGCCCGCATCATGCAACTTGTGCAGCACCAACTGCAGATGGGACGGATCTATTCCCGTCACCGTGATGTCGCCGCGGGTCATCGCGGCGGCGATCCCCCAGGTGGCCGCCACGATCCGGTCACCGATGACTCGGTGCTCGGTCGGATGCAGCCGGGGCACCCCGGTGATGGTCATGGTCGGCGAACCGGCGCCTTCGACTTGCGCGCCCATCTGGTTCAACATCGTGCACAGGTCCACCACGTCGGGTTCGCGTGCCGCGTTGTGGATGGTGGTGACGCCTTCGGCCACCACAGCGGCCATCAGGATGTTCTCGGTCGCCCCGACCGAGGGAAATTCGAGCTGAATCTCCGCGCCCCGCAGCGTATCTGCTTGTGCGACAACACATCCGTGCTCGATGTTGCACTGCGCGCCGAGTTGGCGCAGGCCCGCCTGGTGCATGTCCAGGGGGCGCGACCCGATCGCGTCTCCGCCCGGCAGCGCGACTCTGGCCTTTTTGCACCGGCCCACCAGCGGTCCCAGCACGCAGACCGAGGCCCGGAACTGACGGACCGCCGCGAAGTCCGCGTCGTACTTCGGTTCGTCCGGTGAGGTGATCCGCGCGACGTCGCCGTCGAGTTCGACGGTGGCACCCAGGCCCCGTAACACTTCGGCCATCAGCGGCACGTCCAGGATGTCCGGGCAGTTGGTGATGGTGCTGGTGCCTTCGGCCAGCAGGGCGGCGGCCATCAGCTTGAGCACGCTGTTCTTGGCGCCTCCGACGGCGACTTCACCCGACAACCGGTTGCCGCCGGTCACCACGAATCGCTCCGCCACCGGGTCAGTCTAGTGAAGGGGTATGCCCCTTGTCAGTCGGCCGACCCGGCCAGCCCGGTACGGTTTGGCCCATGGCAGTCCATCTGACCCGCATATATACCCGCACCGGCGACGACGGCACGACGGGATTGAGCGATTTCTCACGGGTCGCCAAGACCGATGCGCGGCTGGTCGCCTACGCCGACTGTGACGAAGCCAACGCCGCGATCGGTGTCGCGGTGGCGGTGGGTGCGCCCGACCAGCAGCTGGGCGATGTGCTGCGGCAGATCCAGAACGACCTGTTCGACGCCGGCGCCGACCTGTCGACTCCGGTGGTGGACAACCCGAAGTATCCGCCGCTGCGCATCACCCAGGCCTACATCGACCGGCTCGAAAGTTGGTGCGACAGCTACAACGAGGGCCTGCCGGCCCTGAATTCCTTTGTGCTGCCGGGCGGTTCACCGCTGTCGGCGTTACTGCACGTCGCCCGGACGGTCGCCCGGCGCGCCGAGCGGTCGGCGTGGGCAGCGGTGAATGCTCATCCCGACGATGTCAGCGTCCTACCGGCGAAGTACCTGAACCGGCTCTCGGATCTGCTGTTCATCCTGTCGCGGGTGGCCAACCCGGGCGGCGACGTCCTATGGCGTCCGGGCGGCGGCCAGGGTGGCGAACAGCAGTAACGGCGCCGGCCAGGGTCAGGCGTCGCGGCGACGCGCACGCGGCGACGGCCGGGACTCCAGCCACGACTGAAATGCCGTCAAAGCACCTCTGTCCAAGGCGATTTCGTAACCCAGCCGACGCTCCTGGGTAGTATCGCGCAGCTCCAGCACCACGATCTCGTCGGACATGATGTCGAATTCGTCGCCGCGTGGGGCTCGTCGGGCAACCACTTCCACACCGCGTCTGCTCAACCGACGGTCCGGCCACAGCCGCAAACTGGACAACCGGTAGAACGCGGCTTCGCCACCGCGGTAACGGATCACCCCGTGGCGCCAACCGTGCCCGCCCGCTGCCGGGATGTCCCGCATGATGGCCGCGGTGCCGCCCTGACGCAGTTTCCACAGCCGGAAACTCAAAGCCAGGACGGCCGTCCCCAGCAGGACGACGAGCACGACCATGCCGACCATGGGCGCGCTCATCGTGTGGGTCAGTCGATCGCGCCGATGGCGCGCAATCTGGCGCGCCCCCTGGCGGCCGTTTGGGGATCGTCTGATTCCGAATCCTGTCTGGCGGCGCTCTCGTCGATGTCTTTCTCGAACTCCGCCGATTCGGCCAGGACGCTGACGCCGTCCTCGGTCACGGTCAGGAAGCCACCGTCCACCGCAATCCGCAGGTCGTCTTCGCCTTCCCGTTCCACCCGGACCATGGCGTCGTCGACCAGTTGCGCCACCAACGGAATGTGGTGCGGCAGGATGCCGATCTCGCCGACGGTGGTGCGGGTGAACAGGAACGTCGCCTCGCCCGACCAGATCTCTCGGTCGACAGCGACGATCTGAACGTTCAGATCCGCCATGTCACACCACCTTTCGAGTTGGCCGTTGCACGATCACAGCTTGACGTCGAACTTCTCGGCCTTCTTGGCCAGGTCCTCGAGTCCGCCGATCAGGAAGAAGGCCTGCTCGGGCACGTGGTCGAAATCGCCCTTGGTCAGCTTGTCGAAGGCCTCGATGGTCTCCTTCACCGGCACCGTCGAACCCGGCTGTCCGGTGAACTGCTCGGCAGCCATCATGTTCTGCGAGAGGAACCGCTCGATACGCCGGGCCCGGTTGACCAGCTGCTTGTCTTCCTCGGAGAGCTCGTCGACACCGAGGATGGCGATGATGTCCTGAAGGTCCTTGTAACGCTGCAGGATTCGAATCACTTCTTGGGCCACGCGGTAGTGCTCGTCGCCCACCACGCTGGGGTCCAGGATGGTCGAGCTGGAGGCCAGCGGGTCCACCGCCGGGAAGATGCCCTTGGAGAAGACCGAACGCGACAACTCCGTGGTGGCGTCCAGGTGGGCGAAGGTGGTCGCCGGCGCCGGGTCGGTGTAGTCGTCGGCGGGCACGTACACCGCCTGCATGGACGTGATGGACTTGCCTCGGGTCGAGGTGATGCGCTCCTGCAGCTCGCCCATTTCGTCAGCCAGGGTGGGCTGGTATCCCACCGCGGACGGCATCCGACCGAGCAGCGTGGACACCTCCGAACCGGCCTGGGTGAACCGGAAGATGTTGTCGATGAACAGCAGCACGTCCTGACCGGCCTCGTCACGGAACCACTCGGCCATGGTGAGAGCGGACAGCGCCACCCGCATACGGGTGCCGGGCGGCTCGTCCATCTGACCGAACACCAGCGCGGTGTCCTTGAGGACGTCGGCTTCCTGGAGCTCGACCCACAGGTCGTTACCCTCGCGGGTCCGCTCCCCCACCCCGGCGAAAACCGAAGTGCCACCGAAGTTTCGGGCAATACGGTTGATCATCTCCTGGATCAGAACCGTCTTGCCCACGCCGGCACCGCCGAACAGTGCGATCTTGCCGCCGCGCACGTACGGGGTGAGCAGGTCGACCACTTTCAGGCCGGTCTCGAGCATCTCGGTGCGCGGTTCGAGGTCCTCGAAGGACGGTGGCTTGCGGTGAATCGACCAGTGGTCGAAGTCTTCTCCGTACCCCTCCTCGTCCAGGCAGACGCCGAGGGCGTTGAAGACGTGACCCTTGACTTCCTCACCGACCGGCACCGAGATCGACTTGCCGGTGTCGGTGACGTCGACGCCGCGCACCAGGCCGTCGGTGGGTTGCATCGAAATGGTGCGCACCAGGTTGTCCCCCAGGTGCTGGGCCACCTCGAGGGTGAGCGTCTTCTTCATCGCCTCGTACTCGATGTCGGCGTGCAGCGCGTTGAAGAGCTCCGGGACCGAACCGCGCGGGAATTCGACGTCGACCACAGGACCGGTGATCCGGACCACGCGTCCGTTGGTGTCGGAGCCGCCCGACTTGGTGTCGTTCTTTTCGTCTGTTGCGGTCATAACTTCTATCGCTTCCTCGTGGGGGCTTACTTGGCGGCGTCGGCGAGCGCGTTTGCGCCACCGACGATTTCGCTGATCTCTTGGGTGATCTGGGCCTGCCGCTCGCGGTTCGCCTGCAGCGTCAGGTCCTTGATCAGGTCGTCGGCATTGTCGGTGGCCGACTTCATCGCACGTTGTCGCGAAGCGAGCTCGGAGGCCGCCGATTCCAGCAGCGCCGCGTACACCCGAGTGGTCAGGTACCGCGGCAGCAGCGCGTCGAACAGCGTCGTGGCGTCGGGCTCGAAGGTGTACAGCGTGTGCGGTTCGTCGTCGTCATCTTCGACGTATTCCACCACCAACGGCGCAATCCGGTGTGCCGCAGCCTGTTGCGACATCATCGACTTGAATTCCGAATAGACGATGTGCAATTCGTCGACGCCTTGCACGTCACTGTCGATGTCGGAATCGTCGTCGTCACCGGCGCCTTTCATGAAGGCGTCCACCAGCGTGTCGCCGATCTCGGCGGCATTCTCGTACTGCGGCTGCTCGGAGAAGCCCGTCCAGGAAGCCTTGATGTCCCAGTTGCGGAACGAGTAGTAGTTCTGCGCTTTCCGGCCGACCGTGTACAGGATCGGCTCCTTACCTTCTTCCCGGAGCAGCGAGAACAGTTCCTCGGAGCGACGGAAGATGCTGGAGTTGTAGGCGCCGCACAGTCCGCGGTCCGACGACAACACCAACACGCCGGCCCGCTTCGGGTTCTCCCGCTCGACCAACAGCGGGTGGTCCAGCGCGGCTTCGGCGGACAGCGTGAGCAGCGTCGTGGTGATCTGGAACGCATAGGGCCGTGCGGCCTGCAGCCGGGTCTGCGCCTTGCCGATGCGCGACGTGGCGATCAGTTCCTGGGCCTTGGTGATCTTCTTGATCGACCCGGCCGAGCGGATCCGGCCACGTAGTTCACGAAGAGTGGCAGCCATGGCTAGCTACTTCTCGTTCTTCTTGGCGCTCTTCTTGGAGTCCTTCTTCTCATCCTTCGGCTTTTCCTTCCGGACCTTCACCGACTCCTTCTCGACGTCGTCCTCGTCCATGGCCTCGACGTGCTCGTCGGGCACCACCGACTCGCCGCTGCTGGCCGCGAAACCCTTCTTGAACTTGTTGATGATGCTGGTGAGCTTCTCTTCTTCGTCGTCCCCGAACTTCCCGCTCGAACGGATGGTCTCGAGGAACGACTCCTCCGAAGCCCGCATGTGGTCCAGCAACTCGGCCTCGAAACGCTTCACGTCCTCTACCGGCACGGAGTCGAGTTGACCGCCGGTGCCCAGGAAGATCGAAACCACCTGCTGCTCAACGGGCATCGGCTCGTACTGCGGTTGCTTGAGCAACTCCACCAGGCGCTCGCCACGGGCCAGCTGCTTCTTCGAGGTGTCGTCGAGGTCTGAGGCGAAGGCCGCGAAGGATTCCAGCTCGCGGTACTGCGACAGATCCAGACGCAACGACCCGGCCACCTCTTTCATGGCCTTGATCTGCGCCGCGCCACCGACGCGGGACACCGAGGATCCGACGTTGATGGCCGGGCGCACACCCTGGTTGAACAGGTCGGACTCCAGGAAGCACTGACCGTCGGTGATCGAGATGACGTTGGTGGGAATGTAGGCCGAGATGTCGTTGGCCTTGGTCTCGATGACCGGCAGCGCGGTCAGCGAACCCCCACCGAGATCGTCGGAGAGCTTCGCGCAGCGTTCGAGCAGCCGGGAGTGCAGGTAAAACACGTCACCCGGGAACGCCTCGCGGCCGGGCGGACGACGCAGCAGCAGCGAGATGGCACGGTAGGCGTCGGCGTGCTTGGTCAGGTCGTCGAACACGATCAGCACGTGTTTGCCGGCGTACATCCAGTGCTGCGCGATCGCCGAACCCGTGTACGGGGCAAGCCATTTGAAGCCGGCGGATTCGGAGGCCGGGGCCGCGACGATGGTGGTGTAATCCATCGCCCCACCCTCTTCGAGGGCCTTGTGCACCGCGGCGATGGTGGTGCCCTTCTGCCCGATCGCCACGTACACGCAGCGAACCTGCTGCTTGTCGTCGTCGGTCTCCCAGTTCTTGCGCTGGTTGAGAATCGTGTCGACGCACACCGCGGTCTTGCCGGTCTTGCGGTCGCCGATGATGAGCTGACGCTGTCCGCGACCGATGGGGGTCATCGCGTCGATGGCCTTGATGCCGGTCTGCAGCGGTTCCTTCACCCCCTGCCGCTGCACCACCGAAGGCGCCTGCAGCTCGAGGGCACGCCGATCGTCGGTCTCGATCTCGCCGCCGCCGTCGATGGGATGTCCGAGGGGGTTGACGACGCGACCCAGGAAAGCGTCGCCGACCGGAACCGACAGCACCTCACCGGTGCGCTTTACCTGCTGGCCCTCTTGGATCCGGTCGAAGTCACCCAGCACCACCGCACCGATCTCGTGCTCGTCGAGGTTCAGCGCGACGCCGAGGACGCCACCCTCGAACTCGAGGAGTTCCTGGGTCATCGTGGACGGCAATCCCTCGACGTGGGCGATACCGTCGCCGGCGTCGACCACGGTGCCGACTTCCTCCCGGGACGTGTCGGACGTAAAGGAACTTACGTACTCCTCGATTGCGCTCTGAATGTCATCAGCGGAGATTGTCAAGTCGGCCATAGCTTTTCGTCTTCCTCGTTCGGGTTCTGCTGGCTAGTTCGTGGTTTCGGTCAGGCTTGGCGGTCAGTCGGGGAGCTGAGCTTCGGCGGCTGCCAGACGAGACTTGAGCGTGCCGTCGATCACCTCGTCGCCGACGGTGATCAACAGTCCGCCGAGCAACCCGGAATCGGTCTGGACCTGTGCGGCCACCGGATGTCCGTAGATGCGGCCGAGTATCTCGACCAGGCGTTCGTGCTGGGCGTCGGTGAGCTCGGCCGCGGCACTGACTTTCGCAACCAATTCGCCGCGGCGCGCCACTGCCACCTCGGCCAGGAACAGCACCGCCTCGTCGGCCGGCTTGCCCCTCAGCAACTCGATGGTGTGCGAGAGCAGCGCGATGGTGACGGGGTTGACGCTGCCGCTGGCGCCGTCAAGCACCTTGCGCAGCAGGTCGACCCGGCCTTCGACCGGCGTGCGCTGATCACCGAGCGTGATGGCCAGCCGGGGTTGGGTGTCCAGGATCCGGGAGAACCGGAACAGCTGGTCTTCGACTTCGTCGATGTTGTCGTCGTTTTCGGCGACGGCCAGCAACGCCTGCCGGGATACATGCTGGATCGCGTCGACGAGATCGCCGTTGGCCGACCACCGTTCCGACACCGCGGTGCGCAGCAGTTCCAGCGTGGGATCGCCCACCTTGCCGTCGAACAGGCGCTCGACCAGCTTGACCCGCGGCGTCGAATCTTCCGATGGCACAGTCAGATACCGGGTGACGACGACTTCGCTGTCGAGCACCTTGGCGACCGAGACGAGCTCGTCGGCCAGCGTCGTCAGACCCTCCGTGTCGAGGTCCTCAGCCAGCGAGTCGAACTTCTCCACCGAGTTTTTCAGTGCCAACCGGCTCGCCGACCGCATCTTGGCCGCCACCGGGGACTCGACGTCGGCCGGCTCAGGAGCCATGTCGTCGAGTTCGTCGAGGAAGCGGTCGACGGTGGCCGACTGTTGTTCCTTGTCGGCGACGAACGTGCGCACCAGTTCCCCGGCCTGGCGCACCGATTCGTGGCCGAGTTCGAAACGGAGCTGCCGGATCAGCTGCGCCCGCAGCACCCCGATCTGACGCGTGCCCTGCGCTCTGACGCGCTCGGCGTCGGACTCGGCCTGCGCCTGCAACTGTTCGGCGATGCGCGCGGAGTCGGCCTTGGCCTCTTCGATGAGACGTTCGGACTCGTCCTTGGCGGATTCCACGGCCCTGCTGTGCGCCCGTTCGGACCGCTCGACCCGCTCGGCCGCCTCTTTGGCGTCCGCGAGTTGCTGACGCACCATCTCTTGTCGAGCGGTCATCATCCGGCGCACCGGGGGCACGACGTACCGCCAGACCAGCAGCACGATGACCGCGAATCCGACCAGCTGACCGATAAATGTCTCCATAGGGTGGCTACCTACTAGTCGCTTCCGAAGTCGTCGCGGTGGGGGTGACGTCGACGCCGAGGATCCGGCTGGCCAGCGTGGCCGACATAGCGCTGATGTTGGCGCGCAGGTCCAACTCCACGGCGTCACGTTCCCGCTTCAGTTGCTCGTTGGCCTTAGCGAGGGTGTCCGCCACGTCCCGGTCCGCCTCGGCCCGCGCCTCCTCGATGACCTTGCGGCCTTCGTTGCGCGCGTCGTCGCGGTAGGAGCCCGCTTTGACCCGGGCTTCCTTCAAGGCTTCCTCGTAGTCGGCCTCCGCAGCGGCGAACTGCTCCGACGACTTCTTGTTGTCGGACTGCGTCTTGGCGACCATGGCGTCGCGTTCCTTGAGCACCTTCAGGATCGGCGGCACGACCCAGGTGCTGATCACCCCCAGCACCACCAGGAAGATGGCCAGCACGAAGAAGAACGTGCCGTTGGGGATGAGGAAGTTCTTTTGGCCTTCTGCTACGAGGTCGACAGCCGAAGCAAGAAGGCGCCCATCGCCTTCAGGACCCATCACAGCGGATTACTGGGCACCCGGAGTGGCGAAGACGAACAGCGCCATGAACGCCAGGTTGATGAAGTAGGCCGCTTCGACCAGACCGACGGTGATGAAGAACGGCGTGAACAGCCGTCCCTGCGCCTCGGGCTGGCGGGCAACACCGGCGATCAGTGCGTTACCGGCGATACCGTCACCGATACCCGCGCCGATCGCGCCGCCGGCCATGATGAGTCCGCCGCCGATGAGAGCGCCTTGAAGAATTTCGGGAGCTGCTGGCATTTCTTATCCTCCTTGATAACTGGTAGCGGTCTACCAGGATTTTTCTAGTGGTGGTCTTCGTCGAGTTCCATCGACTGGCTGAAGTACAAGACGGTCAGCAGCGCGAAGATGAAGGCCTGGATCGCGCCGACGAACAAGTCGAATGATTTCCAGATCGCATTCGGCAGCCACAAGATGTAGGGCGGGAACATTGCGATCAGCCCGACCAGGATGCCGCCGGCGAAGATGTTGCCGAACAGACGCAGCGACAGCGAGATCGGCTTGGCCAGTTCTTCGACGATGTTGATCGGCGCCAGGATGGCGACGTGGCCCTTGACCACCTTCATCGGGTGTCCGATGATGCCGCGCCGCCAGATGCCGGCCGCGTGGTAGCAGACGAATACGAACAGGGCCAGCGCCAGTACGTAGTTGATGTCCGCCGCTGCCGAGGAGAGAAATTCGCTTGTCTTGCCGGTCTTTTCGTCCTTGTACTGCAACGGCAGGACTGACAGCCAGTTGGAAATCAGGATGAATACGAAGATGGTCACCGCGAGCGGCAGCACAAAGGGTGCGATGCGCATCCCGATGGCACTTTCGACCTGGTTGCGCATCTGAATGGTGACGGCTTCGAAGAACAGTTGCACGCCGCCCGGCACGTCCGACGAAGTGACCTTCGATTTCAGCCAGAAGGCCAGCGCGAGCACGATCACCGCGGCGATGGCGGTGGAATAGATCGTGTCAGTGTTGACCGTGAGACCGAACCAGGTGGCCTCGTGGTGTTCGCCGACCTCGATTTTGGCGGCAGCAAGGATCGACTCATTCATCGCCGGCTGCTCTCCCTTCCGTCCCCTCCGAACCGGTCAATACCCCGTTTTCCGGAATTTGCGACCCACCGGCCCGCAGTTTCTTCCAGACCGGGAGTGCTGTCGACAACACCAGTAACACCTGGAACAGCGCCAGGCCGAACACCACGCCCAGACCCTGCGGCCGGAACACGTACGCGATGATCAACGCCAGGATGGTGATCACCGCGACGCGCGAGGCGGAATTGAGTGCCATCGAGCTCTTCAAGGGGTGTTCGCGCGCGGTGATCGACTCCACCGAATGCCGGACCAGCAGAGCGTTGAGCAAACCCAACAGCAACCCGACACCGAATAACACCCCGATCATCGGGTGGCCGGCGTAACCGGCGACGGCCGTCACGACCGCGGTCAGCACCAGGCTGATGACGAACAGACGGACGGGTCGGAAAGCAACAGCGGGAAACACCAACGGCGCGTCCTGCGCTGGTGTCGTCACTGCAGCACCTCAATCCCAGATTGTTAGAGCGTGAACCACATCACCTACTGATCGGTGGCCCGCCGAGCGTATCGCAACGGTCATGCTGGAATTACCCAAGGGGTAGCTCCCTGTATCGGTCATCGGTCGGCCCACAGGAAAACGGCTCCGACGGGCCGGTGGTGCGGTAGCCCGCGAGGTTCATTTCGGGGCTCTACCAGGACCGTATCACAAGTCAGCGGTAACTACTACCAACTGTCGTAGTTCCCCGTCAGTCCTCGTCCCAGTAGTCGTCGCGCCGCCGCAGCAACGGAATCGCGGTCGCGATGCCGGCGAACACGATCGCGCCCAACATCACCGCAGCGGTGTGGCGCGGGTCGAAGAAGATCGTGCTGGCCGCGCCGAACGCCACGATCCCCACCCATAAGTAGATGAGCAGGACCACCCGCCGGTGCGAGTGACCGATCTGCAGGAGCCGATGATGCAGGTGCATCTTGTCCGGGGTGAAAGCGCTGCGACCCGCCCGGGTGCGACGGACGATCGCCAACAGCAGGTCGAGCATCGGCACGAACATGACGGCCACCACCAGCAGGAACGGCGACAGCAGAGCAAACACATCGCGGGCGCCGTAAGCGTTCTGCGAGATCGGGCCAGCAGCCGTGGTGGACGCCGCGGCGAGCATCAAGCCGATCAGCATCGATCCGGAATCGCCCATGAAGATCCGGGCCCGGTGGAAGTTGTGCGGCAGAAAGCCCAGACAGGCACCGGCCAGGACCACCGAGATCACCGCCGGTGGGTAATAGAGGACATCGCCGCCGTGGTCCCGCAGCAGTCCCACCGAGAACACGCAGATCGCCAGCGCGGTGATCAGACCCAGGCCGGCGGCCAACCCGTCCAGTCCGTCGACGAAGTTCATCGCGTTGACGATCGACACCGTCAGCGCCAGCGTGAGCAGGATGGACGACGCCTGGTCCAGCACGATCGTCCCGACCCCGCCGACCGGGATGTAGAGCACGCTCCAGGCCACCCCCATGGTGACCATGACGCTGGCCGCGGTGATCTGGCCGGCGAACTTGGTCAGCGCATCCAGGCCCCAACGGTCGTCGATCAACCCGATGCCCATGATCGCCGCACCGGCCACCAGCACGGCGGGCATGCCGGTGGAATAGACGAAGCCGCGGGTCAGCGCCGGCAGTTGGGAGGCCAGGAACACTGCGGCGACCACGCCGAGGAACATCGCCAGCCCGCCCATCCGGGGGGTCGGGGTCACGTGCACGTCGCGCTCCCGCGGGTAGGCCACCGCACCCAGCCGGGTGGCCAGCACACGCACCGGTCCGGTCGCGAAATACGTGATGATCGCCGCGGTGAGTCCCACGAGCGCGAGCTCGCGCAGCGGGACGCCGGCACTGCGCGGTGAAAGGGCGAACAAACCACCGGCAAGGCTGGCTACGTCGCTGGACACCACGAGACCGTACGTCACCAACCTGAGTGCCTCACGTGCGCTACGCGGTCAGGCTCGCCGCGTCCACCCCCAGCACCTCCGCGATGCGCTGGATGCTGATCGGTCCCTCGCGCAGGATGCGCGGGCTGTTGCCGCTCAGGTCGAGGATCGTGGAGGCGGCTTGGCGCGCGGCCGGCCCGCCGTCGAGGTAGACGTCGACCAGATCGCCGAGTTGGCGGCGCGCTTCCGCGGCGTCGACGGCGGCGGGCTGGCCCGAGATATTGGCGCTGGACACCGCCATCGGCCCGACCTCGCGCAGCAGCTCGATCGCGACGGGATGCAACGGCATCCGCAGCATCACCGTCCCGTACGCATCGCCGAGATCCCACTGCAGCGACGGCGCTTGGGTGACCACCAGACTCAGTGCCCCCGGCCAGAACGCGCGAACCAGGTCGCGCGCGCCGTCGGGCATCCCGTACACCAAACCCTCGATCGTGTGCCAGGAGCCGACCAGGACACCCACCGGCATATCGCGGCCCCGACCCTTGGCTGCGAGCAGCGCGTCCACCGCCTCGCGGTCGAAGGCATCTGCCCCGATGCCGTAGACGGTGTCGGTCGGCATCACCACGAGTCGGCCGGCTTTGAGCGCCCCGACCGCGGCTGTGAGTCCGCGGGCGCGCCGGTCGGGGTCGGCGCAATCGAAGACGTCAGTCATGCTGCCTCCTGCGGGCCGTCACGAACCGGGGCCGCCCGGCCAGGTCGTTGCGAGCCACGATGTCGTCGAAAAGGCCTGTGCGATGGACACATTCAACCGTCAGGGCCGACGTGGTGTCGTCATGCTCCATCGCGAACAGGCCACCGGGACGCAGCCACCGGCCGGCCAGTCCGGCGACAGCAGGGATCAGTGCCATACCGTCCGGGCCGCCGAACACTGCGTGCGGCGGATCGTGCTGGGTCACTTCCGGATCCAGCACAGCGGCGTCGGGAACATACGGCGGGTTGGCCACCATCAGGTCCACCCGCGCGTCGAGTTCGGTGAGCAGGCCGGGAGTGCCGACGTCGGCCAGCACCCATTGCACGTCCGCGGAGTTGCGGCGCGCATAGCTCAGGGCGATCTCGGAATCGTCGATGCCGACAACCCGGGCGTCCGGGCGGTGCCGGGCCAGAGCGACGGCCAGTGCCCCCGACCCGGTGCACCCGTCGACGATCAGCGGCTGGGCCGAAAGTGGTTGCGCCATAGCCCATTCCAACATCGCTTCGGTCTCCGGACGCGGGATGAACACACCCGGGCCGACGTGCAGCAGCACCGGTCCGAACGCGGCTGTCCCGAGCAGATGCTGCAACGGCACCCGGTGCGCACGCATCGCGACCACCTCGCGATAACGCCCTAAGAAGTCCGCGTCAGGGGCATCGAGCAAGGCCAACCGGCCGCGGTCGGTACCGGCCACGTGCGCGGCGAGTTGCTCGGCATCCCAACGCGCGGAATCGATTCCCGCTTCGGCCAACAGCGCCGCGGCGGAGTTGATCGCGTTGCGCAAAATCATGTCGCCTGTTGCAGCCGGGACTGTTTGTCGGCTTCGCTGAGCGCATCGAACAGTGCGTCGAGGTCGCCGTCGAGCACCTGGTCCAGATTGTGCGATTTGAAACCGATCCGGTGATCGGTGATCCGGTTCTCGGGGAAGTTGTAGGTGCGGATGCGTTCGCTGCGGTCCACCGTGCGGATCTGGCTGGCGCGGTCGGCTGAGGCGTCGGCGAGTGCCTGCTCCTCGGCCAGCACCTGCAGCCGTGCGGCCAGCACCTGCAGCGCGCGGGTCTTGTTCTGCAGCTGGGAACGCTCGTTCTGGCAGGTGACGACGATCCCGGTGGGCAGGTGAGTGATGCGCACCGCGGAGTCGGTGGTGTTGACTCCCTGCCCGCCCTTGCCTGAAGACCGGTAGACGTCGATGCGCAGGTCAGACTCGTCGATCTGCACTTCCCCGACTTCCTCGGGCTCGGGATAGACCAGCACGCCGGCCGCCGAAGTATGCACCCGCCCTTGCGATTCGGTCACCGGCACCCGCTGCACGCGGTGCACGCCGCCCTCGAACTTCAGCCGCGACCACACCCCGTCGGCGCTGTCGCCCTTGCTGGCGATGGCCAGCGTCGCGTCCTTGTAGCCGCCCAGATCCGAGGTGGTCTCCCCCAGCACCGTGACCGTCCAGCCATGCCGTTCGGCGTAGCGGATGTACATCCTGGCCAGGTCTGCGGCGAACAGCGCCGATTCCTCGCCGCCTTCACCGGATTTCACCTCGAGCACGATGTCGTCGGCGTCGTGCGGGTCGCGCGGCGCCAGCATGTCGGTGAGTTGGGTGTCCAGCTCGGCGACCCGGGCCTCCAGTTCGGGGACCTCGTCGGCGAACGACGCGTCGTCCGCGGCCAACTCGCGCGCGGTCTCGAGATCTTCGCGCGCCGACACCAACTTGCGGTGGGTCGCGACGATCGGGGCCAACCGGGCGAATCGGCGGCCCACTCTGCGCGCCTCGTCGGCTTTGCTGTGCAGTTCGGGGTCGGCGAGCGCCTGTTCGAGCTCCGCGTGCTCGGCGAGCAGGACGTCGATCGTCTGCACCGGCTGCGTCATCTCACCTCCCTGTCGCGGGCTTTACCCCAAACGCGAACCGACGCCCGGCCTGTGCCGATAGTGCACAGGTGACGGGCGTCGGTGATCCAGCTACTTGTCGCCGGTCTCGGTCTTGGTGCGCTTGCCGTACCGCTTCTCGAAGCGGGCCACGCGGCCACCGCTGTCGAGGATCTTCTGCTTGCCGGTGTAGAACGGGTGGCATTGCGAGCAGACCTCGGCGACGATGCGGCCGCCCGGCTTGGTGCTGCGGGTAGTGAAGGAATTCCCGCAACCACACACGACGGTGGTTTCTTCATAGGCGGGATGGATGTCAGTTTTCATGCTGTCCTCTTCGATCGTCGGCCGCGGCCATTATGCCAGGTCAACCACTATCACCCCAAAACAACCAGGTGCGCGTGGGCATTCCCGGTGCGCTAGTCGTTGTCCATGCCGCCCGGTGTCGTCTTGGACACCTGGACCAGGAATTCGTAGTTGGTCTTCGTCTTGCGCAGCTGCGACATCAGCAGGTCGATGGCCTGGTGGGAATCCAGACCGGACAGCACCCGGCGCAGTTTGTGCACGATCGCGAACTCGTCGGGTGACAACAGCAGCTCGTCCTTGCGGGTGCCCGACGGGTTCACGTCGACCGCGGGGAACACCCGACGCTCGGAGATCTTGCGGTCCAGCTTGAGCTCCGCGTTACCGGTGCCCTTGAATTCCTCGAAGATGACCGTGTCACCGGTCGAGCCGGTCTCCACCATCGCGGTGGCGATGATCGTCAGCGATCCGCCGCCCTCGATGTTGCGGGCGGCTCCCAGGAAGCGCTTCGGCGGGTACAACGCGGTGGAGTCGACACCACCGGACAGGATCCGGCCGGACGCGGGCGAGGCGTTGTTGTACGCGCGGCCCAGCCGGGTGATGGAGTCGAGCAGTACCACGACGTCTTTGCCCTGTTCGACGAGGCGCTTGGCCCGCTCGATCGCCAGCTCCGCGACCGCGGTGTGGTCGGTGGGCGGCCGGTCGAACGTCGAGGCGATGACCTCGCCCTTGACCGAGCGGGTCATGTCGGTGACCTCTTCGGGCCGCTCGTCGACCAGCACGACCATCAGGTGGCATTCCGGGTTGTTGCGGGTGATCGCGTTGGCGATGTCCTGCAGGATCGTCGTCTTACCGGCCTTGGGCGGTGACACGATCAGCGCGCGCTGGCCCTTGCCGATCGGCATGATCAGGTCGATCACGCGCGTGGTCAACCGATCCGGGGTCGTTTCCAGACGCAGTCGCTGGTTGGGGTACAACGGCGTCAGCTTGCTGAAGTCGGGTCGCTTCTTGGCGTCTTCGATCGAGCCGCCGTTGATGGTGTCCAGCCGCACCAGCGGGTTGAACTTCTGCCGCGGGTTCTTGTCGCCGCCTTCACCCTCGCGGGGCACCCGGACGGCACCGGTGACCGCGTCGCCGCGCCGCAGGCCGTTCTTGCGGACCATGTTCATCGAGACGTAGACGTCGTGCGGTCCGGCCAGGTAGCCGGAGGTGCGCACGAACGCGTAGTTGTCCAGCACGTCGAGGATGCCGGCTACCGGCTGGACGACGTCGTCTTCGCGCAGTTCGGTTTCGGTGCCACCGTCGCCAGTCCGCTCACCGCGGCGCCTGCGGTCGCGGAACCGGCGGCCCCGGCGACCCTGCCGGTCGCCGTCGTCGTCCTGCTGATTGGAGTTCTGGTTCGAGTTCTGGTTCGAGCCGCCGCGCTGCTGACCGCCGCCGCCCTGCTGGTCGCCGCCCTGGTCGTTGCCCGAGTCCGCGGAACGCTCATCGTTCTTGGCTGACTTCTGGTCACGCCGTTGGTTGGCGGTGTCGTCAGCACTGTCCTTGGTGTCGGCCGCACCGGATTCCCGGGAAGCACCGCGACGCTCCCGGCGCGGGGCGTCGTTCTTCTGGTTGTCCTGAGCAGCGCCGTCGGCGGGCGGTGCGTCCTGGGCGGGTGCGCTCTGCGCGGCGGCCTCCGGCGCCCGGTCGCTCTGTGCGTCCTGCTGCGGCGGTGCGTCGGCCTTATCGGCCGCTGCCGGCGCCGTGTTCTCTGCTGCTGCTGGAGCCTTCTCGCCGTCCGCCTGCGCCGTAGCCTTGCCCGACGCGCCGTTGGCCCGTCCGCGGCTTTCCTGGATCGCGGCGATCAGCTCGCTCTTGCGCATCCCCGAGGTGCCCTTGACTCCGGCCTGGTTGGCCAGGGCCCGCAATTCGGGCAGCACCATGGTGGCCAACGAACCCGCCGGCGCGTTACTTTTCGCGCTCGGGACGTCGGTCTTGACGTCGGAGCCGGCGGGAGAGTCTGTGGTCACGGCGTTCGACAGCTTCTCGCCGTCGGTGCTTTCGCCAGCCGTGATGAGGTCCGTATCAGTCACGGATTTCCTTTCTTGCCCCGCTGATCAGGTCAAACGGGGGTTCCTGCATGGACGAATATTCAGGCAAAATGCCGAGGGCGCCCAATCATCGACTCTGAAACGGTGATCGCCTGGGCGACGAAACTGCGAACCTCGTCTGCGAGAAGAATTGGTGTTGTCTTAGCGTCAAGGCAGTCTATGCAGATGCAGATGCTGCGATTGCTGGACGGCTCCGAGAATAACCCGCTTCCTGACGGGAAGCAAGAAACCTCGCCGCCACCCTGTGGATCATCCTGCGGCGGCAACCCCCGGCCGCCAGCGAACTCCCTCGCCCGGCGTCATCTTCTTGATGGCGAATCCGTTCGCATTCCCGTATTCCACTGCTTCACCTGGCAACTCCGGGTCCGTGCCGACCATGATCAGCGACGGCCCGGCTCCGGAAAGCGTTGTCGCAACATTAAGACGCCGCAGGAGCCGCAAATATTCCGCCGACGACGGCATCGCCGCAGCGCGTTGCGGTTGATGCAGAACATCTGCGGTGGCAGCCATCAGCAGATCGGGTCGTTCGGTGAGGGCGACCACCAGCAGCGCAGCGCGACTGATGTTGAACCGTGCATCCGCATGACTGACCTGCGCGGGTAGCAGCACGCGCGTTTCCGCCGTCAACGATCGCTCGTCGGGAATCGCGGCGAACAACTGGATGTCGGGATGCAGGTGCAGCGGGACTGCGGAGTAGACCGGCTGACCACCGTGGTGATCCACCCAGGAAACCACCGCGCCGCCCAGCACAGCGGCCGCAGCATTGTCCGGGTGACCCTCGAACTCTGAAGCCAGTTGAATCAGCTGGGCTTCGCTCAGCGGCACTGAATCCGTCTGCGCGACAAGACCATTCGCCGCGGCAAGGCCGCCCACCACGGCTGCCGCCGAGGAGCCCAGACCGCGGGAGTGCGGAATGTCGTTGCGGCAGCGCACCAACAGACCGGCGGCCCGCACATCCGCCGCCTGCAGACCGCGCTGGATCGCCCGCACCACCAGATGCTCGGGGCCCAGCGGCACTTGTCCGGCGCCTTCACCCTCGACTATGACGACCAAGCCGGAATCCGTTGTCTGTACTGCGACCTCGTCACACAGCTGCAGCGCCATTCCGAGGCTGTCGAAGCCCGGGCCGAGGTTGGCGCTGGACGCCGAGACCACGGCAGTGGCGGCCAGGCCGGCGGGCAGCGACTGAGTCACCGTGTCACGGCCGTCCGGTAGCGCCCCGCTGCGCTGGCGAACGCAACTTAACCGAGGCCTAGTTGTTCGACCACCAGCACCGGATCGACCGGCAGCGCAGCGACTTCCGGCATACCTTTGAGTGCGGTGTCGGGATCCTTGAGACCGTTACCGGTCACCGTGCACACCACCGTCGAGCCGCGCTGCACGAAGCCGTCCTCGACGGATTTGAGCAGACCAGCGATGCTGGCCGCCGACGCCGGTTCGACGAAGACCCCTTCCAGGCTGGCCACCAACCGGTATGCGGCCAGGATCTCGTCGTCGGTGGCCGCCAGGAACCGGCCGTTGGACTGCTGCTGGGCCTCGACGGCGGCCGTCCAGGAGGCGGGTGCGCCGATACGGATCGCGGTGGCGATGGTCTCCGGATTCTTCACCGGTTCGCCGTGCACCAGCGGCGCGGCGCCGGCGGCCTGGGTGCCCAGCATCCGGGGCAGCTTGTCGATCAGCCCGTCGCGGTGATATTCGCTGTAACCCTTCCAGTACGCGGTGATATTGCCGGCATTGCCGACGGGGAGCGCGTGCACGTCCGGGGCGAAGCCGAGGGCGTCGACGATTTCGAACGCCGCCGTCTTCTGGCCTTCGATGCGGACCGGGTTGACCGAATTGACCAGCGAGATCGTCGGGAAGTCGGCGGTCATCTTGCGGGCCAGTTCCAGGCAGTCGTCGAAGTTGCCGTCGATCTGGATGATCTTGGCGCCATGCATAACCGCCTGGGCCAGCTTGCCCATCGCGATCTTGCCCTGCGGAATCAACACCGCGCAGGTGATGCCGGCCCGGGCGGCGTACGCCGCGGCCGAGGCCGAGGTGTTTCCGGTCGATGCGCACAACACCGCCTGCTGCCCGCGGGCCAGAGCGTCGGTGACGGCCATCGTCATGCCCCGGTCCTTGAAGGAACCGGTGGGGTTGAGTCCCTCTACCTTCAGATGAATTGTGCAACCGGTCTTTTCGGACAGCCGCGGCGCGGGGATCAGCGGCGTGCCACCCTCGAACAGGGTGACCGGGGTCCAGTCGTCACCCACCGGCAGCCGGTCCCGATATGCCGCGATCAGACCCAGCCAGGGCTGGTGCACGGCTGTCTTCGGGGCACTCATAGATCGGTTCCTTCCAGTCGCAGCACGCTCGCCACACCCAACACCACGTCCAGGTCGGCAAGAGCGTCAACGGTTTCCGCCAGAGCGGCGTCGGTTGCCTGGTGTGTCACCACCACGATGCGGGCGCCGACCCGTTGGCCGCCTTCCCCGGTCACACCTTCCTGCCGGACCTCGGCGATGCTCACCTCGCGTTTCGCGAATTCCGCTGCCACCGCTGACAACACGCCCGGCTTGTCCGCGACGTTCATGCTCACGTAGTAGCGGGTCTCGATGAAACCCATCGGCGCGACCGGGAGTTGCGCATACTTGGACTCGCGCGGACCGCGACTGCCGAGCACCCGGTTACGCGCAGCCATCACCAGGTCACCGGTGACCGCCGACGCGGTCGGGGCACCGCCGGCGCCCTGCCCGTAGAACATCAGCCGACCGGCCGCCTTTGCCTCCACGACTACCGCGTTGAAGGCGCCGTTGACCGAAGCGAGCGGATGCGACAGCGGCACCAACGCCGGATACACCCGGGCCGAAACGCGTTGTTGGCCTTCGTCGGTGGTGATGCGCTCGCAGATGGACAGCAGTTTGATGGTACAGCCCAAGGATTTCGCGGACTCGAAGTCGGCCGGAGTGATCTTGGTGATGCCCTCGCGGTACACATCGTCGCCGGTCACCCGGGTGTGGAAAGCGATGGATGCCAGGATCGCGGCTTTGGCGGCGGCGTCGTAACCCTCGACGTCGGCGGTCGGGTCGGCCTCGGCGTAGCCGAGCGCACTGGCATCGGCCAGCGCCTGTTCGTAATCGGCTCCGGTGCTGCCCATCTCGGAAAGGATGTAGTTGGTGGTGCCGTTGACGATGCCGGCGACCCGCAACACGGTGTCCCCCGCCAATGACTGGGTGAGCGGGCGGATCACCGGGATTGCGCCGGCTACCGCGGCCTCGAAATAGAGGTCGACGACGGCGTTTTCGGCCGCCTTGGCCAACTCGCCGGTGTAGGTGGAGAGCAGGGCCTTATTAGCGGTGACCACGGACTTGCCGTGCTCGATTGCGGCCAGGATCGCCTTGCGGGCCGGTTCGACCGGTCCCATCACCTCGACCACGATGTCCACGTCGTCGCGCGAAACGAGTTCCTCGATGTCGTCGGTCAGCAGTTCGATCGGCACCCCGCGGTCCGCCGCCACCCGCCGTACCCCGACGCCGCGCAGCACCAACGGTGCGCCGATGCGACCCGCCAGATCCTCGGCGCTCTCCTCAATGATGCGCACGACCTCGCTGCCGACCACACCCAACCCGAGTACCGCTACGCCGACGGCCTTTTCGTCCTTGACGTTATCGGGCACGGTCACCTCACCTCCAGACTCAACAGATCGTCGACCGTTTCGCGGCGCAGGATCAACCGGGACTGTCCCTCGCGCACGGCTACCACGGCGGGACGGCCCACCATGTTGTAACGGCTCGACAGTGAATAGCAGTAGGCGCCGGTCGCGGCCACCGCGACCAGATCGCCGGGCCGGATGTCATCGGGCACCCAGGTATCACGCACGATGATATCGCCGCTCTCGCAATGCTTTCCGACGAGGCGGGCCTGCGCGGCGGGGGCGTCGGACAGGCGCGAAACCAACCGTACGTCGTACTGCGCGTCGTAGAGCGCGGTGCGGATGTTGTCGCTCATACCGCCGTCGACGCTGACGTAGCGCCGGTTCGCAGTCGAGCTGACATCGACATCCTTGACGGTGCCCACCTCATACAGCGTGATCGTGCCCGGCCCGGCGATGGCACGGCCGGGTTCGACCACCAGCCTGGGTGTGGGCAACCCGACGGCAGCCGACTCGTTGCCCACGATCACGCTCAGCTTGGCCGCCAGATCGGCGATCGGCGGTGGATCGTCGGACGGCTGGTACGAAATGCCAAGGCCGCCACCGAGGTCTATGGTGGACACCTGCGAGGTCTTGTCGACCCCGAATTCGGCGACGATTTCCCGCAGCAGGCCGATCACCCGGTGTGCGGCGATCTCGAAGCCCGCGACGTCGAAGATCTGCGACCCGATGTGGCTGTGCAAACCGACCATTCGCAGGTGGTCGGTGGCGAAGACCCGCCGGACCGCGGCCATCGCCGCACCACTGGCCACCGACAACCCGAACTTCTGGTCTTCGTGTGCGGTGGAGATGAATTCGTGGGTGTGCGCCTCCACACCGACGGTGAGGCGCACCAGCACGTCCTGCACGATGCCCGCCTCGCCGGCGATGGCGTCGAGTCGCTCGATCTCGGTCATCGAATCCAACACGATGTGGCCGACACCGGATTTCACCGCGGTAGTCAGTTCGGCCACCGATTTGTTGTTGCCGTGCAACGTGATTCGCTCGGGCGGGAAGTTAGCGTGCAGGGCTACGGCCAGTTCTCCGCCCGTGCACACGTCCAGACACAGGCCCTCTTCGCCGATCCAGCGGGCGATCTCGCTGCACAGGAACGCTTTGGCGGCGTAGTGCACGTTGGCTCCGCCGCCGAAGGCCGCGGCGGTCTCGCGGCAGCGCGATCGGAAATCGTCCTCGTCGACGACGAACAGCGGCGTGCCGTACTGCTGAGCCAGGTCGGTGACCGTCACCCCGGCTATCGCGGCCACCCCGCTCTCATCACGAGAGGTACTGCGCGGCCACACGTTCGGCGCCAACCGCAACAGCTCTTCGGCAGACTGCGGACGGGGCGGGCTGCCGGCTTGCCGGGCGTCCTCGGCGTGCCGGGGTCCGGCGGGATGAACGTTCACATTCTCTCCGGGGCGCTGACTCCGAGGATGGCCAATCCGTTGGCGATGACCTGGCGAGCGGCCTGGCACAGCGCGAGCCGGGCCGTGTTCAAGTCGGTTGGTTGTTCGTCACCCTGCGGCAGGATCCGGCAGGCGTCGTAGAAGCGGTGGTAGTCACCGGCGAGGTCTTCGAGGTAGCGGCACACACGGTGCGGTTCCCGCAGGGAGGCTGCAGTTTTCAGCACCCGCGGGAATTCGCCGATGGTGCGCAGCAGCGTGCCCTCTTTGTCGTGGCTGAGCAGCTCGAGATGCCCGGTGTCGGCGATCAGGCCGAGCTCGGCGGCATTCCGCGCCAGCGCCGAAAGCCGAGCGTGCGCGTATTGCACGTAATAGACCGGGTTTTCGTTGGACGCCGACGACCACAATGCCAGGTCGATGTCGATGGGAGTGTCCACCGACGAACGGATCAGACTGTAACGCGCGGCGTCGACCCCCAGGGCCTCGACCAGGTCGTCCAAGGTGATCACGGTGCCCGCCCGCTTGCTCATCTTCACCGGCTGGCCGTCGCGAACCAGGTTGACCATCTGCCCGATCAGCACCTCGACGGTGGCCGGGTCCTCACCGAACGCCGCGGCGGCGGCCTTGAGCCGGGCGATGTAACCGTGGTGGTCGGCACCGAGCATGTAGATGCACAGGTCGAAGCCACGCTCCCGCTTGTCCAGGTAATAGGCCAGGTCACCGGCCACGTAGGCGGGCTTGCCGTCACTCTTGATCACAACGCGGTCTTTATCGTCGCCAAAGGCACTGCTGCGCAACCACGTTGCGCCGTCCTTCTCGTAGATGCTGCCGGTGTCGCGCAGTTTCTCGACGGCCTCGTCGACGCGGCCGCTGGTGTGCATCGAGTCTTCATGCGTGTAGACGTCGAAGTCGGTGCCGAATTCGTGCAGCGACTCTTTGATGTGGGCGAACATCAGGTCCACCCCGATCTCGCGGAACGTCTCGCGCCGCTGCGCCTCGGGCAGGCTGAGGGCATCCGGTTGTTTCTGCAGCACCTGGGCGGCGATATCGACGATGTAGGTGCCCGCGTAGCCGTCCGCGGGAGTGGGCTGCCCGGTGGCGGCAGCCACCAGGGAGTCGGCGAAGCGGTCGATCTGTGCGCCGTGGTCGTTGAAGTAGTACTCGCGGACCACCTCGGCGCCCTGGGTGGCGAGCAACCGACCCAATGCATCACCGACGGCTGCCCAGCGGGTGCCACCGATGTGGATGGGGCCGGTGGGGTTGGCCGAGACGAACTCCAGGTTGATCTTCTGCCCGGTGAGCACGTCGGAGTGCCCGAACCCGGCCCCGGCGTCGGTCACGTCGTTGATGATCTTGGCCTGCGCAGAAGTCTCCAGGCGCATGTTGATGAAGCCGGGGCCGGCCACCTCGGCGGCGGCGATGCCGTCGGCCCGGACCAGCGCGTCCGCAAGCCATCCGGCCAGCTCACGCGGATTGGCGCCGACCTTCTTGCCCAGCTGCAGCGCCAGGTTGGAAGCGTAGTCGCCGTGCTCTGGGTTACGCGGTCGTTCCACGGTGACCGTCTGCGGCAACACCGACACGTCGAGATCATGCTCGGCCAGCACCGCGGTGGCGGTGATTCTGAGCAGCTCAGCGAGGTCGGCGGGGGTCACGAGCGTCCATCCTATTGGCTCGGGCGCGTTCGCCTCGAATCCATTACCGGTGGTCGGGCGGTCACCGGGATGCGCTAGTCTGGCGGGGCTTGTTTATGCCCTATGGCGCACATGGTGTTATGCGCCCCCGTAGCTCAGGGGATAGAGCGTCTGCCTCCGGAGCAGAAGGCCGCAGGTTCGAATCCTGCCGGGGGCACCCACGTTCTCGCAGGTCAGCACCAATTTTGCAAGTCTGTGAACAATCGCGTGCATCTTCCGTGCATTTTTGCTACCACAGGCCAGAGCGAGTCAGGCTACGACGCATTATCAGTATCTTGGCTGTCATCGGCTGGCACCGAGCCATCGACCGGCGAGAAATGTTTCAACAACATGACAGCAACAGTCAGGCGAAAGAAACTCAATAACTGGAACGATTCGCGGACATCCGCGCACCACGCATTGCGTTAACCGAGTTGATTGAATAGGCCGCGCACCTTCGCGTCCTCCGATTCAAAACGAGCCCTCATCGTCTCGACCAGGTCGCCCGACGATTCAATAGCGTCACCGGCTCGTATGCTCTCCAAGTCCTCAGCGCTTGGTTCGAAATTTTCACCATACTTCGACGCCACCGATTCTTCGAACGCTTCGAAGCTTCGGTCAAAGTAGCCGTCGTTAAAGTAAGTGCTGGCGGCAGACTGGGCATCTTCGACCCATGCCCGCGCCGTGTCTGCGTCCTCCGCGTTTTCAAGTATTGCTTCAAACTCAGCATCAAGCCACGACTCGAACGATTCCGCGACCGTTGATTCCTCAACGCTAGACCACACAACATCGCCAATCCAATCGCGGAACTCGAAAACGTCATTCCATTCTGTGTGGTCCGCAACAGCCTTGCTCCAAGCAAGATATAAGAGCTTACAACTCTCAACCTGCTCGCCCGCGGTAGGCTCACTCACGTAGCGCATCAACATTTCTGCAAGATGGGAAGCTGCAGTACCACCGATATCACCCGGCGCTTTTAGACAACCAGAAAGCAAAAGTGTCTTCTCCGCGATCCAGTCAGCCAATCCAAGTTTATGAACAGCGTCGATTCTTGATAGTGCATAAAGAATATCAGCCGATTGGTTCCTTACAGTCTCAGGGTCTGTTAGCCAAACGTTCCTGAGATGCTCTGGGACATGGGTGGCTCCGACAGCTTGAACCTTGGCGCGAAGCGAAGGGTATTTAGCCTCCGAGCCGCTCGATGTTGAATTAGCGTATTGAAGTAGCTGAGTGAGTTGCGCCGAATCAGTCGTGTGAAGCAAAACATCGAGGTAGTAATCCGGTTCTGAATCGAGAAATGACAGTACAAAATCACGACAACTCGGATTGTGAAACGAAACCACTGTATCGGAGTCGGGATTGTCCGCCACTATAGTTATCCAGCTGCCCTCAAGCTGATTCAACGCCCGTGTGTAGTCAAGCGGCCCAGCATCCCGTATCGCCGCGGCGCGAAGCCGATTCGCGGCAGCACCACGAGGCGGAAAGGCAGCAAGATGCATGAGCAGGAGTCGCGCAGGCTCTGTCAATGCTTCACGAAAACTGTTGCCCCACAAGTCAATTGGGTGGTCAAGAACATGCAAGATACGATTAACCAAGTCCTGTGCCGACTGGCCGGCTACCTGTTGCGCGATGGATAGTTCTATCAGTCGCGGAGTGAAATTCGGATGTTTAATTACTTTCCAATAGAGGGCTTTATCCACAAATTCTCGAATGATTTCGCGCTGCATGTCGCTGAAGTAAAGGTGGTTGTACAGTATCCTCGCTCTTTGAATTTGTGTATATTCAGTAACTTCGAGGACGCATTCGCGCGCATGCAAGTCGGCGCGTTTCACGGCTTCGTCGATTGCTTCCGCTTCGTTCAAAACATGTGTACGGGTAGTTACGACCAGGTTTTTCGTTCCCTGGCTCCTGCGCACACTGTTGATAAGCCGCCCGACCGTTGTGCCACTGTCATTGCTGAGGCGCTCGCGAATATCCGTTTGGCCGAAAACGTCGTCGAAGTAGAAAAACTGCTTGACATCATTATCCCATACACTCCAAGCTTCGTCGATTTTATGTGACGGCAGTTCTACGATTTGCCACTTAGACTCCCATCTCCAAAGTGATAGCATGTCGGCCAACATGCTTTTGCCGACGCCGGGAGCGCCGGTGATAACGCATACATTTGACTCAATCAGCATCTCGCGTGCCGCCGCGAAGCTCGATGAGGCCACGTACAGTCGTACCCGATCCTGAATTTCCTCCATTAACGCTTCGCTGCGCCGCCATATATTGCTTTCAATAATTTTCTTTAGAACCGACGCGGAAGCCATCCACAGCTTGAAGTGATTCTGCTCAATCGCAGGATATTGACCAAGTAGTTGATTAATATCTTTTTGAGCGAGCACTTCTTGGATATCAGTAATATGCGGGTCTAGCAGCTTTTGCAGATCTTGCTTTTGTCCAACTGTCAGGTCTTGCGTTGTGACGAATAGATACCTGCCAGGTTTCAATAGATCCATCTTTTTCTTTTCGGCTTTCGCCGCTTTCTTTAGATCGCTGAACGTAGACCCCCGGTAGTGCTTGCACTGAACGACGGTTGTCTGTCCGTCCTGATGAGCCCGCAGATCGACACCTCCGTCGGGACCGGTCGCAAACGCTTGCAGTTCTACGCCGAGGCGCTCCCGGAGAAGATCTCGAGCAAGAAGCTCGAAATCGGTCGGCGACAGAGTGTGAAAGTCGTACTCAGGCACTGATACCCCCACGCGCAATGACGGTTGAGGGACTGACATCGTCCCCACTAACTGGTACCAGACGGATCGGCCTTCGGATAGAAAGTGGGTTCGGCATCGCTGGGCAGAGGCAGTCGCATAGTGTCGTAGCGCGTGGGTATTCCCGACTTCCAGACAATGATGCGTCCCGTTCTCATTGCCGTTGAGGGTGACGAGCCGAAATCTCAAGCACAGGTCCGCGAATGTGTGGCTGAAGCCCTCGCGGTGTCCGACGAAGACAGATTGGTGATGCTTGCCAGCGGCAAACAGTCCAAGTTCGACAACAGGGTCGCGTGGGCGATTACACACATGTCGCAAGCGAAGTTGCTTGACCGTCCGCAGCGCGGGCGGTACGTGCTATCAAAGCGCGGCAGGTCCGTGTTGCAAGCGCATCCCGACCGAGTCGACATGGCGGTCCTGGCCAAGTTCCCCGAGTACGTCGACTTCAGGAACCGAAAGAAGGTCAAGCAGTCGGAAGTTGCGGTCGACATCGCCACCGACGAGGTATCGCCGAGCGAGGCCGTCAACGCGATTATTGAAGAGTCTTACGAGACGCTTGCCGCCGAGCTACTGGATCGTATTTTGGCGCAGCCGCCTCTGTTTCTGGAGAAGTTGTCACTAAAGCTCCTGCAGGCGATGGGCTACGGCGGACGAGAATCCCTGACGGAACACACAGGAAAACCTGGCGACAGCGGCTTAGACGGCATCGTTCGCCAGGACGCGCTCGGGCTCGACCTAGTCGGCGTACAGGCGAAGCGCTACGACAAGCTAAACACAGTAGGTAGACCTGAAATTCAGGCGTTCGTTGGCGCACTCCAAGGTGCGCAAACGAGCCGTGGAGTATTCGTGACAACGGGCAGGTTCTCGGCGGGCGCGATGCAGTTCGCGGAGAGCGTTGGCATGCGGTTACGTCTCATCGACGGCATGGAACTGTCCCGTCTTATGGTGCAATACAACGTGGGAGTTCAAATCCGTGAAACCTTCGACTTGAAACAGATTGACGAAGAGACTTTCGACGAGTAAGCGGGCAGCAGGCCCTTGTGCGACCGCCCTCCTGAAACCGGCGCTCTTCGAGAAGCGAACAATAGATGACGCTTGACGCGGCACTACGCCGCGTGACGGACAGCATGGAACCGCGATATTGAGTCATCCGACTCAGTTCCGCTGACGCCCGGTTGCTCAGCAGGGAGACCGCCGACCACCGCGGAGTTCGCGCTCAGTAAGAACGACGGCCAGGAGCGGGCCTGGCAGATGGCTCGTCGGTTTCGTCCACTTCGACGACCCAGCCCGACCGAATCCATTGCTGCGCGACCGCGTCGGGGACGCCGGCTACTTCACCTGGCCCGTAGACGGTACTTCCGTAGCAAACCTGAAATGGTTGCTGCACTTCAACAGTCATCGCGTTGCACCTTCCCTACGATGTTGGCAGGTTCGAAATGGACAACACCGCTGCGGGCCGCTCGACGCACAGCTCCAAGCGTTCCTCGCAAATCCACCGTTGCAAGTTCCTGACAAAGTCGTCGTTGCTTGTCCCGGTGCGCAGTGAGATGGCTTCGCGGACGACGACGAATCCGAACTTGTTGGTGTCGAGCAGCAGTCCCTTGCCTGCCGTGCATTGCGTCGTTGGCAGTATTTCGACTCCCCATAGCGAATTAGCTTCGTCGCGGGTTGGATCGGCCGTCGCTAGGAAGCGGCCTCGCGTATCCTTGGTGCGGCGCAGCGCAGACCACGTATTGGGATGCAGCACCAGTAGATTCGCCTCCGCAAGCGCCGCACCGGATCGCAGCACAGCAATCGACTTTTCGATACTGTCCAGCGCTGTCACGTTGGTGCCGGTGTCGGTGCTGGCGTCGTGAGTGAGAATTCCGCTGGTCGAAAAGAAACCGTGAAGGTGGCCGGTCGTTCCCGCACCGGAGAGCAGCTCGGCGTTCTCGACGTTGATAACTTGTCGAGTAATCTCCCCCAGCGAATACTCGCTGAAGTTCGACCAATCCTGCATCGTCTCCCACGACAGCGCGAAGTGAGCCGCGATCTTCTGCGGGGTCGCCGTCTGAGGTGCCGTATTGAACACCAGCTCCGGCTTTACCGCACCTTCGGAGACAATCGCCGGTGCGCCCGTCGTGCTCTGGTGAACGATGTACTCCAGGCTCGGCCCATCGATGGCTTGCGTTGGCAATTTGTCAAGCAAGCGATTCTCGTAGCTCGGACCGACGACCGTGGACAGCGGGTTCTCGGGCCTCTGCGGGCATTTCAGGCTGTCCTACGGG
Organism: Mycobacterium sp. NGS61; assembly: GCF_059812325.1. Taxonomy (NCBI): domain Bacteria; kingdom Bacillati; phylum Actinomycetota; class Actinomycetes; order Mycobacteriales; family Mycobacteriaceae; genus Mycobacterium; species Mycobacterium sp. NGS61. Next base: position 236,146 of record NZ_JCALCL010000007.1, read on the forward strand.
CCGCCTGAAGCCTGCGACTCGGCTTGCCGACGCCGCGGGTCGGCGGGCAACGGAACGGTGACCGCGCTCACTGACATTCCCCACTGACGCTCATCGAAATTCCCCACCCGTGTGGCTCCGCCGAGAAGGGCGGGCCTCCCTCGAAGCTGCTGGTGTCTGACGCCAGTTGCTCCATCGAAGGAGGCCCGCTTTCTCATGCTCACATGGGAGGACGATGTGGAAGTACATGCCCTACGCATGCGTGGTTGGACGATCTCGGCGATCGCCCGCCACACCGGCTTTGATCGCAAGACGGTCCGCAAGTATCTGGCCGGCGGCGGCACGCCCGGGGTGCGTGCCCGGCCCGGCCCTGATCCGTTCGACCCGTTCGTCGACTACGTCACCGCGAGGCTGACCGAGGACCCACACCTGTGGGCCCGCACCCTGTTCGACGAGTTGGAGGACCTGGGGTTCGGGCTGTCGTATCAGAGCCTGACCCGCAACATCCGCGCCCGGGATCTGCGCCCGGTCTGTGAGGCGTGCCGGACCGCCACACAGCGCCCGAACGCGGTGATCCCACACGCTCCCGGCGACGAAACTCAATGGGACTGGCTGGAATTGCCCGATCCGCCGGCATCGTGGGGCTGGGGCAAGACCGCGCACCTGCTGGTCGGCTCACTTTCGCATTCCGGGAAGTGGCGCGGCTATCTGGCACCGAGCGAGGATCAGCCACACCTGGTCGCCGGTCTGGACCGCGTCACCCGCGGCCTGGGCGGGCTGACCAGGGTGTGGCGCTTCGACCGGATGGCTACGGTGTGTGACCCCGGCTCGGGACGGGTGACCGCGTCGTTCGCCGGGGTGGCCAAGCACTACGGCGTGGCGGTGGCGATCTGCCCGGCACGGCGCGGCAACCGCAAGGGCGTGGTGGAGAAGGTCAATCACACCGCCGCGCAACGCTGGTGGCGCACCCTGGCCGACGAAGCCACCCCTGAGCAGGCCCAGGCCAGCGTGGATCGCTTCGCCCGGGTGCGGGGTGACACCCGGCTGCGGGCCACCGCCGACGGCCGGTCCTCGGTCGCCGTGGTCGCCACAACCGAGCCCCTGCAACCGGTGCCGGCACAGGCGTATCCGGTGATCGTGGCCGAAGCCCGCACCGCCTCACGCCAAGCGATGGTGTCCTACCGCGGCAACCGCTACTCAGTGCCTCCGGAACTGGCCGCCGCCAACGTCGTGGTGTCCCATCCGGTCGGGGGCCAGTTCTGCGATATCGCCACCATGAGCGGGATCGTGATCGCCCGCCACCGGATGGCCGCCGACGGGCTCGGGGTGATGGTGCGCGACAGCGGTCATGTCATCGCCCTGGACGCTGCGGCGATGGCCACCGCAGCCACCGGGCGCCCGCACCGCCGCAAGGAACGCATCCCACCCGGACCGGCCGCCAAAGCCGCTGCCGCACACCTACTGCGGCTCAAGAATGCGCCCAGCACTTCTAGTGACTCTCCCACTCCGTCAACTGATTCCACCGTGATCGACCTGTCCGCTTACGAGCGGGCCGCCCAGAACAGGACCATCCAATGACCCCCACTCCACGTACCATCAAGACCACCACCACGGCCGAGGAATCGCCATCGGCGGCGGCGAGCCGTTATCAGCAGCTGCGCTCGCACCTGGCCGAACTCAAACTGACCGCGGCCGCCGAAGCACTCCCCGCGGTGCTCGACCAGGCCACCGCCGAAGGGCTGTCGCTGACCGTCGCGTTGGAGCGACTGCTGGCCGTGGAAGTCGAGGCCTCCACCGCCCGACGGTTGGCGGGCCGGTTGCGGTTCGCCTGCCTGCCCACCCCGGCCACCCTCGATGACTTCGACGTCGACTCCGCCGCCGGGATCGACCGCACGCTCATCGACGAGCTGGGCACCTGCCGCTACCTGGAATCGGCGACCAATATCCTGCTCATCGGACCACCCGGCACCGGAAAGACGCACTGTGAGTCTTTAGGGCGGACTCAATAGAGTCTCGGCGCCGCCGGTGGAAGGGTCGGTGTCGGTGACCGCGACTGACCCCAAAGACTCATTGGCCGCACCTCACGCGGGTAGTGCCCTTGCGTTGGATTTGTCGTCGCCGGTGACCGGCACCGGCCTGGCCCACCACGACTGGCCTGATCAGAAGCCTGGCCGACCCCATGCCGGGTCGTGCCTCATCACAGTCTTGCCGCACGGTGATCCCATCCAGGCCGGCGCCGACCTGATGCACCCCAACGATTGGAGAACACCGTGACACCCATGCTGACAGACAAGGTCGATTTCGTCATCGGCGTCGACACCCACCGCGACTCCCACACCGCGGCGATCGTCACCGCCGCCGGAGGATTGGTCGAGCGGGTAACCGTGGCCACCGACGCATTCGGATTCCGCAAGCTCGACACCTTTGCCGCCAAACATGCGACAGGGCGGCGAGTCTGGGCCATCGAGGGCACCGGCAGCTTCGGCGCTGGTCTCACCACACACTTGCTCGAACGCGGCGAATGGGTCGTCGAGATAGATCGCCCCGCACGCCCTGCACGACGTGACGGCGCCAAGTCCGACGACCTCGACGCCGTCCGAGCCGCACGCGAAGCTTTGACTCGCGAGCACCTGGCCGCGCCGCGCGCTCGCGGCGACCGAGAAGCCATGCGAGTGCTACTTACCGCGCGAGAGGGCGCAATACTGGCCCGTACCAAAGCTATTGGGCAACTCAAGGCCATGATCGTCAACGCCCCCCAATCGCTGCGTGATCAACTACGACGCGGAACGACCGACGAACAACTCAACCGCTGCGCACGGCTGCGTACCCTGCCGTCACACTCAGTCGAACACCGCGCCACTGTCCGCGCGATTCGCGCCACCGCCCGGCGTGCTCTCATGCTCGAAGCTGAAGCCGCAGAACACGAAACCGAGCTCGAACTCCTCGTCAATGCCGCCTGCCCCCAGCTGCTCGACCGGCCCGGCATCGGTGTCATCACTGCCACGCAGTTCTTGATCTCCTGGTCACATCGCGATCGCATCCGCAGCGAGGCGGCTTTCGCGGCCCTGGCTGGTGCTGCACCAATCCCGGCCAGCAGCGGCGCCACCGTACGCCACCGGCTCAACCGCGCCGGTGACCGCCAACTCAACCGCGCACTGCACACCGTTGCACTGACGCGCTTGCGATTCGAGCCTACGACAAAGGCCTACGCCGCCCGACGCACTGCAGAAGGCAAGACGCCCCGAGAAATCAAACGCTGCCTCAAACGCGCTATCGCCCGCGAGGTCTACCGGATCATGCAGACCGACGCCGCATCAATTACCACGGTCAAACAGGCTGCTTGACAGACATAGAAGCATCCTCTCGGTCGGATTGGCAAGGGCCGCAGCGTATGCCGGCTATCGGACCTACTTCACCACCGCCGCCGATCTGGCCGCCCGCTGTCATCGCGCCGCGATCGAGGGGCGCTGGGCGACCACCATGCGGTTCTTCGCCGGTCCGACGCTGCTGGTGATCGACGAACTGGGGTACTTACCGTTGCCCGCCGAGGCCGCATCAGCATTGTTTCAGGTTGTCTCCCAACGGTATTTAAAGACCAGCATCGTGATCACCACCAACCGGGGCGTGGGAGCCTGGGGAGAGATCCTCGGCGACACCACAGTCGCCGCCGCCATGCTCGACCGCCTGCTGCACCGCTCCGTAGTCATCAACCTCGACGGTCAGTCCTACCGGCTACGCGATCACCACGCCGCCGCGGAAACCCTGCGCCGAACAACCACCGGCACCCGCCAACAACTACACTGACCGCTGCTCACAGGTGAGGAATTTCGGCAAGCACAGCCGGGGATTTCCGATGAGCGCGGTCAACCCGCCGCTCCAAGCCCTGAATGCGGCGTCGACGCCGCCGGCGACGCCGCTTGGCCGGGCGGGTCACATCGGTCCTAGGGTCGTAGATCGCCTGATAGATCGACTCCGTACATAGGTGGCGCTCGGGCTGCTCAGGGAACCGAAATCGCAGTTCGTGGCTGACTTGTTCCGGACTCCACCGCTTGCCCAATAGCTCGGCGACGACACCATGAAGAGTGACATCACCGGCCACGCGCCGCGCACGCCAGGACCGGAACTGTCGCTCGGTGCTCACCCGGTGAGCGGTGGCGGCCAGGTAACGGCCGTGGTCATCAGCGTTGCGGCGCAGCTCCCGCGACACCGTCGAGGCAGCCCTACCCAGCTCCCCAGCGATGCCACGAACGCCCACGCCCGCGCGGTGCAGGTCAGCGATCGTCGTGCGCTCGGCCAACGACAGATAACGAGGGTGCGCCGCCTTCGGCGCAGTTAATCTCACCGGCGGATAGTGCACCGCCTGACCAGCCGTATTGAGGATTATGCGCCCGTAGCGCCAGCGTGTCCCCGTCCTGCGGTTGACCCCCACCATCCGGCACGCCTCAGAATTACTCACCCCCCGAGTGATCAGCCGCGCGAACCACTCCTGCTTCTCCACCCGCATTCCGCCACGCCGAGTCACAAGAACTCCTCCCACCACAACCTCTAAACAACTCCGGTGTTGCGACGATTACTAGAATCCGCCTCACCACCCCGGGGCCAAAATTCGTGAAGAACGACAGCCAAAGTGGGGCCAAGTCAGGTGACCACACTCAGACGCGTCGCGTAGTGCACATCAGCGGCATGGCAGCCATACAAATGGCAAATGAGGCAAACCGTCCCAGCGCCGCATTGCCGCCGAGAACGCTCGGGACGTGAGTCGGTGGTTGGGTCACGCCAAGATCAGCACGACCATGGACATCTACGCGGCGGTGCTCAAGACCGAGATCTGCGCAAATTTAGCCCCGCTACCCGACCGGTGCCGCTTCCAGCGGACATTCGTAGTGCCTCTACAGCGGAAGGCGCAGTAGCGGCCCTCAGTCGTCTGGGTCGGGATCATCTTGGATGACCCCTAGATCCCTCATGAAATCTTCGTTCCCTCTTGCAGCCTCTTGGTATCCCTGTTCCCGTCGGCGACGCTCTTCATCGCCAGTAGCCGCATAGACCCAAACCCCTTTGTCGTCGCGGCTGTAGCTCTGGAGCGTGTCCGCAATCTCATACAATGCCTTCTCGACCGTTTTGCCTTTGTTCTCTGTGATCCATGTTGTGTTCCAGAACATCTTGACGTCCAACGAAATTGGATTGCGGAAGCTGGGTTTGTCCGGATCCATCTTGTCGTCAAACTCCACGTGGCCGACAAACTGGTCTTGCAGCGCTCCTTTATGCTTTGCTCTCCGTGCGGCGGAATCCCACACTGTCCGCCACTCTTGGCCAGGAGCTAGCACCGCAATGCTTTCGGGTACGTAGAGATTCTTAACCTCCTCACCGGTGTGCAGGTTCGTGTATGGCGCTACCTGTAACGGCGGGATTTTCAACCGAATGTTGTAGGCCGTCGTCTGTCCAAAGTTCTTGATTACCAGATCCATATAGCGCCGTACTTCGTGGCGGTCGACGTACACAACGACATCTGGTTGTGCAATGCGTTCACGGGTTAGACGAGCTTGGTGTACTTGGCCACGGGCGTAGATTAAGGCCCAACTTGCGACTACGACTGTTGCGATTTGGCTTACAGCAGATACCGCCGCCCAATTCTGTGCGGCAGTCATGCCGATACCTTGTCGGTCCGCACCGGTTGGCTGCTGTCTACGCGCCGCCATTGGTAGCCGGCCTCATCCTCGTAATCAATCGTAATGCGTAACTTCAAATTTGGGTCGGTGGTCGCGTAGGCCATCAGAGCGCTCTGGTTGGGGCCAAGTGTCCGTTGCCACTCCGTAACGAAGTGACCAACCATGGCTTCTTGCATCGCCTGTTTCGCAGCTGGCGCAAGTTGGTTCGTTAGTTGTTGAGCTGCGGCGTGCGGAATCATGCGGCCCATGCCGGACTGCTGAAAAGCACCCTGTAGTGATCCAGACATCGCAGCTCGAATTGCCTTCTCGAAAGCTTGGTCGGCTGGCATGGTGTTGTTGGACTGCTTGCAACCATTCGGCACGATGTTGCCGTTGGTATCTACAGCACTCACGTCAACGGTCAGGATCGTTGCTGCCGAGTTGCTTACATTTTCGATTTTGACCGTCCACCAGGTATTGCCAAACATCGGTGTACGCAGACAACTAGGGACGATTTTTCGCGCCTGCGCTGCGACGCGTTCTGTCTCTGCCCGATTAAGCGCGTCCATTTGCGCTTCGTGCCGCTGGCGCTCCTCGGCGGCTTTCTTGGGTTCCCGACGAACGGCTACGTAGAGCGCAATCAGCACACCGACCGTGGTTGAAATTGCGCCGACCGCCTGCGCGATCGAAAGCCAAATGGGTGGGTTGCTCATGGTGACCTCCGGTGTCGAGACGCACCCTAGCCCCCAGGTACGACACTCTCCGGCGGAGAAATGCCGCCAGCGCTAAACGGCTCCCGGCACGTAGCCGTTAGTAGTTCTCGGGGATGGTTACGCCGTTGCACATCGGGTTGTCGTGATAGCGGACAGAGCCGAACGCCTTCTTGACCAGATCGCTCGCTTGGTTGTAGGTCATGTTCGGGTTCTGCTGCACGAGGAATAGAGCGTAATTGTCGTTCGGGTTGTAGGGATTGACGCCCGCAGCCATCACGGCCAGGCAGACCTGTCTTTGAACGTCATCAGCGCTTGCCGCAGGCGCAAGCCCTACCGCGAGACCTGCCGCCACTGCCGCCGCGATCAGCTTCTTGCCCATCTGTCGCCCCCTGTCTGCTCTACCCACAGTTGTGCAGGTGGTCACAGCATGTCAATGGCCCTTCGTCGCGAGCGACCTGGTGGCTCACCTGAAGCGCAAGTAGTCGTCTGCTCGGCAGCTTCGGACCCGGCGCACCCTTACGCTCGCTTTATTCACATCCGATTCCATTGCCGTCTCGGTCCAGGCCGTAGATGTCCCTGCCGATCACCCTCACAGGACCCTTGACGAAGGCCGGACCATTGCCGCTACCACCCGCGCAGTCAACATCACTCGCGATCGGGACACAGGCGCCCGAGTAGTTAGGGTCACATCGCGAGCCGCCCGGATCGGCGCTTGCTGTCGGCGCGAAGGCGAGCACCATGACGAAGCTGGCTACCAGCACTAATGACTTCCGCACGGTCGCAGATCGTATTCCGTTCCGTGCCGCCGGGTGGCCGTTTCTACAAAACACCACTGCCCACATCCAAGCCTCCCATGGCGCGCACCCCAGCGCAGGCCCAGTAGAGACGGACGACCATTTGTGAGAGCGATGGATCCCGCCGCAAGAATCGAAACGCAGCGTGCGCCACCAGACGCGTCGCGTAGTGCACATCAGCGGCATGGCAGCCATACAAATGGCAAATGAGGCAAACCGTCCCAGCGCCGCATTGCCGCCGCTTCGCCAGCTGGAATCGAAGCACGGGCGGCGCCGCCGGCCTTAAGCCGCAGGTAGCAAACCTGCGGTGCTCAAACGCGCCACATAGGCAAATGGTGCCCCTAGGCCGCCAGTTACCCATCCGCTACCTATGCGTCACCAAGCTATCGGGTTGAGGTCGTGGGCCCTATTGACGTCGTTGTTGTAGACAAGTGATGACTCCGCGGTAGCACGGTCCAGGGTTGTATGAGCCAGTGTCGGTAGTGAATTGGGCTTGATGTGCTTGATGAACTGTCGCCACAGCCGACAACCTCCTGACCAAATTCCACGGGCATGTCGTTTAGGTCAAGCTTTGATACGCCGTCGACCGCCGTAAGCCGTTGTCCCACAGTGCGATCCTGCACATGCATTATGTGAGTGTTGAGGGGACGTACCCAGTCACCAGGAAAACGTTGCGAGGCAATTGACTGAATCCCATACAGTGCGTTCATCCGGCCACGATTGGACCCATGGCCCGTGAAGAACTCAAGCAGCGCACGGGCATGCAGTGCGGCCGAGTCCATCGCGTAGATCTGAATGTACAACCCATCAATTCCGCGATTGATCGTCTTCTGCAACTGCCACTCAGCAGCCGCACAGAGGAGCCAGCGGAGATCGTTGTACAGGTGAATCTCTAAATAGTCACTTGCATTCGATTTGCTCAAAAGGCTGCCTCCTGCCTGACATAGCCATAGATGGGTGCGTCAAAGTCCTGCTTGCAGTCGCTGAGCTGCGACCGCCTCCAGCCGGTGCGAGATCATGTCACTGTCACGGAGCTTATCTGCGCCTATCGACTCGTCGGTGTACCAGTAGAGCAGACGGTTGTTATTGGGATGCGTCTGCTGTGCCATATCACGAGCTTGATCAATTGTCAGGAGCCACACCGCATCTCGCGATAGATCTACCAAGGCGAGCCACTGGGCAGGGCAGGCGTCAGGAAACCGAAAGCCGAGCAGCAGTTTGCCTTTGCCGCCAGCACGGTCCGACGCGGCCTTGGTCTTCACCTGAATGGTCGCGGCCGTCGTCGTGCCGGGCACATACATCACCAAGTCAATACCGGAGTCTGTGGTTAGACGTGCGCTGTCGATGCCAAGCTTGAGCAGCTTGTACTGCACTAGCAGCTCCCCAGCCGCTCCAATAGCAAGGGTTGCGAGCTTCGCGCTATCGGTCGTCACGAGGCCTCCGGCTCATATGAATCAGGGTTGGCCATGTGTGTGCATGTGGGGTCTGGACCTTTCGCGGTGGCCGCCTGTAGCTCTGCCAGTGCGTTCGCGCTCAGGTTCGCGGCGACGATAGCGTCCCTACCGTCTTGGCTGTGCTGGTAGCGCAGAGCCGCCTCCACTATCTTGTGCCCGAGACGCGCCATGTTCTCGGTCAGCGTCGCCACCTGAGCATTCTTGCTGCCGGCAAAGCGCCGTAGATCATGGGCCGAAAGATCATCTCTGCCTATGTCCTTCGCAGCCTTCTTGAACACGTCCTTGTTGAACACCCGATCACCGAGATGACAGCCGCCGCGCGCAGGCGTGAACAGTAGAGCCTCATCACTTTTGCCCACGTAGGCCTTGAGGTGGGCCTTCACGTCGTCGCGGATATGCGGAGGGATAGTGACCGTACGTTCCTCGCCGTTCTTCGTCGTGTCGATGCGGCACCGCGAGCCCTTATCACCGTTGGCATCCATGCGGTGTGTGACCGCTCGCGCCACGGTTAGCACGCTGCAGTCGCTGTTGAAGTCTTTGCGCCGAAGCTCCGACACCTCACCGAAACGCAGGCCGCACCAACCAGCTAGCAGCACTAGGGCCTTGAAGCGAGAATTGCCGTCGTCGGCTCCCAGCTTGTCCGCGATGGCGTGCAGCTCGACTGTGGAAGGGATACGTACCTTCTTCTTCGGCTTCGGGTTCATCGCGCCGACGATTTGGCACGGGTTGCGATCTAATAGGCCGTCCTTGACCGCCGTATTGCAGATCATGTTAAGGATGCCGTAGGCGTGACCGTTGCGCGTGGCCAGCTTCGCGTCCAGGCCGGAATACCAGCCCCTCACCGCCGTGGTTGTCAGGTCCCGTCCTGCCAGGCTGCCCAGTTTCGGTTCAATCAACTGGCACCACTTGGCTTCGTACTCGATACGGGTTCGCGGCTTCAATAGCCGCTGGTCAATGACCGTCTTGCCGTACTCACTCAACGTCAGATGCTTGGCTCTCTTTTCCACAGCGCGCTCGCTGGGAGCCTTCCACGTCTCCCCCGTGGCCAGGCAATGATCGCGGTAGTCACGTTCTCGAGCCAGCCACCGTTCAGCGTTCATCTTGGCCGCGAAAACTGTTGGCGCGTAGTGCCGTCGTTGGTCGGGTCCGATGTAACTCGCCTGGTAGCTAGGGGTTTTGGTGCGTTGCTTCTTGATGTTGCCCCATGCTCGGTGCCCTTTGGTTCCGCTCATCAGTGCCCCAGCCGTCTCGCCGCCTCCGCCAACTCATCCGCGGTGAATAGCTCTCGGAACTCTGGCATCAGCGCCGTGTACTCCGTGGTGAGGTCAGGCCGACGGTGCAGATGTGCCAGTGTGACAAATCCGTAGGCGGGCGGGCCTGGGCGCAAAACATGCTTGGCCGCCCCCACGGCCCCTCGCTCCCTGACCATAAGTAGATACCGAGTGGGGTTATATCCCAGCCGCTTGCCCTCCTCAATTCCGGCCAGCGTTACCTCCTGGAAGCGCTGCGCCACGCTTTCGTCGGGGTTCATGATCGGTACCTCCCGCAAATTCCCTGCGGATCTGGCAAGCTGACCAGCGGGATTGCTGGACCTACCTATCCGCTACCTATGCAGAACCAATTTAGCCGACGCGACTTGAGGCGAAAATCCGAAATACTTTGTCGTTGAGCTATTTTCGCAAGTCAGAATATACGGGATCCCGTCACGGTGCCGCATTTTCGAATCCTGCCGGGGGCACCCTCTGACCAGCACCGTCACCGATGGGCGAATGCCCACCGTGCGGCGCCGGCAAGGCGACTACAAGCACCAGGGGTAACACCGGTTACTCGGCGGAGGGTTCTCGCCGTCCCACACCCACGGCCCGGGTGGTCCGGGAATGCTGCTCGGCACATTGCCCTTGCCGTAGTCGACGAAGTAAAACGTGTGACAGATGCTCATGTCCCACACCATGTCTCGCCCGGGTCCCGGCGGGAACGACATGCTCTCTCCCGGGCACCAGTGATATGGGCCCTGGTTGTCGGCGCGGGCACTCTGCGCGCTCGGACCGATGGCACTCGAAACCAAAGCCGCCGTTGCCAACGCTGCGATGCATAGTTTCTTCATGGTGGTCCCTTCCGCGTGATCCGGACGCCACTGGGTCCGTCGGAAGCCCAGTACACATCCAGGGGCCCGCTACCGATCCCAACTATCGCGATAGTCAGTCCCGCGGCCCATCAAGCACGGAAAACCACTGGTCAGGCGAAATCGATTGCCTTTCAGCATATTTCGGACGGCACCGGCATCCCAGCCACCCAGCTGTGGTACCACCGGGCGCCCGGGTGGCCGACCCGAACACCGCCCGAGCGGTCAGGGCATCTCGGCAACCACTCGACCGACCACGTTGCCGAGTCTGAGTCGCTCGATGGCCTCGGGAATGTCGTCGAAGGTGATCGTTTCGGTGTGGATTTCAAGCTCCCCGGCGGCCATGTGCGCGAGAACCGCTTCGAGAGCCCCGGTATGACCGCCTCGTGCTCCCCGCAGGGTCACCTCTTTGATCACCAGTTCCGAGGTCGGAATCGTTGCTTCGTTCCGTCCGAGACCCACTTGGATCACGCGCCCCTGCACCCGAACCGCGCCGATTGCGCCGGCCGTGGTGGTCCCGAATCCGGCGAAATCCACGATCGCGTCGAGTTGCAGAGAGGCCAATTCGCGGACGTCCTCAGCGACATCGAGGACGCCCTGCCGTTTGGCGAGTTCCCACACCTCGCGTTTGGGTTCGGCCGCATACACCTGCGCTCCGGCCAACACGGCGATCCGCGCACCGGTAAGACCCAGCCCGCCCAACCCGACGATGCCGACCTTCTCACCGGCGCGCACGGCGCCGACACCCAGCACCGCGCCGTACGCGGTCTGGCCCGCATCGGTGGCGGTAGCCGCCTGGGTGAACTCGATCCGGTCGGGCAGTCTGATCAATGCCTCCGCCGAGGTGAGGCATTTGTCGGCGAAGCCCCCGTCGCTTGACCAACCCGGCGCGCCGGCCTTGCCCAACTCGACCACTACGCGGTCCCCGACATGAAAGTCCGCGACACCGGGACCCACCGCCCCCACCACTCCGGCCACCTCATGGCCCAAAATGATCGGCAACCTGGGCAGCAGCGGGGTCAACGTTCCGTCCAGAAATCCCACATCGCTATGACAGAGGCCCGCGGCACGGACCTCGACGACGACCTGCCCGGGTCCCGGTACCGGGTCGTCACAGTCCACCAGCTGCAGGGGCTCGTTGGCGGCGACTAGTTGCCAAGCTCTCATCGCATTCTCCCGATTCGACGCCGCCAACTATGCCCGAGTGGGACCCCCGTGCGAAGCACCAACCATCGCCTATCCGCGATCTATCCGGGCGTCGTGCAACACTGCCGACACACCTGACACCGCTACCCTGTCGCGCAGCAGCCAGGGTCGGCCGCGTTGCCTAGGAGTCCGGTATGAGTCGCCGAAACACACTATGGCAGCGATGTTTTCGGTTCTAGTGTTCTTGGTGTCCGGGGGGACCCGCGAGCTAAGGCACACCATGAAAATCACAGCAGTCAGCGCGGCGATCGTTATTTTCTCTGGCCTCGGAATCTGTGCGGCTACACCGGCCTGGGCGGAGGACCCGACCACGAACGGGACATTTCTCTATCACGACGAAGACGGCGACACCGGCAGGTGGACAATCACGACCAACTGCGCGCCAGATTGCGTCGCCCACGTGACAACGGCAACCGGACGAGAGTTCGATGCCGCACTGATCGACGGCCGCTACACCAGCACCCGCACCATCGCCGACGCCGTGACCTGTCCGGGATTCACCGCCGGGGACTACGGTCGATGGATCCCCGCCAGCACGCATCCGATCACCGTCACCCAATGGTGGGATCCGCAAACACTGGTCGGTGAGGTGGACTTCTACGACCACTCCGGTCCGTGCGGGCTTGCCGACCACCATGACCGCTTTACCCTCACCAGAATCCGGTAACACTGCGCTGCGGTCAGCGGGTACGACAGGCCGCGCTCTCGTCAGATTGGGTACTCAATACCACTGTCCCGCAATGTAATTCACGACCTTGCGGAGCGCCCATCTCGCCGGCCAGAGATCGACGCCGTCCACCTGATCGGCAAGCGAGCAGGACTTGAGGGGCTCGGGCAGGCTGCTGGTAGCGTGACCCGAAGGCGCAATGCGACGCTTGTCGGTGAAAGCCTCGCCAGGAGGACCACGATGAAGACATCGGCCGCGACTCACGTGTTGCAAGTGGGCGTTCTGGCCACTGTCCTCGGCCTCACGTTCACTACCGGCGGTTCCGGAACTGCCGGCGCCGACCCCGCCAACACCAGCCCGTTCGACATCGTGAACAACACCAACGTCGAACTCGTGTTCTGGGACTACAGCAGTACAGCGAAATACCCGGCGTCAGGCCCCAATCACAACGATCACGCCAAGCCCGGACAGAAGTTCCACTTCACCCTGCTCCAGATGGAGGGCAGCCGGTCGGACAAGCGGAGCAAGGGCCGCACCACGATCGTGGCCAACTTCCACTACGACACCAACGGCGTTGACAGCCCGGCCGGCACAGCGACCATGGACATCGCGTTCGACGCGGGCGGCAACGATGTGTGGACAAGCTCGGTGACCTGCTGGGCGAGTCGGGACCGATCCTGCGGTCCGCGGCCGCCGCAACCGGGCAACCAGTTGTTCCCGGGCAATGTCGTCACCTTCACCGGCTGACCATCGCGGGCGCTTGCATCAACGAGCACGTCGGCCGACGCCGGCCTCTGTGACACCTCACCGGATGCACCATTCGCGGCATAGTTGCAGCGGGCGAACCTATCAGCACGGCATGATGGCGATATGGCCTTGCGGCAACGCGACGACGACGTCGCGGGACAGCGCCCCTCGCGGCGCGCGGTGCTGCGGTGGGTCGCGGCGGCCGGGGCCGTCGCCGGAGCCATGCTCTACTCCAACTGGGTGCTGGAGACTGTTTTCACCCGCACGCTGCCCGACCCCGATCTCTACATCAGTGAACTGGCGGCCGCCGACCAGCCCTACGGCGAATGGTTCCGGGCCGGCGATCTGTGCGCCGCAGCCGCACTCGTCGTGGCAGCCACCGCTGCCCTGCTGAGCCGGCCCGGCAGCCGCTGGAGCATCAAGGGGTGGTTGGCGGTGGTGGTTTTCTCCGCGGCCACGGTGCTGGATAACACCATCTGGACGCTGGTGTGCGCCCCGAGTTCCAACCCCACCTGCGCCGCTCGCGAGGCCTCAGGAACGGTGCCCATCGGCCACCAACTGCATTGGCTGAGTAGTGGCGTGGTGCTCGCCGCGGCGATTGGCTCGCTTCTGGCCTTCGCCATCGCCGACGTGCGCGAGGGTGCTGCACCGAAGGTCCGTCGCTTGGGACTGTTCATGCTGGGGGCGCTCACCGGGACAGCACTTCTGACGGGTCTGGCGATGCTCCTGGACAACGCCGACCACGTAGGCGTCATCGGCATTGCCCAGCGCGCCGAGCTGACGGCTTTCGCCGGCTGGTTGATCTACGTCGCTCTGCGCACCGCTCGCAGCCGACCCGAACGCGCAGAGTAACTGCACACAACCGCACGCGCCGGCCATTTTCGCGCTGGATGAGTTGAAATCGGCACGGCCGGGAGTCACGCCGTGGCGACCGCCCGACATTTTCCCCTGAAGATTCCCGAACAGGTGCCTTGGGCAGCGTTTTTGCTGATACACTTCGGCGATATTGTCCGATGGCAACTAATTCTAGGTAGGTAGGTGGCGACTTGAGGCTCGACTTGCGGCTTGCCGCACTTGCGTTAACATTCGCCGCTTGCTGTAGCACCGGAACACCGCTCGCCCGGGCCGAAGGACCCGCGATGGACGGCACCTACCGCTACCTGGATGAAGACGGTGACGTCGGCACCTGGTCGATCAGGACCACGTGCACCCCGCAGTGCGTCGCTCACGTGACAACAGAGCCGGGCCATGGCTTCAACGCTCCACTGATCAACGGCCGGCACACAGTGACCCGGATGATTCCGGACGGCGTGACATGCCCCTCCTACTACCTGGGAGACAACGGCTCCCTCTGGGACGGCGGCACGCATCCGGTCACCGTTCATCAATGGTGGGACCCGCGCACGATGTCCGGAGAGGCGCATTTCCTGGAGAGCGCGGCTCCGTGCAACCTTCCCGACCTGCACGACACGTTCACCCTCACCCGTATCGGATAACGATCATCGGCGCCGACCGGCGGACACGGCATGATGTCCTGGTGGGCCTCACCCCGGCCGGATGGAGTACGCCACCGCAGCCCGCCGGCAGCTGCAGCGTCGGATCCGGCCCGTGACCGACCACGTCGTCGAGGTCGGCGGCCGTCAGCTCCGGGTACGCGTGGATGGCAACACCGGCCCGGTCGTGGTGTTGTGCAGCGGCCTGGGGGGCCGGGCACTGCATTGGCGTGACACGGTCACGAACCTGGCCGAGGACCACACCGTCGTGCGGTTCGACCGGCCGGGCATAACGGCGGAAACCATACCGGCGCCCGATGCCCGTCAGATGCTCCGATCAGAGGCGGACCGGATCGGGGCTGCGCTCGAGGTGGTGGGGCGATCGGATCCGGTTGTGGTGGTGGGGCACTCGATCGGCGGCTTCTACGCCGAAGCGTTTGCGCGCCTGTATCCGGAGCGCACCCGCGCGCTGCTACTGCTCGATTCCAGCATCGCTCACCGTCGGCGGCTGACGTTACCGCTGCGGACCAAGCTTGCCGTCGTCGATGGGGCCGTCGCGACGCTCGCCAAGCTGCACCTGCGGGTTCCGCTGGCCCGTGCCGGCCTGATGCTGGTGCAGCGCCGTCGTCCTGACGGACTCGATGCCCCGATGATGTCCGAAATATGCCGCGCCGCATCGACAAACGACATTGAGATCGCGCTGCTCAGCGAATATGCCGCCTACCACGAGATCGCGGAGGCGCTGTGCGACCTACGCGCCAGTCACCCGCTGACGGACGTGCGTTGCACGGTGGCCACTGCCCACACCGGCTGGTACACCCGGCGCTGGCGCGCCCAACAGGTCAAGCTCGCCGAAAACCTTGGTGCAGAACATATTACGCTCGCTCCGGCCAGGCACCTGGTGATGATCGACCAGCCGCATCGCACCGCCAACCTGATCCGCGCGGTCGCACGCTCAGATTCGCCGTCCGCGAATCGATGACGTTTTGTTTGAGTCGGCAATGAATCCGCTGCGCACGACTTCCCGCCCGCAAATCGGTTGATAGCGTTGCGTTTACGCTCAGCGAGCGCAGTCAACGATGACTAAGGGCAGACACAGATGAAGATCGTCTCATTACGTGCAGTGCTTGCGATCTCGTGCGGTTTGGGACTTTTTGCCGCAGCACCGACAGCCCGCGCCGAGAATCCGGTGATGACAGATGGTCACTACGCCTACACCGACGAAGACGGGGTGGTAGCGACGTGGAGTATCACGACCACCTGCACGCCGGGGTGCGTGGCCCACGTGTCGACGGGACCCGGTGAAGGCTTTGATGCACCGCTGGTCAACGGCCGGTACGCGGTGAAACGCGTAGTTCCGGAGGGCGCGTTCTGTCCCCCCTACATCGTTGGCGAAACCATATTCGGCAGCACGCAGCATCCCGTTCACGTGTACCAGTGGTGGGACCCGGCAACCCTGGCCGGGGAAGTGGACTTCCTGGAAACTGCGGCGCCGTGCGGTCTGCATGACCTGCGTGACTCGTTCACCCTCACCAGGATCAACTGAGCAGGGCCGGCCCCCGGACCGTCCTGACAAGAAATCTCCAAGAACTCGCCAAGATCCCCCCGGCACGCTTCTCTGCAATACCCCGCTTACGGCGGAGGAGACGCACACCAGGGAGGGACACCATGTCGAACCGCACCCGCCGCCACCTGCGGCCCGTCCGCGACATCACCGAGCCGAAGCTGCAGTTCCGCACCATCCACGGCCACCGTCGCGCCTACCGGATCGCCGGTTCCGGACCGGTCATCGTGCTGCTGCACGGCGTCGGCGACAACTCCACGACCTGGAGCCCGGTGCACGCCAAGCTCGCGCAGCGGTTCACCGTCATCGCCCCTGACATGTTGGGCCACGGCGAATCGGACAAGCCCAACGCCGACTACTCGCTGTCCGCATTCGCCAACGGCCTGCGTGACCTGCTCACCGCACTCGACATCGACCGCGTCACCCTCGTCGGGCATTCCCTGGGCGGCGGCGTCGCGGCGCAGTTCACCTACCAGTACCCGGAGTTCGTGGAGCGCGTCGTGCTGGTCAGCGCCGGCGGCGTAACCAAAGACGTCAGCATCGCGCTGCGGTTCGCGGCCATGCCGATGGGCGCCGAGGCGCTCTCGATGCTGCAACTTCCCGGTGCGCTCTCCGCAGTGGAACTCGTCGGCCGCACCGTCCAAAACGTCGTCGGCTCAACGCGTTTCACCCGCGACGTGTCCAGTCTGCCGCGTCTGGCCCGCGGCTTGAGCAAGCCCGGCGCCGTGGCCGCGTTCGCCCGCACGCTGCGTGCCGTGGTCGACACCCGCGGCCAGTACGTCACGATGCTGGACCGCACGTACCTGATGCAGGACCTTCCATTGCAGATCATCTGGGGCGTGGACGACATGATCATCCCGGTGAGCCACGCTCGGCTGGCGCACCAGCAGATCCCCGGCTCACGCCTGGAGATCTTCGAGGAGTCCGGCCACATGCCGCACGACGACCACCCGGACCGCTTCGTGCGGGTCGTCGAACAGTTCATCGACTCCACCGAGCCGTTCGCCTACCAGCCAGAACTCATGCAGAAGGCATTGCAGACCGGTGTCCGTCAGTACGCCGACTACGAGGCGGAAGAGGACCTCGCCTGACCTCAGGCGGCCGCCGGTCTGATGCACCACCCTGCGTAGAGCGCAGCTCGAGGCGCGGCGCCCGCCCACCAACGAATATCCGCCAAGAATCCATCAAGGATCCGACAAGCCCCCTGCGGGACTGTGGTCATTACAGGGGGCCTGGGAAAAGGGCCTATACGAAAGGCGACACAGATCATGCGGTTGTTCTGCTTTCATCACGCCGGCGGCGGCGCACTGGTTTTCAACGCCTGGGTGAAGGCGCTGCGGCCCGCTGTCGAGGTGATTCCCGTCGAGATTCCGAACCGCGAACGCTTCGCCACCATGCGCGACCTCGTCGACGCGGTGATCGAGCAACTCGGCCCGCTGCTCGACGAGCCGCACATGTTCTTCGGCCACAGCTTCGGCGCCATGCTCGCCTACCGGTTGGCCTGCGTGCGGGCCGCCGCCGGCGGGGAGCAGCCCCGGGCGATCTTCCTGTCCGCCTACGCCCCGCCGAACCGTCAGCTGCCGCTGCACGTCGTGGACCAGCTCGACAACAAGCAGCTCGCTGAATTCCTCGCCGAGATGGGGTTGATGCCCTCGGGTCTGACGCGCTGGCCGTCCCTGCACGAGCAGGCCCTGACCATCACCCGGCACGACCTGAAGCTGCTCAAGACGGCGGACCAGGACGGCGACGCACCCGAACTGTCCTGCCCGATCCACGTCTTCGGCGGCAGCGAGGACCCGATCGTCAAGGAAAACGACCTGCAGGAGTGGCGGTCGCGCACCAAGGCCGACTTCTCGGTGCAGATGCTGCGCGGCGGCCACTTCTACCTGCGCAACCGGCAGCCGTTGTTCGATTCGCTGCGTCCGCTGATGTCGACAGCCGCAGCCGCCTGAGCGGTTACCGGAGGCGTCGATCAGACTGGATCGATGCTGTCACTCACTCGATCCCTGGTAGCTGCTGTTGCGTTGACGCTGACCGGTGTGGCCGTCGGCGCACCGGCCGCGGCCGCCCCGGGTGGCTCCGACGAGCCGACCCCGGCCGGTCCGGTGTCCGGGGACACCGCCGGCGGCTGGATCCCGGACGGCCAGCGCCTGAGCCCCTTCGATCTGTCCGACCCCGCGGTCAACCGCCTCGACCCGGCGCTGCTCAACGCACTCGAGCGCGCCACCCGGGCTGCCGCGACCGACGGAGTCACCGTTGGCCTGACGTCGGGATGGCGCTCACCGGCGTTTCAGCAGCGCCTGTTCGACGACGCCGTCGTCACCTACGGCAGCGCCGCCGCCGCCAGTCAGTACGTTGCTTCGCCCCAGGTCTCCAAGCACGTGATCGGCAAAGCCGTCGATGTCGGTCCCGCGGCCGCCGACAGCTGGCTCATTCGCAACGGCGCCGCGTACGGCCTCTGTCAGATCTACGCCAACGAGATCTGGCACTTCGAACTGGCGTCCGACTACGGCGGTGCGTGTCCGCCGTTGCGGCCCAACGCCGCTGGGTGATTGCGAGCTCGTACAGCTGAGATGGCGGTCTCCGATCTGCCAAGAATTTATTGAGAATCCATCAAGACCGCGTGCTGAGGATGGGGTTAACGCAATCCCGCGTCCACCACCACCAGCACGGAGTCACCCATGTTCACTCGCCGCTTCACTGCGTCCCTTGCCGGCACCACCCTGACCGCCGGCGCGCTCGGGCTGGCTGCACTCGGCTTCGCAGGCACCGCCGGCGCCACCGCAGTCGACGACGCGTTCATCGCCCAGATCGAGGCTGACGGAATTCAGCCGCCGAGCGCCTCGCGCGCCATCAGCGAAGCACACACCGTGTGCAACGAACTCAACGCCGGAACCTCGACCAAGCAGGTCATCGCCAATGTTGCGCAACGAACCGGCCTGAGCAACAAAGGTGCGAACACGTTCGCCGTGGACGCCGCGAAGGCCTACTGCCCGCAGTACGTCAAGACCACCACCACGTAGATATCGAAGCCACAGTGCGGGGTCCCGTTGCGGGTCCCCGCATTTGCTTGCGGCGCTCAAGGTTTCACCCGGAACGCCGCTACCGGCATCTCCACGCTGCCCTGGCACGGACCGCTGGTGATGTCGGTGTGCCACACGCCACGCAGCGACCCGTCGGATTGCGGGGTGTAGTACGCCCACGACGTGGCCGGCGCCCACACCTTTGAAACCCCTTCTCCCATATAGCAATCCCACTGGAAGTCGAAGCGTTCCACCCACCTGGATCCATCCCAGGTGTAGTGCGAGGGCACTGAGATGGTCGGGTTGTTCGGGGTGGGACCGTTGTTCGCCGTTGCGACGCAGGTAACAGACGAACAGGCCGTGGCGAAGTCGTAGTCGGCACTGAAGGTACGCTCGGCCTGTTCGGCGGCCGCGCTGGTGCCGGATTTCTCGGCGGCGTAGCGCACCAGGGAGTACTTGCCCGTCCACGACGGCGTTGCGGCCGACGTCGCCGGGGCGGCCACCAGCGCCACGGCGGCAAGCATGGCCCACACAGTTCCCGCACGCATCGTGCCGATGATGGCGTACGGAGGACGCAGCCGGGTATCGCGACGGACACGAAGTTTCGTCGACAGGCTCATCAGCCCCGCAGCAGAAACAGTCCATAGGCGGCGATCGACTGGGCGTCGACGATCACTCCCCCACGGATCATGTCCTCGACGTCCTGCCGAGCGAACCAGGCGCTGTGCATGTCCTGTTCTTCATGCTCGCGATCGGCCAGTCCCTCCGAGATCCCGGTCGCGAGAAAAACCCACCCGCGCTGGCTACTCATGCCCGGCGCGACATCGAGCTGACCCAGGGGCTCGAAAGCAGATGCCGCCAAACCGGTTTCCTCACGCAACTCACGCGCGGCCAGGGTGGCCGGTTCGAGGTCGGCCAGATCCGGAGCGGTGCCCTGCGGGAATTCCCAGCGCCGCGCCCCGACCGGATACCGGTACTGCTCGACCAAGCGGAAACGCGTTCCGTCATAGGGCATTACGAGGGCATACGTCGGTTTGTCCACGACAGCGTAGATGCCGGGACTGCCGTCGGACCGGCGGATGTCGTCTTCGCGTAACACCATCCACTGATTGCGGTATATCTCACGGGACGCGACGGACTCTATGTCTGGCACCCGCTCAGTATCGCCGCGCTGGGTCGATGCGCTGGCTACGGGGACTTCAGCTTCATGAACCAGCCCACCTGGTTACGGCTGTTCAGCATTCTGCTGATGTTCGCCGGAGTGATCACCACCGCGGTGCTGGTCGCCTTCCTCGCCGAGCTGATGATCACCCGTCGCCTGCTGAGCTCCGCCGGGCCGCGCAAGGTCCGGTACCTGCGCAACCATGTCATCGTCGTCGGCCTCGGCTCGTTCGGTATTCGGGTGGCGCGAACTGTCCACCCAGACCCGCGTCATCGCCATCGCCGGGCCGAGCGGACGAGTGAAGTTGCATCCGCGTCGCGACGCCCGATTGCAGGGCGGCGATACCGTCTACCTGGTGGCCCCCTACCGGGAGCTGCTGGCGACCTTGCGCAAGGGACAGGTCCTCGAGCCCGATCCCGGGTCGTTCACTGAGGCGGCCGCAGGCTGACACTCACAGCGCTGCGGCGACGTCGGCCGCACGGCGGAGTTGCTCGATGTCCGAGCTGGTGGGAATCAGATGCACTTCGTCGGTACCGACATCGGCGAACTTGCGCAGTACCGCGATCAACTCGTCCTCGGTTCCCGCCCAGCCGGTCGTCGGCGCCATAGCGTCGACGAATTCGGCGGGAATCCAGTTCATGTACCGCCGCAGGTGACTATGCACCTGCGCGCGGGCCTGATCGGGTTCGCCGAACGCGAACCAGAACGAGGTCGCCAGCTGCGGTGCGGGTTTGCCGGCCTCGGCCCAGGAGGTGCGCGCGACGTCGAACAGCTCGTTCTGCCGGGCGACGTCGAGGTCCAACGTGGTCCCGGCCAGCCCGTCGGCCCAGGCTGCAGCGCTGCGGATGGTCTTGGGCCCGATGGTGCCGACCAGCAGCCGCGGGCCGCCGACCTGCACCGGCAACGGCCCGACCGGACGCTGGGAGTCGGTGGTCTTCTCCCCGGCCCACACCCGCTTCATCACCGCGACCCGATCGGCCATGCCGCGCATCGTCTGCGTCGCGGTATCCGCGCCGACCGCATGGTAATCCTCGTGCCGGCCGCCGACCCCGAGCCCGACCGTCAGGCGGCCGCCGCTGAGCAGGTCACCCGTTGCCAGCGCCTTGGCCAGCATGACCGGGTCGTGCAGCTGCGGCACGATCACGGTAGTCACCAGCCGCACCCGCTCAGTCCACGCCGACAGGGCTCCGAGCAGGGTCAGGCTGTCCGGGTTGTCGAACGCGATGCGCTCGCCCCAGCACAGCGAGGAGAACGGCCCCTGGTCGATCGCCTGCGCCCAGCGGGTGAGCACGCCCGCGTCGAGGTCGGGTTCCATCACCGGCATGGTCATCCCTATCTGCACTCCACGATTCTGGCAGCATGGGGTGGATGGCCTTCGCGAGCACGTCGATTGCGCATGTCCGGCTCACCGTCACCGACATCGAGCGGTCCCGGCAGTTCTACGAGAGCGTGTTCGGCTGGGCAGTGCTGATCGAGCTCCCCGAGAACGCCGACGTGGCGACCCGGCGCCGGCTGGGGTTCCTGTTCGGCGGCGTCATCTATGACATGGGCGGTGCGTTGCTGGGGTTGCGGCCGGTAGGCGACGACCCGTTCGACGAGGACCGCACCGGCTTGGACCACGTGGCGTTCCGGGTCGGCAGTAAAGCCGAAATCGATGCGGCTGCTGAGCATTTGGATGAGCTGGACATCGCCCACGAGCCCGTTAAGGATATCGGGCCGTCCTACATTCTGGAGTTCCGCGACCCGGACAACATCGCGCTGGAACTCACCGCGCCGAAATAGGGTTCAGCGAGGCAGGAGTAGCTATGGCCATCAGTTTCAACCACACCATCGTCGCCGCCCGCGACAAGCGGAAGTCCGCGGAGTTTCTGACCGACTTGTTCGGCCTACCCGGTCCGTCGCCGTTTGGACCATTTATGGTCGTCACGCTTGAACATGGTGCATCGCTTGACTTCGCCGACGTGGCTGAGAACGACGACATCCGGCCGCAGCATTACGCATTCCTGGTTTCCGAAGAAGAGTTCGACATGATCTACGGCAAGATCACGTCGGGCGGTCTGGCGCACTGGGCGGATCCCGGCGCGCGACGACCCGGTGAGATCAACACTCGCGACGGCGGCCGCGGGGTCTATTTCAACGACCCGGCCGGGCACTCGCTGGAAATCCTCACCCGCCCTTACGGATCGGGCGGCTAACGCGCCGGGCCGTGCCGGTGGCTTTCCTGGTCGCGATAGTCGTTGGCCATCTGGGCGACATGCTCGGGCAGCGCTCCGGCGGCGACGTCGGCCAGCGTCGTCTCCTCCAGCACCGAGCGCATGCTGGCCCGCAATGCGCGCCACACATCGGTGAGGGCGACGGTCGGGCCGGAGTAGGGCAGGTCGCCGAGCCCGATGTCGCGGACACTGGCCAGCGGTCCGTCGATGCAGCGCAACACATCGGCGATGCTGATCTCGGTGCCCGGACGGGCGAGTTCGTAGCCGCCGTCGCGACCCCGCTGGCTACGCACCAGGCGGTCGGTGCGCAGGTTGGTGAGGATGTCGACCAGAAACTGCGACGGGATGCCCTGGGCCTGGGCCAGATCGTCGGTCTTGACCAGGGTGCCGGGGGCAACCGTGGCGAGTTGGACCATCGCCCGCACGGCGTACTCCGCTTTGGCCGACATCCGCATGCTTGCCGATTGTGCCATCCGCCGCGGCGACGGGCTTTCTAGGCGCGCAGCTCGAGCAGGTCGATCACGCTCTGCGCCTGTTCTTCGAGGCTGCGATCGGCGTCGAGCCGTAGGTCGGGATTCTTCGGTCGCTGATACGGACTGTCGATGCCGGTGAAGTGCGTGATCTCCCCGGCCCGGGCCTTGGCGTACAACCCCTTGGGATCGCGTCGCTCGCATTCCTGTAGCGGGGTGTCGCAGAAGACCTCGAAGAACTCAAATCCCGCGTCGACGTGTACCTTTCGCGCCATCTCCCGGTGTTCGGCCAGCGGACTGATGGCCGGTACCAGCACGATCTGGCCGGAATCGGCCAGCAGCGTCGCCACATGCGCCAGGCGGCGCAGGTTTTCGGCCCGGTCGGCCATGCTGAAACCCAGATCGGCGTTCAGTCCGTGGCGCAGGTTGTCGCCGTCGAGAACGTAAGCGGGAACACCCTTTTCGAGCAGCTTCTGCTCCACCAGCATCGCCACCGAAGATTTGCCGGCGCCGGACAGCCCGGTGAGCCACACCGTGCGGCCCTGGATCGCGCGGTCCGCGGCGGTGACCAGTGACTTGTGCCGCACCGTGTTCGGGCTGGCCTTCTGCGCCGCCACATCCCGCAACACCATGCCGGCCGCTACGGTCCCGTTCGTATCAGGATCGATCAGGATGAAGGAACCCGTGCTGGCGTTGCGGGAGTATTCGTCGAGCAACAGCGGCACCTGGGTCCGCAGGGTGACGCGGCCGAGTTCGTTGAGTTTCAACGCTGTTGCCGTCTTGTCGCGGTGGAGCGTGTTGACGTCGAGCCGGTAGTCCAGCGCGGTGACCCGGGCGCGCGTGGTCCGGGTGGTGTGCTTGATGACGTAATCTCGGCCCGGTTCGAGTGCCGACCCGTCGGCCATCCAACACACGGTGGCGTCGAACTGCTGGGTGATCCTGGGTTGGTTGTTGGTGCGGGCAATCAGGTCCCCGCGGGAGATGTCGATGTCGTCGGCCAGGCTCACCGCGACAGCCATCGGCGGAAAGGCTTCTGCAACAGGACCATTGGGTCCGTCGATAGCGGTGACCCTGGTGGTCTTGCCGATGGGCAGCACCACCACTTCGTCACCGGGGCGCATCACCCCGCTGGCCACCGTGCCCGCGTAACTGCGGTGGTCCTGATGCTCGTGAGTGTGCGGACGAATCACGTACTGCACCGGGAACCGCACGTCGACCAGGTTGCGGTCGCCGGCGATGAACACCTCTTCCAGGTGGGACAGCAGCGCCGGTCCCTCGTACCAGGGGGTCTTCTCCGATTTGGTCACCACGTTGTCCCCGTGCAGCGCCGACATCGGTATGGTGGCGACGTCCTGCACGTCCAGGCGTGCAGCGAACGCATGGAACTCGTCGCGGATCGCCTCGAATTTCTCTTGGTCCCAACCGATCAGGTCCATCTTGTTCACGGCGAGCACGATGTGCTGAATGCCCAGCAGGGATGCCAGGAAGGCATGCCGGCGGGACTGCTCCAGCAGACCGTGGCGCGCATCGACGAGCACGATCACCAGGTGCGCCGTTGACGCACCCGTCACCATATTGCGGGTGTACTGGATGTGACCCGGGGTGTCGGCGATGATGAATTTGCGCTTGGGCGTAGCGAAATAGCGGTAAGCGACGTCGATGGTGATGCCCTGCTCGCGTTCGGCGCGTAGGCCGTCAGTGACCAGCGCAAGGTCGGTGTACTCGTGGCCGCGGTCCTTGGAGGTCTGCTCGACGGCCGCCCACTGGTCCTCCATAACGGCCTTGGAGTCATAGAGCAGGCGACCGATCAGGGTGGACTTGCCGTCATCGACGGAACCGGCGGTAGCCAGCCGTAGCAATGTAGAAGATCCCGCCATCAGAAGTACCCCTGCCGTTTGCGGTCTTCCATGCCTGCCTCCGAGATCCGGTCGTCGGCCCGGGTCGCGCCGCGCTCGGTGAGTCGCGACACCGCAGTTTCGGCGATCACTTCCGACACTGTGCGCGCCTCGGACTCCACGCAGCCGGTACAGGTGACATCGCCGACGGTGCGAAACCGTACCGAGGCCTCGAACACCTTTTCCTCGGCCCGCGGCTGCAGGTGCCGATGCACCGCCAGCAGCATGCCGTCGCGTTGAAAAACCTTGCGCCGATGGGCGAAATAGATCGACGGCAACTTGATCCGCTCGGCTCCGATGTAGGACCAGATGTCGAACTCGGTCCAGTTGGACAACGGGAACACCCGGATGTGCTCACCCTTGTGGTGGCGGCCGTTGTAGAGGTTCCACAGCTCAGGTCGTTGGCCTTTGGGGTCCCACTGGCCGAATTCGTCGCGGAAGCTGAACACCCGTTCCTTGGCGCGTGCCTTCTCCTCGTCGCGCCGGGCGCCGCCGAACGCGGCGTCGAATCGGTTCTCCCGGATGGCGCGCAACAGCGTCACCGTCTGCAGCGGATTCCGGGACGGGATGGTCTCGACCACGCGGCCGGCATCGATGTCGTCCTGGACCGAGGCCACTACCAGACGCACCCCGTGTTCGGCGACCAGCTCATCACGGGTGGCAAGCACCTCGTCGAAATTGTGGCCGGTATCGACATGCATGACCGGGAACGGCAACCGCCCGGGCCGAAACGCCTTCAGCGCCAGGTGCAGCATGACGATCGAGTCTTTGCCTCCGGAGAACAGCAGCACGGGACGCTCGAATTCGGCGGCGACTTCACGGATGATGTGGATCGCCTCGGCCTCGAGCGAACGCAGGTGGCTCAGTTCGTACTGGCCGGCAGTGGGCCCGGCAACCAGATCGGTCGTCATAGTTGTTTCCCGGTTAAGTTGGTTGGATTGACCATATTTAAGGTATTAATTGACATGAAAGCAGTCGGAATTCATCGTGTCAACGGGTCGACCGGCACAAACAGCCGCACCGGCCCCCATTTCGGTAAGAAGTAGGGGCCGGTGCGGCTGTTAACTCGGCAGCTACAGGGTGACTTCTTCGAGCTTTCCGGTCGCCACGTCGAAGACGAACCCGCGCAGCGAGTTGTGCTTGGTGACGAACGGACTGTTCTCGATGCGGCGCAGCGATTGCCGCACATCCTCGGCCAGATCCCCGAAGGCCTCCGCCGCCCACGGCGGCTTCACCCCGGTTTCCTCCTGGATACTGCGCTTGAACTCGTCGTCGGTGAAGGTGAGCATCCCGCAGTCGGTGTGATGGATCAGGATGATTTCCCGGGTGCCCAGCAGGCGCTGGCTGATCGCCAACGACCGGATGGCATCGTCGGTGGCCACCCCGCCGGCGTTCCGGATGACGTGCGACTCCCCCTCTTTGAGGCCGAGCACGCGGTACACATCCAGCCGCGCATCCATGCACGCCAACACGGCGACGTGTTTGCTCGGCGGTAGCGGCAGCGGACCTTTGAAGTCGCTTGCATAGTTGGCGTTGTTGGCCAGGTAGTCGTCGGTTACCGTCACGCACGTCTCCTCGAGTTTGCTACGCGGATCGCTGCCGGGCTGGATCCTAACAATCGAGCCGCGGGAACACACCCCTGCGGATCATCGGGATCGCAAAGATCGAACGCCCCACCGGCGTTTCCCCGTCCTGCTCGCTACCCTGTCCCAATGCGGCACGGTGGTCGGGCATGACGCGGTTCCTGTTGCGTCGGTTGCTGAACTACATCGTGCTACTGGCGCTGGCGTCCTTCCTGACGTACTGCCTGGCCGCGGTGGTGTTCTCTCCGTTGGAGAGCCTGATGCAACGCAGCCCCCGGCCACCGCAGTCCGTCATCGATGCCAAGGCCCACGATCTGGGCCTGGACCGGCCCATCCCGATTCGCTATGCAAACTGGGTTTCGCACGCGGTGCAGGGCGATTTCGGGAAGACGATCACCGGCCAGCCGGTGGGCACCGAACTCGGGCGGCGGGTCGGCGTCACCCTGCGGTTGGTGGTGATCGGTTCGGTGGTGGGCACGCTGCTCGGCGTGACACTGGGGGCGTGGGGCGCGATCCGTCAGTACCGACTCAGCGACCGGGTCGTCACGGTGTTCGCCTTCCTCGTCATGAGCACGCCGTCGTTCGTCATCTCCTACCTCCTGATCATTGCGGCACTGCGGGTCAACTGGGCACTGGGATATCAGCTGTTCGACTACACCGGGGAGACCGCGCCGGGCATTGAGGGCGGGACCTGGGCCGCGGTCGGCGACCGGCTCAAACACCTGGTGCTGCCGACCTTCACCCTGGCGCTGATGGCAGCCGCGGGGTACAGCCGCTTTCAGCGCAACGCGATGCTCGACGTCCTGGGCCAGGACTTCATTCGCACGGCCCGAGCCAAGGGACTGACCCGTAGGCGCGCACTCGTCAAGCACGGCCTGCGCACGGCGCTGATACCGATGGCGACTCTGTTCGCGTACAGCGTGGCCGGGCTGGTCGGCGGGGCGGTTTTCGTCGAGAAGATCTTCGGTTGGCATGGCATGGGCGAATGGGTGCTCAGGGGGATCTCTACCCAGGACATCAACATCGTGGTCGCAATCACGTTGTTCTCCGGCACCGTGGTGTTGCTCGCGGGTCTGCTCTCCGACATTTTCTACGCTGCGCTGGACCCTAGGGTGCGGGTGTCGTGACGGCTGTCGAGATGGAGGCAGCCGAATTCACCTCGCGTCGCACCCTGGTGCTGCGACGGTTTCTGCGTAACCGATCCGCAGTGGCGGCGCTGGTGATCTTGGTGTTGCTGTTCGTCGGGTGCTTCGCGCTGCCCCCGTTGCTGCCGTATTCGTATCAGGACCTGGATTTCGATGCACTGATGCAACCGCCGAATTCGCGACACTGGCTGGGCACCAACGGGTTAGGGCAGGACCTGCTCGCGCAGACCTTGCGTGGCATGCAGAAGTCGATGCTGATCGGTGCCTGCGTGGCAGTGATCTCCACCGGGATCGCTGCGACCGTTGGCTCGATCGCCGGATATTTCGGCGGCCTGCGAGATCGCGCCCTGATGTGGGTGGTCGATCTGATGCTGGTCGTGCCCTCCATCCTGCTGATCGCTATCGCCTCGATGAAAACCAGGAACTCGGCCAACATCGCGTCGCTGATCGTGCTGTTGGCGCTGTTCGGCTGGATGGTCAGCTCCCGCATCGTGCGCGGTCTGACCAAGGGCTTGCGTGAGCTCGAATTCATCCGGGCCGCACGCTATATGGGCGTATCCAGTCGTCGCATCATCACCCGGCATGTGTTGCCCAATGTGGCGTCCATTCTGATCATCGACGCCACCATCAACGTCGGGTCGGCTATCATGGCCGAAACGGGATTGAGCTTTCTCGGCTTCGGGGTTCAGCCTCCGGATGTGTCGCTGGGCACGCTGATCGCCGACGGCACCCAGTCCGCGACCACGTTCCCGTGGGTGTTCCTGTTTCCGGCCGGGGCGCTGGTGCTGATTGTGTTGTGCACCAATCTGACTGGCGACGGGCTACGCGATGCGTTCGATCCCGGCGCCAAGACCTTGCGGCGTGGCGCCGCATGAGTCCGCTGCTGGAAGTGACCGACCTGGCAGTCTCCTTCCCCACCGACGGCGCACCGGTGACCGCGGTGCGAGGCATCAGTTATCGCGTCGACCCCGGTGAAGTGGTGGCGATGGTCGGCGAATCGGGCTCGGGCAAGTCCGCGGCGGCAATGGCGGTGATCGGCCTGCTTCCCGAGTATGCGACGGTAGGTGGATCGGTTCGACTGCACGGCACCGAACTGCTCGGACTCGACGACGCCGCGATGTCGCAGTTCCGCGGGAAGTCGATCGGCACGGTGTTCCAGGACCCGATGTCCGCGCTGACTCCGGTCTATACCGTCGGTACCCAGATCGCGGAGGCGATCCGGGTGCACCACCCGGACATCGGCAAGAAGGCTGCCCGGGTGCGCGCGGTGGAACTACTTGACCTGGTTGGGATTTCACAGCCCGAACAACGTGCCCGCGCCTTCCCGCACGAGCTCTCCGGCGGTGAACGACAACGCGTGGTCATCGCCATCGCGATCGCCAACGATCCCGACCTGCTGATCTGCGACGAGCCCACCACGGCGCTCGATGTGACCGTGCAGGCGCAGATCCTCGACGTGCTGAAGAAAGCCCGCGACGTCACCGGCGCCGGGGTGCTGATCATCACCCATGACCTCGGCGTGGTCGCCGAGTTCGCCGACCGGGCACTGGTGATGTACGCGGGTCGGGTCGCCGAAACAGCACCCGTGGCCGATCTGTACCGCGACCGCCAAATGCCGTACACGATAGGCCTGTTGGGTTCAGTGCCGCGCTTGGACGCCGCTCAGGGCACCCGCCTGGTCCCGATTCCCGGGGCACCCCCGTCGTTGATCGGGCTGGATCCGGGGTGCCCGTTCGCGCCGCGCTGTCCCCTCGCCATCGACGAATGCCTTGCGGCGGAACCGGAATTGATCGAAGTCGGCCCCGATCACCGCGCGGCCTGCATTCGCACCCACGAGGTCGTCGGACGTAGCGCCGCCGACATCTACGGCGTCGAGACGGCTCGGAGCTCAGGGGTTTCCGACGATTCAACTGTCGTGGTGCGGGTGCGTGACCTGGTCAAAACCTACCCCCTGACCAAGGGCGTGCTGCTGCGCCGCACCGTCGGCGAGGTCCGAGCGGTCGACGGTGTGAGCTTCGATCTGCCGCAGGGTCAGACACTGGGTATCGTCGGCGAATCCGGTTCGGGCAAGTCCACAACCTTGCACCAGATTCTGGAACTCGTTGCCCCACAGTCCGGTTCGATCGAAGTCTTCGGTTCGGACGTCGCCACCCTGAGTCCCGCCGGCCGACGGGAGCTGCGACGCGATATCCAGGTGGTCTTCCAGGATCCGGTGGCATCGCTGGATCCGCGACTGCCGGTCTCCGATTTGCTGGCAGAACCATTGCAGGCCAACGGGTTCGACCAGCGCGACACCAACGCCAAAGTGGCCGAATTGCTGGATCTGGTGGGACTGCGCCGAGCCGATGCCAGCCGCTATCCGGCTGAATTCTCCGGCGGGCAGAAACAGCGCATCGGCATCGCGCGGGCATTGGCGTTGCGGCCCAAGGTCCTTGCCCTCGACGAACCGGTCTCGGCACTCGACGTCTCGATCCAGGCTGGAATCCTCAACCTGCTGCTGGACCTCCAGGATCAGTTCGGAATGTCGTATTTGTTTGTCTCCCACGACCTTTCGGTGATCAAGCATCTTGCGCACCGGGTGGTCGTGATGTATCGCGGTGCGGTGGTCGAGCAGGGTGACAGCCGGGACGTATTCGGCGATCCGCAACACGAATACACGCGACGTCTGCTCGCCGCGGTACCGCAACCGGGAGCCGGACAGTGACTGGACGCAGAATAGCGGCTGTTTTGCTGGTCGGGACACTGTTGGTGTCCGGATGTGCGGCCGGTGCCTCGACCACCGCCGAAAGAGGCGTTGCGGTCGGAGCGAGCAGCGAACTCAACCCGCAGGATCCCGCGACTTTGCGCGAGGGCGGCAACCTACGTCTGGGGCTCAGCGACCTGCCGGCCAACTTCAACGTGCTGCACATCGACGGCAACAGCGCCGAAACCGCAAACATGCTCAAAGCCACCCTGCCGAGCGCGTTCCGGATCGGCGCCGACGGCTCGACGACGGTCAATACGGACTACTTCACCAGCGTCGAACTGACCGGCACCAACCCGCAGGTGGTCACCTACACGATCAACCCCAAAGCGGTGTGGTCAGACGGCACACCGATCACCTGGCAGGACATCGCCAGTCAGATTCACGCCACCAGTGGAGCCGACAAAGCGTTCGAGATCGCCTCGACCGGTGGGGCCGAGCGTGTCGCCTCGGTGACCCGCGGGGTCGACGATCGCCAGGCGGTCATGACCTTTGCGAAGCCGTACGCCGAGTGGAAAGGCATGTTCGCCGGCAATGGCATGCTGCTGCCGGCCAGTGTGACCGCCACCCCGGAGGCGTTCAACACGGGATGGCTCGATGCGCCCGGCGCGTCCGCAGGCCCGTTCATCCTGTCCACATTGGACCGGGCCAAGCAGCGAATCACCTTGACCCGCAACCCCAAATGGTGGGGCAAGCGTCCGCGTCTGGACTCGATCACCTACTTGGTCCTGGACACTGCCGCGGCGCTGCCGGCGCTGCAGAACAATGCGATCGACGCGACCGGGGTCGGGACACTTGACCAACTGATCATTGCCGAGCACACCAAGGGGATAGCGATCCGGCGCGCGCCCGGACCGAGCTGGACCCACTTCACCATGAACGGCTCGAAGGGCTCGATGCTCCACGATCCCGGCGTACGTCTGGCCGTATGCAAGAGCATAGATCGGCAGACCATCGCCAAGGTGGCATTGAACGGGTTGACCGGTGCCCCGGTACCTCTGAACAACCATATTTTCGTGGCAGGGCAAGAGGGTTATCAAGACAACAGCATCCCTTACGATCCCGCACAGGCGAAGCGGGAACTCGACGCGCAGGGATGGTCGCTCAACGGCGAGTTCCGGGAAAAGGGCGGCCGCCAACTGGTGGTCCGGTTGTTGTACTACGACTCACCGAGCGCCAAGGTCTTCACCCAAGTCGCCCAGCACAGCCTCGCCGAGATCGGCGTGAAGTTACAGCTTCAGGCGCGCTCCGGCAGCAGATTCTTCAGCGACTACGTCAACGTCGGGGACTTCGACATCGCCCTGTTCGGTTGGCAGGGCGATGCGTTCCCGTTGTCCGGGCTGACCCAGATTTACGCCTCCCACGGGGAAAGCAACTTCGGCAAGATCGGCAGTCCGCAGATCGACGACGTGATCGAGCAGACGCTGGCCGAACTCGATCCGGGAAAGGCGCGCGCACTGGCCAACGAAGTCGACCGGCTCATCTGGCAAGAAGGTTTCAGCCTGCCGCTGATTCAATCCGTCGGCACCGTCGCGGCCCGCAGCGATCTGGCCAACTTCGGCGCTCGCGGGTTGGCCGACCTGGACTACACCGCGATCGGCTTCATGCGCTGACCGGTGCCGGGTGACTGGGCCGAAGGACCGCGACCAGAAAGTCGGAGTCGCCGTCCTGGAACGGGCGGAGATCCCACGTGGACAGCAGCAGTTCGGAGGCCAACCCGCCGGCTGCCGCGTCGTCGAAGAAATCGGTGAACTCATAGCCGCGACCGGCACCGAAGCCGACCACCAATCGGCCGTCGCCGGCCAGGTGGGCGCGCAGCCGGCGCAGCACCTGGGCGCGGGTGCTGGGGGCCAGGAACGCCATCACGTTGCCCGCCGACACGATCACGTCGAACGGCTCGGCGATGCCTTGCGCGGGCAGGTCGAGCTCGGCGAGGTCGCCGACGATCCAGCGCGGGCCGGGATGGTCTTGCTCAGCCGCTTCGATGAGCACCGGGTCGGCGTCGACACCGACGACGTGGTGGCCGAGCGTGGCCAGGTGACCACCCAACCGGCCGGGACCGCACCCGGCGTCGAGAATGTGGGCGGCCCGGGGCGCCATCGCATCCACCAGGCGCGCTTCGCCGTGCAGATCCTCGCCGGCGCGCGCCAGGGAGCGGAAACGTTCGACATACCAATGTGAATGCCCCGGATCGGCTGCGACCTTTTGCATCCACAGGCTCTGCTCGACCATGGATGCATTGTCGCAAGGGCGGTCTGCTCAGCCGCGAATGAGGTCCGCGGCCTTCTCCCCGATCAGCACCGACGGCGCGTGCGTATGGCCGCGGATCGTGCTGGGCATCACCGATGCGTCGGCGACACGCAGCCCTTCGACGCCGCGGACCCGCAGCTGGGGATCTACCACGCTGGAATCGTCGCGGCCCATTCGGCAGGTGCCCATCGGGTGGTACAGGGTGTGCGAGCACTGGTTCAGGGCCAGCGCGAAGGTGGCTTCGTCAAGCTCGGTGCAACTGCGCGGGCGCACCACAGCGCCGAGCACGTCGCGCAGCGACGGCGCCTGGGCGATCTCGGCGCACATCCGTAGCCCCGCCAGCATCGCGGCGCGGTCGGCGCCGGCGGGGTCGGTGAGGTAGCGGGGGTCGATGACAGGCTTGTCGTGCGGGTCGGCGGAGCGCAATGTGATCTGCCCCCGGCTCTGCGGGGCCACCAGGATGGGGCCGAACACCACCCCGTGCCCGGCCGCGGGTTGCAGCGCCTCGTCGTAGAAGGGCGCCGGTGCGAAGATCAGCTCCAGGTCGGGCAACTCGAGATCGGGCCGGCTGCGGACGAATCCGTAGGCCTCGCCGACGTTGGAGGTGAGCATGCCGCGCCGCCGCAGCAGGTAATTGATCAGCTGCTTGGGTTTTTCGGCGGCGAACAACGTGTCGTCGTTGACGTCGAAACCCATGGGTGCCACCAGATGGTCGATCAGGTTCTGGCCGACCTGCGGGGCGTGGTGGACGGTTTCGATGCCGTGCTCGGCGAGTTGGTCGCGGTCGCCGATGCCGGACAGCATGAGCAGTTGCGGGCTGTTGACGGCACCGCCGCAAAGCAGCACTTCCTTACGGGCGTGCACCACGGAGGTGTGGTCACCGCGCTGGAACTCGACACCCACCGCCCGGGTGCCGTCGAAGACGATCCGCGTCGCCGTGGCTTCGGTGATGAGGGTGAGATTCTTGCGGCTCATCGCCGGCGTCAGGTAAGCGTCGGCGGTGCTGCACCGGGCGCCGCGGCGCTGCGTCACAACTGTTTCGCAGAAACCTTCCGGTGCAATGGAATTCGGCCGTGCGGCCGGGTATCCGCATTCACGGGCCGCGGCCAGCCAGGCTGCGGTCAGCGGGCGCGGGCTGCGTTGGCGGGAGATGTGCAACGGGCCGGTGACCCCGCTGTCGTCACCGCTGACGAAGTGCCAGGCCGCAGTGACATTCTCGATGCGGCGGTAGTACTCGAGGATTTCCGCAGCAGACCAGTGCGAGTCGGCCAACCTGGCCCACTCGTCGTAATCCGCTCCGAATCCGCGCACCCACATCATGGCATTCATCGACGAACTACCGCCGAGCACTTTGCCTCGGGGCCAATAGATTTGGCGTCCGTCGAGCTCGGGCTGCGGCTCGGTGAGGTAGTCCCAGTCGACCTCGGTCCGGAACAGCTTGGAGAAGGCCGCCGGTATGCCGATGAACCTGTTGGTGTTGCCGGGGCCGGCTTCCAGCGCCGCCACCTCGGTGCCCGGATCGGCGCTGAGCCTGTCGATCAGGACGGCACCGGCCGAGCCGGTGCCGATCACTACGTAGTCGCGCTGAATGTCCATCGCGTACCCCCGTTTTCGGCCCGTGGCGATCGCAAGCGCGGCGTGAGCCGGGCGCAGCGGGT
>NZ_JCALCL010000008.1:0-236763 GCF_059812325.1 Mycobacterium sp. NGS61
CACTGCGGAGAAGGCTTGCTGGATAACGCTTTGCGCGATGCCGGTAGTCTGACCGGCCACGGCCTGGTTGGCCAAACCGCTCGGGTTGGTGTTTTGCTGCGGTGGGTTGAACGGCGTCAGTGCCGTCGCCGAGGCAGACGAGGCTGCATAGCCGTACATCGCCGCGGCGTCCTGGGCCCACATCTCTGCGTAGTGAGCTTCGGTGGCCGCGATCGCCGGGGTGTTTCTTCCGAACACATTGGTCGCGACCAGAGTCATCAGCTGACTGCGGTTAGCCGCCACGATCGTTGGCGGAACCGTCGCCAAAAACGCGCTTTGGTAGGCTGCGGCAGCGGATTTGGCTTGAGCGCCGGTCTCTTCGGCCTGGGCGGCGGTGGCTCGCAACCACGCCACATACGATGCTGCCGCAGCGCTCATCGCCGCCGACGCCGGCCCCAACCAGGGACCAGCGGTCAATCCCGATACCACCGCCTGGTAGGCATTCGCCGCCGACTGCAGGTCGGCGGCGAGCACATCCCACGCCTCGGCCGCGGCCAACAACGGTCCTGACCCGACACCGGTATACATACGGGCCGAGTTGAGCTCTGGCGGATAGCTCGCGAAATCCATCTCGTTGCTCCTTATAATGCAGTGCGGTCGTGTTGAGGAACGGCACCGCTTGTGCTACTGCGACCCGAATTTGCGGCGCTGAACCGCCGCGGCGCTACGTGGTTATGTGTCAGTGGCGGCGCCGCGACCGCCCCCGTGCCAACCCCCGGTAGCACCCGGCAGCGAACAAGCCGCTCCTTGTTTGACGTGACCCTCCGATGCACCCCGGCTGAGCCGCATACTGCTGCGGGGGGGATAGGCCACCGGTAGCGCCTGGGGCTGCTGGACCGCATCAAACTTCGCGTCGGACTTCGAAAGTTGCTCGGGCTCGCTGCCGCCGCATTCAACGCGTTGATCGACCGTTACTTCATGCCGCTGCACCGGCACGCGCGACACACAGCGCCGACACAGCAGCACCGACACCCCGATCACCGTTGCCCCGCGCTCATCCATGAGCCCTCCCTGCATCAGCGGCAACCACCCCTGCCGTCGGTGAATTATAGTAGCATGCGCATGTGTGAATCTGAATGGGTTCCGTAGTGGCCGTGTTTTTCCTCGGCACGGGCGGGTTGCTGGGATGGCGGACACTTCATGTCCGCCCACGGGCCGTTTCAGCTGTCCATTGACAGACGACGACGCCGCGCTTCGGCTTGTTCCTTCGCCAAAGACGGCGCGCGCCACCCCCAATCGTCGCCAACAGCAGGCTGGTTTTGTGGTGTGTCAGCGCGCTGCTGTGGACATGGCATTCAGGTGATCGACGCGACCATCACTGTGTCGTTGTCATAGTTCGGTACGCGGACTGGCAGGGCGAGGCGCCACGGCAGGCCGAGAACCGCCAGCAGCCGCGATTTCAAGTAGTCGGTGTGTTAGCCGGGGTCGCAACGACTCCGAATGCCGCGTGGTTGCGGGGCGGGCCTCCCGACTCCTATCCATGGCGGTATTGCAATATACTTATGTTAAGATCAAACGCAGATAAGACGACTTCAGTGTCAACGAGGACCGAACAGGAGGGGTATTGATGCTTCCGCAGGCGCTAGTGGCCAAGGCGGCAGGAACGGTGTTCACCGGGCTGGTGGGTGTGGGCGCCTATGAGGTGCTGCGAAAGGCGGCAGGAAAGGCTCCTGTGCGTCGAACCGCGGTAGCGGTAACCGAACTGGGTCTGAGGGGAACCCGACGCGCCGAGGTGGCAGCGGAGTCGGCGCGGCTCAAAATTGGCGATGTGGTCGCCGAGGCCCGTGAACGCATCGGTGAGGAAGTGCCACCGCCGGCTGCCGCCGAGGTCCACGACCACGATCACTGACCGCTGACATGACTGTTGCCATCAACGCTGTGGAGGTCGTCTCGGACGCTGCAGGACGAATGCGGCTCCTCGTTCCTTGGGTCCGCTCCAATTCGCGCCGTGCGGTCGCGGTCGAAGATGCTGTGAACAAGCAGACTGGTGTGCGGGTGGTGCACGCATACCCGCACACCGGGTCTGTGGTCGTGTGGTACTCGCCGAAACGTTGCGATCGCTCGGCCATCGTGGCGGCTATCGCAGAGGCTCGTGAGGTGGCGGCTGAGCTGATTCCTGCGCGCACACCTCGCTCGGCCGACATCCGTAACGCCGAGGTGCTGCGCCTGGTGATCGGAGGGGTTGCGCTGGCGCTGCTCGGTGTGCGCCGCTACGTGTTTCGGCGACCGCCGCTGCTGGGCCCGTCTGGTCAGTTGATTGCCACTGGCGCAACGGTGTTTATGGGTTATCCGTTCTTTCGCGGCGCGCTGCGCGCTCTGCGTTCCGGTCGCGCTGGCACCGACTCGTTGGTGACGGTGGCCACGGTGGCCAGCCTGGTGTTGCGGGAGAACGTGGTCGCCCTGACCGTGTTGTGGTTGCTTAACATCGGTGAGTATCTGCAGGACCTGACTTTGCGGCGCACCCGCCGCGCCATCGCCGATCTGCTGCGCGGTACCGCCGACACCGCGTGGATTCGGCTAGACGACGGTAGCGAGGTGCAGGTGCCTATCGATACGCTGCAGATCGGGGACCAGGTCGTGGTTCACGATCATGTGGCGATACCTGTCGACGGCGAAGTGGTCGACGGCGACGCAGCTGTCGACCAGTCGGCGATTACCGGGGAAACGCTGCCGGTCAGTATGGAGGTCGGGTCCCGCGTGCATGCCGGATCGGTGGTGGTACGCGGTCGACTGGTAGTGCGCGCCAGCGCTGTCGGCAACGAAACCACGATCGGGCGCATTATCGCCCGCGTCGAAGAGGCGCAGCTCGATCGGGCGCCGATACAAACGGTCGGTGAGAACTTCTCGCGCCGCTTTGTCCCTATTTCGTTCATCGTGTCCGCGGCCACCTTGGTGCTCACTGGCGATGTTCGCCGCGCGATGACGATGCTGTTAATCGCGTGTCCGTGCGCGGTGGGATTGTCCACCCCGACCGCGATCAGCGCCGCGATCGGCAACGGGGCGCGCCGCGGCATCCTGATCAAGGGCGGTTCCCACCTGGAACAAGCCGGCCGGGTGGACGCCGTCGTGTTCGACAAAACCGGGACTCTGACCGTTGGGCGCCCCATCGTCACCAACGTCGTTGCGCTGCACAAAGACTGGCAGCCCGAAGAGGTTCTGGCCTACGCGGCCAGCTCAGAAATCCATTCTCGTCATCCGCTGGCCGAAGCGGTGATTCGCTCGACCACAGAACGCCACATCACCATTCCCCCGCATGAGCAATGTGAGGTGCTGGTGGGTCTGGGCATGCGGACCTGGGCCGATGGTCGGATTTTGCTGTTGGGAAGCCCGTCGCTGTTACGCGCCGAAAAAGTGCGGGTTTCCAAGAAGGCGACGGATTGGGTGACCAAACTCCGCGGCCAAGCCGAAACTCCACTGCTGCTGGCCGTGGATGGCAAGCTGGTGGGTCTGATCAGCCTGCGCGACGAAGTTCGGCCCGAGGCCGCCGAAGTCGTGCAGAAGTTGCGGGCCAATGGAATCCGGCGCATCGTCATGCTCACCGGCGATCATCCCGAGACCGCCGAGGTGGTCGCTCGAGAGATGGGTATCGAAGAGTGGCGCGCCGAGGTGCTGCCGGAAGACAAACTTCAGGCGGTGCGTCAACTTCAGGACGAAGGCTACGTCGTGGGGATGGTCGGCGACGGCGTCAATGACGCCCCGGCACTGGCTACTGCCGACATCGGGATTGCAATGGGACTTGCGGGCACCGACGTTGCGGTCGAAACAGCCGACATCGCACTGGCCAACGACAACTTGCAGCGCCTGCTCGACGTACCGGATCTGGGCGCACGCGCGGTCAAAGTGATCCGGCAGAACTATGGCATGTCCATCGCCGTCAACTCCACGGGTCTGTTGATGGGTGCTGCGGGTGCGCTATCACCTGTGCTCGCCGCGATACTGCACAACGCGTCGTCGGTGGCGGTAGTCACTAACAGCTCCCGGCTAATCCGCTACCGCTTGGCCAACGGGCAATCACCGAACGGTACTGGGCTCCCGTCGACGACACCTGCAGACATCGACAGCAGGGACTTGATGCCATCCGCTGCTGGTGAATGAAACGAAACTGCGTTCCGATCGATTGCTGGCTGCTCTCAGGACGAAGCCTCGATCATCGAGATGGGCGCAGCCGAGGAAGTTGCGCAGCCGCCGGTGCTGAGGGCCGATCCGCGAACACGCACGAGTTTCACCAATGCAATGAAGAGCGGCCGCAAGGCCTGGGTGGTTTCGGAGCTC
This sequence comes from Mycobacterium sp. NGS61, assembly GCF_059812325.1. Classification (NCBI taxonomy): domain Bacteria; kingdom Bacillati; phylum Actinomycetota; class Actinomycetes; order Mycobacteriales; family Mycobacteriaceae; genus Mycobacterium; species Mycobacterium sp. NGS61. The sequence goes on from NZ_JCALCL010000008.1 coordinate 4,312, forward strand.
CGGGCCGCGATTAGGGTCCCGTGTCGTGACTGATGTGGATATCCCCTCGCAATTACGAAACGACACAGCCCAATCGTAATGAGGTTTTTCGCGCACTACGCGGTGGTGGAGCGATGTGTTGGACCATGGGGGTCTTCACAATGCGCAGAGGCTTCGTGTGCGCCGGGCTCGCCGTACTCGGATCGCCGATAATCAAGCTGCAACGTACTGTGCGAAATGCCGTGCTGGTGGGACAGTAAGTGCGCAAGGTCGACCCGGGTGGTGTGGCAATCCTGGCCGTCAGCGACGATCACGTGTGCGGATAGGGCCGGTTGCCCAGAGGTGATTTCCCAGATGTGCAAGTCGTGGACCTCCACCACTGAATCGTGTGCAGCCATCGCTTGACCGATCGCGGCCGGCTCCACCCCCTGGGGAGCGGCCTCCAGGAAGATAAGGCTGGCCGCACGCACCAACCCCACTCCGGCCCTGATCATCAGGGCCACCACGATCAGCGTCGCGATCGCATCGGCTCGCGCGAACCCGGTGAAAACAATCACCACGCCGGCCACCGCAGTAGCGATGAATGCGAATAAGTCGTTGAGTATGTGCTGAAAAGCGCCTTCGACATTGAGGCTGGACCGGTCAGCTCGACTGATCATCCACGTCGCAGCCACGTTGACAACCGCCCCGGCCAGCGCGGTGATCAGCACCAGCACGCCGGTGACGGGCGGCGGATCGATCAGGCGACCGATTGCCTCGTAAGTCAGCCACGCCGCCAGCACCAGCAACGTCACCCCGTTGGCCTGTGCCGAGAGGATCTCGACGCGCTTCCAGCCGTAGGTCATCCGCCCCGCCGCCGGCCGCACCGCCAGCCGAATCGCCCACAACGCCAACGCAATCGAGGCCGCGTCGGTGAGCATGTGCGCCGCATCCGAGATCAACGCCAATGACCCGGCGAGTACCCCGACGATCACTTCGCCCAGCATGAACGTCGTAATCACCGCCAACGCTGCGCCCAGCCATCGCCGGTCAGCATCCGCCGAGGTGTGCCCATGTGCATGGCTGTGGCCGGCGCTCACGGCCGTGCCCTTTTCGACCAGACCATCTCCATAAGTTATGCGTACATTGCGATATATGCAATACCCCGGTAGCGATCGGCTGCACGCGCAGGACCGTGCCGTGCAAGCGCCGAGAGCCAACGCTTATCGTGCCCCGGTAAGTCCTCCCACTACGTGAGGCACAGGCCACCGGAATTGGCCTGCGGCGGTGGTACGCGCAATGCCTCGTCGCGCATCTGCCTGCCTGCCGATGAGGAAGATCTAAGCCGCGGCTCGACCCAGCCTGCACTTGCAACGCCGAGCTTCGAACCAAACTCCGAGCCAGCACCGACGGCCGATGAAAACGAGCCGCGTAGGGTTGGCCGCCGCGCCTTCATTGCTATATAGACGACCGTTAGTATGCCAGCATGGGCACGCGGCGGGTGGACTCTTGCGACCTGGTGTGCCTGAATTTGCATGATGCAGAGTCCATTCGAACGTCACTGCCCGGGTCGGGCCCGTGTCAACGGGCCGCATCCCAGGCGCGGGCCTTCGGTGACCCCACCCGGTTGACGATCGCGACGGCGCTACTGCGTGGCGACGAGTTGTGCGTGTGCGATCTGGCGTGGGTGGTCGGACAGGCACAAGGCTTAGTGTCCTATCACCTTCGCCAACTCAAGACCGCTGAGCTCGTGTCCTCCCGTCGGCAACGGCAGTTGGCGATGTATCGGCTCACCGAGCGCGGCCGCACATTGATTCAGGCGTTGGTCGGTGCCGACGCCGCTGCGCTCGACACGGAGTGAGCATGTGTGACACCTGCTGCGGCCCTTAGACCCCCCCGCCCGCGACCGCAATCAGGACCTTAGGCGAGTCTGGTAACTTCGCGAACTGCGACTCGCGGCGCTGCCCTCCTCCGTCTGACTTGGGGCGGCGTCGGCCCAATTAGGCGCGTCAGTCGCTGGAGGGTCATCTAGGGCAAGCCGTGGATTTTGCGAGCGGTTGCAGCGGCGGGCCTCGCGAGTGGTACGCCACGTCTTTGGACTTGACCGTCGGAGCAGTGCTCGACTGAGCTGCCCAGTGGCCACCTGTAGCGGGCAACACCGCGCGGTCGTGCCGCCCTCGGCCCGGCAAGGGGACTCCGTTTGTTCGATCGCCGCACGCTCGTCCCTGGCTTGACCTCACGCGGTCGGGATTTTGAGCAGGATTTCCGCAATCACCTCCTTATTCGAGCGATGTTTGCCCGGTTCGTCCCTACAAGCCTTTTGAGCGGTCTAGCATGACCGGAATCGGACCCCGGTGTTACGCGTTTGAGCCATTTCATCATCGCGAAAGCATCGTGGATAACTGGGATTATCCGTGTGCCCAGGCAACGGGGAAATTCTGACTCCCTGATTACAGCAGCCCCTGCATCAGTTTCGTTGCAGCACAGTGGGATTCGAGATGGAGTGTCCGTTGAGGCATAAATGAGCGACCGCGATCGAGGAAGTGCATTCGGGTCGCACAAGCCGGGATATCTGCCATTCGCAGTCGTTTCATCACAGTGACGGTCCGGCGCGGCCGCGGCAGCAACGGTCAGCTGTGTGGCGGCAAACCGACTTCGGAGGGCTTGCGCGTGGTAAGTCCTTTCCAGGCGGGATGGCGCAGGCGTCCGGGGAATTCGCGGTATTCGACCAGACCCACCAGCGAGGGCCGCACCCAGTGGGCGTGGCCCGACAGCGCATGGCCGGGTGGGCACGAAAGTGGTGGAGTGCGAGTTTCGATCTGCTGCAGCTGCGCGTAGATGGCTCGGTTGGCTGGCCGGCTCAGTCCGGAGCTGACCGCCCCGCAGTACAACAGTCGCCCGTCGGTGTCGTGGGCAGCGAGGAGCAACGCGCCGATCGGGTTCGCGCGGCCGTCGACCCAGCCGGCGACGACAAGCGGGGCTTTGCGTCGGATGACGGTCTTGATCCAGGAGCGAGACCGCCGCCCGGGCTGGTAGGTCGATGCCGCGCGTTTGCACACCACACCTTCGAGCGCCAGATCCGTTGTGGCGTCGAACAATAAGCGCCCGTCGAGGCCATGCCAGCACGGCGGTACGACGACGGTGCCATCGCGGGGCAATCTGAGGCCCTCGAGCGCTTCGCGTCGTTGCACGTAGGGCAGGCCGGTCAGATCTGTTCCGTCCAAGTGCAAGATGTCAAAGAGCAGGTAGCGCGCCGGCACCGTCGTGCGCAGCCGAGGGTCCGGTCGGGTGACGCGCAGGCGACGCTGCAGTCTGCTGAAGTCTGGTCGCCCGTCGTGGGCTAGCGCCACGATCTCGCCATCGAGGATCGCGGTGTGTCCGCCCATTGCGGTGTGTAGGCCGGCGAGAACATCGGGGAAGCGTGCGGCCAAGGTGTTTCCGGGGCGGCTCACGATCTCGATGTCGTGGCCGTGGATGCGGGTCAGGGCCCGGGCGCCGTCCCATTTGGCCTCGACGATCCAATCCGGTCCGCTGGACGGCGGGCCCGGCGTGGCCAGCATGGGCCCTGGCGGCAGGGCGGGAAGGACGATGCTCACCCTGCCAGTCTGCTCCCCTCTCGATCCGGGCGCCTGCAGAGGTGCAGCGACGCAACGCTTAGCGTCTCTGGGCGGGGCTGGGTGCGTCCCTGCACAGTAAAGCCGCTGAAAGCGGCCCCTCCGCGGGATTGACTGGTGGTGACGGGGCCATCGAGTGTGCGCTGGTTTCGCCAGTGCCGCGCCGTGCGCACCGTCTGCAGTTCGTCCGCGACCTGCAGTTGTGGGATCTGCTGCCCGTTGAGGGGAGCATCTCCGTTGGCCCAGACGGCCGGGTGCGGCATCAATCCTGGGGCTGTGCCGGTATGTGCGCGATCGGCGGTGGCGTGAGGCGCCTTGCCGTTCGCGCGTGTGTCTCGGCTCTCCGCCACGGGACGGCCGATCGAAGAGACCCGGTCCGATCGGCACGTTACGGGTTACGAAGATTGCGCCGTGCGCGTGTGGCCGGCGAGAGCGGCCCGGTGGGGGCGTCGGCGGATTGCTTGAGGAACTGACTTTGATCGGCGAAAGGGCTTTGGGTACGCCGGTCTAGGCGCTAAGCGATTCGCCGGGTAGGGGGGTCGCTAGGAGGTCCGCAACGGTCGATTCGAAGAGTGCGGCGACGTTGACGCCACGGAATTGGGCGAGGCGGGTCAGCTTTTGGTGGTCCTCGGGGCGCAGTCGCAGGCCGACCATTTTGGTGCGTTGCCGCGTTTCGGTGCCTTTGCGGGTGTGGGCGCGTCGTTCGGTGTGTAATGCCACGACTGTTCCTCTCAACAACCGGGTGGTGGGCTCGACCACCGTAATGGCGCTAGCTGTTGCCGTTAGTTTATGGCATCGATGTCGTTATTAGCGACATTGGCGGCCTGTGGCGGATCGTGATGCCGTTAATATGCCATTAGTTAACGGCATTGTGTTGTAATGGGACGATACGCTCGCGAGCGCGAATCGAGGCGATGGCAGAGCTCAAGCAGGTGCCTGACGGTGTGGAGACCACGCCGTCAGGTCCGCATGTGTCGTTGCGGGAGGCCGCGGCGGCATTGAATAAGGACCCCCGCACGCTGATCCGGGCCATTACCGCCGGGGAATTGCGCGGCGGCGCGATCCCCCGTCCGGAACGGCTGCGCTGGTATGTCTACCGTGATCAGCTACCCGGTGAAGCCGGGCCCTCCCCTACCCCCGCGTCGAGCACAGAAGTTGATGACTTGCGTGCCCGGCTGGTGACCCAGGTGGAGGTCAACCGGCTGTTGATCGCGGCGCAGCAGAACATGCTGGCCGGAGAAAGCACCGCGGAGCGCTATCGCGCGGTGGCGCAGAATTATCTGGATGCCCTCGCCCAGTTTGTGACGCCGGGGCATTTGGGTCAGTTGGCCGATCAACTCTGATCGCCCCCCGCATACAGTCCGCTGACCGATCGACGGGATGCGGAGCGCCGCGGCCGCAGCCTAGAGCAGTGCGCGGAGCTGCTTCATCCCCTCGTCACCGAGGTAGTTGCGTAGGGCGTCGACGAGTAAGTCGGGGCGGCTGTCGAATTGGGCTAAGGCGGCAGTGAGTGCCCGCGACTTCGGGGGGCCGGGTCGAGGTGCGGGGACATCGGTGTCGTTGTTCTGCTTGGCTAGGGCTGCGCGCCAGCGTGCGACTTGTTGTTCGCGCGGGACCTGCGCCAGGGCGCGGGCCTCGCGGATGGCGAGTTCGCCCCGACGCAGCGCGGTTTGGAGTTGAGGGTCAAGTTTGAGCAGGGCGCGCCGCTGCGATACCCAGCCTTCGGTGCGGTGTAGCCGCTGTGCGGCCGTGACGGCGCGCCCGCATTCGGCAACGAGTGCCTCCACGGCGCGCGCCTCTTCGATGACGTCGAAGTCTTCGCGGTCGACGTTCTCGGTAATGGCCGCGGCGACCAGGGTAATGCGGTCGCGCGCGAGAGCGTCGTTGACGACGATGTCGAGGTCGGTGCGGCCGTATTTGTGTGCTGCGGCCAGACGCCGGCAGCCGTTGATGACCACGAAGCGGGTGGCGATGGCGTCGTCGGGGTATAGAGCGCGGTAGGCGGCGGCGGTGACGACCACCGCCGGTTGCAGTTGCAGGTCGGCGATCGAGGCGAGGTTGGTCAGGTCGCCGACGTCTTCGCGCGGGTTGCGGGGGTTGGCGGTCAGATCCGCCAGCGCGACGCTGCGCGCCGGCGCCTCGCTCGCCGGTGGACGGTCGACGGGCGAGTTGTCGCCGACGTCGCCGGCCAGTTCGGCCAGGCTGGTGCGTCGTCCGCGTGGGGCCATCAGCGTCCTCCCCCGATGTTGAGTTCGAGTGCGAAGCGGTAGAAGTCTTCGCGTGCTTGCAGCGCCACGCGGTTAGTCGGGTATTCCGTGACCACCTGCCCGTCGGCGCTGGCCCGGGAGTGCAGTTTGTAGTGGCGGATAACAGTATTGGCCAGCGGCCATCCGTTGCGTTTGATGAATTCTTTGGTCTCGTTGAGGTCGTAGTGGCCGTCGCGCGGGTCCCAGTTGTTGATGACCACGGTGTAGGGCAGGCCTCGTGGTCTAACGACCTTGTTGATGGTTCGGGCCGTCGGATCGAAGGAGAGCGGTTCGGTCTCGATCGGGATGATGACCTGGTCGGCGACGTCGAGCACGGCGCGTAGGGCGTCTGCGGCGGGCCCCCTGCCGAGCGGGTCGGCGGTGGTGCCGGCGCCGGCGTCGAGGTCGATCCAGCCGGGGGTGTCGATGTAGACGTGCTTGATGGTCGGCAGCTCTTTGATGCGCGCTAGTCCGGCGAGGTCGTCGTGGGCCTGCACGATGTGAAACGGCAGGTCGTCGATTCGTGATGCCCACCAGACGGCTGAGCCTTGGGGGTCTACTGAGATGGCGGCGACCGGCGAGCTAGCGTCCGGATCATCGCGGTGATTGAGGACGTCAGCGGTCACGGCGGCCAGGTTGACCGCGATGGTGCTTTTGCCGACGCCGCCTTTCTGGTTCAAAAGGACGTGCACAGCCATCGAATGGCCTTCCGTATGCTTCCCCCGCACAGCGGGGTACTTCGGATGGGTCGCCATGATGCTAGTGGCACCGCCGCGATCTGGGCTGTCGGACACGCGGCCGGCGAGCGAGCATACGCACATCGCATGCAATTCCGCGCCCTCTCCCCCGGCGCTTCGCTGTCTCAAGGCAGAAACGAGCCGTTGGATCTTTACCGCGGTAAAGATCGGGCAAGTTCCGTCGCACCCGTCCGCCTGGCACGCTCACGCGATCTGGTTGGAATTCGGCTCTGACCTCGGCGCCTCGCGTCCCCCGCCAGCGTCGTCCGGTGATTGTGTGATCTGGCGACGCCGTCACGCGGTCATCGAGGCATCCGCACACCCGGCCGATGCGGTGACGGTGCGATCGGGTGAGTCGGTCACCGCGTCACGTGGTTATCGAGTAACGCGGAGATCTGGTGGCGGTGCGACTGAGTGATTCCCTGATCCGTTGATCGCATCACGGGATCGCCGGATCACGTGGTGCTGCGGTGTTTGGGCAACGGGGTCACTATGCGACCAGATCACAGGGTGCGGCGATGATCAGGTCACCGCGTGTTCGTGTGATCGGAACACGGGGTCGCGACGTCGCGGCATCACAGGATCACCAGTTGATTCGATCGCGGGGCGATGTCGTGAGCAGATCACCTGATCACTTCATCATTGCGTCACGGTGACACTACGCAACCCGGTGTTGCAAACACAGAATCGCTCACTTACTGCGTTGCTGCATCACCGAGTCACCGCAACACGCCGCGACCGCATCGCGCGAACACCCGGCGACCCCGTGTTGTAATCACAGGTGTGACGAATGGGACTTAAGGGGTCAAAGTGAAAGCCGATGTCATTGCTATTGCCAACCACAAAGGTGGGGTCGGGAAGTCGTTTACCGCGGTCAGCCTCGCGGCCGGGTTGGCGCACGGTGGTTGGCGCACTCTGTTAGTGGATTGCGATGCTCAGGCCAATTCCACGTCCATGTTCGATCCGGATGACGACGTGGATCTGGATCTGTATGACCTGATCGCCCAGCGGGCGCCGATCGCCGAGGTGATACGCAAGACGCGCATTCCCAACCTGGAGTTGATACCAGCCACGTTAGCGGTGGCCAAGCTCGACCAGGAACTCGTCATGATGCACCGCCGCGAGTACCAGATGGCGATGCGGTTGCAGCCGGTGTTCGACGACTATGACGCGATCGTCCTAGATCTGTCCCCGAACCTGGGGCAGCTGGTGATTTCGGCGCTGAATGCGGCCGACTGGCTCATCGTGCCGACCGACGCCAGTAAATGGGGCAGAAGAGGCGTGCACATGTTCTTGGAGTGGGCCGCCTCGCTGCGCGAACACGAGGTGTTGTCCGCAGAGCTGCTCGGCGTGTTATTGACCAAGTACGAGCCCGCGACATTGATCAGCCGCGAGACGTTAACCGCGTTAGGCGAAGACGGCTTGCCGATGTTCGATGCCCTGATCCCTAAGCGCACCGCGGCGGAGCGGATGGTCAGCGGGGGATTCGTGCTCGGCGACGCCGAGGCCGACCCTGATCTGGCCCAGGCATACGCCGCGTTCACCGTGGATGTGATGAAACGTGTCAATGAGGGCCGCGCCAAGCGAGGGAGACACCATGGGTAAAAAGACCTCCGAAGTCGTGATGGGCATGCTCTCTGATGCCGGTTCAGCCACGCGTCCCCCTGCGGTGGTGGCTGCACCCGCATCGCCCGCGCAGGCTCCGGTGCAACCCCCGGCGACCGTGCCGGCCCGCCCGGCTCCACCAGCGAATGCTCGCGTGGTTCGCTCGCGAGCCCCGGAACCGGCCGTCTCCGAACCGGACGCTCTGGGGGCTCCCCGCACATTGCGGTTGCGGTCCGAGGCCGCCGGCCACCTGCGGGCGGCGTGGTTGGAGGCCAAGCGCGACGATGTGTTGCTGACCGCGCAGGACTTCGCCTCCAACCTCGTCGAAGAGGCGCTGGCCGCTCGGCAGCGTCGCCGCCGCACGGCTTCTTCCGCCTAAGCATTTTCCACCGGCACCCCCCTTTCTTTCCGGCGCCCTGCACGTCGGTGGCGCAATCAGTCCGGGCAGCACCCGCTTCTTTACCGCGGTAAAGGAGCGGTTCGCGTCCTTATCTCGTCGTCTAGTTGTCCAGCCCTGCCGGAGTCAGGGTGGGGCAGCCCGCACCCTGGGGAGTCTCCCGGGGACGCGGATCCGGCTGCATTGATCTAGTTCGGGGCGCCGCGCGCATGGCCGGCGAGGATGCGCGCGCCGACGAGTTCAGCGAGCAGTTCAAGGGAGTGACCTTCGTCGTCGAGGGTGGGGGGCCCGGTGGCCAGGACAGCGCTGAGGTATTCCTGGCGATGCCGGTCATAGGGATCGGCGAGCACGCTGACTGGTGCCGTGTCCCCGATGTCATCGGGCGGGTTGCGCAGCTCTTCGCGCAGGGTGAGCCAGTCATGCCAGCTCTGCCGTTCGCGGCGGTGGCGGGCGATCCGCTGGGTTCGCAGGGCGTGGAGCTGGTGCGCGGCACCGATCTGATCCAGTGTCACCGTTCCGGGCCCCAGGCTTCCGCGACCGCGTGCGATGAGTCCCGCGGTAACCAAGGCCCCCAGGCTGGCGTATCCGGTGCTGGGGGAGACGTGGGCGGCCGCGAAGACGTCGCGGGGATCGGTGAGCCCTCGGTGGACGATCAGTTCGTAGATGCGTCGGTGCCGGTGACCGATGACTTTCCACGCCAGGTGGACATCTTCGATGCGGGCCGCGGCGATGGCCTCAGGGGCCCGATCCAGGCAGTGCTGCTGGGTCAGGGCATAGAAGTCAGGTTGGCGTCCTTGGGCAACCCGGGTACGGACCAGCGGTGACCCGGGTTGATCGCGGGTCTCGCGCAGGAATTGCCAGACCATTGTCTCGCTGAGCAGGCCGGTGGCGATCGAGAGCGAGCGGCCGCCCACTCCGACCACCGGGACCCCGTTGATGACCTCTCCGGTGCGCACGGCGTGCACGGCCAGCGCCTGATAGACCGCTGCTCCGATCCAGCGGTAGGGGTGAGCCGGGTAGTTCTGCTCCACCCAGGCCACGGCGTTGGTGAGCCACTGCCGGTGCAGGAGCGGTCCACGGGTGCCCCCCCGTGTGTGTAGTTCGTATTCTTGTGCACCGGCTGGTCGGAAATACTGGGCGTTGTCGGCCGCCCACTGTAAAGCCTTCGCGAAGTCGCGGCGCAGCGCGGTCTCGGCGCTGCGCTGATAGCGGGCATAGGCGCGGGCCAGCCCGCTACTCCAGGGGCGGCCCGGGGCGATGAGTGCGCGGATGGTGGTCAGGGTGTATCCGTGCAGGACTGCGTGGGCGAGCACGGACTGGCGGGCTTCGGAGTGGCTGCGCCAGGTGGTGTCTGTGGGCAGCACACCGGTGGTGGCATAGGCGGTGATTCGGGCCGGCAGATCTCCACTGCGGGTGTAGTCGGGCCGTAGCCGGGTGTCCTCGCCGCTACCGGTCAACGCGTCGCCGTCGGGGGCTGAGGAGGTGCGCGCCGACGGGGGCGGGGTCGACGCGCTCAGCGCGCCGAGCAGGACGTTGAGCCGGGGTAGCAGGGCCGGATGGGACCGTCGCGTGAGGGTGTCCACGGCGGTGTCCAGGGGGCCGTCGAGGATGCGGTGGCCTCCTTCGCGGCAGGCGGACCCGGGTACCGTGATGCATCCGGTCTTCGGGTTGGTCATCGGGGTCTTGTCGAGGCTGGGCAGCCGCGCTTCTAGGAGCCGCAACAGTGGGCTGAGCTCCTCGGCGGTCGCGGCGGTGCCGACCGCCAGCGGCACCAGCAGGTGCCGACCGCCGCTGGTGGAGCGATCGCTGATGGCGATGCCGCCGCAGTCGGTGATCCACCTCAACGCGCGCGTGAAGTCGGCGTCCACCGTGTGTTGCCCGTGGCGTTTGGTGTCGAAGTCCAGCACCAGGTACTGGGCTCGTCCGCGCAGGTAGAGCGGCACCGCGGCGGGGAGTCGGGGTAGTCGGGTGCTCAGCGCGGCGGTGCGATCGAATTTGGCGGTGTCGGGGTTGCAGACCCGTACGGTGGGGCGCGCCGCGATGAGATGGGCCAGCGCTTTCCAGACGACCGCAGGGGTGGCGGCAGGCGCGGCGGCGAGGGCTGTCATCGCGGGCTAGCGGGTAACGGGCTGCGCGGCGCCCTGGCACCGATGCAGCCGGCCGCGGGTGTCGAGGTAAACCCAGTGGTGTTGGCGCCACAGCAGCGCGACGGTGCTGGTGCAGCTGCGGGGGTCGACGATGTAACCGAGGTCCAGAGCTGTGGGGGTGGCGGTGTGCTCGATCAATTCAATGCAGTTGCGGCAGGCGGCCAATGCGTCTGCGGGGCTGCCCAGCGGCGTGCGTGACGCGGCGCGGCGGCGCGCAAAGATCGCCGACTGCTGATAGGTGCAGGCCGGCGCCATAATTTCGCAGTGCCCGGCGGCCCGGGCGGTGATCAGCGCGGCTAGCTGCGGTGGGGGAGCGCTGGTGCACAATGTGCCGACTCGGCGGTAGCGCGCGGGGCCGGGCGCTCGCGGCGACGGTCGCACCGGCGGGGTTTTTTGCGGTGGCGCGGTTTGCAGCGCCGTCGGCTCCTCTGTGGGGTTTTGACAGCCCAGCAGGTGTTTTTTGGCGGTGAAGTCACCGTTGATCCAGACGCCGGCCCACATGCCGTAGTCGGGGCGCTCGCGGTGGGCGGCCTGCGCGCACGCCTGGAGGCCCGGGCAAGTTAGGCAAAGCCGTCGGGTGAGGCCCGTACGGGTGGGGTCAAGCCAGTCGACAGGATGTCGCTGACAGGGAGTTAACGGCACCAAAATGCCAGTCTTGTGATTCACGAAGGCGTCCTCTATCGTGAAACCAGCCCGCTAGGCATGGTTTCTGAGTTCAGAGGCCAGAACCGGAGTCGCTAGCTCCGGGGCAGGTGTCCCCGCTTCGGCGGGGATTTCTGCGTTTGGGCCTGTATGCGGTTGTGCAATCTCGCGGCGCCCGCGAGCTCGGGCTGGGTTCGGGGGATGCGCTCCTGATTGTCGGGTCGGCTGTGTACTTGTGGGACAAGAGTGACACGAGTGCGCGGTTGAACCGCGCACGACACGCCGCGCGGTTCAACCGCGGCGTACTGCTGTGTGGCTTCGGCCAATCGTCGGCGTTGTCCTTAAGTCCGGCCGTCGATGCCGTTGGTGGAGCCGGTTCTCACACCGTAAGCGCGCCGCACCCGCCCCGACCACATCCGCGCCCGACAAATATTTCTAGCCACCGAGGGGGACCGCAGCGGTGCCGTCGTCAGCGTTCTGGGTCGGCGGCGGCCCGGCTGATTTCTTGCGACTCCCACCCGTACCTGCCGTGCTGGGCGATGCCGCCTGCGGGAGGAACGTCGGTGAATTGGTGTGCCTCGCCCGTCGCTTTGGGGTCGATCCCGGCGGTAGCGTTTTTTGCAGTGAGTGCTCGGGTTGTGTGATCGGCGGAAGTAGGGGAATCGGTGGGATTTCTGGAGGAACTAGAGGATCTTCTCCGCCCGGTTCTTGCTGGCGTCGACGCAATTTTCGGCGGCGACGACGATCGGCGGCCGCCACGTGAGCGGGCCCGGGATGTAGTGCCCCCAGCGCCGTGGCAGGGCGGGCCCCCGCGCGTTGTAGGGCCGTCTTGGAGTGGCTTGCATTCAGGCGCGGATCAGGCCGGGGGCACCTACCGCCAAACTAGCGGCGAGGTAGCGGCTACCGATGAGAAATTGGCCGAGCTGCTCAAAGAGATCTTCACTACCAACGACGAAACACGGGCTCGGGTCGGTGAGCTGGTCGCGGGCATCCAGGCTGCTCACCAGCAGATCATGACCGACCCGACGATGTCGAAAGACCCGCAGGCGCTGTCCTTGTTCAACACGATGCTGGATCACAATTTGGCGGAGATCCAGCGCCTGCTCAACAGTTCCAAGGTGGACAGCAAGAGGCAGGCCGAATTGCTGGCCGCGCTGAGCACTGAATACCGCGAGAGCAGTGGCGAGCATCACAAAGGCCCCGCCGATGCCGCCGGGTCCGGTGGCGCCGGGTCCGGCGGCGGTGGGTCCGGTGGCGGCGGAGATGGTGGCGGGGCTGGCGGCGGAGGCGGTGGTGTAGACCCAGGCGCCGGCGCCACCGGCGGGGTGACTGATCCTCTGGCGGGAATGGGTGGATTGCCCGCGATGACGGGTGATCCGACCTCAATGCTGGGTCCGGCCCTGGGGGCATTGGGTTCATTGCCCGGGATGTTGGGCAATGCAGGGGGTTCCTTGCCGATGGATGCGCTGGGTGCGTTGGCACCGCTGACCGGCGCAATGGGCAGCCACGGCGCAGGCGGTGAGGGGTTCAACGACGGCGAGGCCCGTGAGCGCGGTAAGCCTGCTGATTTCGTCGATGACCGTCATGGTCGCGACGAGTCGTCCGAGGCCGCAGAGGGCCGCGGCAAAGGCGACAGCGAAGCCAAGCCCGACCCCGCGGCTGCGGGCAGCGCGGGTGCGCAGCCGGTGGCCGCACAACCCGCTGCCGCGGCGGCCGCACCGGCCAGCGCACCGGGCGGGGATGCGAGCCTGGTGGTGCAAATGCCTGATGGCACGCCGGTGACCACGACCTCGGCCCAGCACGCCGCGGCGGTGCGGGCGGTACTCAACGGGGCTTCGGTGACGGATGCGTGGAAGCCGTATGCGCAGCTACCGCCTCCGGGGACGCCGGTCACCGTGCCGGTCGATCCCAGCCACCTGGTGCCCGGTCAGATCGCGCAGTGCAAGAGCCGCGAACCGATCATCTTCATGGGGAATGGCAAAATTTGGCTCGATGGCCAGCTTCAGCCGCAAAGCGCACTGCCCGCCGCGGAATTCCTGGGGTGGGAGGACCCGGCCCAATTCGGCGCGACCGCGCACGTCCCCGCAGCGGCGGCGCCGAGTAGTGTGTCGCCGCCGACTGTTGCCGCAGGCGCCTAGATGCATGTCGACGGAGCGGGGACCACGGTGATAAACGAGGTCGTCGAGTGGTCCCGCGATGGTGCGCTGATGGTCAAGATCGCCGACGTGTCGGGCCTTGATGTGCAGGTCCAGCTGGAGCCGGCGGTGGCGTCGTGGCCGGCTGAGGTGCTGGCGGATCGCATTGCGCGGCTGCACCGGTTGGCGCTGATGCAACTGCGCGCCCAGGTGGGGGTGCGCAGCGGTGAGGAGTCCGGCGCACAATGGTCGGTGACCGCGGGCTTTCCGAGTCTGGCCGAAGTGCAGCAGTACCGGCAAACTATCGATTTTTGAGTGTTCGCGGCCCGGACATGGGGCGGTGCGGCGCTTTATGGTTGATGAATACGCAGTTCAGAGCTCGGGAGGCAAGTTTCAGTGGCCAAGAACGTGTCGGTGAATTTCGACGAGTGGGACCAGCACGCGCAGTGGTGGGAGGGCGAAGCTCCCCGGGTACGGGAAATGCTGGACGCCTCCCCGGAAACCTTGGAGCGGGCCCGCTCGATGTTTGGGCGGATCGGTTCGTCGACGGTGGGGGCGGCGTTGCAGGAGGTGCTCCAGGCCCGCGCGCAGGCCGGCCACGCGCTGGGCCGCTACTGCGAGGATGTGGCCGGGCACATCCGCAGCAGCCTCGCCACGTACCGCGACGCTGAGGAGCACAACCAGCGCACGCTGAGCACCTAACCGAGGCTTTTCAGCGGTGGCGAACTCGGTACGGGTAGACACACCGGCGCTCACCGGCGCGGCCGGGCAGGCCTGTGCGGTCGCGCACGCGGCGGTCCCGCACGCTGACCAGGTGCAGCCGTGCGCGCCTGATCATGTATCGGTGGCCGCCAGTTTCCGGTTCAGTGCCGCGGTCAGCCTGGCTCGGCGCTACACCGCGATCGCCAACGCGCTGGCCCAGCGTTACGGGGTGATGGTGCAGACCAGCGCCGCGGACTTCGACGATCAGGAGGCGGTATCGGCGGCGACTTTGAGTGCCGGTGGCGGCGGGGCGATACCGGCACGCACACCGGCGCCGGCGGTGGATATCGATGCTGTCGCCGATCTTCTGGGCGGCGGGGTGTCGGCGCCGGCCGGTGAGGTCCCGGCCGCACCGCGTGACATCGCCCGGCTGATCGATACCGGCCGCGCCGGTGGGGGGACGCAGGCGTGGCAGGCGGTGCAAACCAGCATGCGCACCGAGGCCGCGCAGCTTGAGCGGGCGGGCTTGCAGCTGGGGGCGGTGATCACGGCGATCGAGGCCAGTTGGGATGCGGCCAGCGCACAGGCGGCGACAGCGCGGTTGCGCACGTTGCAGCGCTGGTATGAGGGCCACGCACGCCATGTTGCGGGCTTGGCGCAGCAGGCGGCGACTCACTTGCAGAATTTCCACCGCGCGAGTACCGCGATCCCGACTCACCGGCAAGTGGTGGCGGGGGAGCGCGAGTTGCAGACAGCGGTGCAGGCCAATATCGCCGCGCGCGGGATGCGCCGCGAAGCGGTGGTGCACGCCCAGGTGAAGGTTGCCGGCCTGTATCAGGCGTCGACGGCTGGGTTTAGCAGCTACAGCTTCGCTGAGGCGCTGCCCGGTCTCGGCCCGGGGGCGCCGGCCCCACCGCCGGGAGCCATACCGGACAGTCCTGATGTGCAGCGCGCCAAGGGCCCTGGTGGCACGCCGGTGACCAAACCCGATCCCGCGGCCACCGGCGCGCCGTTAGAGCCGGTGCAGCAAGGCCCGGGGTCGGGGGAGAGCCTGCTCCGTGGCGGGACGACGTGGCCGCCGGCCGACGTGGATTCGACCCCATTCGGTAACCCGTTGCTGGAAACGGTGACCGGTGCTAGTGCGGGAGCAGCGCCGATGCTGATCCTGGGAATCATCGGCGGGGTGGTCGGCGGCCTGGGCGGCGCGATGGGGGGTCTGGCGGGGGCGGGAGCCAAGGCCTTGCAAGGAGTCCAGCAGGCCGCGGCGCCGATGATGAGCGGCTTGGGTCAACACCCCGGCGGCGGAGCACCTCCCGGCGGGGAGTCGCCACCAGAATCTCCGGAATCCCTCGGCGAGCCAACGGCGGGCTCCAACTTCGGCGGCGGCGGGGACGGACAGACCGCGCCGGCCAGTGACGGCGGCGCGATGACCGCGCCCGCGCCGTTGGCTGCAGCCCCGGAGGCGGCCGCACCAGCGGCAGCACTAGCGGCGCCCGCAGCACCGCCGTCATCGGCAGGACCGGCCCCAGCGGTGGGGGCGATGGGACCGATGATGCCACCGATGGGTGGGCGTGGCGGCAGCGGTTCGGGGCCGCAGAATAAGCAGTTGTATCAGGACCGCACGCTGGCGGTGGTGGTGCCGCCGAACAGTGAGCCGGTCAAAAACCGTCGAGAAGGACGCAACAAAGACGATGACAGAGAGCGCAAACCGCGCGGGGAGCAACCCGATGCCCGCAAGTGATGCCCAGGCCGTCGCGGCGATCGAGAAGCAAATCGAGATGGTCCGCGCTGCGCTTGCGCAGTTCAACGCCGACTGCCAGCGCCGCGCCGACGACCTGGGGCCCTTCGGCGAGGAGGTCCAGGTGACTATCGAGCGAGATGGCTACATCGAGGACCTCTACATCGAACCGACCGCTCTTACTCGCTATACCCATATCGAGCTGGAAGATCTGATCACCGATGTGCTGCGCGGCGGCTCCGAACGGATGCTTACCGTCCTTAACGAGGCGTTTGACCAGCACATCGGGCCCGCAGATTCACCAGTGCGCGAACTGTTGCAGTAGCGCGCCAACCGGCAACCGCGCCACGCTGCAATTTACCTCGACAGATACTTCACCAACTATCTGGCGATCTGTCGCGGCCTGGGTGGGGTGCGCCGCGCCGCCACGTGCGCCTCGGACTGCGCGATCTGCGTGGCGATGTCCTTGGAGGCGCCGAGCTGGGACAGGCTGGATGCCTTACGCGGCGGCGTCGGCCTTTACTTCCTCGTAGACCTCTTCAGCGGGGCTGCACATGAGGAGTTTGCGTTGACCTTTGTGCGGCTGAGCCATGGCGCGATCCTCACGCGGCTATCTGATAGCGCGCCTCCGACCGCCGCGTCCCTGAGATGTTGTTGTGATCCGCACGCCTCCTACCAGCGGTTCTCGGTGATGGCGCCGAGACGTGATTTAGCGCGACGTCGCGGGGGCGGTTCCCGCTTCGGCGAGATGGGCGTAAAGGTGCCCGATGAGCCTCAACCATTGGCGGGCCTCTGCGCTCGTTGCGGGAGGCCGCAGCGGCATCTGCGCGGCGCGCGGTGAGCAGGTGCTGGGTGGCATCAGCGTCGCCGGCGAACGACACGGGCCAGGGTGGCACTATGTAGAGCCGCCAGTGGGTGTGGCCGGGCGGCTTGGAGGCCCCGCGCAGCACCGACTCACTCGATCCAGAAGCGTGATCCGTTGCGTGCCGTTCTCATCGACACTCGACACCACCGGGCACACCTTGATCGCCGCGGTACTCACGCCGCACCGGCGATGACTTTGATAGGAAAGTCCTGGACAAGTTGCTCGACGAGGAGCTCGGGTAGCGGCGCCACAGCGACATCGCCGATCTCCCCCCTGCGGCGCGCCTCGAACTGCTCAGCCAGGCGGGCGTAGACCGGCGCGAGCTGCGTTGGATAGTGACCGGGTAGCGACATCCCGCCCCAGATGCCGTGCGTTGCACCAGAGGCCACGGCGTTGTAGCTGCAGCGACCCCGAAATGGGCACTCCGCGCAGCGGGCCACCGCGCGCGACTTGCGGTTCGGATTGAAGAACAACTCCGGATCCTCGCGGCACGCCAGATCCTGCTCAGTGTGAAATAGGCGCACCTCAGCGCGTAGCCGAGACGAATCCGACGGTCGGGGGGTGCGGGCGCTGGGGGTGGTTGTCATGGGAAGTCCTCCTGTGCGTTCGGTGCGGAAGCCCTCCGGGCTCCAGCCGCGGGTTCTTCACCTGACCGTCCTACCGGTGAATTACCGGTAATTTAGCATATAATTACCGGTTGTCACCGCGAAATGCGATAACGTACCGATAGGATCGATCACGACAAAGGACCAGACGCCCGTGGCAACTGCGCGCACACCGACGCCATCGGCGCACGTCAGAAACAAGCTCGGCAGATGAACGCCCACGCGGACACCCGCCAACACCAGGCCCACCTCCTCGACCGACCAGCGGTGAGGATGCAGTTATTTACCGGGAAATCGGGCAAAATATCGCACATGTCTTGGGCCACGCTCGGTATCGCGGTGCGCGATCGCCGTAACGAGCTGGGACTCAGCCAAGCCGACGTCACGACCCAAGGTGGCCCGTCGGTAGAAACGTTGCGGGCCATTGAGAACAACCGAGCTGGCCGTCTGAGCCACAAATTGCGCCGAGCCCTCGAACGCGCCATCGAGTGGGAACCCGGCAGCGTTGAAGCCATTCTCGACGGCAACCCCCCGCGCCCACGGCCAACGGTCGCCGCGGCCGGAGTGGCCACGACATCACCGGCCAACGGACCAACGTCAGCAACCAACGCCGCCGAGCGTTTCACTATGGCCGAACACCTAATCAAAATGCGCCGCACGTTCGCCGCTCACCGCGACAACATGGGAAACACCGCGCGCGCAGCGATCGAGGAAGACTTCGCCAATGCGGCGCGCGAGATGGAAGACGCGTTGGTGTGGATGCTGCCGTGGCTAGGCGATGAGGAGCGGGCCGCGGCGATCCGCATCCTCGGCGAACTGCGCGGCGACTAAAGCGTGTCGGTACATCGAGATACCGTGCGGCCATGAACAACATCCCTGGTATGCCTCCTCCCGGAGGCACACCCAATCTGCCGGCCGCTCGACGCGCTTACGCACTCGTGCACGCTGAGGCCCGCCGTACACCTGGGTGCGCCGACGCGCGGCCACCGCAGGCGTGGCCGCAGTCCCTGTCAGAGCAGTGGTGGCACTACAGTCGCGGTTGCGCGACCGCGCTACGCGCGGGGCGCCCCCCAAGACCGATCGAGGTCTACGGCCCGGTCCTGGGACCGGCCGAGCACGCGCTACTGAGCACCGAGATCGGCTACAGCCGCTACTGCGACACCGACACACGCTATTCGCCGTTTTCGCTGATCGTCGCCGGCCGCCCCGCGCTCATGTTCGGAGCCCTTGCAGTGCAGGGCGCGATCAACCACCGCCGAAAAGCAAACGCGGAGCGAAAAGCCGCGCACCAGTGGCGCTTTCACCAAACCAGCTCCGTCATCGTCACCACCGACCGGCTGATCTGCACTACGGTCCCCCACGGGCAGATGAGTTTCTGGTTCGACTCGTGCACCGAATTCCACCCCGACCTACACCAGTGGACACTCACTCTCGGCTTCGATGAAGCAGCTCCGGTACGGCTGCATGGTCCCGCCGCACCAGCTCTGAGCCTGTGGAGCGCGCACGGCATCTTGGGAGACAGCGGGCTGTCCGACCCGCGTTTGGCGGCGCTGCTCAGCCGAAGCTGGCCCAATCCCGGTTAACTTCCGGGCAAAATGCGCGTATGTTGGTGGTTGTGGAGCTCTGGACGGCGGACCAAGCTGCCCGTCATTGGCATGTAACACCGTCGCGGGCCCGCAGCATCCTGTCCGACCGGGGAATCCGCCGAGTATCGGGCTATCCCGTCGACGAGGTACGTGGCGTGTCCCGCCGCCAGGGCGCCCGCACCGACCTAACACCTTCCGTCCAGGCCCACACCCTTTCCGAAACGGCCGAGGCGATCATTCGCGCCAGCGATGAACGGACAAGGCTTCGGATTTTTTTCGAATTCAGTCGCGGCGCAGACGAATCCGGACCCGCCGCCCTCTCACTGACCAGCAGCGAGCCGCCCCCAACCGGTGACTCCCGCTATGACGCACTGCTGGCTGCGATTGCCGAACACCTCGCCAGCCGCTACGGGTCGCCAGGCCCGCTGTGGAGCTGCACGCTCGAACGCTTCCTCGTCGAGGCGCCCTGGTGGATTTCACCCCTGCCCTCCGGCCGGCTCCACGCCATGTTGTGGACGCCGGCCTCGTTTCGTCGGCGCGGAATATACCTAGACCGCCACGACCTCACCCACGACGGAGTTAGTCCGATGCCTGAGCCGTTGTTTGACCTCAGCGAGCTGCGTCGCGCGTTTAGCGCTTTGGCGGAAAAGCTCGAGCGCCGCCGGATCGTTGGCCATGTCCATGTCCTGGGTGGCGCCGCGATGATCCTGGCTTACGACCAAACCCGCACCGCCACGCGCGATATCGACGGATTGTTTTCTCCCGACGGTCCGATGATCGCCGCGATCCGTGAAGTAGCGATTGAGCAGGGTTGGCCATCGACGTGGCTCAACAATCAGGCTGCGGTTTATGTCTCACGCAGTGCGGGTCAGGGCAGTTTGGTGTTCGACCACCCGCACCTGCAAGTCGCAGCGACCCCGCCCCGCCACCTGCTAGCGATGAAGGTCCTGGCTGCCCGGGCGGTCCGGGACACCGACGACATCCGCTTCCTGCTCGATCACCTGCGGATTACAGGGCGCGCGGAAGTGTGGGCCATTGTTAAACGCTATTTCCCAGACACAGCTATCCCGGAGCGCTCCAAGCAGCTCATTGAAGACCTACTGGACGACGTCTAGGCGGCAGCAGTGCGCTGAAGGGCAACGGGTCAATGGGAGCTACGGCTGGACAACACTAGTTCTGACTGACCGGCGGCACGGCGATCCTCGGTAGTTACCGCAGGAACTGCACAAAGCGTGAATCAAAGGCACGCGGAGCGGCCGAATTAATGCTGGTTGACCCATGTCTTGGGCTCTCATGCTCGGTAGGATCACCGCATGGCGCGAAATTTCGAGATGGATCCGCAGACGACGCAAGTGGGTTTGTCGAGCGCGGATGTCGTGTCCGCGTCACAGCCAAGCGCAACTGCCGGGGTTGTGCGAGTCGGCGGGTACACGACCGCGCTGATGAGCGCAATTAATGGCACGCGAACTGTGCACCGGGTCGAAACTGCAATCCGGGTGGCCGCCAACACGACGAGCCGTGAGACCAGTGTCGCTGCGGTCGAGACCGCGGAGGCAGCCAACCAAGGCGCGCTTAGCACGTAGGAGAGGATTTTGAGATGACGGCTACGACATCGTCGTCACCGTGGTCGCGGGAGGCTTCGCCGTCGGTGACGCTGCCTCCGCCTGCGACGCCGCCTCAGCCTCCGGAGGGATCACCTCAGCATCCACAGCCACAATCGGCGCAAGCGCGAGGCCGGAACTGGGCGTGGGCAATCCTGGCGCTGGTGGTGGTGGCAGTGTCCGGCGGCGTGAGCGCGGCAGTCACCTACTTCGCTCTAAACGGAGCACGGTTGTCATCGACTTCAACGCCACCGTCAGCTGTCGCGCCAGCTTCGCCGACGACACCGCCGCGATTCAGCGTGGCCGAAACATCTGCCGCAAAAGAACGTTTGTGTCAGGTGTTTGATGTGTCGGTGCGCGGCCAACAGGGAACGGGTGGTTTCCGGGTTGAAGGAAATCCCAACGTGCCATTACTCCTACGAGCATTGAACAGCGCGTCGGCCGTCCAGAATGCTCTCGTACCCGCGGTCCCAATCAAGGTCGCGGAGGCGGCACAGAATTACATCCGCAGCACGCTTGACGTGACTACCGCTGCGATGGGAAACACGCCGATCTCTGAGGTTAATCGGCTTACGGACGTGGACTCCGAAGCCATCAACTCGCTGGTGGACGCATGCGGGCTTCCGAGGTGATTAAGCGATGGGAGCAGTAGCCGGGTCCAGCGAAGTTCCGGAGTGGGTGTCTGAGCGCAATAACAAGCAGGCGGCGAAGCTGCTGACGCTGTTCGATCAGTCGGCGGCAAAGCCCTTGGAGCACATGAGCGTGCCGTCGCTTCCTCATGTGGGGGGCGATCATCCGATCCCGCAGGGCATGTTCGTCGGTTTGTTGTTCTCGCCGTTTGTGTGGCCGGTTGACTCGGAGACGGAGCTGGCGATAGAGGCCGAAGCTCTGTGCCGGGAAGAGCAATTCCATGAGCAGCAGGGGAATGAGGTGCACCGGCTTACCCAGCAAGTGTTCAATGATTCTTGGACCGCCGGCGAGGGGGCGGCGGCCGCGGAAGCGGCGTATCGGGCTGCGGCTGCGGCCAAGTTCAAACAAGCTGACGTGGCGGGCTTTGCCAAGAAACTGGTGGCCCGTGTGTCCAGCGATGTCGAGCGCACCAAGCGATGGATGCTTCGAGAAAGCAACGCCGCCCACCAGGAAGTGCAAGCGTTCTTGCGCAGCGGGACTGGTCAGTCAATTGCACAGATAGCGGTAATCCTTAGCAAGCACCGGGCGATGATTCACACGTACTCCGCCGACCTGCACACCGATGTGGCCAATGACACCCTGCTGTTCACGAACAAATTTCCGCCCAGCCACGATGAGGGGAAACGACCGAAGATCAGACAAGCGGGCAATGGGAATGGCTTGACTCCGGACGAGTCAACAGGTCCTCCCGAGAGGCCGGTTCCGGGTAAGCCAGGTGACCCGAGTGCTCGGCCAGGGTTGAACGGGACGAAACCGGACGCATCGTCGCCTAGTCCCGGGCCGAGTCCGCAAGCTCCGAGCGGTCGCCTACCTGAACACTCCACTGACGGTGTTTCTCCTGCACCGCCGAGACCGACTCCGAGTCCATTGTCGTCGCTTGGCGGCGGCGGTTTGCCGGGGTTGCCGAGTATGCCGGGTGGCGGCGGGGGTGTTCCTGGGTTTCCGATGTCGATGGTGCAGGGTTTGGGCAAGTTTCCTGGGGCTGCGGGTTTGCCGTCGACGGGTGGTTTGTCGTCGTCGGTGAGTCCTCCGCCTGCATTGTCGTCTCTTGGTGCCGATTTCGGGCGTGGTTTGGCGGCTGGGACGACAGCTGCGGGGGCGATGCCGGCTGCGTCGCCTCCTTCGGCTCCGCTAGCGCCGTTGATGGCGTCGCCGGTGGAAAGTACTGTTGCCGCGGCCGCGCCGGCGGCGGCTCCTGTTGCCGCGCCGGTATCTTCGGCGCCGGCGGCGGGTGTGCCTGGGATGGCGGCGGGTGGTTTGGCGCCGTACGGGTCGGTGTTGCCGCCGACGATGTCGACTGCGGCACCGGCCGGGGTGGGGGCACCGGCCGGGTTACCGGCGGAGGGTGTGGTTTCTCCGGCAGGGAGCGGGAGTACTGCTGGTTTGGTGCCGGTGAGTAGACGCAGTGTCGCCCGGGTGAGCCGGGATTCCGCGGAGACCGATTTGGCGTTGGCGCGCCTCGCGGTGGCGGATTTGGCCGGGGCGGCGTGTGTGACGGATCCGGGCTTGGATTGGGCGGTTGCTGTTGGCCACAATCGGTCGACGGGAGCGACGTCGCTGTGGGTGGCGAGCAACGATGGGGCTACCTATATTCCACCGGGTGTGTTTGTCCGTAAGACGATGCCGATAGCGGCCGCGTTCAACGATGAGTTTGATACGCGCTGGTTTGGCTGGGTCAATCCCGCCGACAAGGCGGTGCGGGCGGCGCGCGCGCTGGGCGATGAGGTGTCGGCGGTTGCCACGACGTGGGCGTGGCCATCGGAGTATCTGACGGATCATCCTGCGGTGCGTGAGATCGCGACCGGCGTGCCGCCGTCGGGTCTGGATAGCCCCGCTTCGAAGCTTTTGGCATCGCGCTCACACCGTTTGCAGACGGTGGATGCGGCACTGTATGCCAGTGTCAAGACAGCGGATGAGTCGGTGCTGCGCGATTATTGCCGAGAGTTAGTGCGGCGGCTGGTTTTTGGCGGCATCGACGATGAGCTGTCGCCGGTCGCCCAGTCGGTGGCGCGCGCGTTGGTCGGGCGGCAGTGGCCTCGCGTTGACGAGTGGGCGGCGTTGGGTGCGGAATATGACACCGCGGTGGTATTGGCCGGCGCGCAACGTCCAGGTCTCGACGGGCTGGAGAATCCTGACCAGATGACCAGCTATGCAAAGCTTTTCATCAATTGCCGTCGTCTGGAGGTGTTGCTGTGCTGGGAACGCTACGGCGGGGATCTGGCGAATGTGGTGTACGCGGCGTGGGTGTGCGGTGTGCGACTGGCATTGAGTGAGTTTGTCGCGGCCTAGGCCCTACGGGGGAGGGCCGCGAAAGGTGTTTCGGCGGTTAGGGAATCGCGAATCGAGAATACGTGCGTTCATGGTTTCTGTATTTGGTGCCTTCTGCGGCGGGCCGCGGTTAACGATAGGACGCCGTCGTGAGTTTTGGCCTGGTCGATCCCGAGTAGGTGATCGGCAATCTTGACAATGAAATTGTCGGTGACATAGGTTTTGGCGGCCTCTCGGCCGATACGCATCAATTCCGCTGTTGTGTCGAGGTGGTCGGAAATGAGCTGTCGCGCTACGTCTTCGGGCAGCGTCATCTCGTACTCGCCTAGCCGCGCTAGCAGGAGCGTCGTGCGCTCGTTCACCCAGGGGATCGCCGCGCCTTGGCCATCTAAAAAGGTTAACCGCTCGTTTACAGCCTGTTCGGTTCGATGCGGCGAGTGTGAATATGTTCGCATACACCTGGGGTCAGAGGGTGCCGCGTGTAGCTAGCCACTCGCTGGTGAATCGCAGGTCGGTCTTTTCCGCGAGGATGTCGTAGTCGTGGTCATAGTGCAGCACTCCTACGTTGTGCCGATCCGCTAGGGCGGCGATGAGGAGATCGACGGGCGGGAGGCGATGGTGTCCGGCGTGGGCGAGTTGACGCTGCGCGTCGAGGGCGCGTCGCTCAACTTCGGTGTCGATGTGCAGCATCGGCAGCGCCGCGAGCTCACGGAGGAGTTCGGCATGATCGGTGGCATTTCGCGCGGAATACCCAGCCTCGAGAAGGAACGGCAGGCAGGTACCGACGCGGCGCTGCTCGATTGCTTCAGCGATGTTCAGCACCCGGTGCTCGTCCAGCAGGGGGGCTGCGAGGCGCACGAACGCCGAATTGTCGAGCAGCAGTTGGATACTCACGCGCGCGACCATCCGGATCGGCGTACGCGTTCTGCCGCGTCTACCTCGACCGGAAGGCTGCGCGACCGTACCCGGTCGGCCAGTCGTCGTCTCAGGTCTGAGTCGCTATCGCGCTCAGCATGGATCAAGGCGAGCTTCGCAGCGGCGCCGAGGACGACAAGCTCGCCAAGCTCGACGTGATCGGTGCCTAGCTCGCGGCGTAGTTGTTCCAACGCCGCTTCGACGGGCGGTGTTTCGGTGATGGCATGACGACGGCGTTTGGTGGGCACAGACCAAGTGTAACACTGGTGTTGCACCGCTGGTTTCTGCTCAATAGCTCGCGGCGCGTTGTGGTCGGGGGGTTTTTCGGCGGTTAGTTTTGGTGGGTGAGTATTGGGGAGTTTGTGGCCGGGGTGGACCGGTTGCTGACTCGTGGGTATGGGTTGTTTCCTGCTGGCGGTCCGGAGGGTGGCGGGGTGTTCGCCGCGGGCGGCGGGGGTGCTTCGGTGCCTGAGGTCCCTTCTGGCGGTGGCGGTTTGGGCGGCGGGGCGGTCGCCGCTGACGGGCAGTATTCGCGGGCCCGGGCCGCGGTGGTGGGCCTGGATGTGGAGTCGGGGCAGGCCGCCGGTGAGGGCGGGGCGGTGGGTGCTTCCGGCCGCGCTGGTGCGGGGGTGATCCGCGATCAGGCGCGGGTGGCGGGGGCGGCGGCCAGGCCGCTGGCGTCGTCGCCGGCGGGGGTGCGGATGGTCGTGGCGACGATGGATGAGCATTTGGCGGCGATGCAGCGCCAGTTGCAGGTCACGACCGAGCAGAACCGGGTGTTGGCGACGCGGTTGCGGCAGTTGGCGATGGCGTATCGGGGGATGGGCGGCAGCGGGATGGGCGGGGTGTCGTCGATGCTGTCGGGGATGGGTTCGCTGCCCTCCCTTGGCCGCGGGGGTGGTTTGAGCGGTGCGAGTGGCCTGGTCGGGATGCCGACCTCACTGCTGGGCCGCGGGTTCGCCGGCGGTATGGCGGGGACAGGCCGGGGTGGTGTCGGGGCGTCGGGTCGGTTGGCGGCCGGTGCGGCGGGGGTCGCCCAGGCGGCGATCCCGGTGTCTGAGGTGTCGTTTGCGGGCAAGGGTGTGTGGGCCGGCGGTCGGGAGGCGGTCGGCCGCTATTTGGAGGAGGCGTTGGATCGGATGGGGATTTCTGATCCGCGGGCCCGGGCGCATTGGATGGCGGGGATGACGACGATCGCCGAGCACGAATCAGGGTTTCGTACCGATGCCATCAATTTGATCGACGGCAACGCCCATGGTGCGCGCCAAACCGACGGGGGCCCAGAGAATTCCAGCCGCGGGGTGTGGCAGCTGGTGCCGGGGACGTTCGCGCGCTATCACCAGCCGGGGACGTCGAATCATATTTGGGATCCGGTAGCCAATGCGTGCGCATCGATGAATTATCAGATGGCCCGCTACGGGGTAGCTGCGGACGGGCACAATCAGCGGGCGTTGGTGGGCCAGGCCAATCCGGGCATCCACCGGGGCTATTGAAAGCCCGCCCGGCGTTAATGTAGTTGTTGAACTACCCCAGGTTTTGTTCCTAGTCGGTTGCGAGGGCCGGGGTTGGCTGCTCGGCAGGATGTGAGGCGCCGGTCAGGGCGGCCTCGTACTCGGCGGGTGGAATGTAGCCGAGGGCTTCGTGCCGGCGTTCCTGGCTGTACCAGGCCACTCATTGGCGGTGGCGAGTTCGACGTCGTCGATGCATCGCCTCGGTTTGCCGCGGTTTATCAGCTCGGTCTTGTAGGCGGCATTGACCGCCTCGCCGGGGGCGTTGTCATAGCTATCGCCGCGCGAGCCCACCGAGGGTGCAATCCCGAGTTCGGCCAGCCGGTCGGTATAGGCCAGCGATAGGTACTGGACGGATTCAACTGGTTGACGCAACACCTCAACTTTTCGGAGGTGTGTGATGGCGTATGGAAGGCGCCAGTTCCACCGTGAAAACGTCTCGAGTTCGGCCACGAGGCGTTCGGCGGTGATCGAACGCTCCACGATAATCAGCCCTCCCGGGTGTGCTCGTCGATCATCGAGGCGATCTTGATGGCCTTGCCATCGATGGTCGAGTCGAACTGGAAATGGATCGCCCACAACACGTTCGGCGCATCCGCCACCACCGGCGGGACCGAGGACACCGCCATGACCGGCGTCGCCGCGATCCGCGACATCGCCCGACAACGTGCCTAAAGACTGGAGACCGAACAGGAATACCAGGAGCACAGAAAACCCTGCTCTACATCTCTTAAGGGCATCCCTCGCCGGCATAGCGGCACACAGCGGGCCGCTCGGGACAGCACCGGGTGCGCTGTCAGCGGCTGCCGGTCGACGCCCAGCGCCCCGGTCACGGTAGTGCTGCCCTCGGACTGCACGGCCGGATCCACGTACTCGACGAGCCACATTGCAGTGAATTCCATTGTCGTTTGCAGGCATTCGCCGTATGCCGCCGCCGCACTATTCCCGGGAAACCCCCAACCTGCGACTGCACTGCCAGGTGGGCGGCCCACGCATGTTTCGTCAGGATGGTTGCGCGCAACAACATTCCCTCCGCGGCAACCGCATGTTGACAGCGAGCGGTCACCCACAGTCCAGCGCACGGCGATGATGGCTCTGCGCCAGTGAGGTTTGGTGAGCGTGCGCTAAATAGCGGATGAAAAGAGCGAAGCCGCGACGTCAGGACCTGACCAATCTGTCCTGGAGTGCTAGCGTCGAAGAGTCATGAAATGTGAGGCCGTTAATCGAAACTCACGAATGCGCTACCTCGTCGCTGCAATGACAGCAGCATGGATGGCGTTGGCAGTCGTTGTCCTCGGCGCCCATGACGGCACCCACAGCAGCGTGCTTTGTTTGCAGCTCAGCGCCCGCCACGCACCGCAGGCGCCAGCGAGATCCCCGAGTGCTCACTCCGCCTACGGCACCGATAACCAGCATGTGCACAAGAGGTCGCCCACCGACCATCACGAGCCGCTGTCGGTGACGGCGATGCCACGATCGGCTGCGGCGTGGGTGATCGGCGGCGCAGCCGCAGCGCTGGGTGCGGTCGCGGCTGGATGGGCCCGGGCCGGCGCGTTGAGAGGGCGCGGTCCTCATGGCTCGGCGCTCGTGGACGCCGGGCAAGACATCTTGGCGCGGTTCTGCTTGTCGCGTCGCTGACCGGTCAGCGGCAGGTCGTCGTGCCTTGCGCCGACGGTCGGTGATCATTCACTTCTTTACGGACCCCCATTGCGGCGCTGGTGCTTACCGCTGATCCCACGATCGGCCGTTGACCTGGCAGGTCGCTAATGAGGCATCCGGTCAGACAACAAACCGCCTGGGTGAGCTGAATCCCCATCGATGGCGGTCCTATCACCACTCGAAAGGCCTCATGATGTTAACCACCCCAGTTAGTCACCCCGACACCACCAGCACGCACCCCGACCACGCGGTGTCCCTCACCGTGGTAGCGGCTGCCGCCGGCCGAATCCGCCTGCGCTTTAGCGGGTCGCGACTCGACCAGGCCTGCCCACGCAGGATCCAGGACACCGTCGGCAACCTCACCGGAGTACGGGACGTGCAGATTTACACCAAAACCGCATCAATCGTGATCTGGTATTCCTCGGCGCGGTGCACCAGCGCGGCCATCCTGTCCGCCATCGAAGACCAGGAACACATCTCAATCACGTCGGCGCCCCCCCGTGTCCCGCGGTCCGCGGACGACAGTGAGCCGGGGGCCTTAAAGCACCTCATCAACTGGACAGCGCAAGCGCTCGCCGGTCACCGCGATGACCCGACACCGGCCGCTCCTACGGTGCTGAGCAGCACAGCAGCTCAGCGTGACGCCGAGGACAGCACCGACGAGCCGCAATCGCTGTGGAAGAACGTCAAACTGCAGCGAGCCGCGTGCTCTGCGACGCTGTTGACCGCCTCCGCCCTGTCTACGTGGATCATTCCGCTCAAGCCCGTGACGCTGGGATTGAAAGTCCTCGCGCTGGCGCTAGGGGCATCGACGTTCGTGCCTCCTACCCTCAAAGGATTGAGCCAAGGCCGCGTCGGCGTGGACACCCTGACCGTTACCGCTGCGCTCGGTGCCGTCGGACTCGGCGACATCGGCGGCGTCGCCACGTTGGCATGTCTGCTGTCGATGAACGAGGGCTTGGATGAGTACTCCGCCGCACGCGAGCGCCGCAGCCTGCATGCACTGCTCTCGCTGGCCCCCGATCACGCCACGGTCGAGCGGGACGGCATGCAGACGGTGGTGGCTGCCGCGGATTTGCGCCTCGGTGATCAGATGATCGTCCAACCCGGGCAGCGCCTGGCCACCGATGGCATCATTCGCGCCGGGCGCAGCGCCCTCGATCTCTGTGCGGTCACCGGCGAATCGGTGCCCGTCGTCGCCGTCCCCGGGGACCTCGTACGCGCGGGATCGACCAATAGCCACGCAGCGCTGCGGGTCGAGGTCACCGCGACGGCCTCGACCAACTCCCTGGCACGCATCGTGCACGTTCTGGAAGCCGAACAGACCCTGGAAGCTGCAGGCAAGCAGCACGCCGACCGCGCCGCGCGACCGCTGATAGCCGGCCTCGTCGTCGCTGCGGCACTGGTCGCCGTCAGCGGAAGCCTCTACGGCTCCCCGACCGTGTGGATCCGACGTGCACTCATGCTGCTGGCCACTGGGGCGCCCTACGCGCAGGACGCCGCCGGCCTGCTCAGCCGGCTCACCGTGGACAAGATCCACACGCTAGCCGCTTCGCGGCCCATGATCATCGACGCCACCGAGCAGGAACGCCACATTGAGCAGCCCCCAACCGCCGTCGTCGCCTAACCCCCCAACCGAACCTCTGGCGCCCGGCCGCACGACCTCCCAGACGCCGACCTGACCGGCCGCCCCAGGTGCGACAACCAGCTGCGCCGGGGCGGCATGGGTAGGCCCACGCCGAGCCACGCCATGATTGCCAGGGATCACACCCGTGGCTGTAGGGCCACGGGTGCTCCCGCACAGAGCAGTGTGCTCGACGTCGGTGGCGCTGGCGATGGTCGGCAGCAGTGCGATGAAACAGACCTTTGCTCCCCGGCTGGCTCTCGGCGATACATCCAGGCGGACCAGGTCTATGCTCGAACTGTCAAGCGAGGCCGAAAGATTGCGTGCACGGCGCCCGTGTCTGGTTGCGAGGCACCACCTTTGACCCGACCACCATTTGCACGCGAAAGCGATGTAGGGGAACACTGCGGTGACCACATCACATCCGGCCCAGGCCCGTTCGGTCGAGCTGTCCGGCACACGGGCGGCGGTGTGGCTGGCGCTGACCGCTTTTCTGGCGCTGCTGATGCTGTATTTCGTCGATATCGATCAAGGCGTCACGCCGGAGTTCGGCGCCAACACCTACGTCCATGAGTACGTCCACGGCGCCCGACACCTGCTCGGATTTCCCTGCCACTAGTGCCCTCGAAGCAGGATCATCGGGCGTGGACTGGTGGCCGGAGCGCTGGCGGGAACGCTTGACTGTTCCTGAGCCAGTCATGGGGCATGCCATCGAATATGAGGCCGGCCGTGCAGCCGGCGGAGGCCGCACTCCGTGGTACCCACCCCCACGACAGCGAGCTGCTCAGCCGCGACGTGCAGTCCTGGGCCGGCATGGGTTTCGGGGTGCTGGCCTTCAGTGTCGCCATGGGCGGATTGTTCGGGCGTGGCGTTCGTCATCGCCCACTGCCGGTTTCCCGGTCTCTCGGCACGAATCAAGTCAGCTCTGCTGCTGCAGGTGCGTTCGCAACCGTGTATCTGGTGCCTTACCCCAAATAGCCGGGTATCTGGTGCCTCACCTCAAATACCCGGCGGCGTTCGGCGAGGCCGACACCATCGGCGAACGCGCCGAGCTCTAACTGCGACGAACAGCGGCATTCCTGCCACATCGACGGCGAAAGGTGGGGCAGCGGGCAACACGAGGGCGTCCGTCCTGGCATTCGTTCCGGACATGACCCGGATGCCGGCGCGTCAGTGCCCCGGCAGAGGCCACTCATGCCATCGATACCAGCATTGGGCGGAGCATGGCAGCCCATGCTTGCCTCGCCGTCAGCTCCGTAGCCGCGTAAAGGCGTTGCAGCGAGAATGATTCGGAATCAACCGCTCTTGCCCGATGGCCCTGGCCAGAAGTGTGGCGACGGGTTCAGCAGCAGTCGTCGCCCTGCCAGGATCGCCAGCCCTGCCGCACCGCCACCACGGCGATACTGAGGCCAATCACCGGGTCTACCCACCAGCCACCGGGCCAGATCCCGGTGATGGCCAGTCCAGCCAGGACTGCCGCAGCCTGGACAGCGCATAGGTAGTTCTGGGTTCCCTCACCGGAAGTGGCCGCAGATCCGAGTCGGGCGCCGAGTTTGTGTTTGGCCCGCCCCAACAGCGGCATCAGGAGTAGTGACGCGGCGGTCAACACCATCCCGATTACCGTCGTCTCCGATCGGTGATCGCCGAGCAGATCCCGGATCGACTCTGCGGCCACATACGGCGCCAGTAGCCAGAATGAGACCGCCACGGCGCGCCGGGCGGCGCGCTCGGAGGTCTCAGAGAGGGTTCGTGCACCCGTGAACCGCCAGACCACGATCAGGCTGGCCAGACCTTCCACCGCGCTGCCGAGCGCCCACCCGATCAGCGCGATGGAGCCGCTGGCATAGCCTTGCCACAGTCCGACCACACCTTCTGTGACCATCCAGGCCAGGCTGATCCATGCCAGCCACCGCGCCCAACGCGCCGCGCGATGCCACGCGTCGTCGCGCACTGGCGGTGCAGATTCCATGGTGCTGCAACACGAATCCGCCGCGCAGCAGTCATCGCTGGTGGCTGTGTCCGCCGCCGGAGCAAAGAGATTCTGGCGGCCAGCGTGATCAAAATCGCTCACGACGCGGCCTCCGCTGTGCAGGCGTCTGTCCCGCAGCACGGACACAGCACAATGGCGTTGCCCGTCACCCGCAGCACTGTCTCTGCCGCGGCCAGTACGTCCACCAGTTCGGGGTGCGTAAGGCGAAACAGCGAGGCTCGGCCCACTGGATCGGATTCCACCAGGCCGCAATCACGCAGACAGGCAAGATGTTTGGAGACTGTGGACTGGGCCAGTCCCACCGCGTCGACGAGATCCACCACCCTGGCCGGCCCTGAGGCCAACCGGCGCACGATCGCCAACCGCGCGGGATCACCTAACGACCGAAACAACTTCGCCGCCGGAGCCAGCTCGGACCGCGTCACTTCGACGTCCGGCACTATCATCGCCATACAGCGATGATAGTGGTGCCACCCGTCGATGCCAAGTGCGCTGGCGATGCGCCGCCAATTCAAGACGAGTTAATCGGGCGCTGTCGGCACACGGCAGCCTGGGCTTTGCTGCCGACCGAAATACGGTGCAACGGCTGATGGCCCGTTTGAGACAACGCCGGATTGGGCGGTCCGCGGCGGTATCGCCCCGGATGTGTACTGACCGTCGGACGCATGCATACGAGATCACGCAGACCTCGAGCCCGGTGACTGGCGCCCCAGCGCCGACCCCGCGACGGGGTAGCCGGCGCCCTTGACCGGTTCCGAAGAAACGAGCTGACTTGATGAACACATTGAAGTTCACTTAAGGCCCGCTGCCTTGGCCGCTGTGAGCGAGCCTCGCCACGACCCGCAGCAAACTTGGCAACTACCTGCCTAACATCGAGGACCAGCTAACTGCCCATTGCTGCAGAACCGTACAGTTATAGGATCCGCCACTAAGATGAGGAAGTCGCTTCCGCTATTGCGGTGAGAATTTTGCAAGCCTGCAGGTAGAGAGACCGCGATCCGCCAAGATATTTGAGAACCTACAGTGTGGTGGTGTGGCTGAAGTTGATCCGGGTCTGCGGTCGTTCGCCGAGGAGGTGATCGACAGGTTGTTGGCGGCTGGTGCGGAATTGTTCCCCGAGGGCGAGCAGGCCGGTGGGTTGATGACTCCGCTAGCGGGTGCGGCCGCACCGCCGGGTGGCGCGACCGCGGCGGAACGGCTGGGGGATGCTGTGGCCCAGTGGGGGCAGCGGCGCTCAGCGTTGCAGCGCCTGGATGAGCAGAGCGCCCAGATCGTGGCCAGGGCGGCCGCCGGGGCCGTTGAGGGGCGCGCGGCGGTGCAGCGATTGCGTGAGCGGGCGCGCGCTCAGGTGGAGGCGATCATGCCGGTGGCCGATACGCCGGCGGGTGCACGATTGTTGGTGGCCACACTGGATCAGGCCTTGGCCGAGCTTCAGCAACACGTCGCTGTCAGCAAGCAGGTCAACGCCGCCGCGGCAGCCCAGTTGCGCGATCTGGCGACCGCCTACCAGGGCAGCGTCTAAGCGCGCGCCATCGCTGCCTGTGGCCACCGCAAATTGGTGTTGTTGCGTTGTGGTCGGGGGTTTTTCCGGCGGTTAGTTTTGGTGGGTGAGTATTGGGGAGTTTGTGGCCGGGGTGGACCGGTTGCTGACTCGTGGGTATGGGTTGTTTCCTGCTGGCGGTCCGGAGGGTGGCGGGGTGTTCGCCGCCGGCGGCGGGGGTGCTTCGGTGCCTGAGGTCCCTTCTGGCGGTGGCGGTTTGGGCGGCGGGGCGGTCGCCGCTGACGGGCAGTATTCGCGGGCCCGGGCCGCGGTGGTGGGCCGGGATGTGGAGTCGGGGCAGGCCGCCGGTGAGGGCGGGGCGGTCGGTGCTTCCGGTCGCGCGGGTGCAGGGGTGATCCGCGATCAGGCCCGGGTGGCGGGGGCGGCGGCCAGGCCGCTGGCGTCGTCGCCGGCAGGGGTGCGGATGGTCGTGGCGACGATGGATGAGCATTTGGCGGCGATGCAGCGCCAACTACAGGTCACGACCGAGCAGAACCGGGTGTTGGCGACGCGGCTGCGGCAGTTGGCGATGGCGTATCGGGGGATGGGCGGCGGCGGGATGGGCGGGGTGTCGTCGATGCTGTCGGGGATGGGTTCGCTGCCCTCCCTAGGTGGCGGCGGGGGTGCTTTGAGCGGTGCGAGTGGCCTGGTCGGGATGCCGGCCTCGCTGCTGGGTCGCGGGTTCGCCGGCGGTGTGGGCGGGCTCGGCGGCACCGGCTCGGTGGGTGGTGTGGTCGGCCGTTCGGTGGGTGGTGAGCTGGGTCCGGGTGTGGCCTCGGAGAAGGGGCTGCAGCGGGACACCATTTTGGCGGCGCGCGCGGTGTCGGCGGCGTTTCCGGAGATCCGCACGATTGGCGGGGTCCGCCCGGATTCGCTGAAGTGGCATCCCAATGGCCAGGCGATCGACGTGATGATTCCCGATCCGACTTCGGCGCATGGCAAGGCGCTTGGTGATGCGGTGATGCGGTTCGCGATGGCGCACCGCGGCCCGTTCAACATCAATCATGTGATTTGGCAGCAGACGATCCACAACCCGGATGGTTCGTCGAGTCTGATGGAGAATCGGGGTTCACCGACGCAGAACCATATGGACCATGTCCACATCGCGACCAACGGGGGCGGGTTCCCGCACGGCGGGGAGTCCTACCGGCTGTGACTGTGTCGGAAGTGATCGAAAGGCGTTGCTGGGATGGCTGATTCGGCCGATGAAACGAAGTCGGCGGCTTCTGCGCGTGGCCGCGGGTTAGGGCTGTCGACACGCCTTCAGGTCTCGGGGCACATGTTCTTCGCGCGTCGCGCGGTGTCGGCGCTGACGCGCCGCCAGGTGCGCATGGAGACCGAGCCCGGCCGCCGGCAGTCGATGGCGGTGCTGGCGGGATTGACGTTGACGGCGGTGCTGTGCCTGGGGGCGCTGTTTTGGTCGTTTGTGCGTCCGGCGAGCTCGGCGGGGACGTCGCAGATTGTGGCGGATCAGAATTCGGGCGCTCTGTATGTGCGGGTGGGCGAGAAGCTGTATCCGGCGCTGAATTTGGCGTCGGCGCGTCTGATTGCGGGGGAGCCGGCGACGCCGGACCGGGTGCGCCGCAGCGAAATTGATGCGCGCCCGCGTGGGGCGCTGGTGGGTATTCCGGGTGCGCCGCAGGAGATGTCGCCGGTGTCGCCGACGCGTTCGTCGTGGCTGGTGTGCGATGAGATCACGAAGGCTTTCGGCGCCGGGGCGCCTGAGCCGGTGACGGTGACGGTCATTGATGGGCAACCGGATCTGGGTGGGCGGCGGCATGTGCTGGGAGCTGAGGAGGCTCTGGTGCGCCGCTACGGCGATCAGGTGTGGCTGATCCGCGACGGGCGGCGCTCGTTGATCAATCGCAGCGCGCGGGCGGTGTTGTTAGCGCTTGGGCTGGGCGAGGATGCGGTGTTGGCGGCGAGGCCGATGAGCCGGGCGCTCTTTGATGCGGTTGCGGTGGGTCCTGAGTTGTCGGTGCCGGTGATCCCGGCGGCGGGGTCGCCGGCGCGGTTTGCTGATGCGCCGGGGCCGGTGGGTGCGGTGGTGGCTACTCCCCAGGTGGGCGGTCAGACAGCGTATTCGGTGGTGCTGGCCGACGGCATTCAGGCGATCTCGCCGGTGGTGGCCCAAGTGCTGCAGAACGCGGGGGCTTCGGCGCCGGTGGTGGCCGGGACGGTGTTGGCGAAGTTACCGGTGGTGACGTCGCTGGATTTGTCGGCGTTTCCGCCGGCACCGCCGCATGTGGTGGACAGTGCGCTCAATTCGGTGGCGTGCTGGCAATGGCAGAAGGTGAGCGGGGAGTCCGCGGCGAGTACGTCGGTGATGACGGGGACCAGTATCCCGGTCGCTGAAGGGCGCGCGGATCGGGTGGTGGAGTTGGTGAAGGGTCCGGAGTCGGCGGTGCAGGCCGATCGGGTGTTCTTCGGGCCGGGGTTCGCCAATTATGTCGTGTCGACGGGTAGTGCGGTTTCGTCGTCGACGGCGGAATCGCTGTGGTGGGTCTCGGAGTCGGGGGTGCGGTTCGGGATACCGCGCGAAGAGGACACGTTGCGGGCGTTGGGATTGGACCCGAAAAGCTTTGGCCCCAGTCCGGCGCCGTGGCTGGTGCTGCGGCTGCTGGCCCAGGGTCCGGTGCTCTCACGCGCGGACGCATTGGTGCGCCATAACAGTCTGCCGGTCGATCTGAGTCCTGGACAGTTGGAGGTCCCGAAGTGAAGTTCGCGTTCGCGCGTCAGGAGCCGGCCACACCGCCCGTGCTGCAGCCAGTACCCATCGAGTTACCGACGCCGCTAAAAGTTCCTGCCCCGCAGGGCAAGCCGTTGTGGACGGTGGCGCTGATCATCGGGTTGATGGCGCTGGTGGGTGGCATGGTGTGGATGAGCTTTGCCAGCGGGGCGCGCTCGTTTACTGGTGCGGGGTCGCTGTTTCCGATCGTGATGGTCGGCGGGTTATTCGCGATGTTGTTCAGCGGTCGGGGCTCTGGGGACATGTCACGCGCGAAGCTGGATGCGCTGCGGGCCCGGTTCTGCCTGATGATCGATGGGCTGCGGGCAACTGCGGCCTCCGCTGCGGACAGCCTCGATGAGCATTACCGCTGGTATCACCCGGCGCCGGCGACATTGGAAGCCGCCTTGGGCGGGGTGCGGATGTGGGAACGCAAGGCTGATGGCTCTGATGGCTGGTTCGGGGTGGCCCGGGTCGGTGTGGGGATGACCAGTCTCGCCGAGGCGGGCGCCGCTCAGTTCAGTGAGCCTGCGGATATGCCGACCGATATCGAGCTTGAGCCGGTCACCGGCAAAGTCCTGCAGGAGTTCGTGCGGTATCAGACGGTGGCCTATGGGGTCCCGGCCTTGGTGTCGCTGATGGTCGAGCCGGGCTATGAGCTGCGCGGCCCGCGGGAGCGGGTGTTGGCGTTGATGCGAGCGATCCTGTGCCAGTTGGTGTTTGCCCATGGCCCTGATCATCTGCGGGTGGTGGTGGTCACTGGTGATGTCCACGAGTGGGATTGGGTGAAGTGGCTGCCGCACGCCGGGGATCGGCTGATCGAGGACGGTGCCGGTCCGGTGCGGATGGTGTACGGGTCGGTGAGCGATTTCGTGGAGGCGCAGGCTGATGCGATGGGGTTGCGGTCACGCGGAGAATTCGCGCTCAGACATGGCGCTGGCAAGGCCCCGATCGACCCGCTGCCGCACACGGTGATCGTGTGTGATGTGGCCGACGGCTGGGAGATGTTCGGCAGCTCCGGGGGGGTCAATGGGCTGACGTTCTTCGACATTTGCGGCTGCGGCCAGATTCCGGCGTGCGCGCAGCCCGCCAGGGTGCTGCATGTGCGCGCCGATGCGGTGGTGGCGGCGGTTCCGCGTGACCCGATGACCTGGGAAGCCGAGCCGGCTGCGGCCCGGTTTTTCGCGGTGGCCGATCAGATGAGCCGCGATGAGGCTGAGGTGTTCGCCGAGCGGATGGCGCGGTGGCGTCTGGCTGAGGCCTATGAGTCGATCGAGGTGAATTCGGGGGCCCGGTTCATGGCCCGAGACATCCTGTCCTACTACGGGATTGACGATCCGGCCAGCATCGATTTCGAGCAGTTATGGGGCGCGCGCAGCGATATTAATTCCGCCGGGCGGCTGCATGTGCCGATCGGTAACCGCACCGACAACAATGAGCTGCTGTTCGTCGACCTCAAGCAGGAAGCTGAGGGTGGGATGGGTCCGCACGGGGTGATGGCGGGCTGGACCGGTTCGGGCAAGACGACGATGCTGCGCACCCTGATCGAGTCGTTAATGCTGGGCCATCCGCCGCAGAACCTGCAATTTCTGCTCGCCGACCTCAAGGGCGGTGCCGGTGTCACACCGTTTGCCGGGGTCCCGCATGTCGCGCAGATCATCACCGACCTCGAGGAGGACCAGAACCTGCTGGACCGCTTCGTCGAGGCGCTGTGGGGTGAGATCGCGCGTCGTAAAGCGTTGTGCGCCAAGGCTGAAGTTGATGACGCGAACATGTACAACCGCAAGCGTGCCGATCAGCTGGCACGCGGGGATGCTGATGCGCT
Source organism: Mycobacterium sp. NGS61 (assembly GCF_059812325.1). Classification (NCBI taxonomy): domain Bacteria; kingdom Bacillati; phylum Actinomycetota; class Actinomycetes; order Mycobacteriales; family Mycobacteriaceae; genus Mycobacterium; species Mycobacterium sp. NGS61. Next base: position 41,637 of record NZ_JCALCL010000008.1, read on the forward strand.
ACCGCCGTTGCCGGTGCTGATGGTGGTTATCGATGAGTTCACTGAGTTGTACCGGATGTCGGTCGAGGTCGAAGAAGCGTTGTGGCAGATCTGCCGCCAGGGCCGCTCGCTGTGGATCCATCTGCTGATGGCCAGCCAGGAGATCGGTAACCGTGCCGAGAAGTTGATGGGACAGATGGGCTATCGGCTGGCACTCAAGCTCAAGACGACCAGCGCGGCGGTGCAGATCGGTGTGCCGAACGCCACGCGTCTTAAAGGCAATGGGCAGTGTTATCTGTCGGTCGGCGATGACGGTTCTCTGACGAAATTTCAGGGTGAGTATTTGTGGCGGGAGTACCGTAAGCCCGGCACCGAGGATTTCACCGACGACAGCGACGCCGGGCCATCAGAGGTGAATTACTTTGCGCCGCAACTGTTCGGCACCGACTTCACCCCGTTACCGCTGCCCGATGACCTCGACGACGAGGCGGCGGGCCCCGACGCCGATGAGGGCGAGCCGGCCCAGCCCGCACACGACGCCGCCGTCGAGGGCGTGCTGATGCGCCCGCAGGTGGGCACGGTCATCATCGATGCGCTGCGCCGGGTCAGCTTTGAGCCCTACCGGTTGTGGCAGCCTCCGCTGGATGCGCCGTGGAGCATCGAGCGGCTCGTTGATGCGTACCTGGGGCACCGGTGGGATAACCAGTACGCCGCGCGCCCGAGTTTGGTGTTCCCGATCGGGGTGGTGGATCGCCCGTTCAAGCATGACCAGCATCCGCTGCTCGTCGACGTCTCGGGGGCGGGTGCCAATGTGGTGATCCTCGGCGCTCAGGGGTCGGGGAAAACGACAGCGGTACAGGACTTGATCTGCGCGGCGGCGATGACCCATACCCCTGAGCAGGTGCAGTTCTACTGCTTGGCGTTCTCCTCGGCCGCGCTGGGCACGGTGGCGGGTCTGCCGCACGTCGGTGGGGTCGCGCCGGCTCTGGACAGCGACGGGGTGCGGCGCACGGTTGCGGAGATGGCCGAGCTGCTCGCGAGACGCAAACGCAGCTTCGAAGCGGCCGGGGTGATGTCGATGGAGGTGTTCCGACGCCGCAAATCCGGTCAGGAAGCCGGGAAGGTCCCCGACGACGGCTATGGTGACGTGTTTTTGGTCATCGACAATTATGCGGCCTTGGACAGTGCGTATGAGGCGCTGATGGACACGGTGGACCGGCTGATCGCCGAAGGCCCGACCTTCGGCATCCACGTGGTGGCCGCGGTGAGCCGGCTCGCCGAGTTGCGGGTCAAGGTGCGTGGCGGTTTCGGTTCGCGAGTGTGGCTGCGCCCCAACGATATTCACGATGTGACCGATTTACCCAAACCGCGGTTGGCTGCGGCCATTCCCGCGGACCGACCGGGACGCGGGATGATCGCCCAGAACTATGTGCGGGCCGGTGTGGAGCCGGTGGGTTTGCACACGCTGATGGCGCGTCCGGCGATACAGGCAAGTGCGGCAGAGAATTTTGATTCGCGTAGTGTCGCCGAGGCGGTGAGCCGGGTCGCGGCCGGGTTCACCCCGGCGCGCAGAGTGCGCCGCCTGCCGACACGGTTGGCGCCGGCCACACTGGGGGCGCTGGCGCGGGGCGATGACCGCTCGTCGACGTCGATCGTGTGGGCGCTCAGCGAGACCGAGCGTCCGGTGTTTTTGGCCCCGGACCGGCATCTGCTGGTCGCGGGCAAGGGTCAGTGCGGGCGCACGACGGTGTGTGCGACGGTGCTGGCTGAGATCGCCCGCCTGTACGACCTGGAGGACGCGGGCGTGGCGCAGGGACGGCCGGGTGCACAGGTATGGCTGGTCGATCCGCGCCGCCAGCTGCACGCCGTGCTGGGCCCTGCCGGTGTGCACCGCTTCGCCTCCACCGTGGACACCGTCAAGGCCAGGATGGTGGAGCTGGCGGGTGTGCTGACCGCGCGGCTGCCCCGCGATGATCCCGACGGCGGGGGCCAGATTGCGCAGCGCAGTTGGCAGGGGCCCGAGATCTTCCTGGTGATCGACGACGGGGAGCGCTTGCCGGGCGGATTTGATTCGCCGTTCGCCCCGATCGAGCCGTTTGTGCAGGCCGGCCGCGATGTCGGTTTGCACATCATCTACACCCATTCGTTCGGAGCGTTCAGCACGCAAATGGGAGCCAATCCGGTGCTGCGGATGTTGCGCACAGCGTTCGAACCGATGCTGATCATGGATTCCGATCCCGACCCCGGTTATGTGCAAGGCAGGTGGAAGGGTCACCCGATGGTGGCGGGCCGCGGATTCTTGATGAATAGCGCCGAATCGGGCGAAACGGGAATATACGTGCAGGTCGCGGACACTGACGTGCCTGGAATCGATTCTCGCCTGACCCGGACATAAGGCCAGGGGCACCGTTAGACTCAAGCCACTAGATTGGTCGCGTTTCGGGAGGGTGCATGTTTGTCACGGCGTTACCGGGGGGGCTGGAGTCCTCAGCCTCGGGACTGGCCTCGATCGGCTCGGCGGTGGCCGCGGGAAACGCCGCGGGCGCGGCCCCGACACTTGGCGTGGTGCCCCCTGCACCGGAGCCCACCTCGGTGCTGCTGGCCGCCGCGTTCGGTACCCACGCGGGTGTCTATCAGGTCACCCAGGCGATCGGCTCGGTGATTCACGAGATGTTCGTGGCCACGATGGGCACCTCCGCGGCCACGTACGCGGCTTCTGAGGCCCTTAACGCCGCGGCGATGATTTAAGCGCTGTTCGCGCCGTAGCACTGATGGTCGATTACGGGGGACCGCCTGAGTACAACTCGGGGCGCATGTATGCCGGCGTCGGTTCGGGGCCGTTGATGGCCTCTGCGGCGGCCTGGCAGTCCCTGGCCGCCGAGTTGGGTTCTGCCGGCGGCGCGTTCCAAGCGGTGATCGAGGCCTTGACCAGCACGGCATGGCTGGGTCCGTCGTCAATCTCGATGGCGTTGGCCGCCGCCCCGTATGCGGTCTGGATGATGGCCACGGCCGGACAATGCGAGGCGGCGGCCGCGGCGGCATCGGCGGCGGCGGGCGCGTTCGAAGCCGCCCGCGCCGGTGTCGTTCCCCCGCCGGTCATCGCCGAGAACCGGGCCCAGTTGGCCACCCTGATCGCCACCAACTTCATGGGCTTCAACACCCCGGCGATTGCGGCCAACGAAGCTCACTACGACCAGATGTGGGCCCAAGACAGCACAGTGTTGTACGGCTTCGCCGCCGACGCCGCCGGCGTGACCGCCACGCTGGTGCCGTTCACCCCGCCGCTGCCCAATTCCGACCCGATCGGGCTGGCCGCCCAGAGCGCGGCGTTGGGCCAGTCGACGGGCAACGCGGCGGGCCAGCAGCCGATGAATCTGCTCAGCAATGCCGCGGGTCTCCCCGCGGGACTGGACGGGCAGACGATGCTGTCGATGGGTCCGCAGCTGGTCAGCACCATCCCTCAAGTGCTGCAAGGGTTTTCCTCACCGTTGAGCAGCGGGATGTCGCCAGCCTCGGGTTTGGGCCAGTTCCAGTCGTTGCTGAGTCCGTTTATGTCGGTGCTGAGCAATCCCGGCATGCTCGGCGGCGCGACCGGGGCCGCGAGCAGCTTGGGCGGACCCGGCCTGGCGGGTTTGGGCGGGGCTTCGTCGGTGGAGGCACAGGTGGAGGCAATGGCCGGGCGGGCCGGATCACTGGGCGGATTGTCGGTACCGGCGACCTGGACGGCGGGCACCGCCGAATCGGTCGGTTCGGCGCGGGCGGTGACACCGGTGGCCGCGCCGGGCGGGGCGGCGGCTTCGACGGCGGTTCCCGCCTCAGCCCCCGCCGGCGGCATGTACGGGGGCGCTCCGATGGCGGCCGGGATGGGTGCGCGCGGCACCGACGCAGCCGGTGGTCCGCGCTACGGGACGCCGATCAAGGTGCTGCGCCGTCAATAATTCGCGTCGGGCAGAAATTGCTCACCGCCGCCGTTGCCGGAGGCTAAAAACCGCTCATAGAATTAGTGTCGCAGTGACCGCAGACCAATTCACACAGCAAATATAAGGGGATTCCCAATATGGCTTCGCGATTCATGACCGACCCGCACGCGATGCGTGACATGGCGGGCCGATTCGAGACCCACGCCCAAACGGTGGAGGACGACGCCCGCAAGATGTTCGCGTCCTCACAAAACATCTCCGGTGCCGGCTGGAACGGTCAGGCGTCGGCGACCTCGCTGGACACCATGGGCCAGATGAATCAGGCCTTCGGCAACATCGTGACCATGCTGCACGGAGTTCGCGACGGCCTGATTCGCGACGCCGCCCACTACGAAGAGCAAGAGCAGGCCTCTCAGCAGGTCCTGAGCAGCTAGCCCCACGAACGCTTCCATCAAGATCAGGAGAAACTTTCACCATGTCGATCAACTACCATTTCGGCGACGTCGACGCCCACGGCGCCACGGTTCGGGCCCAGGCTGCGGCGCTAGAGGCCGAGCATCAGGGGATCGTGCGTGATGTGCTGGCGGCCGGTGACTTCTGGGGAGGTGCTGGATCAACGGCCTGCCAAGAGTTCATCAACCAGCTCGGCCGCAATTTCCAGGTCATCTACGAGCAAGCAGGCGCCCACGGCCAGAAGGTGCAGGCCGCAGGCCACAACATGAACAGCACCGACAGGCAGGTCGGCTCCTCGTGGATGTCGACCTAGGCCGGTCCCGAGACGAGCGCGGCACTCGACGGTGCCGCCGCGCTGTGGTGAGGCGACCGCGACGAGGCCATAGACCGCGATGAGCGCCGCGAACACCTCACCGACCGACATCACCGTCAACGTGGACGGCCTGTGGTTCCTGCAGGCGCTACTGGGTATCGAACGCCTGGCGCCCGAACTGCGGGCCCACCCCTACGGCCAGCCTCGTTCGCTGGATTGGCTGAGCACACATCCCGGGCTGGATGTGCTGGTCGGGCAGGGCATCTGTGACGAGGCCGCGGTGGTGCGCGCCGATATCGCCGCCCGAATGAGAGTGCTGGCCGACCCCGACGTCGAGGTCGTCGTATTGGTGTCGCGCGGGCCGATGAACTGGGCGCCGACGGTGGTGCTGGAGGACCCCTCAACGTGGCGGGCGATCCCCGACGAGCAGCTGCGCATCGTCGCGGCACGCTGCGGTGGTCGCTGGGCCTCGGCGGTGCGCGCCGGCGGACACATCACTATCGACGATTGCACGCCGGTGGACGAAGACTCCTTAGCGCACTTGGTCATCGGCGCACTGGACTCGGTGCACCAGGTGGCGCCCGCGCGCATCAACGCGGTGAATGTGCCCCTGGAAGACATGGTGGCAGCGGTCAGCGCGCACAGCCAGGCGCCCACGGCGGTGCGCAAACAGGCCGCGCTGCGCGCGGTGGGGCTGCGCGGTGCGGCGCTGACCGAGCTGGAGCACGCCCTGGCCGAGCCGGTGGCCGAAGCGGTGGTGTACGCGAGAGCCTATGTGGATGCCAGCACCACCAACAGCGAGTCCGTGCTCAACCTGCGCGACACCACCGCGGGGCGCGTCGCGCTGTATCGGCTCAACCCGGCGGCGGGCAGCCGCCAGGAGTGGATGGCGATCGCCCCGGCCGGTCCGGCGCAGATCCGCCACGGGCTGGCCACGATGCTGGCCAGTGTGGCGATACGCTCCTGGGCCACCCACGAACGAATGTAGACAACGCCTTTTACGGACCGAGAGAATGTCACTCGCTTCTACAGCAAACATCGATATTGTTTCCATAAAAATGTTGATTGGGCGTGGTTCAGCGAGAAGTTGGCCCTAGGATAAGAAGAACGAGACCCACGAAAAGGCCAAAATGACGGACAATTCCGATTTCCGGTCGCGCTATCTGTCGCCACCCGCCAGCGAGCACCCCGAGCCGGCCCCACCGGCCTCCGATCCCGGCAACGCGGTATGCCTGCCCGACCCGCAACTTCCCGAGCCAGACGTCTTTCCGCCGCCGCGCGGACCTCAGCCGCCCAACGATTACGCCCCGCCCGGGCGGCCCCCGATGTTCGCGCCTCCGCCCGTGTCGCACCATGCCCCGCCGCCGACGCAGGCCTCAGCACCACCGAGGCCCTCAGGAGCGCCGTCCTCCGGCGCTGGGGCTCCGTATGCGGCCCCTGACAGTGCCCCGTTGGGTTCAGACGGCGGCGGGGGGACATGGAACGCACCGCAGCCACACCGACACATCGGCGAGCTGCCCGCCGCTCCGGCGCCGATCCCGCCCATGCCGCGCCTAGAAGAGCGCTTCGCGCCGCCGCCACCGCCGCAGCAGTGGACCCCGGCGGTCGACCCCACGGAACGGTGGACGCCGCGTGCAGATCCGCACGCGCCGAGCGACGCATTTCGCCATATCGAAGCCCGCCAGGTCGTCAAGCCTCGCCGCGAACCGGCGACGATGGGGTGGCGCAAGGCCGTGTATACGGCCACCGGGACGCTGGTGAACCTGGGTGCGGGGAAACACGAACGCAACCTGCGGGGCTGGAAGGCCCGGATCACCGCCAACATCCCTGGCAACTATCAGATCACCGCGATATCGATGAAGGGCGGGGTCGGCAAGACCCGGCTGACCGCAGCGGTGGGGTCGGTGTTTGCCTATCACCGCGGCGGCGGGGTGATCGCGATCGATGCCGATGACACCGCGGGCCGGCTGGGTGAGTTCATCGATCCCGATACGACGGTCGGGGTGCGGGAGTTCCTGGCCGATGCTGAGGCAGTCACTCACCCGAAGGCCCGGCCCTACACCGGATGCAACCGAGAACGCCTGGAAGTGCTGGCCAGCCATCAAAACGTCGCCGCAGATTTCCCTTTCGACGAACAAGCGTTCTTCGACACCATCAGCCGCACCCGCTGGATCTACCAGCTGGCGATGGTGGACTGCGCAGCGATGAAAGGCGATGCGTTCAAAGCGGTGTTGTCGTCCTCGGATGCATTGATGATCATCGGATCGTGCACCGTCGAAGGCGCAAAGATGATCGAAAGGACGCTGAATTGGTTGGCGGCCCGGCGCGGCCATGAGCTGCTCAAGCGGTCGGTGATCGTGCTCAACGACGCCAACCGCAGCGCAACACCGAAGTTCATCGCCTACGTGAAAGAAACCCTGGGTGAGCGCGTCAAGGCGGTCCTGACGGTGCCCTGGGATCCGCACCTGCGCGACACGTCCACCCTGAATTTCCCGGCGTTGCGCAAGGGCACCCAGGAAGCGTTGATGGAATTGGCGGCCGAGTTGAGTGATGGTTTTGCGACCGCCGGAGCGCTGCACAGATGACGGTGGAACGGGCCCGGGAGGCGACGTCGGGGGCCTCGGCTGGCGCGGCGCTGCCTGACCGGATCCGGGTGGCGATCATCGCCGAAGCCACCAAGATCGGGGTGGTCCTCGACGCCGGTGCGCCGGTCTCGGTGCAGCTCTCGGCATTGGTAGATCTGATCAGCGCGCGCCTGGAGGAACTGGGACAGCCGCGGCTGGTAGCGCCGTCGCGGGGCCGGTGGACCTTGTGCCGCATGGATGGCAGCGCGCTCAAACCGGCCCTGTCGCTGACCGAGCAGGGCGTAGTCGACGGTGGGCGGCTGTGGCTGCGCTATGCCGCCGACACCGAGGCCCGCATCAACGTCGTCGAGCACGTCACGTCCGCGCTGTCCGGGGAACTGCGTGCACGCTGGCCCGGGGTCACCGCCGCGTGGGCGACGCAGGTGGGATCGGTCATCGTGGTCGCCGGTGTGGCGGTGGCTTCGGCACTGATGGCCCGGTGGCGCTACGGGCATCTGGACTGGGTGGCGGCGCCCTACTGCGCGGCGCTGGCCGCAATGTTGATCATCGCTGCGGTGATCGTCGTGGTCCGCGGGCGCGACAGCGCCTCTGCTCGCGCCGTAGGGGACACGCTGCTGTGGACGGGAACAGTGCCCGCCGCGGTGGGCGCTGGCGCGGCGGTGCCGGGCCCGGTGGGGGCACCGCATGCCGCATTGGGTCTGGCCGCAGTGGCGGCCGCCGCGGTCTTGATCATGCGGTTCACCGGCCGCCATATCGCGCTGGGCACCGCAGTCCTCACGATGGGGCTCGCCGGCGCGGTGGTGGCCGCGGTGCGCATGACGCTGGTGACCTCTGCGCCGATCCTGCTGGCGGTGCTGCTGCTGGTGTCGATCGTGGCGATGCATCTGGCGCCCACCGCCGCGCGGCTGGCCGGCGGGATCCGGTTGCCGGTGTTCCCCTCGGCCACCGGCCGCTGGATTTTCGAGACCCGCCCGGACCTGCCGGCTGAGAAAGTGGTGGCCAGCGGCGAGTTGGCCACCCTGGACGGTCCGGCCTCGGTGCGTGACATCGCCGTGCTCACCGACCGCACGCGCGCATATCTGAGCGGGCTGTTGGTCGCCACCGCGGCGCTGATCGTGCTGAGTTGTGTGGGGTTGTGCGATCCGCACGCGCCGCGACGGGCACTGCCGCTGGTGGTGGCGGGCCTGGTCGCGGTCGCGGTCCTGCTGCGGGGCCGCTCCTTCACCGACCGGTGGCAGGCGACGATCCTGGCGCTGGCCTCTGTCGCCGTGGCGATTGGTGTGGCCGGACGCTACGTGGTGGGTCTGTGGTCGTTGCCGGCACTGCTGATCGGGGTGTCGGTGATTGTGGTCGTTCCGGTCGCCGGTTTGATCACCGCGGTGGTGGTGCCCCGGCGCTTTTACACCCCGACGTTTCGCAAGGTGGTGGAGTGGGTCGAGTACGTGTGTTTGACCGCGATCTTCCCGTTGGTGTTCTGGCTGATGGGAGTCCTGGCCGCGATCCGGTACCGGTAGCGGTGGAGGTGAGATGGTTGAGATCCGACACGATGATCGCGGGGGCCGCGGCCTTGGCGGTGGCAGGTATGGCGGCATTGTGGGTGGCCCCGCCCGGTGCAGCGGTCGCACCGCCCGAGATCGACCTGGGGGCGCTGCCCGGCGATGGACCGCCGGGCCCGGATCAGCCGATGCGCCAGGGCACCTACTGCACACGGGTCGGCACCCTGCCCGGCACCGACTACCGGGTGCAGCCGCATTTCCTGGACATGCTCGATGTGGCCGAGTCGTGGCGCTTCGGGCGCGGTGCCGGGGTGAAAGTGGCAGTCATCGACACCGGTGTCAGTCCGCATCCGCGGCTGACCAACCTGACCGGCGGCGGCGACTACGTGGAGCCCAGCGGGGACGGGCTGACCGACTGTGACGCGCACGGCACCATCGTGGCTTCCCTGATCGCCGCCCAGCCCGCCGACGGCAAAACCCCTCTGCCGCCGCCGCGCCAGCCTCGCCGCCCTGACACGGTCCCGACTATCGAAGCGCCACCGCCTCCTCCACCGCCGCAGACGGTGACGGTGCAGCTGCCTCCGCCGCTGCCTCCGCCGGAAGGGGCCGCCTGGCGGCCGGCACCAGCGACAACACCGGCCCTCGTGCCGGCCGGTGTCGGCACCCGCACCATGCCGGGCGCCCCGGCACCCCAGGACCCGACGCCGACCCCGGGACCGCCCGGGCCGCCGCCCCCACCGGCGCCGCCGGCGGCGGATGGTTTCTCCGGTGTGGCCCCCGATGTTGAGCTGATCTCGATCCGACAGAGTTCCAGAGCGTTCAGCCCCAAGGATGCGTTCGCCGGCAACCAGGACCCGGCCACCCGGCGCAAGGCCGGGGATATCCGCACGATGGCGCGTGCAATCGTGCACGCAGCCAACGCGGGCGCCCAAGTCATCAACATCTCCGAGGTGTCCTGCATGCCGTCGACCAACATCATCGACCAGCGTGATCTAGGTGCGGCGATCCGGTATGCGGCCGTGGAGCGTAACGCGGTGATCGTGGCCGCGGCAGGCAACGTCGGAGAGGAGGGCGGCAACGATTGCAAACAGAATCCGATCTATAACCCGTTGACTCCGGGCGATCCTCGCGACTGGGCGCAGGTCTCCACCGTGGTGGCCCCGGCGTGGTTCTCCGATTACGTGCTGACGGTGGGTGCGGTGGATTCCAGCGGCGCGCCGGTGGGATCCAGTGTGGCCGGGCCGTGGGTGTCGATCGCCGCGCCGGGCACCGACATTGAGAGCCTGTCGGCGCGCGACGACGGCCTGATGAACGCCCTGGAAGGCCGCAATAATTCACTGGTGCCGCAAGCGGGGACCTCGTTCTCGGCGGCCATCGTCTCCGGTGTGGCCGCCTTAGTGCGCGCGAAATACCCGCAGCTGACCGCCCATCAGGTGATCAACCGGCTGCTGGCCACCGCGCGGGCGCCGGCGCGCGGGGTGGACAACCAGATCGGCCACGGCATCGTCGACCCGGTGGCCGCGCTGACCTTCGATATCCCTGCGGGCGAACCTGTTGGCCCGCAACGCTTGTCGGCGCCGCTGGTGCTGCCACCTCCGAAGGTGGGCCGCGATTTGACCCCGGTGTGGGCGGCTGCTGCAGGGATGGCCGGGATTGCGATGCTGTGTTCGGTGATCCTGGGTTCGGCGACGCTGATCCGCAAGGGGCCGCGGTCATGACCCCCACGTTGCCTGTAGGGCTGGCGCTGGGGTGGGGTCGGCTGGTGTGTGTGTTTGTCGTCGACGTGGCCCTGTTGGGCGCTGGGGTGGCCGCTGCGGGCCGGCCCGGCTGGTGGACAGCTTTGGCGGTCGCAGTGCTGGCCAGTGTGGCGGCGCTGCTGTGCTGGCGCGGAGCCCCACTGTTGACCTTGGGGTGGCGGGCGCTGTGGGCGCACCGGACCCCCCTGGGCGCCCCGGCGGGGCAGCTCGACGATCACGAACGCACTTTTGGTGGCGGGCCGGTCGGAATCCGCGCGGTGGGAACGCATCTGGTTGCGGTGATAGCTGTTGACGGGCAGCCGCACAGTCCCTCGGTCTTGGATTATCCGCGTGCGGTGTCGATGACGTCGCTGCCGCTGGCAACACTTGCCGGCGCGCTGCGCCAATTCGATGTCACCCTAGCCGGCATCGATGTCCTGAGCGCGGGATCGCGGCGCGCGGGCAAAACGCATCACCCGTACGCCGAGGCGTATTCGGGTCAGGTGGGCGATCATCCCGCTGTCGGGCAACGCCAGACTTGGGTGGTGGTACGCCTGGACGCCACCGCGAGCGCGCGCGCGATCCTGTCGCGGGAGTCGGTGGCCGCCACCCTGGCGGCCGCGGCGGAGTGGGTCGCCCACGAGCTGGGCAATCTGCGCATCGGCGCACGAGTACTGAGCGCCGAGCAAATCCGGGCCGCCGATGAGGCGCTGCTGGCCGGGGCCGACGCCGCGGCGCTGCATTCCGGGTGGCGCCGGTTACATCACGCCGGCGGCTACGTGCACACCTACTGGATGTCACTGGCCGACATCACCACCGCCAGCATCGACCGGCTATGGGCTCCGGACAGCGAGGCGACGGTCGTCAGCATTCAGCTGCGGCTGACTCCCGAGGGCGCCCCCACCGTGGGTGTGGCGGTGCGCTACCACACCGGCTACCCGCTGGCCGAGGCGCCGCTGACGGGTTTGAACCCGTGGACGGGGCGCCACGACCTCGCACTGGACACCGGACTGCTCATCGCGACCTCGCCGGCCGCGGTGCCTGCCCGAACGTTGTCTGCCGACGAAGAGTTGCGCGCCCCGATCGGCGCCACCGGCATCATCATCGGCGCCACGGCCACCGGTCATCCCCTCCTGGTCGACCTGAACGCCCCAACCGGGACAGCGACGGTCACGCTCGCCGGGGAGCCGGCGTTGACGGTGGCGATCGCGCGCCGCGCGGCCGCTACCGGATTCCAGGTTCTGGTGCGTACCTCGCACCCGCAGCGTTGGCAGGAAGTCACCGCCGCGGGCCTACAGGTCATCGACGCCGCTGCGCTAATGCAGCGGTCCTGGTCGCCGGGCCGGCGTGTCCTGGTCATCTTCGACGACGTCGACGAGCCGGCACCCGAGGGCGCTGCGGTCGTGGTGTCCACGGTGTCGGCGGATTCGACAAGTAGCGCCGACGTTCATCTCAAACAGGACGGGCCCGATCATGCGGTGCTGCGCACCTGGGCGATCGCTGACCGGCTGCGCATCGACATCACCGGCGAGCGCCGCCTGCTCAGCCCATGGCCGAGGCGCGCCGCCTAGCATTGACTCGCCCCACATCACCATGCCCCCATACCCCCGCGGGAGCCCCCGATGACAGCGACTGAGTCAGAGACGGCGGCGCGCAACGCTTTTCGCCGCGGGCTGCTGGCCTCCGGTATCGCCGTCGGCGGGTTGGTGCCCAGCCATAACGCGACGGTGGCCGCGGAGATGTTCCGGTCCGCGACCCAGGCCGACCCCGGCATTTGTGACGGCTGGCTGGGCCGACGGCTGGCCGGTGAGGACAGCCTCGACGTGCTGGCCGGGGCGTGGGCGGCCGCGGAAACCTTCGGCTGGGAGGTGCGCCGCCTCGGTGTGCTGGGGGCCTGATTTCCGGCCGGCGGTCTTCGAGGGCTGTTCCTGCAGCTGCGGTGTCTTAGGTGTTCTCGCTGCGCTGCGCCTACGCCGCCGCGCTGATCGGTGCCCAGCACTACGGCCAGGCCGATGAGCTGCTCAGCGCGGCACGGGTACCGGCCGATCCGTTCGAGGCGAACACCCACACCTATGTGGCGGGGTTGCTGTACTTTCGCACCCAGCGCTGGACCGATGTGCTGCACCTATTCCCGGTCGAAAACGGTGGATGCTCCCGGCATACGAGTGCGCGGCCACCGCGATGGCCACCACGGCGCTGGCATCTCTGGGGGTGTTCGAGGACGCCTTTCGGCGCGGACAACAGGCTGCCGCCGAGGACCGGGTGCCCGCCGCAGCCACGGTGGTGCTCTACACCCAGGCGATGTGCCTGCGCCATGTGGGCCGCGAGGACGAAGCCTCACAGCTGCTGCGCCGGGTGTATTCACGCGACCCGAAGTTCGCGCCCGCCCGCGAGACGATGGACGACCTTACCCGGCGGCTGGTGCTGACCGACCCCGAAACCATCGAGGCACGCACCGATCCGTGGGACCCCGCCAGCGCCCGGAACCGGGTCGACGCGGAGATCGCCCGCGACGCCGAGAAGGCCTCGCAGTACACGCTAGAGGGCCAGGGCGGTGATCGAGTTCCACAGCTACACCCCGCCCGAGTTGGTCGAACTGACCAAACTGATGGTCGCCGAGGACGACGACACTACTACCGACGCGGCGGTCGAGGTCCTGCGCGGCGACTTCGAACGGTTCTACACCGACGAAAAGCTCACCGAGGACGGTGATCTCATCCGCGGCATCGACGTACTCGGTAATGCCGGATTCGTGCGCAAACTCGTGGAAAAGGCGCGCGATCACCGCAACGACCGCCTGGACAACGCCGAACTCGATGAGCTGCTGGCCGCCGAGGACCTCGACGTCACTGATGAGCAGCTGCAACGGTTACGCGAGTTGACCGCGCAGGATCTTGCCGAAGGGTTACGGGCGGCGGTATCGGAAAAGCGGAGCGACTGAGACGGCGGCCCGCGTGCCCCTCAGGGTCCATGGGAACGGGTCAATGGTCGTCCAACGTGGCGGATTGGTATAAATCGCGCACCCGCAGGCCTGGGCGGCCGACGCTGGTGCGGGCTAGGTGGAACATCGAATCAAGCTTGGAGACTGGCAGGTATTCGTCGCGGTCGTGGACGCAGGGAAACAGCAGCGACTCGGGCCATGCGTGAACGTGAGTGCGCAGATGCGCGGTGATCGTCGGCAGTAGGTGAGCGGGGATGGCAATGTCTCTGATGCCTTGGGGGCTTGTGGGCGTTGTCGCAATATAAGTGCCGCTGTGGGTGCGCGCGACGGCGCGCCGCACGCGGACGACGCGCCGCGCGAGATCGATGTCTTTGCGGCGCAGTTCACGCAGCTCGCTGAAAGGCATGGCCAGCCATGCGGCCATCAGGATTACCAGCTGGTACGCCTCAGGCATTGCCGCGGTGATGGCCGCGATTTCGGCGCCGGTGATGAGGTGCGTGTGCGGGTCGGGGTGCGAGGCGGCGTTGGTGATTTGACAGGGATTCGTCTGAATGATTTCCGCGGCCGCGGCGGTACGCAAGATCGAGCGAAGCACCGAGTAGGCCTTGGTGCGGACCGTTGGTGTCGCCAGCGTTGTGGTGTCGTACCAGGCTTGGACTGCGCGGGGCGTGATGTCGCGAAGGCGGGTGGTGCCGAACGTGGGCAGCACATACCTGTCGAGGAGCCGGCGGTAGTTGGCGCGAGTGGCGCGTTGGAGAGCGCGCCTGGACAGCCAGATATCGGCATACTCACCGAAAGTCGGATTCGGGTCGTTGGGGTACCAGTCCGTGGCCACCTCGTCCTCCAAGCACCGGATCGTATCTCAGCGACCTTTGACCGGAGCCTGGTCGGGTCCGGGCCCATTCGGTGCGCTGCGGGATTGCTCCGCGTTATTGGGGGTTGCCGCCGCGGGCGGCGGGATGGGTCTGGGGTGGCGTCCGTTTGCGGGTGGCGGCTGGAATTTGGGTTGGCGCGGCGCAGCGCGTGCTGCCGCGGGGCGGGGCTGGCCGGGGTTGGGCTGGCCATTCGGTCGGTGCAGTTTGCGCGCGACGTGGGCGGCGACGGCCGCGCCGGCGACGACTTCGGGGGCGGCCACGGTGGCGGCGGCTTCGCCTGCGGTGGCCGCGGTTGCGGCGACGCGTGCGGTCGTGCTGCCGGCGCTGGCGGTGCGGGCCGCGGCGGTAGCGCTTCGGGCCGCGGATGTGGTGGCTGGGGGGGCGGCGGTGGGGGTTGGACCGTGTGGTGGGGTCGGCGGGTTGGGTCTGCGTCCGCGCCCGCGTGTGGGGGGTCGGCCGCCCGGCGGGCGGCCGCCTGCGGGGGTGCCGGTGCGGGGTTTGCCGGGGTCGCCGTCGGAGGTGTTGTTGGTGTTCCAGGGCGCGCGAGCGTTTAGGTCGCGGCCGCGGTCGTAGGTGTCGCGGCCGCATTGGTAGCCGTCGCGACCGTGGCGGGCCAGTTCGGTCAGGGTGTGGGTGAGTTCGTGGCGGGTGTGGTCTCCGAGTTGGTGTTTGAGCCAACGGAAGGCGCCGATGGCGGCGGCGGAGAACAGCGCGAGCATGATGAGCCGGGCCAGGGGATGGGTCATGCCGACTTGGTCGGCGTAGCCGCCGCGGGCGGCCATTTTCAGGACGATCAGTGCCGCTACGGAGATGTAGAGGGTGTAGGCGAACAGCAGGGCGGCGTGTTTGAAGAACAGGGTGAGTCGGCGGGTGGCGCGGCGGCGGGGTGCGCCGTGGATCATGGCGGGCCCGGCGGCGATGACGGAGAGCAGGGCGTTGAGCAGGGCTGCGCAGCAGGCCATGACGTAGCTGTAGGTGACGTAGCAGATGAACAGGGTGAAGATGAAGCCCAGCAGGCCGTAGAACATGCCCAGTGCGAGGTTGGAGCCGTCGAGGTGTTGGGCGAAGCTCAGCGCCTGTGGTGCTCCGCACCGGGTCATGGCGTGCGCGGGGCCGGCGAGGTCGCTGGGGTCGTGCGGGGTGAGCATCGCGGCGGTGTAGGCCTGGCCGCAGTTGCCGATGTTGTCGATGGGTTCGCCGAAGTTCATCAGCTGCAACGGCATTCGCACGGTGGCATCGGCGATGAGCCCGGTGAGGTGGTGCAGTTGGGCTCCGCCGCCGCCGGGGGTGATGGCGCCGTTGTTCAGACCTACTTGGGCGACGGTGAAGCCGAGGTTGCGTCCTTGGGCCAGCAGCCCGTCTTCGCGGTAGAGGTCGGAGAGTGGGTCGCCGATGAGGATGATTCCCAGGACGCCGATGGCGACGGTGGACAACATGATTCCGGCGCCGAACCCTTTGCGGCCGTGCCAGAGCAGGTGGTAGGCGCCCACCCCAAGGCCCAGGGTCAAACAGATGGGGAAGACCCACAGGTCGGCCAGGATGGTGCGCAGTGTTTCGAACATCGGGCGCAGCCAGGTGGTCAGCCAGTAAAGCCAGGTGTTGGACATGGCGAAGCGCATCAGCCACAGCGCGAGGGTGATCATAAAGATGTAGGCGGCGGCTTGGGCGCAGAGCAGTTCGGCGACGGCTTCGTGGGTCAGGCCGGTGTTGAGCGCGTTGGCTAGCCAGCGCGCCCAGCTGGACGGGTCGGCGGACAGGCCGGGGCCGGCTTTGGTGATCGCTTCGCTGGTGGACACCACCGACAGGTAGTAGTTGCCGACGGGCACGCCGTAGCTGTCGGTGATGCCGGTCCAGTTCAGGGCTCCGCCGATGGTGGACGCCGCGGCCGGCGGCGCGGCCTCCACCGACCAGCTGGCCAGCCAGTGCAGGGTGAACCACACGGTGGCCGCGCGGCGCAGCCGGGGCCGGGTGGCCAGCTGGTAGCCGAGGTATTCGGCGGCGCGCCCGGCGACGGTGATCGGTGCGGCGGGTGTGGTGTTCATGCGGCTTGACCTGGGGTGGTGTCGTAGGCGCTGTGCACGTCCGCGTCGGGTTCGCTGGCGACCCAGATGGGGGATTTGCGGCGGAACTCGTCGACGAAGAATCCGTAGCCTTGCCGCTGGCCGCGGTGGGCGTCGCCGGGGGTGGTGGTGTTCTCGTCGTGGTTGTCGAAGGCCGTGGGGTCGCGCATTTCGTGGGCGGAGGGTTGGGCAAGGAAAAATTCTTCGATGTCGCCGTAGTCGTCGGCGCGGATGCCGACTTTGCCGGCGACTTGTCGTGCCAGGTCGTCGTTTTCGAACGGCATGATCAGTTGTTGGGTGATGAATTCGTCGCCCATCAGGGCGAGGTCTTTGATGGGGTTCTGGGTGATGATCAGCAACCCGGTGTAGTGCTTGCGAGCCCGGCGGCTGATCAGGTGGGCGTCGTCGGCGCCGGCGCGGCTGTTGAGCAGACCGGCGGCTTCCTCGAGGACGATGAGCCCGAAGCGTTGCGGGTCGGCGAAGAACGTGACCCGCGCCAGGCGCACCAGCATGCCGTAGATGGCGACCGAGGCCCGCTTGCGGTCTGACAGGTTGGCGGCCAGGTGGGGGGTGTTCATTTCCTCGGCGGTGGGTAGGTCCAGGCTGCCGGTGAGCCACACCGTGACATCCAGGGCGGTCAGGTCGGGCACGGGCAGGGTGTCATCGAAGATGGCGCGGGTGAAGTCGTAGGTGGCCCAGGATTGCAGGGCGGCCAGGACGGGGGCCAAGTCTTGGGCCAGTGTGACGACTGCTGGTAGGCGGGTGTCGGCGCCCTCGGGTGGGGCGATGGCCGCGAGATAGGTCATCAGGGCGGCGGTGCTGGTGATGTCGAGGCGCCCTCGGGCGCCGGGGGCCAGCAGGGTGCGCAGGCGGCGCACGGCGACGCTGCGGGGGTCCAGGCTCATCATCGGGATCATGTAGTCCAGCCAGTAGGCGCCGGCAACATGGTCTGGGAAGGTGCGCAGCGGGTCGCAGCTGAACTGATCCCCGGCCATGTCGATGACGGCTTTGTTGGGGACGTCGGCGAGGGCTCTTTCCCATTCGGTGCCGGGGTCAATGATGAATGCTTGTGCACCGCGCTGGATTTCGGCGCGGGTGATGCGTTTGGCGGCATAGGATTTGCCGTAGCCCAGGGCGCCGCTGCAGACCAGGCACGGGTTGCGGTTGCGGCGCGCGGTGCCGGGCAGGTCAAGCAGGACCGCGCTGCCCATCGCGTTGTGCCGGGTGAATCCGAGCAGCATTCCGGCGCTGTTGCCGACCATCGAAGAGGTGATCGGCACGAAGCGTGACCATTTGCCGGTGGTGGTGGGTTCGCTGAACTGGTCGGCGCCGGTTTTGTGGTGGGGTACGCCGGGGTTGAAGGCGGCCCATAGCCGGGTTTGGGCGCCGCGGTAGTGGCGGATGGCGATTTGACCGGAGCCGGTGAGTTCTTCGCGCAGCCGTTTGACGCTGTAGTCCAGGGTGGCTTGGTCGGGGGCGCCGACGGCGATCAGGAAGGCGGCTTGCAGGGGCCGTTCGTCGATGTTGGCATCGAGCTGGCGGCGGTATTCGGCGAGTTGGTTTGCGGTGGTGAGCAGTTGAGCGTCGCCGTTGGCGACGTCGCGGCGCTGGGTGAACTGGTCGTCGAGGTTGCCTTTGGCGCGGTCGTTGCGCACCGATTCCATTTCGCGGCTGAGCGTGACGAGATTGACGGCGAAGTCGAAGACCGCACCGGTGTCCAGGTCGTCGAGGGCTTGCAGGAATTCTGATCCGGGGAACACGATGCCGGCTATGGGCATGTCGACGACCGGCAGGATGGCTTGGTAGCTGTCGCGGTAGAGGCCATCGGGGCTGGCGACGCGCAGGGTTTTCACCGTCGACGGGATGCGGCGAACACCAGCGGCCCAGGCGCCGGCGGCGGCCAGGGCCACGGGGGCGGTGATCGCGGCCAGTGCGGGCAGTCCAGCCATTGCGCAGACCGCGGTGGCCACACCCAGGATCGCCGCGCCCAGGTGCAGCGGAAGTGGGCGGCCACGGTGGTGGTATTGGTCGCCGGTGTCGAAGACGGCCTTCGGAAGTGTGGTGCCCTCGAGGCGACTGATTGCGTGGTGGTGGCGCGGCATGGGGTTGTCGAACACCCCGCGCCAGGCGTTGTGCCGCCAGAACCAGTTGCTCATATCTTCAGTGGCCGGCAGGGGGGTGAATTCTTCGGGCAGGGCGGTGATGACGTCGTGGGCCACGCGCTGGTAGGCGGCCACCGAGTTGTCAGAGTCTTTGTCACGTCCGATCGCCCAGTCGCGCAGTTTGGCGGCGTGCCCCATGGGGCTGTGCCCGGCGCGGCCGGCATCGACGGGGATGGCCAGCCAGAAGATGCGGGTGCGGGGGTGTTGGTCGGCGAGGACGGGCGCCATCTGTTGGCAGGCGGTGATCCAGTGCGGTTTGTCGCGGTGCCCGGCGAGCATGGCGCGCAGCAGCTGGCGTTGGCTTTGGGGCACCGACAGGCCGTAGATCCATGTGCCGGCGGGGATTTCGCGGGCCAGGGTTTGGTGGCGGTCAGCGACGCCGGTGCGGCGTTTGGTCGATTGCAGGTAGTAGGGCAGGCCGGACAGCAGGTAGTGGGCGTAGACGCCGTGGCGGGTGAAGCTGAGGTTGCCGATGACGGTGTGCGGGGGGGCCAGCAGCGGGTCGCCGGTGCTTGTGGCTTGGCGCGGGCACACGGTGCGCCACAGGCTGTGCAGGCGAAAACCCAGGCTGGGCCGCCCGCGCGGTACCAGTGCGGCGCCACCGGCGGCCGTGGCGGTGATCAGTGCCCCGCCGATCAGGGTGGCGCGGGCGTGCCCGGTGTCGAGCATGGCTACGGTGAGCGCCACGGTCAGCACGGCGCCGCCGTAGAGGCTGATGGCCACCGGCAGCCGCAGCGGTTTGTTGAACAAGATGTTGGTGTACACGGGGATGTCGTGTACACCTTTGAACAGCTGCGCTGATTCGGTCACGGGAAGACTCCTGCCGGGTGCGGTGTGCTGGGCGGGGCCCAGCGGTCCGCCGAACGCCGGGATACGTGTCGGGTGTTGGGTAGGGGCCGCGGGTTTACTGGCCGAATTGGCCGGTGGTGATGCCGGTGCGGTCGGTGGTGCGTTTGGCCGAGGTGTAGATGGCGTAGCCCGAGCCCACGACGACGGCGACGACGACGGCGACCAGGGCCCAGGCGACGGTTTCGCCGATGCGTCCGCCGAAGAAGGCGCCGGCGGCGCGGGTGCCCCCGGCGAGCAGGATCAAGATGACCAGGACGCCGACACCGATGGTGTAGAGCGAGTGGCTGCCAGAGACCAGGTCGGTGGCCGCCAGCAGGGTCGGGGTGGTGGTAGCGAGAAACATTGGTCGATTTCCTTTCGTGGGTGGGGAATTGGGTCGTCTTAGCGCGGCGCGGCGGCCGCCGCGGTGGGGATGACGGGGGTCAGTTCGGCGTCGGCGGCGAGCAGCGGTGCGTAATCCAGGCCGGTGACGCTCCAGCGGCCGGCGGTGACTTTCAGCGCGATCGGGTAGTCGAGTTGCACGGGGGCGAATTGGGCGGTGACGGCGCTGACGGTGGCCAGCACGTGCAAGGTGGTGCCATCGGCGGGCACGGTGTCCTCGGGTGCGGAGTGGTTGGCAACGAGTTTGGTGACTTGGGCCGAGCGGTAGTCCGCGGCGGCCAGAAGTCCGGAGTCGGGGGTGACGTAGCGTTCCAGCCCTGGCGCGGCGGTGAGGAAGCTGGTCAGAAAACCGCTGATGGTGACGAAGGCCGGGGAGGTCGCGGCCAGGGCGCTGGGGTAGCCCAGGGGTGCGTCCGCGCCGACGCCGGGGCCGTTGATGCGGGCGGGAAGGGCGCTGGCCCGCACTCCGTAGCGGGTGTAGAGGACGGGCAGCCGGTAGTAGGTGGTGTGGGGTGTGGCGGCTTCGAAGGGCCGTTCGGCCACGGTGATGACCACGCTCCATTGCTGGGTGGTGTCGTTGTCGCTGACCAGGGTGACCGCCGAGACCGCGGGGGAGCTGACGAGGACGGCCGGGGTGGTGGGCAGGCGCAGCGGTTCGTGCAGGGACCAGCAGTCGTGCAGGGACTGCTGGCGGGCGGCGGTGGCGGTGAGCCAGCGGGTCACGCAGTCCTGGGCGTAGGAGCCGACCAGGGCGGTGCGGTTGACCGCGCTGCGGGCGGGCCCGTCGACGTCGATCGGGTCGTCGGTGATCCAGCCCCAGATGGTGGAGAGGGCCACGACGCTGCAGGCGCTCAAGCCCACGGCAGCCACGGCGCGGCGCACGCCGGTGCCGCCGGCCTCGAGTCGTTGACGCCAAGTATTGGTCAGCATGGCGGTGAGCCTTCCTATTGGGGCGGGTGGCCGAAGATCTTGATCGAGGAGATGGCAAACGAGTTGTCGGCGGGGTCGGTGCGGGCGGGCTCGCCGGTGAAGCCGGGGAGGACGGCGGGACTGCCCGTCGGTGGCGGCTCGGTAGCGGCCGGGCCGAGGACATCGCCGAACAGTCCGCCGGAACCGGGTGCGGGGCTGGTGGTGGGGGCGGCGTCGGCGGGAGCGCGGCCGGTTTCCTGGATGAGCAGGATGACGCGGGAGGCCAGCACGCCGGGCTCGGGCAGGGCTTTGGTGGCTTCGCCATGCACGCTGCCGGTGTCGTGGGAGATCGCGGTGGGTGGGCTGTCGTTAAAGCTCCATTGCACGCGGGTGGCCACACGGTGTTGGTGCCACTGGTCAACCCCGGAACTGTCGGCGCCGACCCAGCCCGGCGTCAGCGAGACGGCGGTGATGAGCATGCTGCGCCCGAGGTTGAGCACGACGAATTCGCCGGCGTTGCCGCCGGTCACGCACACCCAGGCCTGGGTGGGGTCAGGGCTGGCCGCGGCCTGGGCGGCCGTGGACCCGGGAAGGCAGCCCACCGAGGTCGCCGTAAACGGGATCGTCGCGTCATGCTCGCCGGCCCCGGCGGTGGTGGTGGGGGCGGCAACGACACTGAGGTGGGTGGTGGGCCCGCCGGCCTGGCCGGTCGCGGCGACGTGCGGCTCGGTGCGCATGGCCATCAGCGCTCCGCTGGCGACCAGGGCCGCGACCGCGGTGGCCCCGACGAAGCCGGCGGCGATCTTCTTGTTGTAACGCGCCGCAGCCGGGGCCGCGGTGTCTTGGGTGTCGCTCACCGCGAGGTCGTCGCCGGTGGGCTGCGCCGCGCGCGCGTCGGGGGTGTCGAGCGCGTCGGGCGCCGCGTCTGCGTCGGCGTCCCTTTTGTTGGGGTCGCTGTCGGTGTCGATGTCGTTGTCGGGCTCGGGTGAATCCAGATCGACGGGGGCCAGATCGACTGTGCTGGAATCGCTTTCCTGCGGCAGATCATCGACGTGGTCGTGCCCCGTGTGGGTGGTTGCGCCGGTACCGGTGGGCGATGAACCGCGCGGCGTCGCACCCGAGTCTGCAAAGCCGGTCGGAGTCTGGTCACCGGGGTCCTCGCCGGGTCCGGCGTCGTCGATGTCGGGCGGGTCGAGGACCCCGGGATCGTCAGGGTGCGCCAGGACACCGACTCCGGAGTCGTCAACCTCAAGATCACTGAGGAAGTCTTGAGACCGGCCCACGAAGTGGACATCGTCGTCGGTGGATGGCGCGGTCATCGCCGGTGCCCGATCGGCATCGTCTCGGCGCACGCCGAGGCGATCACTGTTGCTACAGCAAACTTTCGTGGGGCGATGCGCAGGACGCGAAGCCCCAGACGGCATCCGCACATCGTGGCGAAACCGACACCCCTTAGAACATTGCGCACCATCGGCCGTATCCCTTTCTTCTTGGCTCAGCCTAAGGGATGCACTAACTCATATTCGACAGTTGTAGCGAAATACTTTGTCGGGTTGTTACGGTCTTTCTGTGAAAGCAATACCTGCCGACGGGATCGAGCGGTTGATGTTTTTTCTGGAGGACCGTCTGGCACAGCTGCGATGGACCCGCCAGGACCTGGCTGCCGCCGGCGGCCCAGCCCCCTCGACGCTGCGCAAAGCGCGGCTGCGCGAGGGCCTGTTTGCGCCGCGCACGTTGGCGCAACTGGACTTCGCCCTGGGCTGGCAAGAAGGCTCCGCGGAAGCCATCATGGCCGGCGCTAGCCCCGCGGTGCGGGTATCGGACCTGGTCAACTCGTGTTCTGCTGGCATGGAGGCGGCGTTGGCCGATAGCGAACGCTACCTGGTGGGGCGGTATGCGATGGAGTTGAAAAAGTTCCTCGACGATGTCGCGTTAAGGCTGAGCGCCTTTTACACTGAACCTGTACCCACCGCGGAGGGCGGCCACGATGACCGTTCCCGCTGACAGGTTCGACGAGATCCGCCGCAAGTGGATCGCCCGTAACCAACGGACATTTATATTCCAGAAAAGGCGCGCCGAATTGTTGGCGCGTCAAATTAGGGACCGCGATACAAAACGTACCGGCGCCCGTGTCGATACTGCCGATGATGACGTTATTCATCCGTGGTATGTGCGGCCGGTAAAAACACCGTACGCAATGCTGGATTGGGCTATTTTGATGACCGGTGCGGTAGTGGCCCCGATCGGATGGCCGGTCGGTAAGGCCGTATCCACAGCCATCGTGCAGCTAATCCCCGACGAGCTGCGGTCCTACCCGGTGGCGGCGTTGCTGTGGGCGGCGGCGCTTATCGGTGCCCCGATGCCGCTGATCTATGAGCCGGGGGAGTCGTTGTCCTCGGCGGTGCTGGCGCCGTGGCTGGCCGCCCAGATCCCGGCCGTACTGCTCATTGCCGGGCTCTACGGCATCGCCGAAGGCTGGCTGGCTGTCGACGGGGCCCGGGACTGGTGGCCGATGAGCCCGGCCGAGGAAGCCGAGGAGATCGATTTTGGGTTCACCGGACCCGACGACATGACCGGGCCCGGGATCTTCCCGACCGACCCCGACGACCCGCCCGGTGACCCCAGCCCACCACGGCGCAGGCAGTGATGGCGCGCTCACCCTCGCCGTATTGCGGGTTTCACCGCCACTCCGACAGCAACAAACTGTCCCTGGCCGCCGGCGCGGCACACCATCTGGTGTCTGCGCCCACCGAGTCCGGAAAGACCCGCGCCGTGCTGGCCCCGGCCGCCGTGCTGTGGGGCGGTCCGGCGGTCTGCGTGTCCTCCAAAGACGACCTGATGTGGTTGGTGTGCCAACGCCGTTGGGGGCCAAAACAAGTCATCGATCTACGCCCGGACTACTCCCCGTCCTACCCCCCGGATGTGCAGGTGCGCTCGTTTGATCCGACCGCGCTGATCACCACACCCGATGAGGCGGTGACGCTCGGCAACACGATGATGCAGATGGCCGCGGTCGGTACCGGCTCGGGCATCGATCAGGTCTCCGATGGCGGGATCTGGGAAAACAACACCGAAGCCCCCCTGGCGGCGATGCTCTACGCGGCCTCACCGTGCGGCAACGGCAAGGGCATCAGCTGGGTGCTGCTGGCCACCGACAACATGGAAAAAGACGACAAGAACCCCAATGAGCCGGGCTGGCACGCCGCCGCCCGCCAGGTCGAGGACCTCCCGCTGCTGCGCAACGGGTTGAAGCGCACGCTGGATATGGATGTGCGCATGCGCGATAGCATCGCGCTGACCATGCGCAAAGCGGTCACGCCGTGGATGCGCCTGGCGCTGCGCGGCAACACCGGGTCTTGTTTCGATGACACCTTCCTCGATCAGCCTGATGCCACGCTGTTCATCCTCGCCCCGGCCGAAGGCGCGATCGCCGGCGCCGCCGTGACCTTGCTCGAGCATCTGGTGCGCCGCTGGCGCGGCAAAACCGCGCGCAAAGAGATGCTGCACCGGCTGTTGATCACCGTCGACGAGGCCGCCAACGTCGCCCCCATGCCCGCGCTGCGCCGACACGTCTCCGAAGGCCGCGGCCTGGGGGTGAATCTGCTGCTCTCGGTGCAGGCCTCGTGTCAGTTCGACACCGTCTACGGCAGTGCCTACGCCCGCGAGCTGCGCGCCACCTTCCCCGCGGCACTGATCATGTACGGGGCCGATGAGATGGAGATGCTGCAACGCGCCGAACAGTGGTCACGCGAAACCACCCGCCGCCAAGAATCCTTCGATCAGGCCAGCGGCGCCAAAACCCTGTCCTCGCACCTGGGCCCGAGTCTGGACTACCGCAGGTTGCTCCCGCAAAACCTCGGCCACGCACGGTTGCTGCACCGCGGCACCGCCGGCATCGCCACCGAACTACCGGACTGGCCCGAATTTGTGCGCCGCTACGACCACGCCGTGGGCACCTTGCTTAAAAGCATTGCCCCAGCGGATAAACCACAAACACCGTGGGAATGGGCGGTAGCGCGGCATCGGCGCGCTAAACAGGCGGGGCAGCGGTGAACGCGACCCAGCTGCGCGCAGCACTGATCGAGGTCCTGGCCGCCACGCACGAGCCTATGACGACCAGCGCGGCGCGTATCGCGCTGAGCCAACGAGCCGGCGACCGCGTGCGGCCGGTGGTGGCCGAAGAGGTCTACCGGGCGCTACTGGTCCTGCAACGCCACGGCGCAGTACGCCGCGTGCATGACCAGCCGGGCCGGCTGGCCCACTGGGAGCTGACACAGAGTGCGCGGCCTCCTGCACAGCACGGACAACGGCAATGAGCACCCGCGTCGGCGCCGCTGCGGCCACATCCACTGCTGTTGCGGGAGAGGCCATGTGGGTCGTCGCCGTCGACGCCCTGGTGGTTGTGGTGTTGACGCTGGTTTTCAGCTGCATCGGCGCTGGTGAGAACGAACTGACGACATGGCCGATGCCCTCGGGACAGATCTGCGGGGCCCGCCGGTGCGCGTAGCTGTGTTGTCGCGGCGGGGATTTTGATCAACACGGAGGGATGTCGTGAACGATAGAACAGAGACAATCGGTGACGCCGGCTTGGGCGCGCTCGTCGGGGCAGAGACCATCAAGCCGCAGCGGTATATCGCGACCGTCGAAGCCGAAGCGCTTCAATTGACCTCGGCGTCCGCAGCGACCATCGTCGAATGGCTGGGACTTGCTGACCGGTGCTGTTTTCCGGCCGGGGTCAATCCGATCACCGGCGCCGACGAGCCGGGCTATCTGCTGATTCCGACGCCGATCGGTGACGTACGGGCCGATCTGGGCGACTACGTCGTGCTGCTCTCGGGCGGGGCGGCCTGGCCCTGCAAGCCCGAGGTGTTCACTGCGGCCTACCGACGGCAACCATGACCTGCCCGCACACCGGCACACCTGCGCAGGCCACGGAGCATCTGCCGCTGCTGCTGATCGGACTGCGGTGGCTGCTGGACACCGAACAACCCGCCGGAGCGCTGATCTGCCCGCACGGGCAGACGTTGAACTCTGTCGGTAACCGCAGACTGCGCTTCGCCCCGGAAGGGTTCGATAACCGCCCGGCGGTGGTCGTCGAGGTCGGCGACGTTGACCGGCACTCCACCCGTAATCCGCGTAACACATTGGGCGATAGTGAGATTGACGATTTGGCGTTTGTCCTCAGCGATTGCGGCGAACATGTCGGCGCAGCGTGGCGCAACGACGATCACCGCAGTGCCGCGTTCGCGCTGGCCGCCCCCGCGCCGTCGTCGTTGCTGTCGGCCGCGGCGCGGTATCGGCAGGGCTGTCCAACCCACGGCGGCAGTGCGCCGTGGTGCTGTGGCTGGTATCGGGACGGATGGCAGGGCGCCATCAGCATCCACGATGTGCACCGCGCGGCGGTGCAGGGCTCGCCGTCCGAAGTGGCCCACGGTGAGTCAGACCTCACCGCTGCGGTGAGGATTGCGCGCCAGCCCGTGCACCCGCCACGACCGCGCGGGTCAAGGCGCAGCGCCGGAAGCCGCGCGGGAGGGCGCCCGATGGTGTACTCGGATCGATGTGTACTGCGAGGCAAAGGATTATGATGAACGACGCACGCAGGTTCCCCTGGCTGAGTGGGTTGATCGCCGCCGCGGTGATAGCTCTGTGGTTGCTCTACGTTGTCCTGCACGGCGTGGTGACGATGAGCGTGGGTGTTGCGGCCATCGACGGATGAGTCGTCAAGGGTTAAGGGTGTCGTCGAAGGGCGCGTCGGGGGCGATCGGCAGGACTTCGATCGCTGCGGAGGCGCACAGCTCGTTGATCAGCGCGGTGGTGCCGCCGATGATGGTGGAGTCGTCATCGATCTCGGTGGCCACACACCAGGTATGGTCGGCCGGCCACATGAAGTGCGGTGACTGGGCGGTGAAGAATGCTGCGTTGTCCCAACGGCCGATGTGGACGGCCTGCTCGGCAGCACCTTCGAACAGGTAGTAGCGGTCGCGGCCGGGCAGGGTGAAGGTGGGACCGGTCAGGTCAAGTTTCCAGTGCGCCGGCGCGAGCGGCGGTGGTGACAGGTCAGGCAGCACGCCGTTGACGGGGCGGTAGGCGGTCAGTGTCACGCCGCTGCCGGCATGCAGTGCCCCGCATCCTTGCCAGACCGCGAAAAAACAGTGCTGCGGGTTGGCGGTGTGGCGGGCCAGGACCGTGCACAGCGCGCCGAGCGCGCGGGGGCTCAGGTGTCCCCAGCGCGGCTCGCCCGGGTGCCCACGGCCTCGCTGGGCGTGCTCGGTGGTGAACGGGGCGGGTGCACTGATGTGTGCCCACTGCGCTGAGGGGTGCATGATGCGGTTGTTGAACCGGGCGATGTCGGCCCAGCGCAGCGCCCCCGGGTAGTCGTCGAGAGGGTGGAAGAGCCGGGCGTAGGCCTCGAATCCGGGGCCTACGACGTTGGTGACCCAGTGCGGGCCCCACAGATCCACGCGGGCGCTCAACCAGTCAGCCGGCGCAGGGGAGTCGGCCGGCCGGGGAGGGAGAGGTTCCAGCAACGCGGCGTGGCCGTTAGCCGCGCGGCGGGTTGGGGTCGTTGCCGTAGGAGTTCCTCTGGCGGATCGTTCCGTCGAGGTTGCGGATGGTGTGCTCAACCTTGCGGTCCTGCGCCATTTTTCGGCCGATCGCGGTCTGCTCGGCTTTGGTGCCGCCGGTGTGGGCGGCGCGGCGGCTGCCCTCCACTTTCGACTTCCACACCCCGTCTTCGTTGTAGGTGGTGATGTCACCTTTGGGCATGTGGTCCTCCTCGGCTACGGGGGTTTGCGTGTGCAACATTGTGTCAACCGAACGCGGCCTTGTCTTGCCTCGCTATCGGGGGTCAACATAACAATGTGCGGGTCACCGGGTTTGGGTTGTTGAGAGCGTCGCGCAGGATGGTGTGAACATCGGTGTTGGCGCGGTGTGCGGTGTCGAGTTGATCGGCCAGGTTGTAGAAGCCGTGAAACATGCCCGGGTAGCAGCGCGCGGTAGTCGGCACGCCGGCGGCGCGCAGCTGGCGGGCGAACTGTTCACCGGCGGCGCGCTGCGGGTCGGCATAAGCGAGAACCAGATGCGCGGGCGGCAGTGTGCTCAGCTCGGCAAGCAACGGTGAGGCCAGCGGATTGAGCCGGTCCTGCTCGCCGGCGAGATATTGGTCGCTGAACCAGTGCAGGTGTTGGGCGGTGACGACCGCCGCCTGCGGCGGGGTGGGGGCGGGCGCGGGTGGGTGGCGCTGGTCGACGAGGGGACAGATCAGGAGTTGGAAGGCGATGGGTGGTCCGTTGCGGTCGCGGGCCAGCAGGCACACACCGATCGCGAGGTTGGCGCCGGCGCCTTCTCCGGCTACCGCCACCCGGTGCGGATCGCAGCCGATCTGCTCGGCGATGTCGGCTACCCGTCGGGTCGCTGCCCAGGCGTCCTCGAGCGCGGCGGGAAAGGGGTTCTGGGGGGCCAGGCGGTAGTCGACCGCCACGACGACCGCACCGACGCCGTTGGCCAGGCGACGACAATCGGCATCACGTGACACGGAGTCACGCAGGACGAAACCGCCGCCGTGAAAGTAGACGATCAGCGCGGGACGGGAGTTGGCTCCCGGCGCGGTGTGAGTGCTCAGCGGTTCATAGATGTGCACCGGGATATCGCCGTGGCCATCGGGGCCGCAAGCCCGCCGACAGTGCACGCGCGCGACTTGGACGTGCCTGTGGGGCGTGCAATTGCCGTGCAGGTGCTGGCGGAGCTCGAACGCATCGCTGCTGTGGTCGAATATCAGCGCCCACCGCTCGGACAACCGGTCCACGAAAGGCGTTTCCGCGGGTTCGGAGGGGCCGGCCGTACGGGTCATCGGCGATGTCCATGGGGGCACTGCAGCGGTTGATCTGTCCGGCTACCGGCTGCCTCGGCACCCGGGGCGGGCTCGCGGTTGGGGGCGTTGATCGACGCATGGCAGGGCGCCGGACCGCACGGCCGTGAAGGCACTAGCGGCTGGGTCAGCATGACCCGGAATCGTATCGCCCGCCCCCTGGTGGCGGTCGCCTTTGAGGGGACTTCATGGCACGTTCTTGGTCAGAGGTCGATGCCGTAGCCGCGGTCGATGTGGCGGTCTGGGGTGGTGAGGTTGTCGATGTGGGCGGCGGCGTCAGCGATGTCGCGCAGGCGGTCGACGATCTGGGTGCGCTGGCGTAGTAATTCGACGCCTTGGTCGCGGGCGGTGCTGGTTGCGCTGGTGGTGGCGAGGTGGTGTTCGGCGCGTTCGATGGCGGTGCGCGGGGCCGGGTCCGGGTCGGGTTCGGGGGTGCCGAGGTGGTGGGCGGCGGTGGAGTTGTGGTGCAGCGCGGCGATCAGAGCGCGGGCGGGTCGGCGGTGGTGGTCACCGGTGGTGATGAGGATGAGTTTGGTGTTGGTGGCGGTGGCGGCCGCGGTGAGCCAGTGCAGGTTGTCGGTGCTGAGGTGGTCGGCGTCGTCGACGACGATCAGACTGCCCAGAGGCAGTTTCAGGGGGCGGTTACCGAGGGTGGTGCGGGCGCTGTCGATGTGGCCGCCGGCATCGGCGTAGCGGTGTTGGGCGGCGTAGTCGCGGGCCGCCGGGCTGGCGGTCAGGGCGAGCACCCGGTGCTTTTGGTCGTGTGCGGTTGCCACGAGCGCGGCCAGTGCACCGTGCTTGTCGGCGCCGGGGTGTAGGTGCAGTGCTTGCACGGTGTGGATGTTGGCGGTGATCGCGGTAACGACGCGGCGGTGGGTGCCGTCGAGATCAGCGAGCGCGGTCTCGGATGGGTAGTACAGGGCTGCGGGGCTGACGGTGCTGGCGGCCTGCAGGAAAGCGACCTCGGCGCGCAGCGCCTCGAGGTCGGCGGCCAGATCGTAGGCGCGGGTGGGGCGCTGCGCCAGAGCGCGGGCCGCCGCGGCTTCAGCCCGGCAGAGCTGTTCATCCAGGGCGCGGGCCGCACCGCGGGCCTCATTGAGGGTGGCGGTGTCGGTGGCCATGACCTCGGCGCGGCGAGTCTGGATGTGGTGTTCGGTGACGATGGCTGCGGGGCCGCCAGCGGCGTCCAGCAGGGCGGTGTGGGCGTCATCGAGGCGGGCGCGTGCGGTGTGCAGCGCAGCGTTGATGCGCTCGGTGTTTCCGGTGACCTGGTCGCGGTGAGCACGGTAGCGGGCGACGGCAGCGTCATCGGCGCGGCCGGTCGCCGCGGTGATCGCCGCGTCGAGCTGGTCGAGCAGCGTGGCGTGCAGCGCGGCGGCGTCTTCGGCGTGCACCCACCGGGTGTGGGCGTGGGCCAAGGCCTGGTGCAGGGGCCGCTGCTGGTGGTGGCGGCGGCGCAGGTCGGCGAGCTCGTCGGCGGCGGCGTGTTCGGCGGGTCCACCGGCCCCGCCCAGGATGGCTTTTTCCAGATGGCGCAGGTGGCGGTAGGCGGCGTC
Organism: Mycobacterium sp. NGS61; assembly: GCF_059812325.1. Lineage (NCBI taxonomy): Bacteria > Bacillati > Actinomycetota > Actinomycetes > Mycobacteriales > Mycobacteriaceae > Mycobacterium > Mycobacterium sp. NGS61. The sequence goes on from NZ_JCALCL010000008.1 coordinate 71,719, forward strand.
GCGGTCCGCGCGCAACGCCGGGATATCAGTGTTCTCGGCGCGCGCAGCACCCAGTGGCCGGTGGTGAGGGAGGTCGTCGAAGTCCAGGCCGGCGAGGTCCTGCTCGGCGAAGCTGTAGGGGTAGTCGGTGGGGTCGGGTGGCGGCTCGCCCAGGTCCTCCTCGAGGCCGTAGTCGCCGGTGGTGTCGAAGTCGAGCTGGCCGGCGGCCGCAGGGCTGTGGGGGGCCTCGGCGGGGTGCGGGATATCGGGGTCGAGGGTGGCGGCGTGGTGGGTGAGCAGCTCGACGCGGTAGGTCAGCAGGCGCGCGTACTGGTCGGGGCGCAAAGGCTTTTCGGCGTGGATGTCGCGCAGGTGTTCCGCGGCGGCGGCGAGCAGATCAGCCGGGGGCCAGTCCGAGGCGGTGACCGCAGCGACCAGTGCGGGCCAGGCGTGGTCGGTGATGATCGCTTCGGCGACGACCGTGCCGAACAGGCCGTGCAGCTGCGGGGCCCAGGCCGGTCGCAGCGCGGTGTCGGCGCGATCCAAAGAGGGCGGGGCCAGCGTGCCGGCCAGGCGCCACCACAGGGCGGCCGCGGGCATCTCGGACGGGAGTGGGCCGTACGCGGCCAGGGCGTCGCGCAGCAACGTGTCGATGTCGGCGCCGGCCTGGGCGGCGTCGTTGAAGTGGGTGGCCAGACGCGGCCAGAACGGATCCGCGGTGATATTTCGGTCGTGGTTTTCGGCGAGCTGGCGCCAGCGGGCGGCGTCGGTGTTGGCGCGAGTTAGGGCCGCGTCGAGGCGGGCATGGATCAGGTGCTGAAACACCTTGGAGCGGTTGGGGTGTTGTTCGGGGCCGGTGATGCGGGTGTCGGCGGGATCAACGCCGTGGGCGGCCCGGAACACCGCAATTTCGGCCATCAGACGGTTGCGCTGACCGAGCAGCGGACGCGCCCACGCCGGGGCGCTGCGTTGCTCCCACCCGCGGGCACTCTCACGCACCGCGTCGGCGAGTTCGGTCACCAGTTCAGCCCGCGCGCGCAGGCACGGACCCCACATGTCATCGCTACTCAGGACCGCCGGTATGGGGTTCAGCCAGTGCAGCGGGGCAGGTTGTGGCGCAACCGATTCACCGCAGATAGGCAGGCGCCAGTCCAGTACGGCGGCAGGATCGGCAGCATCACCGAGTCCGGTGGCCGCGGCGTCATGTAGGGCGGCGACGGGGTCAGCACCGTGTAGGGCGAGCAGGGCCAGGTTGCGGCGCAGCACCGGCCAGGCCGGGGCATCGGTGACGCGGGTTCCGAGGCTGGCGGCGGCCTCGTCGATGGCGGCCATGACGGTGGCGCCGGCGCGGTGTTCGGCGCCCGCGGACAGCGCATCGGCATACATCGCGGCCGCTTGGTGTAACCGGGTGAACGGGTCGGCGTCGAGTGCGGCGGCGGTGTGAGCGGAGATTTGTGCGCCGTCGCGGCCCAGGATGGTCGTGAGGACGTCGACAGCGGTCGGGGGGTGGGTGGCTTTGGGCGCCAGGATGCGGTGCGGGTCGGATTCGGCGGTGGATCCGTAGAAATGGTTTTCGGTGCAACCACGGGTGCCGGCGACGTAGAACTGCTGGCGGGTCAGCCGATCGGAAATGACGGTGTGGCAGGTGCCTTCGACGTCGCGGCCGCCCGCGGTCATGCCTTGGGCGGCGTTGATGGTCGAGGCGTAGCCCAGGGTCGTGTTGGTGGTGACGTAGCGGGCGGGTAGCCGTACCGGGGTGGCCGCTCCGCGCAGCGGGACGACGGTCAACGAGCCGTCGTCGTGCACGGTGCGAATGGTCCAGCGGTGCCCGTTTTTGACCCAGCCGCCGCGGCTGGTGGTCCGTATCCAGCGGGCATTCTTGCGGGTGGCGATAGTGTCGCCGGCTGAGGCGGTCAAGCCGTCGGCCAACGTGACGGTCGCTGCGGCTGCGGGTGCGCTCGCGTCGGCGCCGGCGGCGGTGAGACGGTCCAGTCGGGCACGTTCGTTGAGGTGGGCGACCAGCTCGTTGGTGGGAGCCAACAGGATGGAGTCGCGCCCGGTGGCGCGGTCAGCCGCCCACGCGTCGTAGGCCATGTCGGCAGCGTGTTGATCGGCTCCGACATGCACCCGGTGATGGTCGATGTAAAAGCCGATCCCGGAGGGGTCACCGTTGCGGATCGCCAGGCTGGCAGCGGCCTCGGCCTTCCCGGTTTCGGCGTGGGTGAAGCGCACGACGGTGCTCAAGGTGACCGTGTTGTAGCGGTCGGCCAGATCCCGCAGCACGCCGCCGGCGGAGATCGACGCCAACTGCTGATCATCGCCGATCAGGCGCACGCTGGAACCGCACGCCAGGGCATGGGTGATGAGGGTGTCCAGGTCGGCGGTGGAGGCCATACCGGCCTCGTCGACGATGAGCAGGGTTGCAGAATCGATGCGGTCGAACCACTGTCGCGCCGGATCATCAGCTGGGGCCGGTGATCCGCTTCCGGCGCCTATGAGCTGCACCAGTTTGGCGAGGGTGTCGGTGGTCGAACCGAGGTCTTCGGCGAGGACTTCGGCCGCTCCGGCGGTGGGGGCCAGGCCGATCACGGTGCCACCACTGGTACGCCACGCTGCGGCCAGTGCGGCCATGGCGGCGGTTTTTCCGGTGCCGGCCGGGGCGAGCGCGAGCTGGACCCGCGCCCCGGAGGTGGCCATTTCGCGGAGCAGTGCGATTTGTCCGTCGTTGAGGGATAGGCCGGTGTTGGCGTGGGCTTCCAGCAGCGCCAGGCCGATGCTGTCGGCGTCGACGACACGGCCGTCGGTGCGGTCGGCGGCGGCCAGGATGCGCCGCTCAGCGGCCAGGATGGCTTCGCTGGTGTAGAGGGTGCAGTCGTGGCGGGTATAGACACTGGCGCCGGCGGCGCGGCGCAGTGCGGCGGGTTCGTTTTTGTCGGTGTCGGCGTGGCTGGTCAACGCCAGACTGTGCCCGTCGAGTGCGGCGGTGACGATGCGGTCAACCAGCTCGGGTCCGCCGGGGTGATCGGCGTAGCGCAGCTGGCGGTGGGCTTCGGCGCGGACATGGTTGATGGTCCAGGTGGCCCGGTGCTCGCAGACAGTGTCGATGACGCGAGCAGCCCGCTGGTACACCCAGGTCTCCGTGACGGGGACCTGGTGTGCCGGTGCGTGATTGGTGACCGCGGCGACCATGTTGCTCAGCGCGCGCTGGCTGCCCAGGACCTCCACAGCCTGCACGCGCCAGGTGTGGCGCTGCTCGGCCAGACAGCGGGGTTCGTGTTTGGCTTGCCGGGTTTCCAGGGTGGCTTGCTGGGTCAGGGCGAGCAACTCCACCGCGGTGGGTTCGCGGCCGTGTTCGGTGTGGAATCCTTTGGCCAGCTCGCCCACCCGGTGGTCGATCGCGGCGCTGCGTGAGGAGTATTTCTCGTTCAATTCGGCGGGGATGCCGTCGATTTCACGGACCGGACGCTTACCCCGTTTACGTGGTGACTCGACGAACCGAACACGTAGTTTGTCGACCAGCAACGCTTCGATGCGGGTGTTGTAGAACTCCGAGGCCGCGACCGCGGCGCGGTGCAGAGTGGCGCCGTCCAGCGCCCGCCAGCGCCCTATCCCGTCGGGGCCGATGACGTGGACCTTGTTGCTGAGGGCGGCGTGGGTGTGCAGGTTGGGGTCCCCGGCCCGGGAGTCGCGGTGATCGAAGGCGGCCACAATCAAACCGGTGGTGTCGACCTGGGCGATGCCACCGGCTCCCATACGGGAGAACGCGGCGTTGGCTTCCAGGAATTGCAGGGTCTCCTCCACCGCCTGGCGGTGGCAGTCCTCGATCGCGGCGGCGATCGGCGGTGCCCCGATAGCCCACAGTGTGGAGACCGATTTGACCGGGGTGAAGGTGAGGTCATAGCCGGCCACCGCGGTGGATGCCGAACGGGAATTGGCGGCGATGAACCCGGACAGTTCCCGCGCGTCCGCCGGTGGGCGAGCGTAGGTTTCGGCGAACAATTCCTGCCCGACGGCGGTGCGCAGCCGCGCCCGGATGTCCGGGTCGATATTGGCCGAGACCTCGGCGCCGATGGTGAGGTTGTAGTCGCGGTAGGTCTCGCGCAACCGGGTCAGGAAACGGTTTTCGGTGCCGTGAACATGAAACGGCCTGCCCAGCCGCGCGGCCATACTGGCCCCGGCCGCACCGGCGCCCAGGGTGGTCAGAAGACGGGTGATCTGTGCGGCGTTGGGGTGCAGGCCCTCACCGAAGAGCGCCTTCATCTGCTCTTCGCTGACCTGCGAGCCAGCCTGCACGCCCCAGTATTTGGCGACCAGCGGATCACAGGCGTAGCGGGCCAGCGGCGTGGCCAGTGCCGCTAGGCCGCGGCCCATCCACCGACCCGGGGATTCCCCCTTTTCGGTGTAGTACTGCGCCAGGGTGGGGCGGCCACGCTCGGTGGCGTCAGAGGCGGCGACTTGGCGGATCAAATAGAGATAGCCGTCGCCGGCGGTCAATTTGTGTAAGCCCATCACTGCGTCATCACCTGAAGCTGAAACTAGGGGCGGCCCCGTCCCCAGATAACGGCCGTTACCAATCTGTGACCCTGAGTGCAAGAGGTGTGATGTGCGGCGGTAGGGAAAAGTTAGGGCACCCTAAGTGCCGTTCGGGGCGGCGGTGAGTGATCGGGTGCGAAGCCCGGTGATGGGTGCGGTCGGAAAGATTTTTGGCTTGCGTTGCGGCGCTGGGGGGTTGGTGGGGCTTAGCGTGTGATCCATGGCGAACACAGTGATCAGCAAGCAGGCCCGCCGCGCCGCGCGCGAGGCCGCCAGCGCCGCCCAGGACGACGTGGTGCGCCGCACCCGGGCCAACGTCGAGGACCTGGGACGGTATTTCTCGGCCCGCGAGCGAGTCGAGTCCGTCGACGGCTGGCTTGAGGCGCGCCAGCAGGTGTTGCGCGAGGATGCCGATCGCCGCCGCGGCGCGCAGCGACTGGTGTGCGGGCAGGCGCTGGCGGCGATGCGCGACCGGGGGGAGCCCCTGCGTGAGATCGCGCGGATGGCCAAGCTCTCCGAAAAGCAAGCCCGCGAACTGATTCGGGAAGCCGAGGCTGCCGCGCAGAATGCCACGCCGCCGGCCGCGGACGAGTCGGCAACGGCGGCGCAGCCGCCGGCCGGTGACGACGCGGCGGCACAACCGCTCGCTAACCCCGCGGGCGGTGCCATCGAGGCGAACGGGGCGACGGGGACCGCCATCCGAAGCGGGGCCGCTGTAAAGGCGCTGGCGCCGTCAGCGGCGACGGCCTAAGAAGCTTCGATGTCGGTGCACTCGGTGATGATGGGTGCGGGTGCGGCAACCGGGCCGCGCGCAGGCATCGAAAAGCAGTGGGGTCATGGGACGTTCGCAACCGCTACAGCTGGTCGTTGATCCGGTCGCGCATGCCGAGGAGTTGGCGCGCTTTGCCGCGCACGTGGTGCGCGGCCCCGCAGCGGAGGATTGCGCGATCTGGACCGGCGCGGTGGGAACCGACGGCTACGGCAGGTTCTGGGTCGGCCGCGGGTCGGACCGGATCATGGTGCGCCCGAACCGATATGCGCTGGCGGCCGCACTGGAAGGCGAACCGTTGGCACCGTGGGTGCGCGCCCTGCACGGCTGCGACAACCCGGCGTGCGTGCGGGTGAGCCTGCCCGGCGAGGTCGGCCTGCTGCACATCGTGGGCGGCACCCAGCGCGACAACATGGTGATGATGGCGCGGGCAGGCCGCGGCGGCGGGCGGGTGCCGATCCGCCAGGGCGACAACGGGCTTCGCGCGCGCCGCGAGCGGGCGGTGGCGCTACGCGAAGCGGTGCGCCACGGGTGGGACGGCGAGGCGGTGAGCGCGGCGCTGCTGGGGTCGGGTGACCCGACGCTGTGGTGAGGTTTGGTCGGAGCACCTCCCACGAGGGGTGCCCGACCATTTCGGCGGGGAGTCGATCGGGCACCCACCCTCAGAGCCTAGTGGCGCGGGGCCCAGCCGGGACCGGGGTGCTGGCGGCGGTAGTCGAGGCGGTCGCGCGCCCAGGCCCCGAAGTTCTGCGAATCAGGTGTGGTGCGTTCGGATTCCACGGTCAGCGAAGGCAGCGGTGTGCGCCGCCACCCGGTGTGGTCGGCGGGGAGATCGGTGTGAGCGAGGTATTCGCGCGTGTCGAGGTTGCACAGATAACCCACGGCGGCCGACGCGGCCGCCTGGCCCAGCGGTCTGTTCGGTGCTACGCCGTCGGCCACGAGTCCGTCGAACCGCACGAAATGGCGGTCCTCGACAAGGAAGTACAGAGCGGCCTGGTGGCCGGGGTCGGGGTCGGCGCAGTCACCGGCCCAGACCAGGCGCAGACCGCCGTCGAGAGCCAGCAGCGTCAGCACCGCAGCCATGAGCGGGGCGTCCGCGCGGCTGTGCCCGGCCAGCTTGAGGCCCGAACCGTAGTCGGCGGGGTCCAGGGCGCAGACGATGTGTCCGGCGGTATTGAGAAAGATCGGGGTGAAGTACTCGCCCATGAGTTCGGCTCCTTTTGGTGTCGGGGGGTCAGCGGACGATGCCGGCGGACAGGGCGGCGGCGGAGACAGGGTTCCATCCGACGGGTTCGACGGCCCAGGCGGTTTCGCCGGTAACGACGACGTCGCCGACGGACAAACTGCGGTGCCCGGCCAAGCGGTAGCGCAGCGCCCAGATGTGTTCGGGCTTGTCGATGTTGAGCTGTTCGAACACGATCTCGCGGGCGGCCTCGATGAGCGCCTGGCCGTGCAGGTGCTCGGCGAGCTCGAGGTCGAAGCTTTCGGCCATGCGCAGTTGCGCGGTGGTCTCGTTGAATCCGACGAAGCGGGCGTAGGCGTTGTTGAGGTAGACAGTGGTCCGCAGAGTAGTCATGGGAAAGTCCTTTCGTGGAAGGTTGGTGTGCCGGTCGGCACGGGGTGTGGACAAGCGGGTGAGGGTGGGCTGTCAACCCCGAAGAGTCCGGCGGTGGGGCCGGCGGATTTGTCGCCCGCGAGCGTCAGCGAGCTGGTAGGGCGGCAAATGTCCTCCGCCGCCGGCGCCAGCACCGGGCGTGGGTGGACAGCTCGGGCCCCCGCCCGGTTAGCGTGTGCGCCCCGTCGACCGGCAAATCAAGGTGAGTGGCTACGGAGGTGGCCGCCGCTGAGGCGGCCGCCCGCGCGCCGTCAGGCGCGGGCGGTGAGGCCGGAAGAAAAAAGGGGGGCCCGGCCAACCCCGGTGTGTGGGGAGCTGGCCGGGCCCGGGGCGGGTCGGGTTAGAGCGTCTGCAGCATCCGGAAAGCTTGGGCTTTGAGCGAACTGGTGCTGGCCGCGCTGGCGATGTTGCGCAGCGCGCGGGCGGTGGCCGCGTCACTGCTGGTGCGGGCACCTCGGACCGGGACGTGATGGTCGAGGTATTCGGTGACGGCGTTGTAGGCCGCCCACCGGGTTCCGGCGATCGGGGTGAGGGTCGGCGAGGACGTCCACAGCTTCACGATGCCGCCCGCCCGTTCGCGGCGGTGCCGGCGGGTGGCGGTGCTGGTCGCGGCGTCGACCTCGAACAGTTGGTGGGCGAAGTCGCGGACCTGATCGGTGTCCATCGCGCGGGCATACAGCGCAGCGGCTTCGGCCTCGAACGCCTGGGTGTAGCGCCAGGTCAGTTTGAGTGCGTTGCGGGCCTCCAAGATGGCCGCCCTGGCCCCTCCGGTGTGCCGGATTCCCCAGCTGGCTTTGGCATCCCGCAATGCGGCCGATTGGGTGTTGGCGCACACGATGCGGATCGGGGTGATGAGGAAGGTGAACTTCGAGGACCCGTCGTGGGAATTGAGCGCTGCCAGATAGAGCTCGGTGCGGTCTTTGGTGCCGTCGCGGCCGTCGAACACGATCGTTTCGGGCAGCTTCATGGTGACGAAGGTTTCCCGTCCGCCGCGCAACGCGCCGGCGGTCTCGAAGTGCGCCCCGCTTTCGTCGACGAGGGCGTCGAGCAGATCGCACGACGCCTCGTTTTGGACGGGCTCGTACTTGCTGCCCACGACGCCGAGGATGTCCAGGCGCCCGTTGATGGGGTTGGTGCGCACGGTGGCGTAGAAATCGGGCACCGCCAGGGGTTCGGGTGCGGTGACGCCGTGTACGTCGATGACGGGGGCCTGGGGCACCTGCAAGGCCATCTTGCGGACGTTCCAGCCGGCCAGGTGGGCGGCGTCGAGGGCTTCGCGTGCGGTCATGGTGTGGCCGACGGTCTGGCCCAGCCGGTGCCAGTGGTCGCTGCGGGAGTTGGCGAAGGAGGCGATGCCGCCGGTGATGTCGAGTTCGTGTGCCATGAGAGGTGTTCCTTTCGGGAAACGGTGTTGTGGTGCGCCGGTCGGCGCAGGGGTGCTTGCAAGCGGGTGGGGGTGGACGGTCAACCCCGACGAGTCCGCGGCGGGTGCTCGCCGGGTTTTCGGCCCGCGCCCGCCCGGCGCGCAGCGACACGGGGCGGGCTGGCATAGGGCCGAAAACGGTCACTCGGGACGGCGATGCCGACCGTGGGCGTGGGTTGAGCGGACGGGCCCCCACCCGGTTACCATTGGCGCCCTGCTGACAGGCAAAGAAGGTGAGTAGCTACGGATTACGCGACGCCACGGGCGGCAGCGACAGGGGTTTCCTACGGCTGCTGGCCGGTGGTGGGCCGGAAGAAAAAAGGGGCCCGGCCGACCCCCGGTGTGAAGGGTGCTGGCCGGGCCCGCGGGTAGATCGGGTTCAGGTCAGGCCTGCGGCGGCCAGGGCACGCCGGATGGCGGTGAGGTCGGCGATGGTGTCGTTGATGATGCCCAGGTTTGCCAACCGTGCAGGGCGGCGTCGACGTCGGCGTGTGCGACGCGGGGGCGGGTGAGTGCTTGGGTGCGGCCGTGGTCGGGGCGGCGGGTGTCGTCGATGACGGCGACGAGTTGGCCGGTCCCGTCGAACAGCCGCGGGTCGCCGGGGGGTGCCCAGTTGAGTTGGAACCGGAGCTGGCGGGCGATGTTGTCGGCGGGGTCGATGAATTCCAGGGCCAGTCCGTAGTCGATGTCGGGCATGAGAGATCTCCTTGAAGGGGTTGGGGTACGGGAAACCCGGCCCGCCGAGTAGTGGCCGGGCCGGGCTGTGAGGTCGTCGGTGGGTACGCTTTAGGCGGCGCGGCGGCGGTGGTGGTCGACCAGGGTGTCGATGGCGTCGTCGAGGGCGTCGTGGTCGGTCGGGCGGTGGTCGTCGATGGTGGTGGTCCACAGCGGGTCGTCGGCGTCGTCGAGTTCGTCGCCGGTGGCGGCGGCCAGGCGGTAGGTGTGGCCGGCGGCGGCCGCGGACCAGGCCCACTTGTTTTTGGGCAGGGCGTGGAAGGTGAGGTCGCCGGCGCGGACTTTGAGGATCCGGGTCACCGGGGGTGTGTGCAGGTCCGGTGCGGTGGCTTCGACGGCGGCGAGTTGGCCGTGGTCGTCGGTGGCCAGCAGGATTAAGCGGTGGCCACCGGCGGGGGTGCGTTCGTGCACGGTGGTCAACGCGATGTCACCGTGGTTGTGGGCGGCGATGTGGGTGATTCCGTAGGCTTGCTCGGCGATGCGGCCCGCGGCCTCGTCGCACAGGTTGAAGGCGTGTTCGAATTCTGAGGTCTCCATGGTTGTGTTCTCCGTTCGCTCAACGTGATTGGCTGCGCCGGTCAGCGCTAGGGGTGCGGTCAATCGGTCGAGGGTGGGCTGTCAACCCCGAAGAGTCCGGTGGTGGCGCCGGCGGATTTACGGCCCGCGAGCGGCAGCGAGCTTGGTAGGGCCGGAAATGTCCTCCGCCGCCGGCGCCGCCACCGGGCGTGGGTTGACCGCTCGGGCCCCCGGCCGATTAGGCTGCGCCCCCTTGCTGACGGCAAGAAAGGTGAGCGGCTACGGATTACGCGACGCCACCGGCGGGCGTGACCGCCACTGCGCGCAGCAGCCAGCCTGCTTCCGGGCCGGTACAAAAAAGGGACCGGCCAACCCCGTGCGGGGGGAGCTGGCCGGTCCAGGCTGGGTGGTGGTCAGTCGGTGTCGGGAGTGCGGGGTTCGGTAGCGGCGATGAGCGCTTGGCTGATCTTTTCCGGTGAGAGCCCGGCACGCAGCGCGGCCGAGAGCAGACCGGCCAGCCGCGGCTCGGGTGTGTGGCTGGAGTGGGCTTCGTCGAACGCGGCGTCGAGGGCGATGCCGGCGCGCACGGTGTCCCCGATCAGGCACAGGCAGGCCGCCGCGACGGTGAGGGCTTCGGCGCGGGGTGCTCCGCGCAGTCGGCGGGCGATGTGGGTCCACAGCTCCGCGGCGTACTCGGGGGTGTCGATGGCCAGCCCGATCATCGCGTCGCGCAGGGCGGGGTGTGCGGTGATCAGGATGCCCGCGCGGGTGGCCAAGGTGGGGTTGGTGATGGGCCCGCCGGCCAGGGCGGCAGTGATCTCCCCGACGGTGGCCTCGACGAGGCGGGCGTGGTTGCCGATCTGGGCCAGGGGTGCAGGGGGCAGCGGGCTGAATTCGTCCTCGATGTCGCTGCGGTGGGCGCGGATGGTGTGGCCGCTGTGGACGAGTTGGGCGGTGAGCACAGCGTCGGTGTAGGGGTAGGTGGGTCCGTACTGGCCGGTGTCGATGTCGAGCCACTGGCCGGTCTCGGTGACGTCGCGGGTATGCAGGCAGCGCAACACCTCGATGTTGATGGTGCGCAGGGACTCTCGGGTGGCCTCGAGCAGGTGGCGGGCGTGGATGTCGTGGGGTTGGTCGCAGATCGCGAGGATGATCGCGGCGGCGAAGTTCCCGGCGCGCAGGTTGCAGGTGGCGGGGAAGTTGGTGGCTTGCTCGGTGCTGTTGGTGATATCGAAGCGGGCCGCGCAGCGTACGCCAAGACCGGTGGTGGGGTGCTGGGCGAGCAGGTAGACCACGATGCTATTAGTGGGAACGAATCCGAGCAGGCCTGGTGCGGCGGCGACGATGTCGGCGGGGGTGCGCAGTGCGTTGAAGTTTTCCATGGTGTTCTCCGTTCGGTGAAGGTGATTGGCTGCGCCGGTCGGCGCTGGGGGTGGGCGTCAATCGGGTGGGGGTGGGCGGTCAACCCCGGAGAGTCCGGTGGTGGGGCCGGCGGATTTTCGGCCCGCGAGCGGCAGCGAGCTGGGTAGGGCCGAAAATGTCTTCCGCCGCCGGCGCCGACGCCGGGCGTGGGTTGACCGCTCGGGCCCCCGGCCGATTACGCTGTGCCCCCAAGCTGGCGGCAATTAGGTTGAGCGGCTACGGATTACGCGGCGCCACGGGCGGGCAGCAGCGCAGTCGGGCGGCAGCCGGCGGGGTTGTGAGCCGGAAGAAAAATGGGGGGGCCTGGCCAGCCCTGCGTGTGGCGGGGGGCTGGCCAGGCCGACCTGCGCGGTTAGGCGATCCGGTAGTCGCAGCTGGTGGGGTCTGCGTCGTATTGCCGGCCGTCGGCGAAGATCGCGATCGCGGTCTGATGTGTGCGGCGCAGCAGTTCGATCATGGACAGCAGTCCGGCCTGGTCGCGAAGCTGCCAGGTCAGTGGGCCGGTGTAGAGGTCGATCCAGTTGACGTTCGCGGTCTTTATCCGGTTGAGCGCGGATTGGGTGACGGCGGCGTAGGTGGGTCGGCGCGTCCACTCGACGCTGAGCGCCACACGGGCCTCGATCTCGTGCGGGTCGCGCCGCAGTGTCGGAATGTGGTGGGGAATGCCCAGCATCTGTGTGCGGGCGGCGGTGAAGGCCTCGAGCAGCCCCTGCACGGCATGGCAGCTGTAGAAGATCATGTGAATACCAGCACACGTCAGAGAGATTCGGGCGTCCGGGGTGCGCGCGTGGTGGGCGGAGACCTCGGCGTGCTGTTGGCCTTTGATGGTGACGATGCTGTGGGTGATGGTCGCGGCTGGGGTGAGGTTGTTGGGCTTGGACGAGGTGGTCATGGGTGTTCTCCGTTCTCCTGTGGTGATTGGCTGCGCCGGTCAGCGCTAGGGGTGGGCGTCAATCGGGTGAGGGTGGGCGGTCAACCCCGAAGAGTCCGGTGGTCGGGGCCGGCGGATTTTCGGCCCGCGAGCGGCAGCGAGCTTGGTAGGGCCGAAAATGTCTTCCGCCGCCGGCGCCGACGCCGGGCGTGGGTTGAGCGCTCGGGCCCCCGGCCGATTACGCTGTGCCCCCTTGCTGACGGCAATAAAGTTGAGCGGCTACGGATTACGCGGCGCCACGGGCGGGCACCAGCGCAGTCGGCTGGCAGCCGGCGGGGTTGTGAGCCGGAAGAAAAAAGGGGGACCCGGCCAACCCTCGGTGTGGTGGGGGGTTGGCCGGGCCCAGGGTGTTAGAACAGGCGCCCGGCGCGGTGCGGGTCGTTGTGGCAGGGGCAGCCACAGCGCCAGCAGAAACCGGGCAGGGACAGCTTGAGCAAAATGCCGCCTTCGTGCGGGCCGCCGAGGCGATGCCCGCACTGATCGTGGCGGCCCTGGTCGCACGTTTTGGTCGGTGCGTTCTCGGGCATCTCGACGATGACTGGGGCGCCGTTGATTTCATCGGGGAAGGTGATCCAGCGGCGCCGAATGACCAGGCCGAGGTGGCGTTCTTCGCGGAAGGCCACCGTGGCGCGGCGTTTGAGGCACTGGATCGGTGCGGCGGCCGTGGCGGCCCATTGTTCCCAGAACTCGCTCATGATTGGTCCTTTCGGAGTGTGGCCGGGTCAGGACCGGTCGGTGACGTGTTGGGTCAGGGCGTAGGCGGCGCGGGTGAGCCGCAGGCTTTCGGTGATGAACGCGGCCACGTCCTCGCCGCTCGTACCTTCGCTGAACTCGACGTCGTAGACCTGGTCACTGAGCAGGGCGCTGACCGCTGCGTGGGCTCCGGTGAGTGCGCTCAGGGCGGTGTTGAGGCTGGTGACGAGTTGGGCGCGGTAGTGTTCGATTTCCAGATCCCAGTCGGCGTAGAGGTTTTCGGCATCGGCGTCGCTGCCGGCAGCGGGCGGCTGGTGCGGGTCGTGGTCGGTGCTGGTCCACGGGTCGATGGTGTGCTCGATGGTGTTCATGGTCAGGATTCCTTTGCGGTAGTGGTGATCTGCGCCTGGTGGCGCGGGCTTGGGGGGACCGGTGGGGTGGCGGTGTCAACCCCGCAGAGGCCGGCGGATCAGCAGGAGGCGGCTATGCCGCCGGTGCCGCACGGGCGCAGCGGGAGCCCGCCCGTCAGGGCGGCGGGAGCGTAGAACGGGCGAGCCCGCCAGGTGTGGGTTGACAGCGACAGGGCCCTCACCGGTCATACTTGCTGCCCGCTGACAGGTAAAAGTTGGTGAGAGGCTACGGATTTCGCAGTGCTGTGCTCGCGCAGACGCCGCGATCGCCCAATGGGAACGAGAGGTGCAACGAGATGGCTAGGGACAGGAGTAATCAACGCCTGCAGAACATGCGCGCCGACCCGGCGCGGGTGGCCGCGATCCGCGAGGGGATGCGCGAGATGGACCGCCAGTACGCCGTCAATCTCGCGGCCATCCGCAAAGCTGCCGCGTTGACACAGACCGACCTGGCCGCACGGTTGGGGATCAGCCAAGGCTCGGTGTCAAAGATTGAGGGCCAGCAGGACTGGCTGTTGTCGACCCTGGCGGATTACATGCGCGCAGCAGGTGTCGAGAACGCTCGTCTGGCGGTGACTGTCAACGGCGAGGACATGGAGTTCACCCTCACCTAGCGCGCGGTCGGGCGTCGGTGGTGGTGGAGCTGGTGGTGCTCTGGCCGTGCGAGCAGGGCACGTCTCGTCCCGGCAGGTGCGGAGGTCTGTCGTATAGCTACGTCATGATGGGAGCTATGAGCACCGACAGTTGCTACCCCCCGACAATCGTTTCCGTACCGCAGGGGCTTACAGCGATCGATGCGGACGGCAAGGTTCTGCCGATCGTCGCGCTGCGCGTCGACTACAACCCGGCTGCCCCTGCTGGCTACGGCGAGCCCGCGACGAAGATCACCCCGCTTTACCTTGCCGAAGGAGGGTCAATCGGTGCGGTCTTCAACGAAGCGACAATTGGTTTGAGCGAGGCCTGGACGCCTGCCTCTTTCGTCGGCTACATCGAGACAGCACTATCGATGGACGATCCGGGCCCTTTCCGTTGTGGTTGAAAACGCGTGGCGGTGAATGTCATTGTCGCAGTAATCTGGTGGCGTGATCGAGACGGCGTTGTGGCGGTTGATGGTGGATTCACCGGGTCCGGTGCCGGTTGCGCTGGCGGCGTGGGTAATGACCGGTGAGTGGCCAGCCCACCAACGGCGTTGCGACGTCGCAGTGTGCGAGTTGCCGTACTAAGTTGTGGCGCGCCTGTCCTCAGGTGGCTGTTGGCGGGCGGTACAGGTAGGGCGTTCCCGCATCGGGGCACCTCGCTCCGAGGAACTGCACCCGGCATGAACAGCGCCGTAATGCCAGGATCTCGCTATCTACGGTGATGAACTCGACCCCGACACGACGGTGTCGCGTGGTGGGAATGCCCACGTCGCCATCGCCATCGGCGGGCGGGAACACAGAGGGTGGCAAGGGTCGATTCCTCGGATCAGTTCAGCAGTTGCAGGCCGTCGGCCAGGGAGGCGAAGCGGCCGTGTTCTTGGCCGTTGGTGGTGGTTTTTTCGCCGAGCCAGATGCCGATAATTTCGGCGGATCCGGTTGCGGTGGTGAGCCAGACGGGGCCGCCGGAGTCGCCTGGGATGCTGGCCGGCATGCCGGTGGTGAGGTATTGGTTTTTGCCGGCGTATCCGGTGATGGCTCCGCAGTGTTGGCCGCTGGAGACTCCGGTGCGGCAGACTTGCTGGCCTTTTTCGGGTTGGGGGTGACGGTTGGTGGTGGGGGTGTCGCCGATGTAGGCCAGCGGCAGTGATCGGATACCGAAGTCGATCAGGCCGTAGTCGGGGCCGCCCTGGTAGGGCGGTTCGACGATGGCGCGGGTGAAGTCTCCGGTCAATCCGGTGCGGGTGGCGCGGGCGTAGCCCGCGGTCTTGCCTCGGCAGTGTCCGGCGGTGACGGCGTAGGTGTGCAGGTCGCTGCCGGTGTAGACGTAGCCGATGGTGCAGAACATGGTGACATCGGCGGCGGCACTGAGGTATTCGATGCGGTCACCGGGGCTGACCGTGGGTATGTCGGCTCGGGCCGGTGCTGATCCGGCCACGGCGATGACCGCAAGAGCAAGAGACAGGGCGGTCGCGGCGGCACGGGTTCGGCGGGTGATGTGCATGGGTTCCTACCTCGAGGAGTGGGGGCGGTGTGGGCGGAGGTGTCGTTCGGAGCGCAGTTGGGCGCGCGCGCCCAGACCGTCGATCCAGGCGCGGGCGGTGTGGGCGGCCGGGCCGCCGGTGCGGCCTGCGGCCGCGGTGATGGCGGTGGCGACTTGTGCGGTGATGAGGGTGTCGATTCCGGTGTTCATGCGGACTCCTGCAGGCGGGGCTCGGCGGTGGCGCTGCGGCGGTAGTCGGCGGCGGCGCGGGTGCGCAGTGCGGTGACGGTGCGCAGGGCCGTCTCGGCGGTTGCTGAACGTTTGTGGCGCACGATCTTGGTCAGCTGCTGGTGTTGGTGGTGTACGGCGCGCAGTTGGCGGGCGGCTTCGGCCAGCCACCGGCGGTGGGTGTGCGCTTGGGTGACGGTGGCGCGTGCTTCGGCTAGCGCGGTCGCGCATTGGTCGGCGGCCGTGGCGGCGGTGGCGGCCAGGGCCAGGGCGTGCAGTTCGTCGAGGCTGACCACGGTGAGCCCGCCGAAGGGTTCGCCCGGTTGCCACAGGCCGGCGGCGAGGTGATCGGTGATGTCGGATTTGTCGGTCTGCAGCGCTGCGAGCACGATGACAACCTGCGCGGCGCGTCGGCGCAGCCGGGTGTGCAGGTCCAGGGCGCGCCGGTAGCCGGCCAGATCCCGGTCGGCGGCGATGACCACCTTGAGCCCGTCGAAGTGCGCGAGCAGATCGTCGGTGAAGTGGGCGGCTCCTTGGGCGTTGGTGGTGGCCAGACGGCCTGCGCGGGTGAGGGTGTCGGCGTCTTTTTCGCCTTCGGTGATCCAGATCCACTCGTCGGTGGTGGCGGCGGTGCCGATTGCGCTACTGCGGTAGAGCACGGGGGTGAATCCTTCGGGTTTGCGGTACACCCAGCGGCGGCCGTCGCGGTAGCGTTGCTGAAATCGTTTGTGCCGGTTGCCGTTGCATCCGCATTCTTGGCGCAGCACTTGCTGGTGGGGCAGTCCGCGGTCGGTGGTGTAGGTGTAGACGCGCACCGTTGTCCACTGGTGATCGGAAGGGTCGGCGGTTCGGGTGATCCGCGCAGGCAGTGGACCTGAGACGAGCGCGGGCCGCGCTGCGGCGCTGCGACGGTGCCTGGTGGGGTGATTGGTGGGAGCCGGTGCGGGGGCGTCGAACAGCTCGGCCACCCGCAAGCCGAGGGCTGCGGCGAGGTCGGCAATGCTGGCCTGGCAGCTAAAGCAGTGCATCAGGACCGCGCCCCCCTGGTCGCCGCGCCCGGTGGGCCGCCAGGTGACTGACAGCGACGGGCTGTAGTCGGTGTGTAGCGGGCAACTTGCCATGAAGGCATCGGTCCCCCGGGGGCGGATGAGGTGACCGGCAGCCTCGAACGCCTGGTGGACGTGCTCGAATGCATCACGCGGTCGCCAGGTGTGGTGTGCGGAGCTCATCGCGGGACCCCGTTGTCGATGACGGCGTGCACAACGGCGTAGGTGGCGCGAGCGTTGCGGATGGTTTCGTCCAGGAACGCGGCGACGTCGCGGCCGTCACGGCCGTCGATGAAGTCGGCGTCGTAAACGATGTTGCTGCACAACCGATCCAGGGTGTCGGCGGCGCTTTGCAGGGCTTCGATGCCGGCCGCGATGTGGGCCAGCAGTTGAGCGCGGGTTTCACCGATGCGTTCGAGATGGTCAAGTTCACCGATGTCGTGCAGGTCGTGGTCCAGGGCGGCAAAAGTAGGCATGGCAGTCGTCCTTTCGATGGAAGGCGGCCTAGGCGGCCAGCGCTTTGATGCGGTCGGGGCGGAAGCCCCCCCAGTGCGTGTCCTCGGCGACCACCACGGGTGCTTGCAGGTAGCCCAGCGCCATCACATAGTCGCGGGCCTCGGCGTCGGTGGTGATGTCGATTGTCTGGTAGTGCACGCCTGCTTTATCGAGGGCGCGGAATGTGGCGGTGCATTGCACACATGCGGGTTTGGTGTAGACGGTGAGAGTAGACATTGGTAGCCCCTGAAATAAATGCGGGATGGGTTGTTGATAATTCAATATTACTGCGCCAATTAGGCTGGCGCTACATCGGTGAGAAACAAATTTGTTGATCTTTTGTCACGGATTCTCTTTGCGTATCAGACGCCGGAATCACTCCACTTCACCACAGGCTCGATGCAGGTAGTCCAGTTGTTCGACAGCACATTTCGCTTGGGCCGGGTCTCCTGTCTGGGCCAGCGTGCAGCGCGGCAGCGTCGCCCTGATTCTCGCGCGGAGTGACCCGGCGAAGAAATACATTCTCTGACGGATTCCGCGCATCCAGTAACCAAGATTGATTGTCGTAATTTATTCGCTGATGCGTTCCCCTTCCTGAACACTCATTTGATTCCCGTCCGTCTGCGACATCTATTCTTTTTGCCCTTCTGGCAGCACGATCTAGACCGGGTTACGGGCGGCGGAGCGCAAGGCCCGGGCGTGAAAGTTTTTCCAGGGAGCCCGTTGTGTGGGCGAGCGGCTCGGGGAAAAGTTCGCGAGCCCGCCAGGGCCCGGAGCAACGCGCAGGCCGGTGCCTTGCGTGCAGCCGATCCGGCCGGTCACGATCGACAAGCCAGAAGGCAACATGCAGTGTGCTTGTTGCACAACGGGGTTGGGCCGGTCAGATGGGAGTGGGGGCCAGCGCCGAAGCCCTGACCCCCACCAGCCGCCGAAGTTACTGCTTCCCGGCGTCGGACAGATACTCGCTGTAGACGGTCTCGGCATCGGTTGTGCCGGTGATGATTTCCTCGACCGCTGCCAGCGGATAGTCGTTAGAGGCCAGCCACCGCAGGTAGACCGCGCTGCCGACACGAGCGCCGTAGCCGTGTGCGGCGCCGCGCCAGGCGTCCTTGGGGGTCGCTGATTCCAGCGCTCCCAACACCAGAGCCAACGTGATCACCTGAGCACGATTGTCACCGCCTGCACCGAGCTCGCTGGCCTGCTTGGCCACGGCGGCGCGCTCGATGCCGAGCAGCTCGGCGGTCGTCTCCACCGCGTTGTGATGAGTCAGCAGGTACGGGTCGCCCGCCAGGCAGGTGGCGACGAAGATCGCCGCACCCTTGGGTGGGGTCTTGCGCGCCAATAGCTTGGTCAGGAAATCGCGGCGCACGCCCATCGCGGCATCACCGAGCTTGTTCAGCGCCAACACCTTGCGGCGTTCCCGCTTGTCGGCCTCGGCCCGCTCGGCTTCGGCCCGCTCACGTTGAGCCTGCAACCCTTCGGCGTCGAGATCGACGGTGGACTCACCGGTGCCGGTGTCCTCGGCCAGCCCGGCGCGGCGGACGAACCACGGCTCCGGCGTCAGACCAGCGGCGCGGAAGTCCAGGCAGAAGTACTGCAGGACGTATCCGGTCGCATCGGTGACGGTGTCGGCGTGGCGCAATCCCTCGGCGGGGGTGGCCTCGGGCTGGTCCTGGGTGTCCCAATCCACGTCGTCCTCATCGACGGCCTCGCCGGTCTCGGCATCAACCACGATCTCGGTTTCGTACAGCAGCACCGCCCACTGGGCCGGGTCAGTCACCGCCTGCTCGTCGGCCTCGGCACCGTCTGCGGTGCGCAGGTGATGCAAGGCGATGCAGCCAGGATCTGAGGCCTCCGGGCGCTGCTGTAGCCAGGTGAACCCCCGCTCCACGTAGGCTTGGGCGGCGTGGGCTTCGGCCTCGGCGGTGGCGCGTTCCTGGCGCAGTTGGGCCACGACGTGCTCAAAACTGCGCGTGCCCGCCACCTGCATCAGCCGGTTGATCGCACCGGGCAAGTCCTCGAACTCGGTGAGCGCCGCCGCCTCGCTCAAGCTCAGCTGCCCCTCGGCCAACCCCTGCATCGCCGCCTGCGACTTCGCCGCCGCCGCCGCTGCCTTCACGGTGTCCTTGCCTACTGACAACTTCTTGGCAACCCTGGTGATCGACACCCCGGCGTCGATCATCTGCTGGATGCCACGGGTGCGCTGCAGCTCGGTGAGCTGCGCGCGCTGGTCGTTCTCCACGATCTGCTCCGACACCCGTTCCACGAGTTGGGCTTTGTCGTCCTCACCGGCGGTTGCGGTACGGACATAGACCGGCACGCTCGCCAGTCCGGCTTCGCGTGCTGCCAGAGTGCGGCGCTGCCCGGAACGCACCCGCAGCTGGCCGTCGCGATCGCGCACGGCGGCAATCGGCGTGAGCACGCCATGCTCTTTGATGCTAGCCACGAACTGCGCGCCGAGGGTGGCCTCGTCGCGGACGTTGGAGTCCAGGACCAGGCTGTGCGGGTCGATGTGCTCGATGACACCCAGCGCGGGGTGCTCACCGGAGTTCTGCTCGGCCTCGGTGGTGATGGTGTCGGTCATGGGTGGAACCTTTCTCGGTTGACAGCGCCCCTTGCGGGCCGCCCGCTTTTTTTGCCTTCTGGCAGCCAAGATTTGGGCCGGCACCAGGGCCGCGAGAGTGCAAGGTCCGGGCGCAAAGTGTCGAAGGTGCGAGCCTGCGAGCAGCGCGAGAGACTTTGCGAGCCTTGTGCCCGTAGCGCAGCGCAGGCCGTGGCCTTGCGCGAAGCGAAGCGCCGGCCATAATCGAAGGCCAGAAGGCAAAAACGTCACCGTCACCGCATTCGCGCGCACGGTCCACGCTGTGCTTTGCGAATGGAAAACCTTGACGCGGCTTACGTGCAGGCGTCGACGATCAGCGTGGCAACGGGTCGAGCAGGTCACGCAGGCGCGCCGTGTCGATATAGACCCGGCGCGGCCCGACCCGGCGAAACGGCAGCTCATCGCGGGCGATCAACCGATACACAGTGTGAGGACTGATTCCCAACAACGGTGCCGCATCGGCAACCGGAAGCAGCGGCGGCAGCGCCTCCCACCGGCGCTCCGCGGCGACACCGCAGGCCCGCGCCCGCCGGGAAGGAACGCCGCGGGCTGACCGAGCCGCTGTGGCCGGACCTCGAAGGCGTTGCGCAGGGGCGCAATTGAGGTGATATCGACTGGGCAGGCGAGCCCCGTCAGCGTCGAATTGCGATCGCCGGCTCAGCAACCCCCGCTCCTCTAAATCGTTGAGAGCACGCAACACCGTGCTCCGCGCGGCCCCAGACTGATCGACCAGGGCGCGAAGGGAGATACACGCAGTGCGGTCGTCCTTCGCTGCGTCGGCTAACACCACGAGAATCATTCGTGCCAAGGGAGATCCGACCGCAGCGCTACGCGCCCAGGCGTGGACATCGGAAGCGGGCTGCTGTCGCATACTTTCGTGGATAAGCCCTTGTGATGGTTTACTGCGACGCCCGGGGCTCACCAATTCTCCTGAAGGCCAGTTTGTCCACACGTCTACGAATTGCCTTGCGAAGGCGGCTAGTTCGTAGGCTGCGCCAGTTTCGGCGTCGGCGTCGCCTGATGGCGCCGCGACGGCGAACCGTCTTTGCGCCACATCGAACGCCGTGATATAGCGGTCGAGAGTTGCTAACGTCGCCTCGGTCACCTCGTCTGACCGCTGCCGGTGTCGCAGCTCGATAGCTTCTGATTTGGGGTGCTGCGCCGCGTCGACGGCAGCGTTGAAATCAGCCTCCGTGGGATCGCCGAGGAAACGCCAGAAGACGTCGCGGCAGTCGCCGCCGCGGCGGAGGCGCTCCACGATGCCCAGCCGGTCAAGGGCGCATAGTTGCGGATAGATTCGGTAGCCGGTCTCGTCGTATCGGTGCGCGCCGAGGAGCTCGCACACGCGACGCGTCGATATCGGCAACGGGCTCTCCGCGCGGAGCGCGGCCAGTATCTGGTCACGCAGCGCAACGGTCCGGGCTGATGGGCTACCCATCACCGATCCGATCAGTTCGCATACTTGCGAGGCTAAGCCCCGCCAATGGCCCAGCGCGACGGCCGCGGCTCACCAATTTTCTGACAGTGCCGATGGCTAGCATGAGCCGAATGCGCCTTCGGCAGACTCATCGCGGCTGGGAAGAAGTGGGGCCCTCGCACTGCCCGGCGTGCGGCGCCGGCTTAGGTGCCCACCAGGTACTTGTAGGCACCTCGCACTGCGCATGTGGATCGCTTCACCGTTCACACAGCTGCGTGGAACGAGCGGAATTGCATCCACCGCAACATAATTGCGCGAATCGAGGTCAGCATAATGCTTGGTGAGTTGCGCTCCAACACTGCATCGGTTGCTCATCACCGAGCCGCTACCAGGCAACTTATACCTGGCGCATCATTGTTGTATCTGTTACAACAGAGATGTGGACGGTCAGTTGCCGGGCTCAGCGGCTCCGTCGTTGAACTCCGAGGTCCTTCTGTTGGACTCAGAAGCTACGGTGTTCCGTGCGATGTTGTCAGGTTGGGCTGATCAGCAGCGCGCTCGCGTGTGCAGGACGGCGACCATTGAAGCACGTGCGAGTGTGGTGAGCCGCTTCGCGGAGTTCACCGGAACGTATCCCTGGCAGTGGCGAGCCGACGACGCCGACGCGTTTTTCTCTCATCTGCTGTCGGGCACCGCACCGAAGTCTGATTCGACGGTGCGGGGATATCAAAACGCGTTGCGGCTGTTCTGCGGCTTCCTCACTGATCAGCGATATGGGTGGACATCGTTGTGCGCGGAGCGATTCGGGCAGACTCCCGCGCAAATTCTGCATGACTGGAACACGGTGAGCCACGTCAACGAGTTCGAGGGACGGTCGGGACGGCGCCCGCTGAGCTATGACGAGGTTCAAGAACTCTTCGATGCCGCTGACGGGTTGGTCGATCGGGCGCGACGTCACCATCGCAAGGGAGCATTATCGGCGTTGCGGGACTCAACGTTGCTGAAGGCCGTTTACGCCTATGGGCTACGTCGACAAGAAGCGGTGGGACTAGACCTCGTGGATCTCAGGTCGAACCCGAAGGTACCGTCCTACGGTCGCTTTGGCGGCGTGTTCGTACGATTCGGCAAGGCGACGCGAGGTAGTTCGCCGAAGCGGCGCGTCGTGCTGACGGTGCCAGAAATGGATTGGATCGTGACAGTCCTGGCCTGCTATCTGGATGAAGTTCGTCCGTGTTTTCGACCAGGCCGCCATCCCGCGTTGTGGGTGACCGAACGCTGCGGGCGACTGTCGAAACGCGCCGCCAATGAGGCCTTTACGGCGGCGCGCGATGCAGCGGGCTTGCCCGGGGACCTCGACTTGCACTCGCTGCGCCATTCCTACGTCACCCATCTGACCGAGTTCGATTACCCAGAACGCTTCGTGCAAGACCAGGTCGGACATTCCTACGCCAGCACTACGGCGATTTACAGTCACGTCTCCGATGAGTACCGCAACCGATTGCTTCGTGACGCGCTCACCAAACGCGGCATTGCTGTCAGGCAGGAACGGCAGTGATCAAGAAAATGGGCTATCAGTGGCGACTGCGTGCGCTGATGGCGCAGCGTGAGCTCTACCAAACAACCGACCTGGTTCCGCTATTGGCCGAACGTGGTGTAGTCCTGTCGAGGGAGCAGGTATTTCGCCTGGTTACTTCGCCTCCCCAACGGCTCTCCATGGATGTTCTCGCGGCGCTGTGCGACATCTTTGAATGCTCGCCCAACGACCTGATCGAAATCGAGACCGTCAATCAACCGGTCAAGAAGGTCGCGGGCGGCCAACCGCGAACACTGCCGACGGTGCGACGCACCACCGTGCGTCGCCCGGATCACAACTCATGAAAGGGTCCGCGAACTTCAACCCCGACGCGTGGCACCGGGTAGGCACTCACCTGGTCCACGCGCTTCCCGAGCTATCGGTTGCAGATGCCAACCGCCTCCTTCAAGATGCTCGAATAGACCGCCCCAAAACGCTGAACCAGGTCGACGCATATCTGGCCACTCATGGTGATGCGGTGCTCCACCCCGACGCGTCCTGCCCACGTGGGCTCATACGCCTGACGCGTGTGCTGCTGGCGGATGGCCGCACCTCGGTAGAGCCACCCGCCTGCACAAACTGTCAACAGCGTGCACCATTGACCGCGAGTGGTCCCACCGGTCGCATTTGCAGCCGCTGCCGAGATCGCAGTGAGCCGTTCACGTGCGCGCGATGCGCAAAGGCCTCTGTCAGCAGACGGGTCAAGCTTCTCGACGGGCTCGTTTGCACCAACTGTTACAGCCGAGACCCGTTGTCACGCAAACACTGCAGCAAGTGCGGACGGCTCGGTCGGCGAGCACGCCGACTCGCTGACGGCGGGGTGCTCTGTCCCACCTGCGCGCCGCCGCGCGTCGACATCTGTTGCAGATGCGGACAGCGTCGCCGCGCCCCGTACGTGACATCGGAAGGACGCATCTGCACTACCTGCTACGCCAGAGCCAACACGGTATGGGTATGCGGATTATGTGGGGTCACCCGGCGACGACAGAGCGGCAGTGTCCTGGGCCCGCACTTGTGCAGCACCTGCCGCGCTATCACGACGGCAACCTTTACCGGGATACGCTCATCACACTCGAAGTCGACCTGCGCGTTCTGCCAACAACGACGCAAAGTAGGACGCCATTGGCCGGCTGGACCCGTCTGCACGCCGTGCGTGCATAAAGCGAAAATGTACCCGTCACAATGCGCGTCCTGCGGCCGGCAGGCGGTTCTAATCGGATTTGACTCCAACGGCCGCCGGGTCTGCGGTCCGTGTTGTGGCTGCAAGCTTGATTACCGCTGCACCACTTGTGGCCAGCCGGGTATCCGCGCGTATAACCAATGCAGCCGCTGCCACACGGCCGAACTGCTGCGCAACGCCATGGCCGGGCCCGATGGTGCCATCCCGGGCCAACTAAAACCATTGGCGGATGCCCTTGCCAACGCCAATGATCCGCGCAGCGTAGCGGTTTGGCTCGGCAAGAGCGCCGCTGCCGAGCTCCTCACGAACCTGGCGTCGACCGGAACGACCATCACTCACGATGCACTCGACCAGCTCAGACCCGGCAGACACGTCAACTACGTACGTGAAATCCTGGTTCGCACAGAAATATTGCCGCCACGCAATGAATACCTCGAGCGGATCGAGCCATGGCTCAATCGATACCTCGCCAACCACGCCACCGAGCGCGCACAACTTGTCCGCAGCTACGCGATCTGGTACCTCCTGCACCGAGCCCGCCGAGCCAAACAACCACTAAGCATCGCCGGCGCGGCACGCATTCGCCGCCAGGTCTGTGTCGCATCGGAGTTCCTTGCCTGGCTCGAGACCCGCCGACGCACCCTTGCAACCATGAACCAGGCTGACATTGACACCTGGTTGGCACACGGCACCTGGCGACACCGAGAGGTCCGGCCCTTCCTGCGCTGGACCAACCAACGCCGCATCACTCACGGCGCCTCCGCCCCGGCTGTCCACCCCAGCCCGCCCTCAGTATTCATCGAGGAAGCCGAACACCTTGAGCAACTCCACCGATGCCTCAACGACGACACCATTGACATCGACCTTCGCGCCGGCGGTGCGCTCATCCTGCTGTACGGGATCAACACCAGCCGGGTACTTAGGCTGCGGCAGAACCAAATACACGTACAGGACGGCCACACCTACCTCACCCTGCGCGATCACCACATGGTCTTGCCTCCCAAACTCGCCCAACTGCTCGCTCAACTACCTCGTCCAACCCGGCGCTCCACCTTGCCTGAATCCTCGACAGCCGACCGGCTCCTGTTCCCCGGCCGCACCCCCGACCGCCCGGTCGACTCCGGCGGCTTCGGGAAGCGACTCAAAGACAGCGGCCTCACGATCCGAGGCGGCCGCAATACGGGCCTGATCGGGATGGCGGCAGACCTACCCGCCGCCGTCCTATCCGACCTGCTCGCCATCGATACCGTTACCGCCATGCGTTGGGCGGGGTATGCCAAACGCGACTGGAACGGCTTCGTCGCGGTACGTCGTACCGACGATCAACAGAGGACACTCGGATGAATACGGCGGCGCTCGGGAATGGACGGAGTTTCGGTTCGTGATGTTGACCGACCTGCGCAACCTAGGCGTGGGGCGAGTGTTCTCCTGGCCTGCGTCGACCACAGCGGACTAACCCATTGTGATCGGTCAGGTATGCGTGGCCGCCATCGACAGGCAATGCGGCAGTGGACGGGTGGCGCGTCATGCAGGCCAGGGATGATTCGACCCGCCAATATGGACACTGTGAGCGCAGTCACCCAACCCCGCGAGATAGGCCATGCCCGATGCGCGTGGCCGGCATTTGTGGACGAGAGTAACGCGAAGGCGATGACGATCGGGATTGGTGAGAGTCCGACTGATAGAGAAGGTACGGTCAGTCGGGCGACCAGCGTACTCAAACCCATCGACGCAGCAGCGCCTTTCGGATCGATTGCCGGGATCAACTGAATGCCTCTGCCGTTGTGGCGGCTAGCCGAAGTCCTCAGCGTCTATCCTTCCCCAAGGTCATCGGCACCGCTGTAGCAGCGCAAAGGTGTTTGGACGCGATCGTCGGTCAGTTTGCCTGTGAGTGAACGTCTTCCCATTCAGCGCGCCAGTCGCGTTCTTCGTTTTGTTTGTCGTGGTGCAGCTTTGGCGATGGCTGACTGAGGTGTATGGCGGGGTGGGGCATGGTGAAGAAATCGCCGCTCCCGAGGGCTGATTCGCCGTTGCCTGTGTCGATGTAGCAGTACCCCTCGCCGGAAAGTTGGGTGTGGGTGTCGGTCTTGCCCAGGTGCCGCAGTGCGTTGGCCGCAGCGGCTTTGGCGCCGTTTTTGGCGAAGATCGCGGCTTTGGGCAGCGGTCTGCCGGACGGGGAGGTGATGGCGGTCGTGTCGCCGATCGCGAAGATGCCGGAGTGCTTGGTCTCCATGGTGGTTGCGTCGACACTGATCCACTCTGAACCGTCCAAGGCCACGGCGGGTTCGTGCGGGGGCACGAACACCAGTAAGTCGAAAGAGGTAGTGACACCGTTCTCGAAGTGGATCTCCTGGTCGTCGGCGTCGATGCGGGCGACGGTATGTTCACCGAAAAACTCGATGTCATGCTCATTGAGCAGGCCGATCAGTTCGGGCCCGGCGAACGGTCCCGCTGACGGCATCGGGTGCTTTTCGGGGCTGTAGACTGAAATCTCTGTAACGTCACGGGATCCGTTGTCGCGCAGTAGATCTGACGCGAGAAGCGACCCTTCGTACGGTGCGACGGGGCACCGGTAGGGTTGCGAGGTCACCAGGAAGACCAGCTTTCCGCCGGAGAATGCCTGCAGTGCTAAGTGAGCTTGCGCGGCCGCCTCGGCGCTGTAGTAGTGCACCGCTGAACCAGAGTCGACTGCGGCGCGCAGTCCGGGGATGTTGTCGATGGCGTTGCGCGCGCCCGTCGCGATAACCAGGGCGTCAAAACCAAGCTCGGTCTTGTCGGCGAGTGTCACGGTTCGTGCCGCCGGGTCGATGGCACGAACCGTCCCAGTGACCCGATGGGCTCCGGCTAATGCCGTGGCGCTGGGTGTGATCGGGACGCTGTCGCGATCACGCCACCCACGCATCACCCACGGAAGGGTGAATCCCAGGAAATGCGAGAAGTCTTCATCGACCACCGTGACGGCGAGATCATCGAGGCTGACACCCGATTCAGCGAGTTCTTTGATGACGCTCAGACCACCGATACCGGCGCCGAGAATGAGTAGTTCTTTTGTCATGCCGTTTCCTTCCGTCTTTCCTGCTCGCCTATCGGATGCGAGTCCTTAATGGCTGCGCTGCGCCGTCGTCGGGGTGACCGCCACACCACTGCGCTGGATCCACCGCCCGTTTGACTGCTGCCACGTGCCGGCCGCATCCCGCCCAGGTCGTCTTGCCGCAAACACGGCAGCGTACGGGGTAACTCACGGCGATGGCCCGTCTCGGACGCTGCTAGTGCGTACGAGGACGGTTGAGTTGGCTGAATTCCGGTGCGCGCACCAACGTGGCAACGGCGTCGAACACAGCCAGCGTCTCGTCGGCGGCGGGAACGGCGGTGAAGACCGGCCCAAAAACGGTGCGGCCATCGATCGTGACCAGAGGACTGCCGCCGGTGTCCCCGAGCGCGTCCTGACTGCGCTGGTGGGACTTTGCGACTGCAGCATCGAGGGAGGAATCGCTCAGTGCTGCCACGCTGACATCTTGGGCACCGACCACCCGCAGGACATAATCGACGAGGTCTTCGTCCAGTGCCGCTGAGTGATCAAAGTACCGCTGGGCGAAGGCGAAGTACGCCTTGCTCATAACGTCGGATCCGAGTTCGTGCTGTAGCGCGGTCATGAGTCGCCCGACTTGTTGTGAGTCGTTCATGCGAGCCTGCTGCGGTGGCGGCAGTTCTTGGCCCGAATTGAGAATGGCGAGATTCATGAATTGCCAATCAATGTCAAATCCAGCCTTCTCGGCGGCGGCGGTCAGCCAACGAGCCGTTTTCCAGGAAAACGGACACACCGGGTCCAGCCATAGAGTGACCGTGTTCGTGCTCCGATCGGGTACCTGTATCTCGGTCAATGTTGCTCCCTCCTAGGACTTCCATTTCGCACTGATCCGTCTATTGCGGCGCTTAACGTCCCCTCGCCCTCAAGGCCATTGCCTAGCGCTTTCCGTGTGCGCGGGAAGTCAGCCCGCGGATCTCCACCTACGTCGGCGCGACCCCCTTGACGGCGACCCGATCTGCGCTTCGTCCTACGCGGCACCTCGGTGTTCACCGAGAAAAGGTGACAGTAGGTCGATTTTGCTCTCGCGCGGTCGTCATATGCTCGGGTCACGGCTATCTTCGCCTAGTTAGAGGGCTAATCACGGCTACCTACCAAATACCATACCCCCTAGTGTATCGGGCCGATCGGCGAGTGCTCGTTGACGGCATTGATTGGAGCGGCCGGCGCCTAGCGCAACGCCACGGTGGGCCGCGATGGCGGGCGGGCTCGGGTGCAGCGGTCCTGAATTGCATGGGAGAACTCGACGAGTCGCTTTGGATGCGACAGGTGTCAGCCTCGGCCTCAGGGGCAACATCTCGGCGTTTGGGACCGGTCTTGATGCGGTGTTCCGTCAATGACTATGCGCTGCAAGCGTTTCAGGCTATCGCTTTCCCGGGGGTGCACGAAGGGGTTCGGTCAGATGAATCGCCTTCGCGCGCGGGGCTAAGCCGGGGTGAGCGAACGCCTGCGGTATGCCGATGCGTCGCGTTCCGGTGTCTGGGTTACCGTGGGGGCGGGTCACCGGCGGCGGTGACTGCAGCCGATACCGGTCAGCCGCCGCTGTGCTGATGGGCGGGTCTGACGGGTGTGATCGGTATCCAGTGGCTGTTGCCGTCTCGGCCCTGTGTCGCCTGCGAAAGGGTATGCAATGCGTGACGAAGATGGACCTGCCGTGCGGTTGATCACGCGGGAGTTGTCGCCGGCTCTGGTGGTGCTGCCGCTGCGGCTCGTTGTCGGCTGGACGTATTTTTCTGCCTTTTGGCGCCGGGTGGTACTGGCCGACAAGCTAGATCCGCACTCGGTCGGTTATGTTGGCGAGAAGTTCAATAATTTCCTGCCTCAGGCAATGGTGATCAAGCCGGTTATCCATTGGCTGGTCATGCATCCCGACATCCTCAAGTGGTCCATGATCGGCTTCACGATGATGGAATCAGTGGTCGGTTTGTGTCTCATGGTTGGGCTTTTCACGAGGGCGGCGAGCGTGAGCGCTCTACTTCTAGCGCTGGGAATTCTGCTGGGCGCCGGATGGTTGGGGACGACCTGCCTGGATGAATGGCAGATCGGAATTCTGGGACTGGCGTCCGGATCGGCGCTGTTTTTCAGCGGTGGTGGCCTCTATTCGATCGACGCGGTGTTGCGGCACAAGAATCTTCGACTCACACGAAGCCGATGGTTCACCCGGCTGGGCTCCGGAGAGATGACCATTGGTAAATCGGCCGTCATCGCTGTCGCAGCGGTAGTGTTCGCCGTGGCGCTGATCACCAACCAATACTTTCACGGCGGCGTGTACGGGCCCTTGCGCAACAAATCGGTCAAGCCTGTGGTCGAGATCTCTGAGGCGATTATGGCGCAGGATTCTTTGCGGTTCACTGTTTATCGAACCGAGGGCGTCGATGTGTACGGCTCATTTTTGGTTAGTGTCGCTATCCTCGACGGTGATAAGACAATCTACAAAATTGCTGGACCTCAGTTGAGTGAACTTCCCGCCAACAACATCGTCAACTATCACGTGGCGAAGGTTCGAACGGGAACGTGCGGCCTCGTCATACCCTTGGGCGCCAAGGCGCAGATACTGATGAAGACCGGCAGCATAGCTGCCGACCCGAACCACCATTACACGCTACTGCTCACCGACGTCAGCGGCGTCCGCTGGCAACAGCAGATCACGGACAGTTTCTAACTTCGTTCGAACGCGATTGCGTTCGGCTACCGGTGCCCGTGGACGCGACTGCGCCTGAAACGGGAACCGAGGAAAACATCGCGCCTCACCACTTATGTCTTCTGCTTGCGTTTGGCGCGAACACCAGAACTGGTCGTCAGTACCGGCCGATGGTTACAGGCTGCCCCGCCCCTGCAGTTCGTTGCAAGTGGCGGCGTAGGCACTGAGACGTTAACTGCGCACTTCGACATCGTCGATGCGGGTCACATCGTGGCCCTCGTGGCCGTGAGCGCGGCCTACATGGGATTCGGCGCGCATCCGTTCGACCATGTGCGGGTAATGCAACTCGAACGCCGGGCGCTCTGACCGAATCCGGGGCAATTCGGTGAAGTTGTGCCGCGGCGGCGGGCAGCTGGTCGCCCACTCTAGCGAATTGCCGTAACCCCACGGGTCATCGACTGTCACCACCTCGCCGTAGCGCCAGCTCTTAAAGACATTCCAGACGAACGGAAACATCGACGCGCCCAAGATGAAGGCGCCGATAGTCGAGACGAGGTTGAGTACCTGAAAGTTATCGGTGGGCAGATAGTCGGCGTAGCGACGCGGCATACCCATGTCTCCGAGCCAGTGCTGAACCAGGAACGTGGTGTTGAACCCGATGAACGTTAGCCAGAAGTGCACTTTGCCTAGCCGCTCGTCGAGCAACCGGCCGGTCATTTTCGGGAACCAAAAGTAAGTGCCGGCGTAGGTGGCGAACACGATGGTGCCGAACAGCACGTAGTGGAAGTGGGCGACGACGAAGTAGCTGTCGGTGACGTGGAAATCCAATGGCGGGCTGGCCAGCAGTACACCGGTCAGACCGCCCAGCAGGAAAGTTACCAAGAAGCCGCAGGAGAACAGCATGGGTGTTTCGAACGTCAGCTGACCCTTCCACATCGTGCCGATCCAGTTGAAGAACTTGATTCCGGTCGGCACCGCGATCAGGTACGTCATGAACGAGAAGAAGGGCAGCAGCACCGCGCCGGTGGCGAACATGTGGTGCGCCCACACTGCGACCGACAGCGCCGCGATCGACAACGTGGCATAGACCAGGGTGGTGTAGCCGAAGATCGGCTTGCGCGCGAACACCGGAAAAATCTCTGTGGCGATCCCGAAGAACGGCAAAGCTACGATGTAGACCTCGGGGTGCCCGAAGAACCAGAACAGGTGCTGCCACAACAGAACTCCGCCGTTAGCCGGGTCATAAATGTGTGCACCGAGGTGCCGGTCGGCGGCCAGCCCAAACAACGCCGCCGTCAACAGCGGAAACGCGATCAACACCAGGATGGAGGTCACCAGGATGTTCCAGGTGAAGATCGGCATCCGGAACATCGTCATGCCGGGTGCCCGCATGCACACCACCGTGGTGATCATATTGACCGCCCCGAGGATGGTGCCCAAACCGGCGACAATCAGACCGGCAACCCATAGGTCCCCCCCAACTCCGGGCGAGTGGATGGCGTCGCTGAGCGGGGTGTACGCGGTCCAACCGAACTCGGCCGCGCCCCCCGGAGTGACGAAGCCCGCAATGGCGATCAACGCTCCAAATAAGAACAGCCAAAACGAAAAAGCGTTGAGCCGTGGGAAGGCGACGTCCGGCGCACCGATCTGCAGCGGCAGCACCAGGTTGGCAAACCCAAACACGATCGGAGTCGCATAGAGCAACAGCATGATCGTCCCATGCATGGTGAACAACTGGTTGTACTGCTCATTTGATAGGAACTGCAGGCCGGGGGCGGCCAGCTCCGCGCGCATCAGCAACGCCAGCAGCCCGCCGAGGAAGAACATGCCGAAGCAGGTAACGACATACATAATGCCGATCAGCTTGTGATCGGTCGTCGTGATCAGCTTGTAGACCAAGTTCCCCTTGGGCCCCAGTCGTGCGGGGTAGGGTCGACTGGCGACCAACGGGGGCGTTCGGGGTTCTGCAATAGACATGGCGATCAAGATTCCCTGGCTCATCGGCCCCAAACATCTGGCCGCACTGTCAAAACGTCACGAGAAGTCGTCCCGAACCATTTCCGTGATTGGC
The DNA here is from genome assembly GCF_059812325.1 of Mycobacterium sp. NGS61. Classification (NCBI taxonomy): domain Bacteria; kingdom Bacillati; phylum Actinomycetota; class Actinomycetes; order Mycobacteriales; family Mycobacteriaceae; genus Mycobacterium; species Mycobacterium sp. NGS61. Next base: position 103,201 of record NZ_JCALCL010000008.1, read on the forward strand.
GGTGCGCGTCGACGAAACCGGTGACCAGGACTGCTTCCTTATGCCGCCGACGCTATTATGACTGTATACCCCGGCGGGTACCGTGACGCAATGCAACGGAAGCGAGAGGAATTCCTCCGTGACCGATGGACAGGACACCCGCATCAGGACTCAAATCCGCGGCGCCGCATCCGCTGCTTCCACGAGGACGTTGGCGGTATCGCCGGGATCAGTTAGGACGACCATCTTGCAGGCTTGAGGCCTAGTTCGGCGAGAAGATGGAAAGTCATCTGATCCTGGGTGCCTGCAATCCCCGTTGGCGGGCCTCAGCTTGTCGATGCACCGATGGGAAGTCTTGTCTACTAAGACGATCGCGGGATGTAATGAGCCATATGCGCGGCGGGTGGATTCCCACGGACTGAATATGTGATACGCGATCCCGGCTTGGATGCGGTCACATTTGTGAGCAGCAATTTGTTGATTTGTTGCTGACTTCATCTCCATGTGTCACGATGTACCCGTACCCGTACCCGTACCCGTACCCGTACCCGTACCCGCGAGCCGGTGAGTACCAGGCAAGGCCGATCCGCGCATACTCAGCCACAGGACGGGGTGCGTGCGCGGGGCGCTCCGTCGGGTGCAGTGCGTCCGCGACTCGTGAGCCGGTAACGCTCCGATTGCCGCGCACCGCGTTGGCCGACAAGTGAAGGGATTGCGCTTCTTGCTGAAATCTCTGAGGAAGCTGTGGGTGCCGCTGATTGTCCTGATTGCGTTGACTATTGGCGGGGTGTCGGTTGATCGGCTGCGCGGAGTGTTTGGCTCGGATGAGATCTTTTCTGCTACTGCCAGCAGCGCCGGACCGCTCGAAGCCTCGCATGTCAAACAGGTGGTATACGAGGTGTACGGACCTGGTGGAACTGCGGGAAGCATCAGCTATCTGAATAGGGACGCCCAGCCGAAACAAGCGTCGTTCACGGGTTTGCCGTGGTCATTTACGGTCACGACGACAGTGCCTGCGGTGATCGCTAGTTTGGTGGCTCAAGGCGATGGCGACGAAATCGGTTGCCGCATCACTGTCGACGGTGTCGTCAAGGACGAGCAATCTTCGACTGGACACCACGCGCAAACCTCCTGTTTGGTCAAGGCCGCGTGAGCACCGACACCGAGGGCCGTCCGGCATTCATGCGGTTCGTGCGGGCATTCGCCGTGCCGATACTGATCGCGTGGCTGCTGCTGACCGTCGCCTTGAATGTGCTTGTGCCGCCAATTGAGTCGGTGGCACGAAACCATGCGGTGACCATGTCCCCCCAAGACGCGCCCGCGATGATCGCCGCGAAACGTATTGGCGCGCAGTTCCACGAGTCGAATTCCGACAGCATCGCCATGATCGTCCTGGAAAGCGATCAACAACTCGGTGAGGCGGCGCATCGGTACTACGAGCGACTGGTCAATAGGCTGCGAGCCGACTCCAAGCACGTGCAGCACGTGCAGAACGTGTGGGGAGATCCGCTCACGGCCGCGGGCGTGCAGAGTCGCGACGGCAAAGCGGCTTACGTTCAAGTCAATCTCGCCGGTAACCAGGGCAGCACGTTGGGCAACGAATCCGTCAAAGCGGCACGGGAGATCATCGATGCGTCCCGGCCTCCGAGTGGTCTCAAGGTGTACCTCACTGGTCCAGCAGCGCTGAGTACGGACATGAATGAAGCCGCCGACAAGAGCATGCTGACCATGATGGGTGTGACCGGCGTCGTCATCATGATCATGCTGTTCCTGGCCTATCGCTCAGTCAGCACAGTGCTGTTGGTACTGCTCATGGTCGGTTTCGAGATGGGCACGGCCAGAGGGCTCGTCGCGCTCCTGGGCAACTACGATCTGTTGGGGTTTTCGACGTTCGTCGTGGCCATGCTGTCCTCGCTGGCGATCGCGGCGGGAACCGACTACGCCATCTTCCTGATCGGCCGTTATCAGGAGGCCCGCCAGGCCGGGCAGGATCGAGAAGCCGCCTACTACGCGATGTTCCGCGGGACCTGGCATATCATCCTGGGCTCGGGGCTCACGATCGCCGGGGCCACCTTCTGCCTACACCTGGCGCGACTCTCGTACTTCAAAGCACTCGGCATCCCGTCAGCCCTCGGACTGCTCGTCGTCGTCGTGGGAGCGCTCACCGCCGCGCCGGCCGTCGTCGCAGTGGCCGGCCGTTTCGGTTGGCTCGACCCCAAGCGGGCGGTGAAAGTCAGCGGCTGGCGGCGGATCGGGACCGCCACGGTGCGCTGGCCGGCCCCGGTGTTCGCCGCGTCACTGGTCATCGCCGTGGTCGGCATTTTGATCATGCCGAGCATGAAAATCAGCTACAACGACCGCTTCTATATCCCGGACACGCTGCCCTCCAGCGTCGGATATGCAGCCGCAGAGCGCCATTTCAGCGCCGCAACAATGAATCCCGACATACTGATGGTCGAAAGCGATCACGACATGCGCACCACCGGCGACATGATCATCCTGGACCGGATCGCCAAGGAAGTGTTCCGCTCACCGGGTATCGCCATGGTGCAAAGCATCACCCGACCCCTCGGTGGTCCCGTCCAGCACACGTCGATACCGTTCCAGATCAGCGCTCAATCAATTCCCATCCGCGAGAACCTGCAATTCATGCGCGACCGGGCCGCCGACATGCTCACCATGGGCGATGATCTCGGCGCCATGGTCACCTCGATGCAGAAAATCTATGCCGTGATGCGCGAGATGGCCACCACAACCCACCACATGCTCGGCGACATGGGTCAGATGAAAGCCACACTCGACGAAATCCGGAATCACCTCGCGGATTTCGACGACGTCGCGCGACCATTCCGGAGCTATCTGTACTTCGAACAGCACTGCTTCAACATCCCTGTCTGCTGGGGAGCCCGATCGGTGTTCGACGCGATCGACGGCGTCGACACATTCAGCAGCAACATGAACGCGTTGTTGAAAGACGTGGGGAATATCGATGCGCTCCTGCCGCAGCTGCTGCAGCAATTCCCGCCGATCATCGCCGTCGCACAATCGATGCGGGGCAGTCTGCTCACCATGCACAGCAGCTTCTCGGGCCTCGTCGAGCAGATCTCGCGGATGACAGACACAGCCAGTGCGATGGGCGAAGCGTTCGACTCCGCCAGAAGCGGCGACTACTTCTACCTGCCGCCGGAAGCCTTCACCAACGCCGATTTCCAGCGCGGCCTTCAGCTCTTCCTGTCACCGGACGGCAAAGCGGCGCGTTTCATCATCACTCACGACACCGACCCCGCCACACCGGCAGGCATCGACTCCGTCATCCCCGAACTCGACGCCGCACACCAAGCCGTTAAGGGAACCGCACTCACCGACGCAAAGTTCTACCTCGCCGGCACCGCCGCCATCTACCGAGACATCCAGTCGGGATCCCAATACGACCTACTGATCGTCGGAATCGCCGCCATGACACTTATTTTCATCGTGATGATAATTATCACCCGCGCCCTCGTGGCCTCACTGGTGATCGTCGGCACCGTCCTGTTGTCGCTGGGTGCCGCATTCGGACTGTCGGTCCTGGTCTGGCAACACCTGTTCGGTCTGGAATTGAACTGGATCGCACCAGTATTCGGCATGATCATCCTGCTCGCGGTCGGTTCGGACTACAACCTGCTCCTCGTGTCACGATTCCAAGAAGAAATCGGCGCAGGACTCAAGACCGGCATCATCCGCTCCATGGGGGAGACCGGAGGAGTCGTCACCGCGGCAGGCCTAGTGTTTGCGTTCACCATGATGTCCATGGTCGCCAGCGACCTGCGCTCAATTGGCCAGGCCGGCAGCACCATCGGCCTCGGTCTGTTGTTCGACACCCTCATCGTGCGCTCCCTGATGACGCCATCAATCGCAGCCCTCCTCGGACGTTGGTTCTGGTGGCCCCAAAGAGTGCGACCCCGACCCGTCAGTCCCTTCTCGTCGGATCATCGAGCGGCGCCACATGGTTCGCGCATTGGCACTAGTCGACAAATCGCCCCAGCAACGACCTAGGCCCATTAAGCGTTGGGGGCGACTTCACAGTGTTACTACACTCAACCTGCTTGTCCTCGCCAGGTCGTAACGCGCAAGGCCATACCCCCCCGGGTAGAATGGGTGATTACGCCGACCCTCATGGAGGACAAGTGATCGACGACATCGACCGTATGAACGATGTGCTCAGTAGATTGCGGCGCGCTCACGGCCAGCTTGGCGGCGTCATCACCATGATCGAGCAAGGGCGCGACTGCAAAGACGTGGTCACGCAACTCGCCGCAGTGTCGCGTGCGCTCGACCGCGCCGGCTTCAAAATCGTCGCCTCGGGTATGCGGCAATGCATCACCAACAAAGGGTCGGGGACTCAACCCCCCCTTACCGAAGACGAACTTGAGAAACTCTTTCTGTCACTGGCCTAGAAATATTCCGACCGGTTGTTTTCAGCCGCCGAGTGCGTATCGTCCTGCAGAGGCGAACTGCGGATTCCTCGGTTCTTGTTTTCGTCACCATCGATAATGGCCTTCGCGTCGTGTCGCGCGAGTGTTCGTAGTGCGGTCTGACAATGTCCAAGCGAAGGACTAGCTGTCGCAGGATAGCCGGCTAGTCAGCGGCGGAGTACCAACCCGACCTCTAGCTTCTGCATTAGGCGCACAATGTTCGCGGTAGAGGAATCGTGTCCTAACTTTCACAACGAATAGCGCACGTCCGGAATACGCGCACTCCGCCAGTAGCGTGCCAGCACACCGTCTTCACACCGGCGCGCGGGCCCCAGTGCCGATCACTGAATCTCGATGGGCGTTGAAACCCGGTCAGCAGGAAGTGCGGACGTAAATGTGCCGGCCGTGCTGGACGGCCTGGCGGAACAGCGGCTGCAGCAGCGCCATCACCTCCGCGAGCTCGCCGGCGGTGACTTGTCCGGCGAACTCTTCGATCTGCGACCAAGGCTGCAGTGCGGCGCCGAGTTGCTCGGGGCCGGCGGCCGCGATCAACGCGGTGGTGTTATCGGCGATCCGGTCGACGAACACGTTCCACGGCTCGTCGTCGTGGGCAACGACAACGCCGTGGTCGGGACGGTCCATCAACTGCGAGGTCGTTGTCTCGTGGCCAGACGAATTCATCAGCAGGGCTTCAAGACTGACTAACTCAGTGATCGGACACATCCCGATGACCCCGCGCTCAGCCGAGCCGAGCAGCAACGCCCCCTGCTCATCATCATCGCGCACGAAATATTCATGGACGACTCCCACAGAAACGCAGCCTATCTCCCCAACTGACCAGTGGGGCGCTGCGGTCCTTCGGCGAGCTAACGCTCATCCCCGGATGGGGGAGCGGCGTCGACGAGCTGATACAGCGGGTTTACTGCTGCAGCGGAACGGGTTTCGGCCCCTGCGGCGCTGACGTAGCGCTGGGATGTGGCCATGGATTCGTGTCCGAGAAGCCGCATGAGGGTGTAGACGCTGATGTTGGTGTTGGCCAGCTCGGTGGCGTAGGTGTGGCGCAGGGCGTGCACGAGGGCGCCGGGATTGCGGTGAGCGTCCGGGCCGGCCAATTTGAATGCGCGCAGGATCCGGTATTGCAGTTCCCCGCGAGTGATTCGTTGTCCGTTGACGCCGACGAACAGCGGTGCTGTGGCAGGCCAGCGGCGCAGAACCGGAACGTCGCCGGCCTGCCGGCGGCGGGTGGTGGCGGGGAATCGAGCGCCGCGACTGCCCAGGTAGTCACCTAAGACGTCGAGCAGCGCTGCTTCGATCGGGATAGCGCGGTCCTTATTACCCTTGCCGCGCACGTGGATCACCCCACCCTGGTCGGCGAGGCGGACATCGCCGATGTTGGCGGCGCGCAATTCGCCGGCGCGAAGACCCGTGAGCAGGGTGGTCAAAATGAGGGCGCGGTCGCGTTCGGGCCATTCGTTGCGCAGTTTCGTCTCACCGTGGTCGGCGACGGCATCTACGAGGGCCTTGGCGGCCGCGGCGGGAAGTGACTTCGGGAGATTTTTGGCGACCTTGGGTCTGCCCACGAATTGCATCGGGTTGGCCTCGAGGAGCTCGGCGGTAAACAGATAGCTGCACAGCGTGTTCCACGTCGACCAGCAGCGCCGGATAGACGCCGCCTCACGGGAGGCGGCGAACACCGCGAAGGCCTGGCGCATCGAGTCTTTGGTGATCGCGGCACAGTCCAGCGCGCCCAGGTGTTCGGGGCCGCCGGCCAACACGACGGCGATCGCATCGAAATCACGCCGATACGCCGCCACGGTGTGCGGCGAGGGCTTACGGGTGCTCCGGTCAGCCAGAAACGCACGAAACCACTCCGGGCGGTCGGCGTCAGTGCGGACCGGCGGACCTGGCGAGGGTAATTCAGCGGGTGACATAGTTCATGCATAATAGCGGTTATGCATGAGCTTCCTGCCGAATAGGGCCGGTCGATCGCTACATCGACCGGTCCCATCGCGGTCCGGCTGCCCTACACCGCGTTGACCGAACTGTGGCGTACCTCGTCGGCGGCGGCGGCGAAACGAACTGATCTCTGGCCTCGCCTACTCGACGGTTCCTTTCGGTCTTCCCGGACCACGCGCGTAAAGACTACGCTCTCGCTGATCGAATGTAGGCTGCGAAAACTCGTCGCCCGGTCTCGCGCTCAAGACGTTTTGCGAGGGCAGTGACGACACGACTTGTCGCTTCGGGCCCCACCGCTGCGAGCAACCCCCCGAACAGGACGTCGACGAGCTTCGCCAGCGCGTCGGCTGCGGGATAGTAATGCTGACCGAGGGCGTCGGCGACGGCGAAGACCTGCTCAGCGACCCTCCCTCCGTCTTTCGGCACGCCTTCGTCATCGATTGCCTCTGGGCGTTCGTGGACGGCGGCGAAGAAGGGGTCGGTGAAGGAGATGGTCCACGCCAGCAATGCGGAAACGACGGTCGGTCGCGCCGACGGATCGGTGGCCATTGCGAGTCCGTTGGCGGCGAGTTGCGCCCAACTGGCGATCGTCTGGGGATCCATCTCCCGAGGTCGCCCGCGAACGAGGGCACGGAACTGAGCGAAGGCCTCTGGAATGTCGTGCCAGGCGGCGGGTCGCGAGATCGCTAGGGCAAAGGAACTGTCGATCTTCCACTCGGCTTGTTCGGCAAGGCGGTGCCAAGATTGGTTTATCGGAAGGTCGACCACCTTGTTGTCACGGAATGCGTCAAGTGCAACGGAGAGTAGGGCTTGCTCGTCGAGGGCGCGAATGAGGTCGATCGATCCGAACGCGGGCACACCCATGGAACGGGCAAATCGGCGAAAGGCAACATCGTCAGCCCAGACTGGAACTCCGAGTCTTTGCGCCGCCACGATTGCGCTGAGCCATCGGTCGCGGTCGGTAACATCGGTGTCTGGTGCGACCTGTAGAAGTTGAGTGTCAGTCCAGACTTGCTCAGCGGCATCGGCAAACACTTGGGCCTGTTCGGCAGAAATCGTGCTGACCGCGAGGCGATTTGATCGGCTGTCCCAGCTCACCGTTGCGGTGGATTTCATTGCAAGGCTTGTGCGAGCTCGGGCGACGTCTGCGCGGAGTGTTGACGGGACGATCACGGCGTCGAAGTTTGCGGCAAGTCTTTTGAACGTCTGGCCGGTCCAGGTTGCTACCACAAGCGCGGTGACGTCCGCGACGACACGGCCGTCGAGTGTCTTGCGCGCTGTCTGTTCACCGATGCCGGCGTCGTCGTCAACCGCCATCACGTAGCCAAGGTCGCGTCGGATGAGGGTTTCGGTAGTGGTACGGCCTGCAGCCTCGGTAAGCACTGCGAGCGGAAAGAGGCCGGCGCGAACCTTGCCTTCTAGTTCTTCAAGTGCCATTCGGTTAGCGTGGCTGGCACGCAGGTACTCCTTTAGTGATTCGAAGTCGTCAGCTTCTATGCGTAGGCGCTTAATAGAGGCGTTGTCGCCATGCTGTTCGAAGTAGCTTCGCGCGTACTGACGGAGTTCAGCGACCTGCGCTTCAGTGAAGCTTGAGTCGGGTGCGATGAAAGCGACCGTCATGGCAGCGGCGGCTGCCTGTTCGTCGTGTGCCCAGTCCGCGGCCGCACGTGTGAACATCGCGTACAGGTTTGGGTTGCCGAGGTGAGCTCGGTTCGTGTCGAACCTGTTGACTGCCCGTGCGCGCTGCTCGTGGGCGGCGTGCCAGATGAGCGCGAAGAGCAGCTGCGCTCGCTCGCGTTGCGCGAAGCTGAGTGCTGGTGCGTCGAGCAGCACTTCGAGTGCCTTTTCGAACTTGTCTTGGAAGAAGAGTGCTTCGGCGAGTTGCCAGTATTGATTTTCAGGCACCGGAAGGTCATTGGTGTCGAGCTCTTCGACAAGTTGCTGGGTGCGCATCGCTACGTCCGGCCAGTTGGACTCATTCAGAGCTATGCGTTGGAGCGCGCGGAACGCCTGGAGCCGCATCGCCTTTCCGTCATTCCAGCCCAGCATCTCTAGTGCGATCTTGCGGCTGATTTCAAGCAGCCCATTGTCCATTGCCAGATCGAGTGCCTCTGCCATCAGCAGAACATCGCCGCGGGTCTTACCCTCTGCGAACACCATGGAAGCGGCTTCCTCGGCACGATTGGAGGCCACCAGCGCATCGGAATGTGCCTCTAGGACGAGCTCGTTGCGTTCCAAACCGCGCAGATGGCGCAGGGCTCCGCTGGCGTCGCCTTGACTCATGAGGACCCGGGCGCGCATGACCTCAGCGAGAACGGGATCGACTTGTCGGAGGGTCTCGATACGGTCGATCACGGTGGTCTGCTCGGCTTCATTGAGCGAGTTGAATCGCCGGGTCAACGCCATGAGTGCGCGGTAGTCGTCGTGGAAATCGCCCTTGGACAGCGTGAGCGCCGCGAAGAGCGCCTCCTTGGTCTCCTCGGCCATCTCCGGGTTCCTACCCAGCACCGCAGCTCGCATGAGCTGAGCCTCCACCAGGTTGGGATTCTTCGCCGCAAGCGCAAGCGCTAGGTGGTCATTACCGGCGAGTTGTGCGATGTAGGGGCCGAGGCGAATCACCTCCGGGTGACGGGCTTCCTGCTGTGACGCGATGCCATCGGGCGACGGCTGCAACATGCGCAGTGCGCCGTTGAAGTCGCCCTGGATGGACCTGGCCCGAGCGGCAACTGCTAACGCTCCTCCCGACTCGCCGTCCCAAACGCGCAGCAAATCACGTAGAACCATGGCGTCGGTCTCCACCGCCTTGGCCCGGCGTGCGACCTGTTCACCGGCGTCAGCCGCGGTGCGGCCAGCCATCGAGACCAGCACCGCGAGCGTTGTCTGTGCGAGTGTCAAGCGAGTGCCCTCAGCGAGGGGGCGCAACTCCACAGCCCATTGAGCGAGGTGCATGGCGTCGTCGGAGAGGTCGCGGGTTATTGGATTACCCCGCAGGGTCCGCGCCGCGAGCCCGGAGGCCACGCCCAGCTGATCCGCTGCGCCGGGGGCCAACATCAACTGCGCGACCTGGCGTAGCACGGTTGCGGCCAACAGGTCCCTTAACTCCAAATCGAATTCGATGGTCTCGTTGAAATGTAGCGGTCGCTGGAGCACTCCAGACGGGTCGATGAGCCCCAGGTAGGCGAGGGCTATCTCGGCGCGTGCCTTCGTTTTTGCGAGGTCGTGTTGCACGACCGCTCTGTAGACGTCAACAATCGGGCCCAGCCGGTTGAGGACCTCATCGTCGAAGTCGTCTAGCGGCGACGGGTCAGGCTGGTGCTGGTCACTGCCTTTGTTCGCGGCGGCATCCTTCGCGATCTGCTCGAGCCTTGCAGCCAACTTGAAGTAAGCGCTGGCATCTAGGTCGCCGGTAAGTCTCGCCGAGCGGGCAGCTTGATCGAAGGCTTTCCACGCGATCGTCGAACCAGACCACGCTGCCAGGGATCCGACAAGCGCCCAACCGTCGCCAGTGTCGTCCTCGCGAAGCCAAGCCGGAGGCCGATGAAGCGCTCGGTTCAACCAAGTAGCGGCGCTGACGCCAGTGCGTCGCAGTTCGGCGAGCGTATCCCTTGCGGCCGTGGCACGCGTGGGCGAATGGCGCGAGAGGCGGTCCATCCACATATGGATAGCGCCGGGTAGGGCTGCTTCCGGCGTCCGCCCGAGGTCGTCGGTCGGTTCGGGTGCTACGGGTGCGGCGCCCCGCTTGATGTCGTCGGGGTCGGCGAAGGTCAAGATCTCGCGAAGCAGGCCGGCGGCGTGCCCAGCGGCAAGCGGCTGCTGGTCATCATTACCGGAGACAGACTTGTCACCGATGAAGTCCGAGATGCCCCGGATTACAAGGACTGGGAGGTCGTGAACATCCGAGCCTGCCGCAAGCCCGAAAGACTCCATGTCCAATGCGGCAGCGTCCTGGAACCGGGCCCGGATCTCCCCCATTAGGGGACCGTCTGGGTCTGTCTGAACGGCATCGACGGCCACGATCGGCGCGACGAAAGCATGTGGGTGTCGCGGGTCGAAGTGCGGGCTACGGCTCGATGGGGTCCACGCGCTGTCGGCGACGCAGGCGTTCACGACCGAGATCAGCGGCGCTGCAACGACATAGGATTTGCTGCGGCCGAGTAGCGTCGAACCAGAGTCGGCGGGCACCTGCTTACCCGCATAGGGATTATGGATACTGCTAGCAACCACCACATCGAGATGCTGCTGGTCGCTCGGCTTCAGGCCAGCTGCGGTACCGACGAAGGCAACGAGATTTGCATGCATTTCACCGGCGGCAAGTCCGACTAGCGCCGCCGACGTTGCATTCCCCATCCCCGCGCACGCGAGGTAGACCTTCCAGTCGACGTGGGTACCGTGCACCTCACCGCGCAGCATCCAAAGGCCCTTCACCCGGACGCGCTCGACGTTCACCAGGCGGTTGCGGACCTCGGTATGTTCGAGGTCCACCGCGGTAACCACAAGCGCTACTCGCTCTTGATTTGGCCCTTCGAGTTCCGTAACTCCGGCCACGTCAGCGGTCGTCGTCCATAGGGACGTGCGCCCGGCTTTTCGGGATTCGACGAGTCCACGCTCCTGCAGCGCCTTCAGTGCGCGGTTCGCGGTGTTCGGCGCTATCCCGACGATCACGGACACCCGCCGGCCGCTAAGTGGTTCGGCTGACCGACGGAGCATTCGCAAGATGTCGATATCGATGGCAGTCAGTGTCACGTCATCAGTGTGACAACTTGCGTATTGTTTGTGCAACACCATGGACTGTTGCACATGCAGTGTGCAGCAGTCCCTCGGCCTGATGGCAACCTGTGGTTGACCTGCTTGATACGCAGCGTATCGATGGGTGATACACTGCGTATCAGACACGGGGAGACGCCATGACTGCAACAATTGAACGCACCGTTGAACGTATCGCGCACGAAGCGCACATTCGCAGGGTGCGCGAGCGTTTGATGCACATTGATGAGATGCGTGCCGCCAGTGAGCTCGAGCAGGCTCGCAAGAGTCAGCGCGAAATCGCCGAAATTCTTGCTACCACCCAGCCACGCGTGGGACGGCTCTTGCGAGGAGCCCGCTTGCTCGGTGACCACCCAACCCCCGAGGAAATCATCCTGCGCGCCACAGTCGATGGGATCTCAAGGCAGAAGCTGGTCCGACAGCTCCGCGAGCTGGACTACTCGTTTACCGAGTTCGCGCCTCACCCTCACGAGGGATCCGTGCCAGGGAGCTGGGACCAAGTGACCACGGCTCATCTGCTCGGACTACTCAGCGACGAGGAATACGAGAGTGTCAGCTCCGCAGTCAAACACCCGACTACGGAATAAGGTCCGTTCTGAGCTAACTGCCCTCCACAACGGGGGGCAGTTAGCTGTTCCCAGCACGGTACTGAGTTACCTCCATGGTCCACTGATCGAGCAGGTTGCTCAGGACTACCGTGCGCAATGCCGCGACACCCCGACAACGGGTCATGCGGCGATCGTCACCGCGGGTGTTCCAGGCGCTGGAAAATCATTCGCCCTCGACGCAATAGCGGTTGGATATCGTCGTATCGACCCGGACGAGATCAAAGAAATACTCCTGGCGCGTCTTGCTACCGCAGGACTGCTCGACGTCCGAGACAATCACATTCTCGCCGATGGCAACCCAGTCAGTCCCGGCGAACTGTCGAAGTGGGTACACGAGGCGTCGACCAAAGCTGCGGATCTGGTTCGCGCGGTGTCGCTGCTTATGGGGGAGAACTTCGTCATGGAAGGAACCCTGTCTTGGCCTCCGCTTCCAGCCCACTACGTCAACGAGTTGGCGTTCAACGACTACGAGAGACTGACCGTACTCGACGTCGAAGTTCCTGCCGCTATCGCGGTCGAGCAATCTACATACCGCTGGTGGGCCGCGCGCCAAGCCCCACGGCGCGTGAATGGTGTCGAGCTGGGCGGCCGGTTCATCTCGGAAGATGCCGTCCGCCAGTTCTACGCCGGCCCACTCACAGCGTCGACCTGCGCGGCCAACGCTCGAACGCTATACGGCGAAGCAAACGCCGCCGGGATCGAAACTGAACTCCTCATTGTCAGTCGCACCGCGAGCGGCACCGAATATCGCGCGCGCCTAACAGCTGACAGTGATGTCCGACCGTGGCAGGGTCCGCCGCTAGGGGCCGTCTGCGTTGTTTGCGGTCGAATCCTCAAACATCAGAAGGCAATTCGCGACGGCGTCAGTAGATCCTGTATCCATAAGTCCTGACGTCGCTAACGTCCATTTATTTAGGCACCAAGACGCGAGTGTGCCGCGGAACGAGGCATAAGGCGCCCGCGCTCCTGAGCCTGGGCATACGTGCGACCGTGGTGCCGGCGCGTTGGGTCCGCCTCTTAGCGAGACGTGAGCTACACGTCTCTTTCTTAATCTTTCGGGACCACCTTCTCATCAACTATCTGCCCGTTCTCGCCCATCCCTAACAACTCGCCGCTATTCTCACTTGAATCAAAATCGTTGGACGCCAGCATTTCTCGTCGCAATAGTCCCAAAAATTGTTGGCTCATTTACACAAAAGGTGCGAGCATGTTTGTGGCGCGATAAGTATCAATTTTCGGTCTGCGAGTGGGCTGCTGGTGTGGAGAATCTCAGAGCTCAAGCGGTGGTCGATCAACTGCTAAATCGACAGGGCAACAACAGCTGCGCGCTCTCCAGCCGATCTGCAACGCGCGAATGGCGGGCTGGGGGAGTAATACTCCGAGCATGAGACGCACACACCGGTGCGCCTAGCGCACGCACACAGTCGGCGCGGCCGCTGGGATTCTATGATCTGCAGCGCACGGGCGGAAGCGGACGCCGCGGTGGTAGCGCGTTGGCTTGATATGGCGTCGCGCCCAGCACGCGGAGGCGTGCGTTCGGTGCCCAACACGCGGGTTGCCCTTGAAATGCCATCGTCAGTATGGCAAATTTCACTGGGGTACAGAGGATTTCATCCTAAGACCTCTCTGAATATCATCTTGCAAACTCCAGGAGCGAGCGCTCGTTGCTTCGGACCTTGACTTCTGCATTTTCGTAGTCGGTTCTCCATACCTCTGCCAACGCTCGGCACGCGAGAGCTACGTCCCAAGGCCGCAGCGTATTTTGCCGAACCTGGGCGAATGGTCCGTCTGTTTCGAGAAGTATCCTGTCCCGCGGCATCTCACGGACAAGAGCTCGTCCCTTCGCCCCGGCGAGCATTGCCGGCCCAACGCTGAACCAACATCCCCGATCGGTAGCGCGACGGACTTCTGCAAGGGTTCCTGAGAACCAGTGAAGGACAGGTGCTCGAAGTCCGCCAAACCTGTTGAGTGATTCTAGGACTGGGCTCGCAGCCCGTCTGCTGTGAATCGAAACAATCCTGTTACCCGCTTCTTCGCAGGATCGAAGCACGTGATCGAACACGGCGGTCTGGTCGGACCAGGACGATCGATGTTCCGGCGATCCATCGAGCCCGACCTCGCCTACGAACATTGCATCGGGCAAGTACCGGTCGAACGCTCTGAGCTCTTGTCTTCGCTCCGAGGCGAGCTGAGGATGCAAGCCGAGAGCAGTCTTGATGGTTGGCCGACCGACGGCGAGACTGGACGTACCGGGCCATGCCGACGGAGTTGTCGTCACCGAAAGGACGCCTACACCAATGCGTTGCGCTTCGTCAGCAATCTCGAGCGGGTCGCGGTAGAGATCCAAATGGCAGTGGAAATCAATCACGTCAAATGGTACTTGGTGTGCAGGACGCCAAGTTCATCGATGCCTCGCTGGACCGTCGATCGAAGTGTCAGTCGATTCGTGATTAGCGGAGAACTCAGCGCTGGCCCAAGCCATCGGTCAAGCCCATCCTCTTCCACCGTGAGGCGTGCGACCGCAACAGATCGCACGTCGTCGAACGCGGCATGGTCGTCATCCACCTTGCCTAGATCCTTGTAGATGTACTCGGTAGGGTCATCGTGCGGCCATGCGAGGAATGAAGCTCGTCTAATCTGGCACGGGACACAGCGACCACAGTGCGTGTAATTGAAACGCTGGAACCGTCCGCAGCTTGTCGATGCTGGCGCTTCGTTCATAAGAACCATCTGGTCGAGACATTCACGGAGCATCTCCCCCTTTGTCTTTTCGCCATAGGGGTTTTCGATGCGGATGCGCAGCCCAACCGCGTCAAGGATTTGTTGCATTCGGCCGAGAAATTCGGGGTGCGCTGTTCGCGTGCTGAGGCTTCCGATTCGAGCCTGGGTGAGTGGGGGATTGATAGCGATGAATCCGTTTTCGCACACGAAAAGCGGCACGGTGTCGCCGTCGAGGTAGCGCTGGGTTGCAGTCGCTGCCAGCACTCCGAAAGCGAGGAAGATAAGTGACCGCGACCGCTGAGATGTCTCTTTTTGCCCGCGGCGGGTGCTCGCGTTGTGATTGATCTGGAGGTGTTCTAGACCGCCGCCGATTAACTTCGCAAAACGTGCCTGCTTGTCCTTATCGCCGCGAACAATCTGGCTGACGGCGAACAGCTTTCGCCCTAAGCACGTTAGATCGATAGCTCCGATGAGGGAGTCGAGGCCACCAGAGAGGAGAACAATGGCATCCGTTTGAGGGTAGCGAGGCTTCTTAGGCGCTGCCGGAACGATCCCGCCGCTTTTGAAGCTCATGGCCCATCGATCGGTTGTAAGAAATGCAAGCGCTGATGAGAATGAATCAGCGAGCGCTTCCCATGGGCTGGGGTCGTGGAGCGCGACATCGATCTCAAACTCCCGCGTCCATCCGTCCGGGCTTGTCGATCGGCTAGTCTCACAATCTGCGACAACGACCGACAATGCAATTGATAAGAGATCCCAGGCGGCTGGGTCCGGCTGCAGAGACTGGCGTCGCACTGCGTCGGAAGCTGACCAGCCCGCCGTTGGTGTCTGATTTGGGGCAGAATGCCCGAACAGGACAATCGGCGTCGTCGAGGCGTTAATCGTTTCTACAGCTGACTTGGGCCCACTTGAATATCTTGTCATGTATATTCCTCGAACACGCCGAACGTCGCCCGAAGGGCTTCGCGTGTTAGCCGTGTGATGTCCGAAGTCGTTGCCGGGGTCCCCCTTTCGCGGATGGATCGAAATGCCGCAGCAACATGTTCGGCAATGAACTCCCGAACTTGTTTGAGTCGCCGGAGGCCCGTGGCGGGGTCGGGAGACTTCGCCATTATGTGTTTCTGCAAATCGAGGCAGAACCGACCGTAGACATCGAGTGCCGTGTACCGCTCGATGACGAACGAGCGTTCATTATCGCTGAGAGCCAAGAAGTCAGCATCCGGGAATCGCACGAGGAGGTCTGATAGTGCGTCACGTATCGCGTGTCTGGAGCACTCCCTATCTTGTGTTCCATCTGCCGGACTAGCCACGTCAACGATGGCATCAAGTACAACGTTAACGTCGTGGCCACCTGCCAAGATCGCATCGCGGATGTCTGTACCGTCCGGAGCGCGGCCAGATTGGAGTACGCCGTTGAGCCTTCCTGCAGTCGCGGCTGTGCCGCCCATACGGCGAGCCATTGTGCCGCCGCCGCCGTAGCCCGTTCGTACGTAGTGACCAAGAGCTCGGTGCAGCCCCCGCTCGTTGCCAGAGCGGGCGAAATCGCCGATTGCCCGTCGCGTGTCCCGAAAGCGCGCACGAGGGGCGATAGATACCGGCTCTTGCGCAGCTGGGTCATTAGACTCGCGCTCGTCGCCTTCTGTGTCCGCTGCTGGAACATCGACATCATGAGCCCAAGGCGGAACCAGCGGGACACCGGCCCCTGCCCCGCTACTGCTTTGCGATGTTCCCATCCTTGGCCTGCCCCTCGATTGCCCTCTTCACTGGTCCTTCGATCGCCGAAGATTTTGCCCAATGCTCGATCGCTGGCGGAGCCCATGGCAGCTGCGCGATCTTCGGCACGATGCTAGGTTGAATCTGTTGGGGCGGACGGTCGATCAGAAATCCTGCAAGTGTGCTGCCTTGCGTCGAGTCAACTTCCGCTACGACGATGCACGCGTCCAGAATTGGTGGAACGCCCCAAACTTGTTCTCGCCGCGCACTAGCAAGTAAGCGGTCCATGATGATTGAAAGTTCGGCGCGCTGGAGACTTTTGAGAGGCTCCCTGACGGCGTTCGCCATACCGGGGTTCTCCAGAAGCGCCGACAACAATGCTGCTGCTTCCGATGAGAGACGGTCTGCTGCCGTAATCAGCGGCGCCTGCTCGCGGCCAACGTACAATGCGCCTCGCAGATCTTGGTCGGCGAGCATTGGTGGTAGCGCCAGCCACTCACGAACGAAGGGACTATCCCACGCGCTGTCGATCTCGAATTCTTCGTCCTTTGATGCGGCTTCTTCCCACGGCCCGAGAAGGCGGGGCTTGCCGTCGGAATCTGCGTTAACGGCAGATATTAGAGCCGCGTAGGCCCCCGTCGGTGCAACACGTTCAAAAAGGAGAAGCTTCGCAAGAACAGCTTCATCAACGCCAACACCTTGGGCCGCGGAAATCGTCATGCGGATCGACAACGCATTGAGGAACCGTTTGATGAGGCGCGGGTTGCCGACGATCTTCTCCGAGGTCGTCATCAGCGGCGCCAGACGTTCCGCAGTCTCGAGTCGAGTAAGCAGAGCTGGAGGCAATTCGATTCCACATGACCCGATGAAAGCGCGATCGACCCGCTTTCCCTTCCACGATTCCCGAAGCTGTTTTGCGATCGCTCCACGTAGAGCGTCCTTGTTGTCGTCGTTGAGCTCACTGTTCTCGATGAACAGCATCATCATGTAAGCCCGAACCTCCTGGGTGCCGAGGGCGGGTACGCGAATGGGGATTTGGACGAGTTTGTCGAAATAGTTGGTGACGAGTGTCTCGTCATCCAATCCGCTGAAGTGCTGCTTCACAGCGTGCTTGATCATCCCGTCGTCTGCGGCGATCACGAACGCCGTGTTCTTTAGGAAGAGAAAGAGTCGTATGGCTTCCAGCGTCGAGATTGTCGTTCCAGGCAGGCACCGGTCGAGGTCATCGATCAACACGACCAGGGTGACCCCAATTTCTTTCAGTGCGCCTTCGAAGGAGTCACGGAGGGCTTGGATCTCTCTAGGCGGTGATGACTCCTGCTTCGGATCGAGTAGCGCTCTGCCAGCCGCTGCAGCTTTTGACGCGATTGCGCCAGCCTTTTCTAGATCATCGTTGTCCACGTCGCCTGCGAGTCCTTCATTGACCAAGCCGACAACCTCGCCGGCCAAACCTATTGGCGGCAACCCGAGTGCTATGGATGCCGCAGGGAGCGCGAGGAGCTTCGCCAGTCGAAACCATTTCACTCGACCGAGGAACTCGCGGGCCTTAGCAAGACCCGTCTGCCGCTTCTCGGCCTCCGTCTCAAGCTTGTTTGCGATCACTTCTAGTAGTGCCGCGCGAGCGTCGTCGTAACCCTGGTAGAGCCATGCGTTGAATTCGACAAATAGATATTTGGCTGGGGGCTCGGCAGGCTGATGTTTGGCTAGTGATGCTCGGGTGAGCTTGATCATCGAGGACTTGCCGACGCCCCAAGCCCCGGATACGCCAATCGAAACAGGTTTGCCGGCAGCGCTGACGATCACTTCAGCGATGGTGTCCGCGACACCTTCAAAGTTAAGGAAGTCACGGTCTGTCTCATTATCGGGCCACAAGGTGCGCGTATCTCCTCTTAAGTAGGTTTGCACTTCGCTCACAGGTCTGGCAGTCCAGACTAGGGCGATCGTTCCGATCTCACGGATCTATTGGCGTCTTTTCTGAAAAGCCCTTTCGAGACAGCCACTGGTTTCGAGATCAGGGGCGCTGGAAGGGGCACCAGATGATCTGCCGGTGGCTGCCGTGTGGCGCATCCTTGATCGGGCTTTGGCTGACCTCGCCGGCGGACGGCGGGCGCTCGAACTTCGCGGTGTCGTTGAGCTTGATCCGCAGGTAGAGGCCGAGCAGCGGTCGGAATCGCGGCAAGCGGTCGCCCCGCCCGATTTGGCGCGCGTGCATGTCAGGGCCTGCCGCGTTCGGCTTGGTTCGGCGGCAGTGGGCGCAATTCCGACGCACTCCGCCCGTCGATTTGTCGGTCCGCTGAACTATCGTGCCCTCGGTCGTCGACGGGAGAGGACGGGCCCGATGGGTAGTCGCAGAGACAGGGAGGCTCGACAGCAGCGAGCCCGAGACAGCGAACGGAAGCGCCGCGCGGCGCGACCGAGCCGCGAGCCGGGCGACCGCGGACCCGAGGAGTTCGGCATCACGCTGCCGCCACCCGTGGGTCCGGACGGCCGACAACCGCGGCCAGACATGTCCGGCGTCGATTGGAACGCGCTGCGCGCCGCCTACCCCGACGGCGCGCACGGCCTCAGGCGGGCCACGTACATCATGAATGTCGCTGATCGCACCAGACGAGCGATCGAATTCATGCCCTGGGGATTGCGGCCCAATCCTGCGCACCCCGAATCCCGTCTCGCCCGGGATGATTCCGCGGTGACTTTAGACGACGAGCCGAATCTAGTCAGCTCCACCGCGCTGTATCCGACGATGAATGCCAGCGAAAACCTCGTTGCCGCAGCGCATGTGATCTCAATGGCGATCACGAAGGGCCAGTTGCGGACCTCGGCCGCGACGGCGCTCTGTCGGATCGCGATGGAGTCCTCGGCCAAAACGATATGGCTGATCCGCGAAGCCGACACCGAGGAGCGGTTGCGTCGCTGCTACGGGTTCGTCAGGGCTGAGTACGGTCGACAGGACGAGTTCGAGAGATTCTCCACTGAAGCGCTCGACGCGCGCACAGACGAATTAGCGACGGTCGACCGAACCACCTTTGCGCAGCGCAAGGCGCGCGCCGCAGAGCGGCGATCCAGAATCGGCGGATTACCCAAGGCCGAGGTTCTAACACCGCCGGGGCCGTTGGTGCTCGTCGCGGATTCCGCCGACTGGATGGACAAGAATGTCCCACGTGCGCCAGATCTGGAGGTGGACAACATTATTCATCCTCGCGATGCCAAGAGTTTCTACTCGCTGAGTTCGGGATTCGTGCACGGTTTCAAGTGGCTTACCGCCTACGTCACCCCCGGTGACGACTCGGAATTGTTGGCGATCACGCTCGACGCGCTGGGCAACGCACTGCGCATGACGGAGTGCGCAGTAGCGCTATACGAGGCGCAGGCGACCGGGCCGCGACCCGATCCGCGCCGGGTGCGCAATTATCCGGCCGGGCTTGCGGATACGGTGGCCGCGCTCGCTCCGTGTTATCGGTGATCGGGCCGAGCGTGTGCGGTGTCGAGCCCGCGGAGTGTCGCCGTGTTGGCCGTCCCGCCATCCCGCGGCATCCGCCCGCCTCGGTGCTGCCGCGAGGGACCGTTATGGGCTCGCTTGGCCGTGCGGTGCACGAGATATACTGACCCGCTGCCGGGTAATTAGGCTCCTAATGCGTCACAGTGACGTATCGTTGTCCAACACAACCGGCCGGACCGGCAGCGGACCCAGGTTTCTTTGTCGGTCGGCCGCGGCAGGTGTTAGGGGTCCGCCGGCGAGCACGATGGCGATCGCGTCGAAGTCACGCCGATACGCCTCAGCCGTGCACGGTGAGGGCTGATGAGTTGCCCGGTCGGCCAAAAGCACACAAACCAGTGCGGCCAGGGTCGGCGTCGGCGCCATGCGGCGGTGGCCCTACCCGGGGCGGCTCAGCGGGTGACATGTTTCATGCATAATATCAGTTATGCATGTTTGCGCCGGTACGTGCGATCGTGCTATCGAAGCCTCGGCGGAGGCATTCCACGTCAACCGTATTGGCGCGCCGACCTACGCCGCGATACCTCGGACGTCACAGGATGCAGTCGGCTAATCCGCTATAACCAAAGCGTGCGGTCTCGAATACTAGTAGCAGAGCTCACAGCGAACATCCGCGATTTCATCTGTATATGTTTTGCCTCTACTACTGCTGGCAACCACCCCCGAATGATGTTCTGCGATCACCGCCTGGCTTCGGGTCAACCGATCTCCATCGGACGGGGTGACGAATAATGGGCCAAAGTGGCGAACTACCGAGCGGCACCTCGCGCAAAATCATCGACCTTGCGACGGGTGTGCTAGTCGGCCTTCGGGGTTGTTCACCGCAAGAGGCTTTTGCCGAATTGGTCGATGTTGTAAAGCGTGCACGCATCGGCATCGGCAGCGTCGCATCACAGTTGGTCGCTCTGGCCGCGGGCGCGCCAGTGACCGACAACGATTATCTCAAGCCCTGGGCGGACCTTGTAGAGCGCAGGCGAGATCAGGACAAGCGTCTAAACAAGTCGGACGCAACCGGCATGCGCGGATAAAAGTAAAATTCGTTGCCGATGATCGTGAACGCGACCGACTCGCAGCGCCCGCGGCAAGTAATCGCATGGAGCCGGTCCCAGTCCGACGGATCACTTCGTGGAGTCGAAGCCATGTCGGTTCGGTCCTCGCCACCGGATGCGGCCGGCAGGAGCCGCATCTATCAAGGTCGAATGATGTGGACCCACGAGCAGATCGCTCCCCTGCACTCAATCACGGCCCGGCGAGAGTCGAAAAATCGCAGGATTGCAGCGTGGGCGGCATCGTCGTCGGCTCTCGGGCGGCGAACTGAGCGGTCTTACATCATTCCAGGTCGAGGATCTCTTCATCGGTCATCGCTGCAACCTCGAGATAGTGATGCGCGATTGTCGCAAGTCGTTGCGGCGTGCCACGGGCAGCTTCCCGCTTTTCCAGCCGGAAAGCCAGACCAGACACCGTTCGCGTAGCAAACAGGTCTGCTACCCCAGCGTGATCGACATCCAACCAATCGCGTACCCGCGCGATAACGGTTGTGGCCAATACCGAATCACCGCCCAATGAGAAGAAATCATCGTGGACGCCGACCGCGTCTGCGTTCAGTACTTCGGCGACAATCTCGGCGAGAGCAGCTTCTAGCTCGTTTCGCGGAGCATGCTCTTGCGGGCCCAAGCCATTATCAGCGTCCGGTTCGAGCAGCGCAGCCACGGCGCGGCGGTCCAGCTTGCCATTGGAGGTCAACGGAATCTGTTCGATAACTACGGTGCGAGTAGGAATCATGTAGTCCGGCAAGAGGTTTGCCACCGCCGCGGTCACATCGCCAATTTTTTCTGCATCACCGGCAACGGCAGCAACAAGCTTCGGCGCGCTAGTGCCAACGACGGCCGCGACGGCATGGCGAACCCCTGGCACCGTACGAAGCGCGCTTTCGACTTCGCCCAGTTCTATTCGCGATCCTCGGATCTGCACTTGATTATCGGCGCGGCCTACGAATTCGATCGTGCCATCGGGCCAGTATCTGGCCATGTCACCAGTCTTGTACCAGCGGATACCGTCGTACTCGACGAAACGCTCTGCGGTGCGTACGGGATCGTTGCGGTAGCCCGCAGCGACACTGGCTCCGCCGACCCACAATTCCCCGCAAACCCAGTCCGGGCAGTCGCGGCCCGAGGGCGCCACAACCCGACACCGCACATTGCGTAAGGGGATCCCGAACGGCACCGTCGCCCAGTGCGCTGGGGGTTCACCGACCACTTCGCAGACGGTGCTATGGATGGCTGTCTCCGTAGCACCGCCCAGACCAGCAAACCGGCATCCCGGCACTTGCCGGGCCAGCCTACGGGCCAGATCAGCGCCCACCCAGTCACCACCGAGAAGAACCGCGCGTAACGAATCACCGAGCCGAGCACCGCCGAGTTCCAACACCATGTCCAGGATGCTCGGCACACAATTGAGGATCGATACCCGGTGGTGGCGAAGCAATTCCACCCATAGCGTGGCCGTACCTTTTTGCGCGACATCGACGGCGACCACCGCCGCGCCTGCTGAGAACATGCCGAAAATGTCATACACAGAGAGGTCGAACTCGAGGGCTGACAGCGCGAGCACTCGATCGGTGCTGGAAATCCCGAACCGTTCGTTGACGGCGTCGATGGTGTTCATCGCGGCGCTGTGCGGTACATCGACCCCCTTGGGTACACCAGTGGAACCCGAGGTGAAGATCACGTAGGCAGTCTGACTGGTATCGGGAAAGACAGGCTGGTGCAACGGCTTTGAATAGTTGCGTGCCGTTTCGATGGACAGACACGGTATCGATGCACCGATAGCCGTGCCCTCGACCGTCAACGCCGCGACGACATCAGCGGTCTGAAGAATTTTGGCGCGCCGGGCATCAGGTTGCTCGTAACCGATCGGCACATACGTGCCCCCGGCCGCAAGCACCCCTAGGACTGCAACGATCTGATCGCGCCCCTTGGGCAGTTGAACGGCGACCGCGTCGCCTTGGCTCACACCATGGGCGCGTAGCGCACCCGCCACCGCCAGCGAGCGCTCGGCGACTTCCTGGTAGCTCCATGCCCCCGCACGGTCACCGACATCCCACAACACGGCTGTTGCCTGCGGATTGGCCGCGGCATGGCCGAAGAATCCTTCATGCAAGCATCGTTTGCTGACCGGACCGTCGGTCGCGTTTATCACGCCACGAACATTTGCCTGGGCGCTGGGCAAGCACACCGTCGCCTGCGTGTCCCAGCCGGCTTCGTCGTCAGCTAGGCGTTGGACCGCCTCGGCGAAGTGGGCGAACATCGTGTCGATCACCCCTTGGGGGAACGCCGATTCGCGGACATCCCAGTTGAGCAACAATCCGCCGCGCAGCTCGGTTATCTGAGCATCCAGGAGTACTTGAGGTCCCTGCGAGACGATCCACACCGGTTCGCCGAAGGTCTGGACGACATTGTCGGCGAATAATTCGCCTAGATCCAAAGCGCTGGTGAACACGATCGGTGCCAGCACCGGCTCGCCGCGATATCTACTGAGATCGCGCAGTACCTCAAGACCGGAATAGGCTGCGTGTGAACCACTTTCGTACATGCTGCGCTGAATCGCGAGGGCTCGGTCGGCCACCGTAAGATTCTCGGTGACATCGACTTCGAGCATGACGGAGGAGGTGAAGTCCCCGATTACCCGGTCGATGTCCGCATGCATCGGTTCACGGTGAAACAACGGCACGTTCAGCAGAAACCTGCTCTGCGCTGACCAGCCGCCGATGGTGTCGGCAAATATCCCAGCCAACGCCATTGCCGGCGTCACGCCCCGCACGTGAGCCCCCGCTATCAGCTTCTGTTTTGCTGCCGGAGGCAGCCAGTGGTCGTAACGAACGGTGCGATGCGGTGCTCGACGCTCTCGCACCGGGACGGTCGGAAGTTCTGGCGCGCGGGGTATGTCAGCAAGCCGCTGCTGCCACCACCGGCGGTCTCGCTCGCGGGCAACGCGGTCCTCGCGGCGCTCGGAGCGATAGAGCCGGTAGCTGCAACCCGGCGGCTGCAGTGTCGCCCCGCGATACACCTCAGCCAGATCCGAAAGCAGCACGCGGTAGCTCATTGCATCACCGGCCAGCATGTCCATGTCCAGGTGCAGTCGGCTACGGTCTTCATCGTACAGAGTCAGGGTCACGTCGATGACCTGACCTTCTTCAATTGCCAGACGTTGGTGAGTCTTGCGGTCACGCAACCGCCTGAGTTCCGATGCGACCTGCGCCGAACTCTGCCTACGCAAGTCAACTAGAGCCAACATCGGCCTGATTGACTTGGACATCGTTTGCTGAGTTCCATCTGGAAGGAATCTGGTACGCAGCATTGAATGCGCTTCGACGAGACTGGCCACCGCCCCTTCCAAACGCAGCGGATCTAGCCCCTTCCCATCAAATTCGACATAGAGATGGGCTGCGACACCGCCCAACTCTTGCTCATCGGAGCGGCCAATCCAATAGGCGTGCTGCATCGCGGCCAGTGGGAACGGGGCTTCTTCGGCAGCGGAATCAACAACGGCGTGGCTGGCCGGTGCGTCAGGCTCAGCTGAGAGCTGCTGTGCTGCTGTTTCGCTCACGCCGCCCGAGAGCAACCCATACCAGGAATCGACGGTCGGACTGGCCGCAAGTTCGGCAAAGGTGATGTCAACTCCTCGTTTACGCCAACCACCCGCCAGCGCCATCATGCGGATCGAGTTCAGGCCTAGCTGGATAAGATTGTCGTGGTTGGCGACATCTGCGGCCGCGCAGCTCAGTTGGGCAGCGATCGCCGCCTTGATCTCGTCCTTGCTGATGCACTCTGCGGGGTCGTCTACATCTAGCAGCGGCTCCATTGCACTCCCTCTCCAGCGGCGTTGGTAGGCCCGCGACTCGCAGGGCTCTTATGCCGCAATAATTGCCAGGACCAGGTATGACGGCCGTCCGGAGATTATGCCGCCGCCCGCCTAGGCTCTCGCCGAGGCTCGCGCGCAGGACTGTGGGTGCGACTCTACAACGCGGTTATAAAGCGGCATTTATCAACTGCCCAATTTTATTAATGAGAGCAATACAGTTGCCAGATCGCGGTCTCGATCGGCACCTATCACCGCGATGTACACGACGTGATTGTCGGGAGTTGGCGCCCGGCATGCTGGCTGGCAGATAACAGTTTCCATCTTTGGCTGTAACTTGGCTGCATTGCCAGGCAGCCACGTCTCCGCCCCAGCCGGTGCTGGCGCACGTGCGGTCGATCCGATCCCGGAATGGTTCACCGCGTTCCTGCACGACCGCCAGACCCGCAACCCCGCGGCACACACCACGAAGGCCTACCGCCAAGACTTCCTAGCTATCGCAAGTTTGGTCGGGGGCGGCGATTCTGCACGGAGGGCCGTGGCTCATGTAAATGCGGACTCAATGCGGCCGCGTTCGGAGGGTCACGCAGGACAACAGCGGTCATGCATTGGTTACGCGACAAGGCTCCCCGCATCCGTCGCGTTCTTGGCCCGCTCGCCCAACAGCCGGTCTGCAAAGGTCGAGAAGACCAGTCCCATGGTAACCCACAGCACCAGCTGCGTACCCAGCGACACCAACCTGAATTGATAGAGAACATCGGCGGGGAAGCCAGGATATGTGATCGTCCCCGCGGAGTCGCGCAGAGGCTTCGGGGTCTCGTCAACAGTCGGCAATAGCAGCATGACTATCGCGATCACGACGACGTAGCCTCCGGCTGCGGCCAGCCCCGCGTTCCACGCACCAAGTCGGGCTGCGAGCAGCCTGGCCAGCAACAGCGCGCCGATCGCCAGCGCAACCGACACCAGCAGCATCACCAGATACCATCGGGTGCGCGCGCCAATCGTGTCCGATTGACCGACGGCCGGCGGATTTGACGGGTATTTCACGAACGGCACCAGGTATACCGCGGTGAAGATTCCGCTCGCCAGGCGGACCGAAAGAGCTCGTGGGCCAACATCTTTCGATCGTCCATGAGCAGCGCAGAAGGCGACAGCGAACAAGGCACCTATCGCGATGCCGAAAATCAGCAAACCGAAACCCAATCCGGCGTTGCCCTGCGTGCTGCGGGTGAACAGTTCGGCGCCGTGTTCGTGAACGCGCAGAGGTTGCGCTGCGTCGACGCGGCCCTCCTCATACTCTATTGCGCGTGCAATAACCCGCTCAGCCAATAGCCGGGCGAAGACGAACGCCAGCACAGCACCAACCGCGCCCGCCAGGACACCGCGCGCTATCAGACGCTTTTCCATCTGCACGGCTTAGTGGCAGGGAAATCCGATCAGATGCCTTGAGTCATGCAGGAACTCGTGCACGTGCGTGTCGTTGCTGACCAGCGATACCGCGCCTTGGTCTATGCCGACTACGTAGAGGGCCATCAGCGCCAACAACGCAGTTGCCGCTAACCAAAGCGCCGAACGCTCCGCCGACAGATCACGCGTTTTGACCTGGATCGTTTGCGAACTCACCATCGTGTGCTCCTTCTGGGAATCTCGCGTCCCGCTCGGGCTGATGACGAGCCGCGGGTCTGACTTTAGACAGTGGCGCGACCGTTCTGGAGTTTCACCAGATTCCGTAGCTCATCTACAACATCATCAGTGTAAACCCGATACAGAACAGCCTACTTCTGACAGGCCGGGGCCTGAGACGGCCCGGCAGCTGCCTTCGTGGCCGCCCATGCGGCTTACCTGGCGTGGCTGGCGCAGGCCAGCGTCGACAGCTCAACATCGCGTTCGCGCTCGGTTACCCGATGGACATCGGTCAGTACGCCGCATTCTTGGCGCAGACGTTCTTTGACATCTCCCCGGATCTCACCGCGGCATTCGCGTCGGGTAACCCTACGACCATCGGTTTCGCCGTTCTCTTCGTCACGTCGACGCCGTCGGCAGATCATCACCGACACCATTGCCTTGCTGAAGGCTCTGCTAGAGCAGACGATCGTGCTGATCAAGGTTCTGGTGCCGCTGCTGACTGCTCCCTTGGCGCCGTTGGCTGCAGGGGTTGTGTTGACACCGGATCGGCGTCAAGGGCCTGGTGACGTTGGCAGCCGTAGCGCCGCCGCCGGCGGTGCCTGCGGTGAGACAGCGCCAATTTGGCGGGCCGCAGCCGTCGTCCATAAGCTGGTGTTTGGTCCCGGGTCGGCGTTCGCGGGTGTTGCCGGGGCGGCTTGGAAACTTTCGCCGAGCTGTTTGAGATGCTAACGCTTGCCAGCACCACCAAATTTCGGATTTTTTGGGTCTGTACGAGGGGTCGCAGCACTGGGTCGGATCGCAGCATTGGACCCGGACCCACCTGTTGAACTGGCGCTGATTTTGGCAGACGACCTGCAGCGGCTCGCAGTTGCCGACGATCGTGACGCGGCACCGAGGGTTGGCGTCGTCGTCAGCCAGGAGATTTACCGTCCCACCGGACCGTGAGCGAGTCGCTCGGGCGGCGCACGCATCGCCGTGATCAGTCCCCGCTATCGGGAACTGAGCTATTGCTAATGAGCGATGCTTTTCAGTACGCGGTGACCCCCTAATGCAAGGCGGTCGAGCCGATGACAATGCTTCCCACACTGCATTCCTGCATTTCGTCAACACCGGTGGCGGTGACGAACGCCGCGGTGTCGCCGAACCCTTGCGCACAAGCGCCGAGACCCATTGCAGTCGCAGCTAAGTAGATCGTTTGCATCAGCACTCCGACATCCTTCAGAATTACCGTGTAAGCGACTTGCTCATAAGTCCACATCATCCGACCGCACCGCGCAGCCATAACGATGAGCACTTGCGGCTCGGCGCCTGCGGCGAGCGTCGCCGAGGCAACCCTCATCAATTGCGACACCGCGGGCGAATCCGCACTGGCTACTGGGAACAACGCATGATCGAAGGAGTCGTAGTGATACATACCTGGCTTTAGTCCGGCGACGTTCCGGACCACCGGATAGAGCTCAAGTTCATAAACACTGCCCCCCGACGGGTATGGCCGCGACACAAGTTCGTCACCATCAGAAACCTGATGAGTGCTCCGCGTACGCGCCGTGCGGTAAAGCAATTCGGCCAATTGCTCGGCGGTGATCGGGCGAGTCTCATCGAATGCCCTTGTCGAAACCCGATCTTCAAGCACCGCCGTTAACGTCGGGTCGTGCCTTCGCCTGGCCCTCAAATCGGGAACGTACAGCGGGATCGGTGCACCCGGATAAAGTTGACGGCGCGCGGGGGGCTGCGGGAAGCGGCCCTTTGCCCACTTGGTGGGACCGAAATGCTCCCAAGTGACGGTGCGTTTGCCGAGGGTGCTGCGACGGTGAAACCATAGATCCGGTGCGCTCCAACTCAGGGCATCGAAGGTGCAGTCCTCGTCGCCGACCGGGACCACGAAACCGCACCGGTGCAGATCCAGAAGGAATCGGGACTGGACTGTGGACCGTGCTTCCACGCCGTTTTCTGTTGTCCCGTCGAGTAGGGCAAGCAAACCACCGTCATGGATGCGCAAATCGCACCAGCCCATTGGATGCTCAAGGATCAAACCGTTCGAGTCTCGGTGCAGCACAGCGAATTTCGACATTATTGCAGGCCGTGTCGTCAGCGGCGGCGCAGGCGGTGATGCGGGTTGCGTAAACGGCAAAATGGAGTAGGAATCTCTTTCGCCATCGCGAACGGTGATGGTGAGCCAGCCGCCGGCGTGAAGCCGACGCATCAGTGCGTTGATGTCGCTTCGGTGTCCTGGTGGGCAGATCTCGGCGACTGTCGCCGGCCCATTGCTAAGTGCGTTGAGCGCTTGGAGCTGTCCGGCCGTCAATCCGACGAGCTTCTCGCGGTGCGAGGGATCCAATAGCACTGTGCCGTCGGGTGTATTCACGCACGTGGCTCCCAACCGGAACGCGAATCTCGTTTGGTGGGGGTACCTGGTACTGGACATAGTCATGGACATTTCGCTCCTCAGTGCCACGCGGACCATCGACGTTAGGTTAGCCAAGGCTAACTACTTGGACAACATTTCGACGGCGCGGCGACAGGCTAAGCCCGCAGCTTTCAATCAAGCTCGGGATCGGCCGAAACCGTTTGATACAAAGCCGTCATCGCGGTGTATGGGCAAAGCAATGGCCGAACCGCTGAGTTCATAACGGTACCCTACCCCCCTAAGGCACATAGTAAGTTTAGTGGTGTGCTGGTGTTGACTGAACACTATCGTCGCGGTGGCTTCGGGCTTCCCTTTTCAGAGCGGATCATCGTGTCTGGTCCCATATGTCCACTTGCCCTGGCGACCGGACGAAAAGGGGACGCAACTGGCAGTTGTGCGTGACCCGCTACCGGTCGATCACCAGCGATCACCGTAGCGATGGCAGGATCGGTGGGACACGATGAGTTCTTCCTACCGACACCGCCGGGGGCAATCTTCTGCGACGGAAGGCAGACCGGTGATACACACTCTGGGCAACAGTAACTTTGTCCGCCTCGCGGATGGCCGCCGACTGCACTACATGACCGCCGGCGCCGCCGGGCCAACCGTGCTGTTCGAGTCCGGTTTGGGCGCATCACGATCGGAGTGGGGACTCGTGCAACCACTTGTCGCGCCGAGGTTTCGTTCGGTGGTCTATGACAGGGCTAATCTTGGTCGCAGTGACGATGATCTCGAACCACGCAGCCTGCAACGCATCGTCAGCGACCTCACCGAGCTATTATTCGCGCTGGATGCGGCCCCATACATCCTTGTCGGACACAGTTACGGCGGAACCATTGCCCTGGCCGCGGCGTCGGCGAATACGTCGCTCATCGCAGGACTGGTACTGATTGACCACGCCGATGAACACGTAGATATTTGCTGCGGGTCTCCGCTTATACGCTTGCGTAAGATCGTGTTGGCTGGCCGGTCAATCATTAGTGTCCTGAGACGCCTGCGCCTGATCAGATTGGTCGCCCGGCATGTCATGCCGGGAATGCCAGCAGACGTGCGAGAAGATCTTGTCAACGAGGACTTCACCGCGCGCGCGGCCAAGGCGGCCGAAATCGAGGAACAGTTCTTTATCGAGGCGCTGCGGAGTCTGCGTCGCAATCCGCCTGAGCTGGGCGCCGTTCCGGTGACGATCATTTCCGGGATGAAATCGTCGATATTTGACAGGTCTATTCGGAGACAATTCGTGACGGCGCACCGCCGGACCGCAGCGCGGATGCACGCACGTCACGTGGAGGCCGCGCGATCGAATCATCAAGTGGTATTCACCGAACCGCTGCTGGTTGCAAAGGAGATCATTCGAATTGCGGGTCGCCGCCGCGAGCTGCACCCCACCGACCGCACGGCACAACATAGCTCGATTAGAGCTCCGGGGCGGTTTGGTCGTACAGGCAAATAGGTCGTGAGGCCGCGATCGAAGCGATTCAGCAGTTAGGGTGTGTGCACGGGAATCAACGCGACAAGTGGCACATCAGCAGGCCCGAACGGCGAATGCCGCGTTAACCGTGACCGCGAGACGGTGACGAGCGCTGCGCAAGCCCAAAGCTACTGCACGCCCGTCGGGCCGTTTGGCGCGGGCCAACACGGCCAGATCGGCGCCGCGAGGGCCTTGGCGGGTGTCGCGCGGCACATGCTTTGCAGCCCCCAGCAACACTGCCGCACCGTTTCGTCAGGCCGAAGCGTCGTTGGCGCACATCTCCAGCAATCGTGACACCCTACCGGCGCGACTCGACCAGGACGGCTCATAGCGCCACCGAAGCGGCGAAGTTTGACAAATGACACCCGGGTACTACGGGACTGTGCCGGGTTCTGATCGTCAGCAACGCCGCCGCCTACCGCCATATGGTGTTGACGTCGGTTAAAGACCCGGCCAGTCGCGACGGTTGAAATGGATGGCCACCCAGTCAGATTAATTTAGTGGTCTTTTTGGGAGACTGGGCCGTGATCCGGCATCTTCACCGCAGCGAGGGTTTGTCGCAGCGGGCCATCGCACGACAATCGACTCGGGTTAGACGGCGCGGCCGCCACTTAACGATCTGCGATCGAAAGCTGCCATCGTCGTTGCGGGATACCGTCATCTCGATCTCACCGACTGTGTCGGTGAGCACTGTTTCGGTGGGAGTGCCGTTGCGCGATCTGACGCGATTGGGGGACCTTCCTCGCCAGGCTCACACCCGGCGTGTCGGGCCACTTGCAACGCAATTCGGATACTTCCCTGCCGAACGTCAACGAGATAGCACCACTGGTGGGTTGCAAGGACCAACTGTCTATGTAAGCAGTCGTATTGCGTCGAGTTTGGTCGTGGGTGGTTGCCGAAGGCTGGCTCTTCCGATTTAGACACGCGAACCGGGTTGAACTCGGATCGGCGTAGAAATCGTGTTACAAGCAAGGAGGTGTTCGAATGCCCAGGGCCGTCGCGCCGATAGCAGTAACAGCAAACAGGACCCTTCACGGGGGCTCGCCACAGGGTTGCGGTGTTGTGCAAAGCGAGCGCAACGGGAAACGGGCGCGCCGCCGCGCTTTCCCGGCCATAGGCCAAAGAGGTGCGAGGTGGTGCGCGAGGCGTTGGCAATGCCGGGTGGCGCCAGAGCTACTGTGCAACCTTTTGACGAATGACACATGCCAGGCGGGCATTCACGGCTCAGGCTGCACTTTGCGATGTTCAGGCCAGCGCCCGCTTTCACACTGCACCGTTCCTTGCCTTGGCCGAAGAGCCAAAGGCTACTCGCTCTCAGGCCAGATCGGCACTGCGCGCCGTCAGCCCAAATGCTTAAGTGCCGAAGAAAGCTGGATGATAATCACGTCGATAAGGGGACCTGACCCGCGGGATGACTGGCACATGAGTGTAAACGATGATGATTGCTATGCGATTTGGGACGCGGCCTACGTCCTCGGATCCCTATCTGCGGCCGACCGCCGTGAATTCGAGACGCATTTGACGCACTGCCTGGCATGTCGGCAAGCCGTCGATGAACTGGCCGGCATTCCAGCTTTGCTTAACGAGCTAGACTTTCGCACGGCCACTGCGATTGATGACCTAGGCACTTCTCGGCAATGTTACTGGCGTCGGCCGAGCTGCCGTCGGTGCGGTGGATCCAAAGACACCGCGCGCCGCCGGCTTTGGATATTTCACGGTGTATTCGCAAGATAGATCACAGGACTGCCCAGTCTCATTAAAGTCCCGTAGCTGCGCGTAAGGAGGCTACGTTCCGCACTGTACAAGCGGCCAGACTAAACCTCACCCCATCCGTCCGCGTGCAGCTATGCAGTCCCGAGACTAGCTGGTGTGCGTAAAGACGACTTGACATCTGCTATTTTGTGAACCCATTCTTTCCAGTACGTGGGAAATCACTAACAGCGCCCGCGAGCACGGCATTTCCGATGAATATGTTGCACGCGATCGATTTCGCAAGCCGCACCGTCGAGTAGAAGTACGACAGCGAGGTTCGTTTGCTCATTATGGTGCAGACTGCACCGGGCGTCTGCTCGAAATCGGCGTAGTTACCGATGAGCTCGATCAGATCATTTACGCCACGTCCTGCGTCCGAAGTTCTACGACTACCTCCGCTGAGCGCAACTACACCGACGCGCACACCTGCCCCCACGCACATGCACACCAACACCTCGAGATTGGTCCGTATCCATGGCACCTGAACACTCCACCCCGTCCGCTGCCGAGGATTGGCTCGACAAGCTCGAGTGAGCCCGGCCAAGGCGCGCGACGCCAGTCACATGCGCCGCATTGCCGCGGCTGTCAAGGTCCTCGATGATGCCGGCGCCGAACTGCTCGCCGCTGTCAAAGCCGCCGCGCCGCCGGCGACTCCTGGTCCATGATTGGCACCACCATGGGCGTCAGCCGGCAGGCCGCCTTCCAACGATTCGGAAATGTCGCACATGACCCCGCAGCTGTTCGACGTCGTCATACACGTTGCCGTCAATAACGACCGGCCACCTGGAACCCTTTGACGTTTCGGCCTGCACAAGAGTTTCGTTTACCGACTCTTGAAACGGCGCTTCTTTCCCCACGGTCACGATGACCTTCTTGGGCGTCGCACCTGCAGTAACTCCGGCGGCTGCGGCGGTCGCGGCCTCGACCGGGTCACATACGTGAGTCGCACCAAACTTCAGCGCTCGTTCTAGTATCCATCGACGGGCCCCACACATTAGGTGGCGCCTGCCGCGATTGTTCCTGCGCCGCGGGGTACCGCTGGCGGTATAAGCGGTAGTGCGACCGAGGTTGAGCCATGGCGCGAATGCGGTTGCCCAAGATAGAGACCGCACGATCGATTGTCGCGGTCGTCGGACGGTCGAGACTCGAAGGTGCGCAAGTCTGCGACCGATATTTCGTGCTCGCGTGGGCCGGCCCGTATTACCACGCATCAACGCGCCGTAACCTCTCCCCGACTGCAGCCACCACCGGACTGCCTAATTCCCGCGGACACCATATTGAAAATGGTTTTCAAAGTCAGTAAGGTGTCCAGTTGGGGTTCACGGGGAGGAGGGTCTCACATGGGCACGCTGTGGATGGCGTCGCCGCCAGAGGTGCATTCGACGCTGCTCAGCAGCGGCCCGGGACCCGGCCCATTATTGTCGGCCGCCGCGGCGTGGTCAGCGCTGAGCACCGAGTACACGCAGGTGGCCGCTGAACTCACGGCAGTGCTGGGTGCGGTGCAAGCCCAAGCCTGGGAGGGGCTCAGCGCCGACCTGTATGCGGGCGCGCACATGCCGTACCTAGCGTGGCTGACCCAGGCCGGCACGAGCAGCGCGGAAGCTGCTGCACAGCACGAGATCGCGGCGGCGGCATATACAACCGCGCTGGCGGCGATGCCGACGCTGCCCGAGCTAGCGATCAACCACGCCATCCACCAGACGTTGGTCGCGACCAACTTCTTCGGGATCAATACCATCCCGATAGCGCTCAACGAGGCCGACTACCTGCGAATGTGGATCCAGGCCGCCACCACCATGGCGACATATCAAGCAGTGTCCGACGCGGCGGTGGCGTCGACACCGCAGTCCAATCCCGCGCCGCAGATCGTGCAGCAGAGCCCTGCGGGCGGCCAGGCGGCTGAGGTGGCGCACGCAGATGCGCCCACACCTATCGACTACGTCGTCGCAGAGTTTTTGCGGATCATCTCTGGTGGCCGGGTGAACTGGGATATCGCTGAAGGCACTCTCAATGGGATTCCTTTCGAACAATATACGAATGCGGCCGACCCGTACTGGTGGGTTGCTCGCGCTATCGAGTTCCCGAAAGATTTCGAAACGTTTATTCAGGAGCTTTTTACCAATCCGCAACAGGCTTTGCAGTCCTACTTCGATCTTATTTTCTTCGACTACCCCGAGCACATACCGCAGATTTTTCAAGCGGTGAACCAGGCCCCGCTGTTACTGGGGGCCGCGCTCGGTGCCGCTGTCACCAATCCGGGCGCGGTCACCGGTTTGGCCGGGCTTTCCGGTCTGGCTGCCATTCAGCCTACGGCGATCCCGGCCGTTGTGGCGCCGCCTGTCGCCGCCGCAGAACCAATGTTGCCGGTTACGCAGATGGCCCCGGTAGCGTCGGTCGGGCCCGCGACGCCGGCGCCCGCCCCTGCGCCTGCTGTAAGCGCGGTCACCAGCGCGGGGCCGGCACCCCCGCCGCCGGCCCCGGCCGCCGCGAGCGTCGGCTACCCGTTCCTAGTGGGCGGCGGCCCTGGTGCCGGCTTCGGGTCGGGGTCCGGGATGGGCAGTAGCGCCAGCGCCAGTGCCAAGAAGAAAGCGCCCGAGACCGATGCTGCCGCAGCGGCAACCGACGCGTCCGCGCGTGCGCGGGCCCGTCGAAGCCGACGCGCTGCGCGGCACGACCACGGCGACGAGCTGATGAACATGGACGTCGACGTCGACCCGGACTGGAGCGTGCCGCCCAGTAGGGAGCCGAGACTGTCGACCGTTGCCTCGGATCAAGGCGCCGGACATTTGGGTTTCGCCGGCACTATGGTCAAGGACGCAGGCGCGGCGGCGGGCCTGACTACGCTGGTCGAGGACGAATTCGGCAGCGGACCGAAGCTGCCGCTGGTTCCGGGCACCTGGACCCCGGACGAAGCCGGTGCTTCGTGAACCCGGGGCCGTGCCGTGGGGTACGGAGGGACCTTTACAGTTGGGGTTTCACGCGTGTCGAGTCGACGCACTCTTCGCAGCGACCGGGCGGCCGTTAGCCGGAAACGCCTGATCCGCGCGCAGGGCTCCGTTCGCCAAGGAAAGCCGGACATGTAGGCGCCGTCGATAGGCACTACTTTACGCTTGGGAGAATGCTGACTTTCGTCAACACGAGGCTTCAGTTTTCGATCAGCACCGAGGTCCGCCCCGCCCGCCACGGGCGCGTTGTCGCATACGTGCTCGGGAACAGTGGCACGCACCCCCGCAAGCCAACCAGACACCAATGCACTCCTCATGTCGCACACCGTCGCCGCGACCGATCGCAGCGTGACCGCAGAAGCTAGATCCGCGCCACCTTCGACAACAAGTGAACAGTCCGTTGAGAAGTAGGTCCGCCAATGCCAACCATCGCGCATAACCCGGACGTCGGCGCCAACCGCTGGGGCCCGCTGCGAGTTCTTTTAACCATGCACGGCGTCGCGAGCTTGGCCGCTGCTGTCGTGCTGGCCGTAGCTCCCGCCGCCATCCCGGCGACAGTGAACATCACCTTGGAGCAACGAGGCTTCCTGCTCTCCTATCTTCTCGCCGCCGCCGAATTGTCAATCGGCTTGCTGTCATTGGGGGCTGCCCGATTGAACGACAAATTAGCTCTGCGTCTGATTGTCGCCGTCTTGGTGGTGTTCCACCTGGCGACCGGTGCTCTTGAGATCCTGTACATCATTGTCACTGCCCCCAGTGGCACTTTGCTCTTCAACGTCGTGACCCGGTTGGTTGCGGCCGCTTTGTTCGTCGTCGGATGGCAGATGTCCCAACGGCCATTGCGTGATGAGCCCAGCAGCACGCCGAACGTCCTAGGAAACTGACTGGCGTCGAGGGGCCTACGCGACAGTCACTTTCGGCCACCGAAGCCGCCCATGCGCCCAATAGCCGGTATCGGAAAGTTCCAGACCAAACGTCAGGCGATGGACGTGTCCCACAGCGGGCAACTTCAATCCACCGAGCTCTATGTGCGATTCGCCGCGCAGCTCGACTTGCGCTCAAAACGGATAGTCTTGGAAGATTAGAACCGCGGCAGTTCAAGCCGCGCTGGCGAGTCCCCGTCATCAGTTCGCCCCGACTCCCGAGTCAAAGCCGTCGTCGATTTTTAGTATCTTTGCAGTCCAAATTCCCGTTACTGAAAGCTGTAGCGATGAAACGCGTCCGTTGACGGAAGGCGATGGGAACTGGGCCGAAGTGTCTGGCGCACTTCGTAAAACAACCTACCGTTACCGGACTTCGGCGAAAAGGTCATCAAGCACCCATTGGGCAATGGCGGCTACCGTCCACTGGCGCCCGGACGGCATTGGGTAGTACCCGACGATGCCGGCCCGGCGCTTGCGCAGCGGGTCGGCTGGACCGTTAGGCATTCCCGGTTCGCCGGGTTCCCCGGCGCACTAACGCCCAAAGGGGTCGCGGCGTATCCCCGGTGCATCGCCGCGATGATGACCGCCGCTGGTCACGGGAGGGAGGATCTGCTGGCCGGGATGTGGCCGCCTCAGGGTGTCGTCGTGGTGCTTCGAAGACTGTTGTGGGACAACGAGTCCGTCGTCGGCCAGCGCGGTCGACTCGCTAAGGGGTGGCGAATGGCCGGATCCTGCGGGGCTACCGACCCGGTTGATCCAGACCCGTTCCATACGACCCCGAACCCAAAGGGCATAGTAGAGCGCCTATCTGGAGACGCCGTTCTTGCCCGGGCGGGCTTTCACGTCGGCGGCGGACTTCAACGCCCCGCTGTGGGCGTGGCTGGCTGCGATCGCCAACGCTGCATCCACGCCACCACCGGACTAATCCCCGCCGATGCACTCGCGGCGGATCTAGGGGCGATGCCGCCCTGCCACCGGTCGCTCCGGCAACGGGGGACGGTGCCGTTGAGGCGCGATTACTACGTCAGCTGCGGCGGTAATGCCTGATTCGGTGCATTCGGAGGTGATCGGTGCGCCTAGCAACCAGGAGCCCTAGTGTCGCCCGCCGCCGTGACCTCCCCCGCCGTGACCGCCACCGCCGTGACCGCCACCGCCGTGGCCTTGACCGCCGTGGCCTCCACCCCCGTGGCCCCCACCGCCGTGGCCTCCGCCCCCGGGGTGGCCGTAGCACACGGGCCACACACACCAAGGGTCATTCGGGAGGGGCCCAGGTTGCGCTTGGGCGCCGGATGCGGCGCCCAAGCCGGCCAGCCCTAATCCGGCGGTCATCACCACTGTTGCTGCGGCGGATGCGAACTTTTTCTTCATCGTGTTACCTCTTTCTTGTGTTTACTGCTTCTCTGCTTTTCCATCGCGGTGGATTGCGCGATGCAGTTACGGTTGGTTTCGGTGTTCTTTCGGGTGGCGTGGCAGTGCGGTCCGAGGTCGGTGAAGTGAGTGTGGCTGTCGGACAAGACATTCAGGGGACGATGAGGATGAGGCCGACCTCGCCGGCGGGGGCACTGAGTTGTTGCGCCGGCTTTTTGGGGTCACCGCTTTCGCGCATGTGCCTTTAAGGGGCAGCGTCAAACGTCGCTCAGCGCTCAGCGGTCGTTCGTTTTAAGGCACGACGTGGCGCTGACCGGTCAGCGGCGAGCCGTGCAGAGTCGCGTTAACAGGTCTTGCCCGTTGAGGACAGGGCCGAGCACTTGCGGGGGGCCCCGTTCGCCCGGCACCCGAGGGTTGGACGGCATGGCCGCACTGGCGACAGCCGCCGCCGCAAGCTCAACTAACCGGATAGTGGAGGGCGGCAACGTCGCCAGCACGTCGTGGCATTGGACCAACGAGCCGTCGAATAGGTGCGCGTGGTCGATGTTGACAGTGAACTCATCACCCGGCCAAGACATCACCGAATGGGTCTGTTCCGTCGTCGTAGGGATTGCGGTGCGCAATATCGCCGAGTGACCGATCAGCACGAACAGCAACACCACAACAGCGACCGCGCTTACTGATCGCCACCGCGGGAGCCGGGGGACCTGGCTCATCGCCGAAAGGCTGTCATAGCAGCACCGCGAAGATATGGGCGACGCGGAGCGGCGGGGGCCAGCCTCGGATCGACTCGGCACGCGCGTTAGGGGCGGGGCGTCCCACGCAACGGTGGCAAGCCGGGCAATACGAGCCGGTACCAGCTGCGCGCCCACGAACCTCATACCCCTACAGGGTACTACGCGGGCCGGCCTATGCCAACCGAATGTTGGCGTCGCCGTGCGCTTTAACTAGCGCGGTTCGATGCAGATGTAGTTGACCTACCAGACGTCCAACAACTTATCTGGCCACCGAATTATTAGGTGCCCTGCGGCATGGTGGGGGTCTTGCATTCAAACTGCTTGCCCGCATGTCGAATTCGCGCTGCGGTAGCTATCGTCGGCGTTGGTGCGCTCAGCGCCGCGCTGGCCGTAGGCCCCACCCGCATTGCGCGTCGCCCTTCGCCCCCATCAGTGCGCGCACGGGGTCGTCAGCGATTCGCGCAGTATGTCGGGCTGAGTGGTAGGCAGTCGCTCGCCAGCTGTGCCGAAACCCGATATCGTGGCACGGTCATCGCGTTAATTCTTTGCTCGAGTGACTTTGGACGGTCTCTTACAGGATTAACGCGATGACCTTATTTTTGCAGTACGCTTGCCGGGTTCAGGATGAGTCTCTGCGACAGAACCTGATGCGCGTCGGGTAGCAGGCGCGGTAATTTGGAAGATAGCTATCGATGCGCGCAGATTAGCAAACAATACGCTCTCAGCGCGCTTGCGGATCTGCACCGGGTGTGTTCGCCGCCGGATCCCACTCGTGACGCCGACCCATCGACTCGGCGTCCGACCCTCAGCGAGTTTCAAAGCAGTCGGCTGCAGCGTCCCCGGCACGCCGTCCGCCATGGCCGGTACGAACGAGCCGAGGCCGGTCGAGCAGACCGCCGTTTCCGCCCTGCTGATAAGCGGACGCTCCGCGCGGTGATGGTCGGGCGCATGCGAAACCCCGTGCAAGAAAACGATTTCGCCTATTGCGACCCACCGGCGACGGGCAAGCTCGCTGCGCACACTTTCCTAGTCATCGTCCACGATTTCGGCGAGAAATTCGCCTGCATACTTACGCCGATTGACACACGTCGTCTCTAAGAAAGAGGAAACCAGTCACTTGCAGTGCCTCAACAAACAGCAGACGTTGGGCGCGCTTGTGCTGTGCTCAGACCCAGCCAGCCGGGCGCTGCTGGATCACTGCTGCCTGCAAGCTTTCGGCAGGCTATCGATTACGGCGCGAAGGCGAGCAACGCAGGAAGCGTCCTTGGCCGCTCCACTGGGTAGGGCGCAGCGGCCAAGGACGGGTGGTGGTGCTGGGTCGGATCAGGCCATCGCCCGGCACTCCTGCGCGCAGCGCCGACACGATTCTGCGCAGGCGCGGCAATGATCGTTGTCGTGTTGGTCGCATTCGGCCGCGCACGCATCGCAAATCTCTGCGCACAACTGGCACAACTGAGCCGCCCATCGCGACCCGCGCGAGACTAATGCTACGCACGCCGCGCAGATTGCCGCGCAATCCAGGCACAACCGAACGCAATCGGCCATCTGCGCCTCATTAAGGCAACACGTCGCGCACGCCTCACATGCTGCCTGACACTCGGCGCATGCCTCCAGGCAGGCCTGGTTTGCTACCGTCATGACGCAATCTCCTTGCTCGTCAACCGTGGAGCGGTTGTGGTCATCTTTTGACTCTTCCCCAGCGCTGCTTGCGCGGGGGTCCTGATCTGTCACAGCAGTACCCAACGGGGGTAGGGTCTTTCGTCCTGAATTTTCAGTCGTGGGTATCTATGCGCCGGCAGGACCCGATGGCGTTGCGTGGGGTCGCATGGCGGGTCCTTGAGCCGAATCCGGCGACAAACGCCCGGGCGCAGCTCCGCCGTCTCGGCACCCGTGGCCGGTAGTAATTCGGCGGGAAAGCGAATAGACGCGTCTGCCTAACGAACCCAGTTGCCCGACGGTGCTACGCGCGAGGGAGTAGGTGGTCTTGCCGTCTACCGAGGACTCACTGACGTTATGGCCTTGGCGAAGTCGCGGCAGTGACGGAAACGATTGTCAGGTCGCTTGGCGAGAGCGATCGCTAATACGGTGTCGAAGGCAGCCAGGTCGGGGCGCGTGTCGGCAAGCGCAGGAGGCATGGCGGTGAGGTGACGGCCGAAGGCCTCAGCTGCATTGGAGTGCGCAAATAACCGTGATCCGCTCAGCAAATGGTATGTCGTGGCTGCTAGTGAATACTGGTCAGCGCGGCCGTCGAGCTGCTGCCTCATCAGCTGCTCAGGGGCGGAGTAGGCGACACTGTTAACGGTCAAGTTGGTGGTGGTCCATTCACTGATGTCGTCGCACCTGCGGGGGATCCCGAAATCAGTCAGCAGGATACGTTCCTCGTCAGCGGCCAGCATGATATTGGACGGCTTGACGTTTCGGTGCAGCAGTCCACGAGTGTGAGCGTAATCCAGGGCGTCGGCGACCGCGGTGACAATCGCGGCAACTCGACGCGGATGAAGGCCTCGCGGGAATTGCGCATCCAGAAGGCGGCCCGCGTCCACACCGTGGACGTAACTCATCGAGATCCACAGGTGGCCATGATTGTCCCCGCGGCGGTAAACGCGCGCGATGTTGGCGTGCCAGAGTCTGGACGCTAAATCGGTTTCACGCGCGAAGCACGCACGATAGTCGGCATGGGCGGACACAGAGCTGGCCAATACTTTAAGGGCTTCTCTACGCGGCAACTGCAGGTGCTGCGCCAAGTAAGTTTCCCCCACGGCTCCGGACCCCAGCCAACGCAGGATTCTGTAGCCAGCGAATGCCCTACTGTTTGCTAGCGGCATGATTCACAGCAGTAGGTCAGGAGCGCAAAGCCGCACAACAACCGCTTGGCGGTGCCCGGCCGCCCGGAGGTCGCGGCGCTCGAGTTGTCCACGCCGCGGATCAATTTCCGGTGGTAAACGCAATGGCGCCGCGCGCACCACGCCGGGCGAGTGACCTTCCGCATCCACCGGGCAGACGTGAGGTCAGTGCTTACCACCGGGTCAAACTCCTCCGGTGCCACCAATTGGTAGCAGTCAGAGTCGTTGTGCTGGTGGGCATTCCAAGCGTGCGGGTCTGCCGTCATCGGGTCGGGTAGTAGGGCGTTGCGGAAAAATTCTTCATTCGATCGTCGCTTTCGCTATGCGCCGCAAGGCAGTCTTAAAGTCTGTAAGCGGTCATTGGCCGTCGTGCGTGGCACGGCAACCGGACGCTGATCGATCAGCGACGAGCCAGGCAGAACCGCGTCAGACGGTCCTGACCGGTGAGGGCGGTGAATAGCCCGCTGGGCGGACCCCGCTCCGATGGCGCTACACAACGGGCCAGCATCGTCGTAGTCGTAGAAACTGCAGCTGCAAACCCGCATGCCACCAACATGGTTGCTGTCCACGGCAACACCGCGGAGGTGGCCAGGTGGTGGCACGCAGTCAACGACTGATTGCGATGGGCATGGTCGACATTGATTGCCGATTCCCCTACCAGCAAGGAGACCTGAGCATGCCAGCGATGGGGGCGAGGATTCGCAGGATGCAGCATTGCGCAATGGCCGACAAAGACGAGAAGCAACACGGCCGTGGCCGCGGCGATCACCGGCCGCCACCAGGGCCGCCCCGAAGGGCTACCTACCCCCACCACGACCCGTGGGCAGTGACGAGACCGACGCCGAAAGCCCGACAAGGTGCGGTACACCGCGTGTAGAAAGATCGACCAACCACAAGATTCCCGACGACAGCAACAGGCGGCGACACAGCATCAAACCGAGCCGGCAATTCCCCCGTCAATCCCATACCCGCAGGCTACGTCCCAATTATTCTACTAGCAACCACCTGGCACTATCGCACGCCGTTTGCCCTCGTCCCGAGGTTGCACCAGGAGTTTGATATCGCAATGCCGTGTTCTTATGGTCGCGTCGCGGTTGCGGTACGACCGGCTGTGGCTTGCCACTCGAGCACAGATACGAGTCGATGCGTCTACCGGGTTCAGGACGCTTTGCCGGACCGAAAAAGCGCCGCGCATCCCGCTGTGCTGGTCCAACACATGAATCGCAGATTGGACGAGCAATTACTCAAACGGTTACGGGCAAACAACTGTTGATGCTTAGTGTGGACACGAATTCAGCGTCACGACGACGAACGGCGCGGCTCCCCGCAAGAAGGTCGACGCCCGCACCGCCCGCGAAATTCTGACAGGCGTTTAAACCGTAGACATTCAGATGGGACAGGCCTGGCACTAGCCTTTGAAGAGCACATCTCTGAGGGGCCTGGGTGAGCAGCGACTGAGACGTGTTAGCAGGGGATGTCATCTTGGCCAATTTGTCTTCGCGTTTAGCTTAGCCGTCTTGGCTCCGGCGACAGATCTGCTTGGCGCAACAGGCTGCCAGTCAGCAGCCGGCGTAGCGAATCGATGATGGCTTCCGTATCGCGCGACCCTCTCGGCAAGGCGGGGTAAAACGCTACGGCACACAAGATCAGCAGTAGAACCTCGACGTACGACGCGACATCGGTATCGGTGTCGGTGGCAAGTTCTCCGGAGTCGACCGCTTCGTTGACAGCCCGTGTGACAAGATCCCGGGTGGTTCGCTCAAGTTTGTTGTCGATGTCCCGCAAGTCAGGGTGCCGCGGGAACTCCAGCGCGGCCATGGCCAGAAAAGATGCAGTAGAGGGATTTTGGGCATCGGCCTCTGCCGCCGCAGCAGCGAACGCAGCGATTCGGCCCAGTAGGGTCCTTTCGTGGTTGACCCGTTTCAGGCCGGCGGCCAACACGAGGTCAGTGGTCACGTTCGTCACTTCAATGTATAAGGCGCGCTTACTGGAGAAGTAGTAATTGATCGCAGGGCGGGTCACACCGGCCTGAGTAGCGATAGCCGTAAGACTAGCTCCCTCAAGACCGCGTTCGCTGAACATCTGCCTGGCGACACTGATTATCCGACGTCTCGTCTCTTCGGCCTTCGCAGCGGCGGGGCGTCCTGGTCCGCGGTTCGCGGTCGGCGGCACAACTAAAGTGTGCCACTCTGACGGAACGGCGTTGATTCTTTGAGCTCGCGGAGAGCAATTTGCTGGTGTACTAGCCTCGCCCGACCACGCTTGATGGAGACTCCTCACCACACCCCGTACTGGGGGCGATTCGCAGTTCATCGGAGAGGAGGATGTCTCGCAACGTATTTTGTACCTTCGGTGCAGAAATTATAAGGCATTCGTAGGAGTATTCGCTTCTGCAAACGGAGTATTTTGCGCCAATAAAGCACGACTAAGGACTAGGCTTAGGTTACGCAAACTACTGATCCTCGCTGACGTAATTCGACGCCACAGTATTGCTCGATCCCGGTTGCTCGCCGGTGCGCCGGTATCAATACGAACCGGGCGGCTTCCTTCGTTGGCCCTTAGTCGAATTTTTTCACTTTACTACCGACTAGGGACTCCTCAACATACAAGGACAGCCGGAATAACATCTTTGTCGTCGTAAATCTAATTCAACTCCGCGCGGTGTGTCACCTGCCGGTAAGGCGACGTCCTCTACGGAGGATGGGGAAGGCCGAAGCACACCTCTGCCGCGAAAATGTTTCCCGGGCGTACCATTTTGCGCCGTCGACGCCTGCCCGGAGGGACACGAAGAACAAAGATCATTAGAACGTTAGGTACGATGGCCACACGAGCGCAGACGTCATTGGATGTCAACCCTGCCCACCACGCGGCACTGCAGCGACGACCCTATGATCGGAGTCCAGGAGTTCAAATGAAGCCGACGTCCGGATATGCCACAAATAAGGACGGTCATGCCAAACGATTGCGCAAAATTGAAGGCCAAGTTCGCGGCATCGCGAAAATGATTGACGAGGACAAGTACTGCATCGATATACTCACTCAAATTAGCGCGGTGAGCAGTGCTTTGCGGTCCGTGGCACTCCACTTGCTCGACGACCACCTCGAGAACTGCATAACCGAAGCAATTCAGAAAGGAGGAAGACAAGCAGACGAAAAACTGGCCGAAGCATCCGCGGCTATCGCACGACTTGTTCGCTCCTGAGTAATCATGGTAACGCGGACCATTTAACCTCGCTGCTGGCGCGCAGGTGCTTGGCTTCTGTTTTGCAACTGCGGACGGGTGCGATGCTGCCTCCAAATGCCAAAGGTTCGCACCATATGTAATGTCTCCTGTCGGTTCACGTCACCGTCGCCGGTCTCGGCCAAGTAGACCGGTGTAGATCCAATCCCGGCAGCCCCTATATGTCCACTCGGCGTTTTCGTAGATCCGTTTGCGTATCGCTTACTAGGAGCCCCGGCCAAGGACTGCAGACCCTACCCCCGTCGGGTACCGCGGTAGAGGACTAGGTGGGAGCCAGCACGCAGTGCGGCGACGGAGCAGAGACGGCGACAACGGACTCGGCACAGCTACCGCTGCTCGCGGTCGGCGGATTGCTACACCCACCAGCGATCAAAGAAATCTTCGGCGGCTTATACCCAATGCATTGTCAGCTAGAATTCGGATATTCGCCGCAAGGCTTGCTTGGCGCCGAGAGCTCACCTTCCAGCACTCCCAGTTCTATCTCTCGTTTGAGAGCCACGGTGCCAGGCGCATGTAATTCCCGACAGTCGCCGCTGCAACTGAGCACGCCGAACGAGGGGGGCTCTGTAGAGATCGTCGGCGCCAACCCGACAGAGGCAAACGCAACGACCGCGGCGCTGATAATGATTTCCGTAATCATTGTGTACGTGTCCCAAAGTATGCTCAGAGCCATCATACACGGGAATTCGCGGACACCGGCGCTCTACTGCACGTTAAAATGGTCGTACCAGTGATTAAACGGCAGATAATCAGAAAAGGTACCCAGATACGCACCGTTGCAGTACGTCGGTTCGCGAAACTGGCTGCGCCAGCCGCATAGCGTATGTCAGCGCGAAGCGGTGGCGCTGTGCCGTTTGTTGGCCCCGGTACAGAACCAGCGGGGTATCAGACACCAGAAAGACGGTATTGCGACGGTGACCTAGTCACCCTCGCGCGGCAGCACGCCGGTCTTGGCGCGCGGTTGACGAACGTGCTGACTGCTCTCGGCGTCGC
Organism: Mycobacterium sp. NGS61; assembly: GCF_059812325.1. Lineage (NCBI taxonomy): Bacteria > Bacillati > Actinomycetota > Actinomycetes > Mycobacteriales > Mycobacteriaceae > Mycobacterium > Mycobacterium sp. NGS61. Next base: position 148,052 of record NZ_JCALCL010000008.1, read on the forward strand.
GGATCTTCAGTTGGCAGGCCGGCATCAGTGCCGGGTGCGCTCGCGGATACCAAGGCGTCGTTGACGACGAACTCATTGGTCGCGGCGGGCCCCGCCGCCCCCCGCATCACCGGATGGTAGCGGCGGTAGGCGGTTCGTGTGGTCACTCATCTCGGAGTCGCGATTGACCCCGTAGCGGCTGCGGTCCAGGGATTGGGGTTGCGTTGGCGGCCTGCGCACAGTCGCGGGGATCGTCGTCTCACTTTTTTTGCCGCTATCGCCACGCGGCCTAGCGCTTCACCTAGCGAATCCACGAGCGGAAGGGACTGTTCATTGCGCAGTGCCCCCGATTCAGCGTTGACGATCAGCGCCCAGTCGGTATCTGTTCGCAGGCAATCTTCAGCGATTACGGATAAGGCGCGCACGGCCGAATTGCCGACGAAAGCAGCATCGTACAGGTCCAGTACGAGGGGTCGCCCCGTTCCGACAAAGCTGCGAATGAAATCGCTTACTGGGTCCACGTTTGGGATGTCGAAGACGCCGGTGAATGCTAATAAAACAAAGGATTCGCAGCGCGAATAGGCTCTTATGTAAGCGCCGCGACAGTCGAACGGCAGACTCTGGGCTCGCGGTGATTGGGCACCGGAGGCTTGCTTGTGATAGGCGATTGGCATGCGAACTCCACAGGACCTAATTGCGGCCGTCACTTAAGACGCGGCCACGGCATATTCGGCATTTTTGCGAAAATCTCGCTGAATTCGGCACACCTCAAACTGATCACTCAACCTGCAGGCAAGGCATTCCCTGTATCCGTCGATCAAAACGTGAACCTCGCGTATCATGTCGAGTCGGCTTGTCACAGCCCGGGTATGGCTACGTTCACCGCGACATCCTTGGTTGCTGCCTCGCGGACATCATTGGATTCCGATCGATTGGTGAACATTACAGCCGAGTCGCGACGTACCCCCGTTACCACCGAGCCGGGATGCCGGATCGTGCGCGAGTTAGCGGCGTCGGATCCTGCGGGCGATGCGCGCCGGCACCCAGGCGCGAAGGAATGCCTGCCGGCTCGACAGCGACTCACGGCAAACCGCTTAGCGCTTCGGCTACATCGACGGCGTAGGTCGGCGATAAGGACCGCACCCGCTCCTCCTCCCTCTGATGGGAACCTACGCGTTAGGGAAACCAAACATATTGGTCGATATAGGATTTCGACGGTGCTACGAGCCGACAGTCCACGACCTAGCTAGTTGCACGAGCGCGGCGGCGTCTCTCATACCTTCGACCCGCCAACCGCCGTTGACGTGCGCCATAGTGTGGTGCAGCTCGACCACTCCGACCACCCCTCGTCTACTATACCCCCCTAGGGCACCGGCAGTCTGATCTATGATGTTGGTACGTAGATATGCAGTGTCTGTCCGGGCGGTGAGATGCGTCCGCTGACACCCTGAAACCGCGGAGAAACCCTGATGGCACGCAGCAGTCGGTGTACAAGGTGGATTGGCGCGCCGCTGGTGGCGGCGGCAGCATTGATCGCAGTGGTCGCGGCTCCCACGATGTGCCGTACGCAGTCGTGTCCGGCCGGCGCCGCGCCGCGCGCTGTCGCACGGTCTCGCGCCAACCGTCGCCGCATCCCGCAACAGTGACGATCTCTCCGGCTCCGGCGCCCGTGACGTCGACCCGCGGACCCCCGTCGCCGTGACCGCTACCGCGGGCTCGCTGGTGGCAGTGCAGATGGTCAATGAAGCCGGTAACGAAATCGATGGTGTCCTGACATCCGACAACAGGACCTGGAAGCCCAGCATGCCCCTAGGTTTCGGGCGCACCTACACGCTGAAGATCGTCGGCCGCGGCAGCGATACCACCATCACCACGACCCTGACATCCAGCTTTTCCACGGTTGTGCCGGTCAGACAATCAGCGGTGCGGCTCACCACCACCGCTGACACCCCACTGCGCGACGGCGACACCTATGGCGTGGGCACCGTTGTTGTGGCCCGTTTCGATGAACACATTCCCAATCGTGCGGCCGCGGAGCGGTCTCTGCGAGTCATCACCAATCCGCCGCTTGACGGGGCCTGGACGTGGGTCGATGAGCAGACTGCGCATTGGCGCCCGCAGCGTTACTACTCGCCGGGAACCATCATCACCGTAGCCGCCGATCTCTACGGTGTTGCCCTCGGCGATGGGCTCTATGGTCAAGAAGACGCCCGAGTGAGGTTGCGCGTCGGCGATGCCCACCTGACGGTCGCCGACGATGCCACCAAGCAGGTCACCGTTTATGAGAATGGGAATCTTGTGCGCACCATGCCGACTTCCATGGGCATGGGCGGCAGTCAAACCATCGGCGGGCACACATTCAGCTTTTGGACCCAACCCGGTGTCTACACCGTTATGGATAAGGCCAGGGCCGTCGTGATGGACTCGTCGACCTACGGTTTGCCGCTCAACTCGCGTCTCGGCTACCGCGAAACCATCAATTACGCCACCCGCATCAGTACCGACGGTATCTACCTCCATGAACTCGACGACACGGTGTGGGCGCAGGGCAACACCAATGTGTCCCACGGCTGTCTAAACCTCAACGCTGACAACGCCCGCTGGTTCTACCAGTTCTCCCAGCCAGGCGACGTCGTCGAAGTCCGCAACACCGGAGGCGCGCCCTTGGCTATCTGGCAAAACGGCGACTGGAGTGTGCCGTGGAACCAGTGGCTGGCCGGCAGCGCTTTGAGATGACCAGCCCAATCTGCGCTCGTCCCAGCGAAACGCCCAAGCTCAAGGACGCCTCCCATGATGCGATCCATCCGCGGGCAACAGACCGCAACCGCAGGAGTTCACGATTACGTCATCAGCGCCAGCGCGAACCGCTAATGCTCTCGACGCTTCCGATCAGGTGCTCGTACGCGAGTCGAGCCACCGCCTCCACCGCTGTCACTATCAACGGTGCGTCCGCGCGAACCACGATGGCCCGCAGTCTGTGCTGCTCGGTGGCGACGAACTCGACGTCTCAGCTGCCGCGACCTCTCCAAGGCGTGCTGTGAACGGCCGTCGAATGAGCGCTGCGGTCAGCCTGGTCGTTCTTAGCGTGCTGGTGTCCTCGGGCTGCGACAGCAACACAAGCCCCTCGTCATCGTCGCGGGCCAGTATCGGGTCGGCGCCGGCGAACTGCGGCGGCAAGAAACAACTAGAGGCAAGCGGGTCAACCGCCCAAAAGAACGCGATGGAACATTTGGTTGTCGCTTACATCCGAGCGTGTCCGGGCTTCTCGCTGGATTACCACGCTAATGGATCCGGTGCTGGGATGCAGGATTTCATTGCCGGCGAAACCGATCTCGCAGGTTCCGACTCACCGATGGACCCATCGAAGGGCGAGCCAGACAGTGCCGCCAAGCGCTGCGGTTCGCCGGCATGGGACCTGCCCATGGGATTTGGGCCGATCGCTGTGGCGTTCAACATCGGCGGCGTCGTTTCGTTGAATCTGGACGGTCCCACGATCGCGAAGATCTTTAACGGCACCATTACTCGTTGGAACGATCCGGCGATTAAGGCGCTCAATTCCACTGCGAATCTGCCCACGACACTCATTCACGTCGTCTTCGACAGCGAGTCGTCCGGCACCACAGACAATTTCCAGCGCTACCTCGACGGTGCATCGAACGGGGCGTGGGGCAAAGGCGCCGGCCAGACATTCAACGGCGGCGTCGGCGACGCTGCCAGCGGAAACGATGGCACCTCGGGTGCAGTGCGCAGAACGGAGGGATCGATAACCTATACCGAATGGGGTTTCGCGATGGCCCGTCAGTTGAACATTGCCCAGATTGTTACCTCTGCGAGCCCTGATCCGGTGGCCATCACCACCGACACGGTCGGCAAAACACTTGCCAGTGTCGCGTTCACGGCTGCGGGCAACGACTTGGTGGTTGACACGTCCTCGTTCTACCGGCCGACGCAGGCCGGCGCCTACCCAATTGTGCTAGTGACCTACGAGATCGTCTGTTCCACTTATGTTGAATCCCGGACCGGCGCAGCGGTCAAAGCGTTTATGCAGTCCACTATCGGTATCGGACAGCAGGGATTGGACCAGTACGGTTACCTTCCTCTACCGAGTTCGTTGCAAGCGAAGGTGACGACGGTCGTGAACCTCATCGCATGAAAACAGGTCACCAGCGCCTCGCCGGCGGACGGCGAATCAGCTCCGCTGATGCGGCGCCCCGTTTGGGCTGTTCCACGACGGCCGCCGACCCTGCGACCCAAAGTTGGTTGTCGCGACAGTGCGATCATGCTGACAGCAATCAGTGTCGTTGCGGGCGACGGCGCCTAGCGGAGCACGCGTGCTGGTCGGCCGGTTCGCATCACGAATACGGCCAAGTATCAAGGATGATCACATCGGTGCCATTAGACACACACCGCACCCAACCACGCCGCCGACCGCGCGACGTCGAAATCCGCCCGGCGCTCGGCCAGGGCATCTACTCCCCCGCCTCGGGTAACGATGGCGTCGGTGGCGTGCTGTCAGTGGCAACATTGGGAGGACCTTTCATGCCCCTTGGACATCATCAATTCTCCCGGCGAGCCGCTACCGACTCCGAAGTGAGGGCAAGCGCGCTCGGGCGTGTGGAGTGTCCACGGTGAGCGGCACCGAGCCGGGTGCGCGGGCAGGGTCGCGTTTCGGTCACTACCACCTGATTCGGCTTCTGGGGCGCGGCGGCATGGGCGAGGTTTACCAGGCCCAGGACACGCGCAAGCAACGGGTCGTGGCACTAAAGCTGATCTCGACGCGCTATTCCGACGACCCGGTGTTGCGGGCGCGAATACAACGCGAGGCCGACGCCGCGGGACGGCTGAACGAACCTCATGTGGTGCCGATCCATGACTACGGCGAGATCAACGGGCACTTCTATGTCGAGATGCGCTTGATTGACGGCATCGACCTGTCGACCCTTCTGCAGCGATCCGGCTCGTTAAGTCCTCCTCGAGCGGTGGCCGTCGTACGTCAGATCGCCGCCGCGCTAGACGCCGCGCACGCGATCGGTGTAATCCACCGCGATGTCAAACCGGAAAACATCCTGATCACGGCCAGCGATTTTGCCTATCTGGTGGATTTTGGTATCGCCCGCGCGGTCAGCGATCCCGGACTCACGCAGACCGGGACCGCGATGGGAACCTACAATTACATGGCCCCGGAACGGTTCACCGCCGACGCGGTCAGCTATCGCGCCGACATCTATGCATTGGCCTGTGTGTTGAGTGAGTGTTTGACCGGGGGGCCGCCGTATCGGGCTAACAGCCTCGAACGCATCGTTGCAGCGCATTTGCTTGAACCGCCACCGCAGCCCAGTCGGCTGCGACCCGGCGTGGTCCCCGTGGCCTTCGACCCGGTGATCGCACGAGGCATGGCCAAACAACCCGAGCATCGCTTCCGCACGGCAGGTGAACTGGCCGCCGCTGCGCACGACGCGCTGACCGCACCCGAGCGGCAGCAAGAAGCCACCATCCTGCAGCACGGCGATAACCCGACGCTCGCGGCCCGCGCCGTCGATAACGGGCCGGCTGGTCTGTGGGCCCCTCACGCAGTCTCAGATGTCGATCCTTTGCTGGCGAAACCGTCAGCGGTCGCCTTTGAACCCGCGCCAGGCGCCGAGACGATGGCCCGTCCCGTTGTACCAGAGACCTCCACTAGCAGCTGGGGTCAACCACGGCTCCCCTACGCCGCTGGCTCGGCGAGCTCGCCGCCCGTGAGCCCACCTCCTCACGCCTTCGAGCCCACCCTCACACCCGGTGCGCCCCGCGCGCGCCGCACAGGCAAGCGTCGGGCCGTGATCGGCGCCGCTGCACTTTTGCTGATCACTGCTCTCGGCGTCGCAGGATATCTGGGAACGCAGCGCGCGACCCCGTCGAAGCCAACCACTGGGCAAACCGTGGTGGCGTTCGCCGGCCTCAACCTCAGCCTCACCCCAGGAGGGGTGGCGGTGGACGGCGCCGGAAACGTATACGTCACTAATCAAGGCATGTACGGACGGGTGGTGAAATTGGCCGCCGGGACAGGAACCGCAACATTGCTGCCCTTTAACGGCCTCTACGAACCCCAGGGCGTAGCGGTTGACGCCGCGGGCAGCGTCTACGTCGCCGACTTCAACAACCGAGTGCTGAAGTTGACCGCCGGATCACACACCCAAACTGAGTTGCCGTTTACCGGTCTGAATTATCCCGAGGGCGTGGAAGTTGACAGCGAGGGCACCGTATACGTTGCTGACCGGGGCGGTAGCCGGGTGCTGAAATTGGCGGCGGGATCTAGCAACCAAGTGGTGCTGCCCTTCGATGGCCTCAAGAACCCCGATGATGTGGCGGTCGATACCCTAGGCAACGTCTATGTCACTGACTCTGATAACGACCGAGTGGTGAAGCTGGCCTCGGGGTCCACTGCGCAAACCGTGCTACCGTTCACCGGTTTCACTTTGCCGTGGGGTCTTGCGGTCGATACCCGTGGCAACGTCTATGTCACCGATCAGGAGAACAACGAGGTCGTAAGATTGGCGGCGGGGTCGACCGCCCAAACCGTGCTACCGTTCACCGGCCTCAACACCCCCCTCGCAGTGGCAGTGGATCACGCCGGCAATGTCTACGTCGCCGACCGGGGCAATGGCAGGGTGGTCAGGCTAGCGGGCTAAGGAGCGGCGGGGACCCTGCTGCGCCGACCGTATCGGAGGTCGCACGAGCACTTCGTGTGTCAGCTACCGATTTCTGGTCGCCAACCGCGCAGTGTCAGACAGGTCCGGTGCGCGCAATCGGCGGCAATCCTACCCGCGGCGACGAAGCTATTCCGGAATCGCCGACTGCTGTTCCTGCCCAGACCGACTCGGCGCGCTGAGACCGGCCGCGCTCCAGACCATCCTGCGTAGGCTATTATCTGCGTATGAATGCAGGTAACGCACGTGACTGCTTGGACGACGACCACGCCGACCTTATCGTCGAAGTGTTCCGAATGTTGGCCGATCTCACTCGGATTCAGTTGTTGTGGGCGCTGACTAGTCAGGAGTTGTCGGTCACTGAGTTGGCCGAGCGACTGGGCAAGCCTGCGCCGTCGGTGTCTCAGCATCTGGCCAAGCTGCGCATGGCGCGGTTGGTGTGCACTCGTCGATCGGGCACGACCATCTATTACAGCCTGGAAAACGAGCATGTCCGCCAGTTGGTAACCGATGCGGTGTTTAACGCTGAGCATGCCGGGCACGACGTCCCGCCGCATCATCGCGCCGACGCTGCTGTGCACCCACTAACCAGACAGCCGGCCAGAAAAGCCCACAACCAGCCGTCGCCCTAGCTCGCCGTTGGCCTCCTGGCTGGCGAGTCCACCCTCGCGAGACTCGTTGGTGGACAAGGGTTCTCACTGGCGACCGCGCCGTCGTGGCCTGATGAAGCATGAAAGGACTGAGCATGTCGTTGTTCAGCTACCGCGACTACCGGCGTTTGTTCGCCGCCCAAGTCGTCGCGTTGTTCGGGACCGGGCTGACCACCGTGGCGTTGGGATTGCTGGCGTACCAGTTGGCCGGTGCTGACGCCGCCGCTGTGCTGGGAACGGCGCTGGCGATCAAAATGATCGCCTATGTGGCGGTGGCGCCGATCGCCGCGGCACATGCTGACCGGTTCCCCCGCCGGCTCATGCTGGTGAGTTTGGATGTGATCCGAGCAACGGTGGTCATGGCGCTGCCGTTCATCGACCAGGTCTGGCAGATCTATGTGCTGATCGCGGTGTTGCAGTCAGCGTCAGCGGCGTTTACCCCGACCTTTCAGGCGGTCATCCCCGAGGTGGTGACCGATGAATCTGACTACACCGCAGCACTTTCGGCCTCCCAGCTTGCCTCCACCATGGAAAACCTGCTCAGCCCGGTGGTGGCCGCATTGCTGTTGACGGTGATGAGTTTCCATTGGCTGTTCCTTGGGACGGTGATTGGGTTCTTGATCTCGGCAGTGTTGGTGATCGGCACCCGAATCCCTGACGCGTCTCGCAACCCACGCGCGAGCGCCTGGGACAAGATCGCAGCCGGGATCCGCATCTTCGCCGCGACCCCGCGGCTGCGAGGTGTGCTCGCCCTGAACCTGGCCGTGGCCGCAGCCGGCTCCATCATCATGGTCAACACCGTCAACTATGTGCGCGACGCACTGGGTCGCTCTCAAGCCAATGTCGCGTGGCTGCTCGCCGCCGGCGGGACCGGCACGATGCTCGTCGCCTTGCTGCTGCCCCCGGTGCTGCGCCGGGTGCCCGAGCGAAACGTCATGATGGCCGGCGGGGTGCTGCTGGTCTTCGGCGCCGCTGGCGCGATCGGCCTGACCGCGACCCACGCAGATCAGCGCTGGAGCGCGGCCTTGGTGATCTGGACGCTGATCGGGGCCGGGATGAGTCTCGTCTTGACCCCGGTCGGCCGGGTGTTGCGCCGCTCGTCGACTCCAGCGGATCGGCCCGCAGTGTTCGCCGCCCAGTTCTCCCTGTCGCACCTGTGCTGGCTGCTGACTTATCCGATCGCAGGCTGGGTCGCCACCTTGGCCGGCTTCCGCACCGCCTGGACGATGCTGGAGGCGATCGCCGCGGTGGGCGCGGTTGCTGCGCTATTGCTGTGGCCCCGAACCGATCCCGAGGAACTTACTCACACCCACGACGACGCCACGACCGACTCTCATCATCTCGACGACGCCACGACCATGCAGGGCGGTCGCGTGCAGCACACCCACGTCTTCGTCATTGACCGAAACCACCTACGCTGGCCCGACCCGACCAAATAGCCGACCGGCTTCTTCTGCCCTGGCTCGTTGATACCCCACGCATGAGGTCGGCTCTTCACACCGTGACCGCTGGCGGCCATCGGGCCCGCGACGCCGGAGCCCACGAGTCATCAAGACCCGTCAGTACAACGGGAGCCCCTGAGCGCGGCCGGCGCGGTGACGGCGACGATGATGTCGCTGCCGATACTGACCGCAGGCTGACTCGACCGGGACGGATGCGCCGGCTCCTGCGCGGCCAACCGCCGGTCAGGCCAGCGGCTATGCGCGACTCGCCGACCGGGTCGGAAGTCGCCAGGCGCGGCGGGACAGCAGTCGCATTCCGTTGAGGCCCACGATGACGGTGGATCCTTCGTGTCCGGCGACCCCCAGCGGCAGAGGTAGGTGACCAAGCAGGTCCCACAACACCAACACGGTGATAAAGCTCGACGCGATGACCAGGTTGGCGATGACGACTCGGCGCGCCCGCCGCGACAACATGATCACCTTCGGAATGGTCGCCAGCTCATCGCGGACGACGACGGCGTCGGCGGTTTCCAGCGCCAGATCAGAACCGGCCCGGCCCATGGCGATTCCCGTGTGCGAGGCAGCCAGCGCTGGGGCGTCGTTGACGCCGTCGCCGACCAGCAGCACCCGATGGCCGCGGTCATCGAATTCGCGCACGGCGCCGACCTTATCCTGCGGCAGCAATCCGGCGCGCACATCGTGGATGCCAACCCGCCCGGCAAGTGCGGTGGCGGCGCGCGCGTTGTCACCGGTCAACAGCACCGGCGTCGCACCGGTCAGCGCGGTCAACGCGGTCACGGTCTCAGCGCCGTCGACACGGACTTGGTCGTCGAGGCCCAGCACACCGACCGCGTCGTCGTCGACCAGCACGACGACTGCGGTCTTGCCTTCGGCTTCCAACCCGGCCACCACCGCAGCGGCCCGGGCCGACGCCGCACTGCTCGGACCGGTGGCCAACAGCTGCGTCGGGCTGCCCACCACCACCTGGCGGCCATCGACCACCGCGCGCACGCCCCGGCCGGGAGCCGATTCGAACGCGTCGATCATCGGCAGTGTCAATCCGCGATCGGTGGCCGCGCCCACCACCGCGGCGCCCAGAGGATGTTCGCTAGGGTGTTCGGTGGCCGCAGCCAAGGTGAGCAATTCCTCGGCGTCCAGGCCGGCGCCACGAAGAGGTCGGATGTCAGACAGCTCGGGTGTGCCTCGCGTGAGGGTGCCGGTCTTATCGAACGCCACCAGGGAGACCGACCCCAGCCGTTCCATCACGACCGCGGATTTGACCAATACCCCGTGCCGGCCGGCGTTGGCCATCGCTGACAGCAAGGGCGGCATGGTCGCGAGCACCACTGCACAGGGTGAGGCCACGATCATGAACGTCATGGCCCGCAACAGCGACGGTTGCACTGCGGCGCCGAGCGCCAGCGGGACGAGAAAGACGAGCACGGTAGTCGCTACCACCCCGAGCGAGTAGTACTGCTCGACCTTCTCGATGAACAGTTGCGCGTTGGCTTTGGTGGCCGAGGCTCCTTGCACCATCGCCACGATGCGGGCCACCACAGTGTCGGCGGCGGCGCGGTCCACTCGAACCCGCAGCACACCGGTGCCGTTGAGGGTGCCGGCGAACACTTCATCGCCGAGCCCTTTGGCGACCGGGAGTGGCTCGCCGGTGATCGAGGCCTGATCGACGTCGCTGGCACCGAAGGTGACCTGCCCGTCGGCGGCTATGCGTTCCCCGGGGCGCACCACAATCACCTCCCCCACCGCCAGGGCCGCCGCATCCACCACCCTTTCATCTCCCGAGGCGGTGATCACGGTGGCGCGCTCGGGCGCCAAATTCAACAGGCTGCGCACCGAATCGGCGGTGCGTCGGGTCAGGAACGCTTCCAACGCGCCGGACGTGGCGAAGATGACGATCAACAACGCGCCGTCGAGGACCTGACCGATCCCCGCCGCGCAGATGGCCGCGACAATCATCAGCAGATCCACATCCAGCGTGCGCCTTCGCAATGCCCGCACACCGGCCAGTCCCGGTTCCCACCCGCCAGTGACATAACACGCCAGATACAACACCCACCACACCCAGACCGCGGCGCCGCCGTATTGAGTGGCGACCCCGAGCGCAAACAACACGGTAGCGACCGCTGCCCACCGCACCTCGGGCAGCGCGAACGCCCGCGTGCGGACCGCGGTGCCCTCGCCACCGCCGGCGTGGACAGGGCCGCGGCTTAGCACCTGAGACGACATAGAACTACCTCCGGGACAAGCGGGTGGGGGCGCCGTCAATATACAGGATCATATGAATACGTCTTCATTCGTGCACGTTGATAGGATGATGGACATGGGTCACGGAGTCCAGGGCAAGTCCACCCCACCCGCGCAGTTGGACGCTGACTCGGCCGCGTCAGTGGCGGCCACTCTGCAGGCGTTGGCGACACCGAGCCGGCTGCGGATCCTGACCCGCCTCCGCCACGGCGCGTGCTCGGTCTCTGAGCTGTCCGATGCCGTCGAGATGGAGCAGTCCGCGGTGTCGCACCAATTGCGGCTGCTACGTGCCCTAGGCCTGGTAAACGGCACTCGTACAGGGCGCAGCGTGGTCTACAGCCTCTATGACAACCACGTCGCCATGCTGCTCGACGAAGCCGTCTATCACATCGAGCACCTCGGTAGCGAGATCACAGACGACCCCGCTATCAACGCTTGATCCGCAGCGATTCAGCGATGTGTCCCCAAGTTGCCCCCCGCGCAGACGGCTTGCGCGACCGAGGCCGGCGGTTGGCACCGTAACCGAGTCGCCGGACCAGAGCAGGTGTGAGGGGTTTGGCGGCCGGCCTGCGAGAGAAGTCAACGAGATCCCGCTTCCGCAGTGATACGTCCGCGCGTTGCCTGTGCCAGCGCCGCTACCGCTGAACGACGGATGGATCAACCACCGTGGTGCACCGCGTCCAGGATTGCACCACCTTTGCAGCTGGAGTTCTGATGACGGCGGGGTGGCTGGGCCGGGCCTCGGTCAGCAGATCGTGTTCGCGGCAGTAATTGTCGTTGTAGATGGTGTCGAAGTAGCGCAGCGGACCGTCGGGGAAGACCGCAGCAATCGTGGTGCCGCGTCGGTGGGTGCGGGCCGCCCACCCGGCGACCAGCGCCACCGCGCCCACACTCCATCCTCCGCTGGTGTAGTAGGTGCGTGCCAGCGTGCGGCACGCCCACACCGCTTCGGCGGGCGCTACCCAGTGCGCCTCGGCGAACGCCGGATAGTCGACGTTGCGGGGATAGATGCTGGATCCCAGGCCGCGCATCAACCGCTTGGCGGCAGCTGGTTGACCAAAGATTGTCGAGCCGACGGTATCCACCCCGATCAACTTGAGGCTGGGGTTGGCTCGGCGCAGCACGTGGGCCACACCGGCGGAGTGACCACCGGTGCCCACCGAGCAGACCAGGACATCGATGCTTCCGAGCTGATCGAGCAGTTCCAGCGCCATCTCCTGGTAGCTGTCTACGTTGTCGGGGTTGTTGTACTGGTCGGGATTCCACGCGTTCGGGTCTGCGGCCAACAGCTCAGCAACTCGGGCTTTGCGAGCCTGCTGCCATCCGCCGCTGGGATGCGGCTCGGTGACGATGTCGATGCGCACCCCGTAAGCGGCCAGCATGTGTTGCACGATCGGTTCCATCCCGGGGTCGGTAACCACCGTCACCGGATGATCGTGTACCTGCCCCGCTAGCGCGAGACCCAGGCCTAGTGTGCCGCTGGTGGATTCGACTATCTGGGCGCCGGGGCGCAAGACGCCGCGGGCTCGCGCGCGTTCCACCATGTGTAGGGCTGGGCGGTCCTTCAGTCCGCCGGGATTGGCGCCTTCCAGTTTGGCCCAGAAGCCTCGGTGATCGTCACTGAAAGGCTCGGAGATCCACAACACCGGTGTATTCCCTACCAGGTTGGCGGGTTTGCGGTGCCGGCCTGCGTTGATGCGCCGCCTCGCAGAGTTGAGTTCCCTCCCTAAGTCGTGCGGCCGTGGGGTCAAACCCCCGTTGCGGTGCGGTTGCGCAGTATTTGTCGCGGGATTTAAGCGTTCACAAGGTGCTCCGGGCAGGTCATTGTTCATTTGATCGTCGCTTTCCCAGGTGCGCCGCATGGGGCGGCATTGAACGTCGGTCAGCGGTCACCGGTCGTCGTGCAGAGCACCACGAAGTGACGCTGATCGATCAGCGACGAGTCAGGCAGAAACGCGTCAAGAGGTCTTGCCCGGCAAGTGCAGCGCGCGGGACTTTGGGCGGCCCTCGCACGAATGGCGCTCTCAGACTGGCCTGTACCGCGGTGATCACCGCCACTGCCACTGCCACGCCCAGCTCGATCAACGTAGCGGCTTCTCGCGGCAACACGACAGCTGCCAACGCGTCGTGACATTCGGTCAATGACTTATGGAAAAGATAAGTGTGATCAGCGTGGGCGGTGAACGCATCGCCCGCCGCGGACAGCAGCGCCTGTGAGTGGTTGGTGGGACCGGTGAGTCTCCGAATGCAGCATTGCGGCGTGGTCGATCAAGGTAAGTAGAAACATCGCGATGCCGGCCGCAAGCACCAGTCGCCACCGCGACCGCCGGGGTGCGTTGCCTGCGCGTAGCACGCCGGAAGCGCAGCGGCGCAGGACAATGCCCGAAGTTGCGCGCCGCGGCGTGGACCGCGTAGCTGTTGATTGGCCGTCAGAACTGCACCCGTCGGGCCCAATGGTGCGCAGCGAACTTATTCGAGGCGGAACCGCCTGTTTCCGCGCGAACCTCATACCCCCATAGGGTACGGGTGGAGTGCCGTCCTGGCAACCGGACGCGCCAACTGCTTTGGTGGCATTGAGCTGCAAGTTCTCGTTTCTGTATGTCTACTGGACTTACGCGCGAGCCCTGCTATCCCAGGCCGGACCAGCGGGGCACCATTGGGGGGCGTTCTAAGAACCGCGCATCGGGCACGATACCGGCTGCGCCGCGTTCGGCTGCACCCGCCAAGGGCAGCCCGCCCAACATGGCTGGCCCGGCTGCGTCGGCCGCTGGTACGGCGCTCACATTGGCGCCGGTGAGTCCTGCGGCCGCTCTGGCTGGTACGGCGGTGGTCCAACTCGGTGGCACCGACAGCGGCCCCACCAATCCCGCCCGGCCCACACCCGCCGAGACCGCCGCATTGGCACCGCCAAGACCTGCTACTCCCCCAGCCTGCGACCCCAGCACCCCCGAACCGAGCCCGTCAGCAACAGTCGGCGTCAATGCCGCGGTGGCCGACGGGAGCAAGTTCTTGAGTTTCTCTCCGGTCGATAGCCCCGCACTGGCAATCCACGCGGTTGAACTTATCGTTGACAGCTCTGGGTTGATCGCGCTGAGCGCCGAGGACAGCGACCCCGACGTCAGCGGTGAGGCGAGACCCTGCAGTGCCGTGGGTAGCGACGACGTCAGCTGCGTCAGTGCCGCTTGCGTATCCGTTGCCGCCGCAACGCCGGTGACCTGCGCAACAACTGCACCTTGCGCAGCCAGTCCGCTCGGATTGGTGATCTGCTGCGGCGCGGTGAACGGCGTCAACGTTGACGCGGCTGCCGACGATCCGGCATAGCCATACATCGCCATCGCATCTTGTGCCCACATCTCCGCGTACTGGGCCTCGGTGGCCGCGATGGCTGGGGTGTTCTGCCCGAAGATGTTGGTCGCCACCAGCGACATCAGTAAGGTGCGGTTGGCTGCGATCACCGGCGGCGGCACGGTTGCCGCGAACGCCGCCGCGTAGGCCCCGGCCGCGGCCCGGGCCTGGTCGGCCGCGTGCTCGGCCTCGGTGGCGGTCATGCTCATCCACGCCACGAACGGCGCTGCTGCAGAGACCATCCACGTTGCCGCCGGGCCCTGCCAGGACAGAGCCGCCAACCGCGAGATGGTCGCGGCATACGAGGTTGCCGCCGAAGATAGTTCTGCGGCCAGCTCGTCCCAGCCAGTCGCGGCAGCAAGCATCGGCCCGGAGCCGGGGCCCCAATACATCCTGGCGGAGTTGACTTCCGGCGGGAGCGCACCGAAATCCATTCGCGTGTCCCTTCGAGTGTAGTGATCCGCGTCAGCGGGTCGCGGCGGCGTTAGCTGCCTCGGTAGCGGCATAGGAGCTAGCGCTGGTCGCCAAGGCGGCAACAAACTGGTCATGAACGGCTGTGGCCTGCGCGGAAACTTGCTGGTAAAGCTGCGCGTACGCAGCGAATTGGGCCGCTGTTAACGCCGAGACTTCGTCAGCGGCCGCGGGGACCACCCCGGCCGTCGGGGCGGCCGCCGCCGCGGTTGCGGCCCCCACCGCTACACCCACGGTCTGCAGATCGCCTGCCGCCGACGCAAGCGCTGCGGGATCTGTCGTCACAAAGGACATGTGTGTGCCTTTCTTGAGAAACCTCCGCCGCGTGCATGATTCACGGGAGCGGGCGGCGCTGATGTGAGTGTCATCGGATCCCAGGCGGTTACAACCCGCCGATCGGTTGCTAGCCGGTTACCGGGCGTGGCAAAAAGTTGACATACCGCCACTATCTGGCGCGTCCGGGTGAGACGAGCTACCGCATTTGCTTGCGGCTTCTCCCAGCTGAGCGCCACCACGCGGTCAGTAGCCGGCACGTGGCAGCACCCCGGGGAAGCGCAGCCGAATCGGCCACGTCGGGCGGTGGACTGTTTTTTCGTCTGATGAAGGCGCCAGCAGCCACACGGTTCGGTGGGATTGACGAGACACGTGAGGTCACCGGACGTTGAATATTGCATGAGATCGTCGCTTGGGTCAGGCCGCGACACAACCGCGGCGTTAGACATCGATCGAGTCGTGGTCGTGGGGCATGGCCCCGCGACCTGGCGCTGACCGGTCAGCGGCGAGCCAGGCAGAACCGAGTCAGGCGATCTTGACCGGCGAGAATGGCGGCCGGTGCCCCCGGAGGGCTCCGCCCGGCCGGTACAACTAGTGGCGCCAGCCATCCCCTAACCCCGAGTGCCACCAGACCAACGCCGAGCGCGATTAACGACGCAGCCGCCGGCTGCGATACCGCCTCAACCGCGGACATCTTGGACGCCTTGCATGCGGGCAGCACGTGATCAAGAGACGGCTGATTCGCGTCCGCACCGAGCGCCACGGGCAGCGATGTCGATGAGAGCGGCTGCTGGGCATGCGAAGGCAACGATGGGATACGCGAAGGCACGCAGTGGCCAAGAATCGCTAATCCTGCTACAGCGCCCACGACAACGACCGCCAACCGCAACTTGAGCGGTCGGCGTGCCGCGACACCTCGGTCATCCGACCCTAATCGGATGTTCCCCATACCCGCATAGGGTACACCATGAGTGCCGCTGCGAGGCTTTGCCACCGTGCGCCGCGTCACCGACGATGACACTGAGCAGTGTGACTCGGAGTTTCGGCACCACGATGGACAAATCGGCACCGCCCTGGACGTCGGCTACTTGTTCGCGACGGCGCCGCGCAGTCCACGGACGCCGCGCACCTGACACGTGGAGTTCTACGCAGCGCGGGGCCGGGAAGCCGGCGCCTAGGATCGCGTCATTGACCATCCTTTGGTGATGCACCCAAAGCGTGTCTTCGGCAATTTGTGCGGTGCGAGCTGCGCCCTTGCCGAAACGTTCGACTGCCCGTACCCTCAGGGGGTATGGGGTACTTAACGGCGGCGACTGCAGCCATCCGGTACGTGCTACCTAGCCGCATATCCCGGACCCCGCGCCTCATCGGGGTGCAGCCCCGAGGCATGTTTTCAGTGCCCGGTGGCCGCTGGTACCCTAAAGCTATTGTGAATGCCCAAGTTCCGCGCCGGCGACCCCGGTGGCAAGTCATCGCGGCGATGACTGCTGCTGTCGCCGCGGTTGCGATGTGGGTGCTGGTCCAAGGGCACGCCGTGGTGCGGTCTGAGTCTTCTGCGTCTCATCCGGCGCACGTGTCGGTGAGTTCGCACAGTACTGACTCTTCGGTCCACAGCGATGACGCCCATCTGGGCCACCCGTCACCAGGTGGTCACCATGAGGCGTTGGTTACCGCGGTGCTACCCCATTCCCCGGCCCCGACGGTGGCAGCCCTCACTGTGCTGGTGGTCGCGGTCGCTGTTGCTTTCTTCTGGCGGCAAGCGACCTTTTCCGGACGCGGTCCGCCACGAAGACTCGCTGCTGCGGTGACCGGTCAAGATCTATTGACACGGTTCTGTCTTTCGCGTCGCTGATTGGTTAGCGCCAGGCCGTTAGTGCATCGCCACGACGGCCGGTGGCCGCTGCCCGTTGTCAATGGCCGCGCTGGGCGGCCTCACGCTAGAAAGCGACACTTCCATGAACAACTCTCACTCTCGTCCGTTGACCTCGTTGGAATCCCGTCTGTTGTGCAGTTCCCGGTCATTGCCGTTCGTGAACCGCGCACCCAGTGCTGGACAGTGCCACCCCGCCTTGGGTAGCCACCGCCAGCCGGCTGGGCTGGTGGGTAACACCCCGGTATTGCGCATCTCGGAGCCGTTAACCGCTGCAGACCGCGGATTCTGGGCCAAGTTGGAAGCTTTCAACCCCGGGGGCAGCATGAAAGACCGCCCCGCCGTGCACATGGTGGAGCGTGCCCGCGCCCGCGGCGAACTGCGCCCCGGAGCCCGGATTGTGGAATCCACCAGCGGGTCACTGGGTCTGGGCCTGGCACTGGCCGGCATGGTGTACGGCCACCCCGTCACGGTGGTCACCGACCCAGGCATGGAACCCATCGTGCAGAACATGCTGCGCGCGTATGGCGCCGAGGTCGACCTGGTCACCGAAGCGCACCCGGTCGGCGGATGGCAGCAAGCCCGCAAGGACCGCATCGCCCAGCTACTGGCCGCCGATCCTGATGCGTGGTGCCCCAACCAGTACAGCAACCCCGAAAATGTCGATGCCTACCGACCGCTGGCCCTGGAGTTGCTCGACCAACTCGGTCGCATCGACGTGCTGGTGTGCTCGGTGGGCACCGGGGGGCATTCGGCCGGCGTGGCGCGGGTGCTGCGCGAGGCCAACCCCGATCTGAAGGTGATCGGGGTGGACACCGTCGGTTCGACGATCTTTGGTCAACCCGCGGCCAGTCGACTGATGCGGGGCTTGGGCTCGAGCATCTATCCGCGCAATGTCGACTATGCGACGTTTGACGAGGTGCACTGGGTGGCGCCGGCTGAGGCGGTGTGGGCGGCCCGCGCTTTGGCGGCTACCCACCACGCCAGTGGCGGCTGGAGTGTGGGTGCGGTCGGTTTGGTTGCTGGGTGGGCGGCGCGCACGATGGCGCCCGATACCAGCATCGCGGCGGTTTTCCCTGATGGGCCGCAACGGTATTTCGACACCATCTATAACGACGACTACTGCCGCGACCACGGGCTGCTCGATCAGCTACCGCCCCAGGAGCCGGACGTCATCGACCACCCTAACCAGCGGGTAGTGCAATCCTGGACTCGGTGTGCCACCGTGCTTGATCCCACCGGAGCGATGCAGTAATGGAATTGATCACCCAATTCCGCAGCTTCGACCGGCCCAGCCGGATGCTGATGATCAACCAATTCGGCATCAACCTCGGCTTTTACATGCTGATGCCGTACCTGGCGGCTTACCTCGCCGGCCCCTTGGGGCTGGCGGGGTGGGCTGTGGGGCTGGTCTTGGGTATCCGGAACTTCTCCCAGCAGGGCATGTTCATTGTCGGCGGCACGTTGGCCGACCGAATCGGCTACAAACCGTTAATTGTTGCAGGGTGTGTGCTGCGCACCGGCGGTTTCGCCTTGCTCATCGTTGCGCACTCGTTACCGGTGGTGTTGATTGCCTCGGCAGCCACCGGTTTCGCCGGCGCGTTGTTCAATCCGGCGGTGCGCGCCTATCTGGCCGCCGATTCCGGCGCTCGCCGCGTGGAGGCGTTCGCAGTGTTCAACATCTTCTACCAGGCCGGGATTCTTCTGGGTCCTTTGGTCGGAGTGATGTTGGTGGCTATTGATTTCCGCATTAGCGCCGCGGGTGCGGCCGGCGTCTTTGCGGTATTGACCGTGGCCCAGCTGCTGGCGCTGCCGCAGCACCGTGCTGATCCGGCGCGGGAAAAGACGTCGATACTTGATGACTGGCGAGTCGTCGTCGGCAACCGGTCTTTTCTGTTGTTCGCCTTGGCGATGGTCGGTTCTTACGTGTTGTCGTTCCAGGTGTATCTCGCCCTTCCGCTGCAGGCCTCACTGCTGACTAAGCGCTATCAAACGCTGTTAGTGGCAGCGGTTTTCGTCGTGTCGGGACTGGTTGCGGTCGCCGGACAGCTGCGCATCACCCGCTGGTTCGCCGCTCGGTGGGGCCACGGGCGCAGTCTGGCTATCGGCCTGGCCATCATGGCGGCCTCGTTCTTGCCGCTGCTTGTTATCCCTGATAGTTCTGGGGTCGGCGTTGTCGCGGCGGTAGTTGCGCTGCTGGTGTCAGCGGCCATGCTTGCCGTCGGCTCCGCCGCGGTCTTCCCGTTTGAGATGGACACGGTCATGGCGTTGGCCGGAGGCCGGCTCGTGGGCACCCATTACGGGTTCTACAACACCATTGTTGGCGTGGGAATTTTGGGCGGCAATTTGCTCACCGGGTGGGCGATGGGTGCTGCGCGGCAGCTGGGTGTGGGTGCATTGGTTTGGGCAGGGTTGTTTTTGGTCGGCGTCACCGCCGCGCTGGCCCTACACGTCCTTGACCGCAATCATCACTTGGAGCCTGCAGCTGCCGACGAGTGCCCGGCCGGGCCGACCAGCGCTCGAGGTGCTAGCGAACCTGGGCGGGATCGGATCTAAGGCGCTGGTGCGTGCCGCGGTGGTGCGGGCTAACAGTGAATCCGGACACCGGTTGGACGACACCGCGTTTCGCGCGAGCGCCGTTCTGGGCCACTGCGCTGCGGCGAACATCGGTGTGAGTCGAGAGGTTTCGGCGACGTGCCCACGGCAGAGGCCGAAGGGGGAAAGTTTGAGGAGGGACTCGTAATGAGATCGGTGTGGAATGAGGGTCTGTTGAATCGGCGTGCGTTTGTCACGGCCTCGGTGGCCGGCGGGGCCGCGGTGGCGCTGGGGGCATGTGGGCGAAGCAATCCTGCGCCCAGCGCGGAACGAGCTATCGCCGCGGCCGAGGCCGCGCGCCCGCACACCGGACGCACCGTTACTGCCACGTTCACGGCGCAGCCGGCCCCGATCGACCTCGGCGGCCCCATCGCAGGCACACTGGCCTACGGCGACACACTGCCCGGCGCCCCCCTCCGCGCTAATGTCGGCGACGACCTGGCGGTCACCGTCAGAAACCGGCTCAGCAACCCCACCTCGGTGCACTGGCACGGCATCGCGCTGCGCAACGACATGGACGGCGTGTTCCCTGTTACCCCGAATATCGCGGCCAACAGCGACTTCACCTATCGGTTCTCAGCGCCGCACCCCGGCACCTACTGGGCCCACCCGCATGTCGGCATGCAAACCGACTACGGGCTCTACCTGCCGGTGATCATCGACGACCCCGCGGAGGCGGCACGCTACGACGCCGAATGGGTTGTCGTCCTTGACGACTGGACCGACGGCATCGGCAAGAATCCGCAACAGTTATTCGACGAGCTCAAGGGCTCGCACATGCCGGCTCACGGGTCCGGCCAGCAGGAGATGGCTGGGATGTCCGCGGTGGGTAGCAGTGCGCTGCTGGGCGGCGACTCCGGCGACATCGACTATCCGTACTACCTGGTCAACGGTCGGATTGCGGCGGCGCCGACTACCTTTGATGCTCGGCCGGGCCAGCGCATTCGCATCCGCATCATCAACGCCGGCGCTGACACCGTCTTCCGCGTGGCCCTGGCGGGCCACGTCATGACGGTCACCCACACTGATGGTTTCCCCGTTGTGCCGACCGAGACCGACGCTTTGTTGGTCGGCATGGCCGAACGCTATGACGTCATCGTCACCGCCAGCGACGGGGTCTTCCCACTCGTGGCCATGCCGGAAGGTAAGCAAGCGGTCGCGGCACGGGCGCTGCTCAAGACGGCCAATGGCAGCGCACCCGATGTGAACTTTCGGCCCACCGAGCTCAACGGCCGAGTCGGTACGGTCGACACCTTCACCGCCCCGCCGGCCGCCAGTCTGGGCTCGGCGGCCTCAGCGGTGAATCTGGACCTGGAATTGACCGGGTCAATGATGAAGTACGACTGGGCCATCAACGGCAAGCCCTACCCGGACAGTCCGCCCGTGAGCGTCACGCAGGGCCAGCGCGCCACGCTAGTCTTCACCAACTCCACGATGATGTATCACCCCATGCACCTGCACGGCCATACGTTCCAGATGATCAAGTCCGACGGCAGCCTGGGTGCGCGCAAGGACACCGTCATCGTGCTGCCCAACCAGAAACTGCGCGCCGTGCTGATCGCCGACAATCCGGGTTCTTGGATGATCCATTGCCACCACGGCTATCACCTGGAGGCCGGCATGATGACCACTTTGAACTACACCGCCTACACCAGCTAGCGGGTGGCGCGCTCTGCAGCACCAACTCGGCCACGCCCGCACGGCGCCGGCCTGGGCGACCGGTTGCGCAGCGACCGGGAAGGCAGTGGGTAAGCAGATGACTACACCGCAGTCAAGCAACGGCCCGGCCATTCCCCTTGAACCGCGCGGGAAAGACGCGTCGGGACGGCCGGCTGAGGGCTGTCGCGGCGATTGCACTGCGACGTTGCGACAACGTTTGTTGTGCCGCTCGGCTCCGCTGGCCCTACCGGCCCCTCGCAACGACGACCGCGCAGGCCTGCGGGTTTGTGGTACGTCGTTGCCTTCCCCCGTCGTTAGCGCCATCGTAGAAAGGGATTGATGCTCGAATGCGCAGACAGAAACGTTGGCTGCCACCCCGGGGACTTTTGGTCGGCTACAGCGGGGTGCTGGCCTCGGTGGCCGGTTTTGTCAACGCGGTGGCCCTTCTGGTTTTGGCATTTCCGGTGGGCAATATCACGGGGGTCACCACTCAATTAGGCATGGACACGGCCAACCCATGGCTCTATGAGGGTCACGTGCTCGCGGCGGTTCTACTCGGCTTCTTGAGCGGCACAACCGCGGCCGGTGCCATCCTGGCGCCCACCGACTCGCAGAGCGGCTCGCGGCATGCTGCTGTGCTGATCGCAGAAGCGGGCCTGCTCCTTGCCGCCGCCATCGGAGTGCAGGACGCCGTCGTCAAGGCGCAGCTCGCCGCGCTGGGGATTCATCGTGCGGTCATCCAGGCGCTGTTCGCCGCTGCGGCGCTCGGGCTGCAAAACGGGTTGACTTCAAGCGTTCGCGGAATGGCGATCCGCACCACCCACTTCACCGGCACCATCACCGACCTTGGGCTGATGCTGGGCCGCAGCCGCCGCCACGGGATCGACAAGTCGAAGGCTGCCGTGTTCACAGTGACGCTGGTGCTGTTTTTGGTGGGCGGCGTTGCTGGAATAGTGAGCGGTGCGCGGCTCGGCGGATACGCGTTGATCATCCCGGCCGTGATCTGCATCGCTGTGGCCGCTGCTAGCCTGCTTCACGGCCGCAGGCGACGCCTGTCATCGCACGTCGCATCCGCCGCGCCGACCTCGGTGAGCTCCGACTGAATGCTTATCAGCGCGATATCCCCTTGCTTGCAACAGCACGCGGCATCACCAACATCATGACGTACCTTTTGCATACCCAAGGCCCGCGGTTCTGCGGTGACTGCTTTGACGTGACCGCCCCCCTGGCGCCGCCGCCCCTAACCCGGCATCGTGTCGTACTTCGCGAATTGTGTTGCAGCGCGTGGCTTTCCGCCGATCGGCCCATCGTGGACGAGAAGAAGCCCCGTGTGCCGACTAGAAACCTTGGTGCGCGGAGTGCAGGGTGGCGATCTGCTGTTCGTCGTCCGCCGGTGATCGGCTGTGCCAGCGCTATGGTCGACGGGATATTGGCCCGGATCGAATGTCGCCGAAGGATAGCGATCGCCGTTGATGGGTGCTGATCACCGCGGATAAGTGGAGGCCTGTCCACCGCAACACCGCGAGTGTCCAGCAGAGCCTGGCTGCATAGCCTGCTCGCCTTCGTCCCTTGTTCTCCGACCCCTTTCGGGCAGTGCCGGTGGCTCGGCATAACCCGGCGCCGGGCTCTCGGCTGTCATGCTGCTCAGGTCGCGGTGCAGAGTCGTCCGCCTCTGGCGACGATGCCGACTTTGAGGATGGGTCGAGTGTTAGCCAGATCCGGTGAACAGCGGATTCTTGCCGCGCACACTAGTGCTTGGGCCAGCGGTCGCGATGCCGGACGCTAGAGAGACTTCAGTATGGTTTGCATGGTGTCGATCTCGCGTTGCTGATTAGCCACGATCGATTGTGCCAGCGTGACCGCCGGGGTGTATTGGCCGGAATGAATCTCGTTTTGCGCCATGGTGATTGCGCCTTGGTGATGCGCAATCATCTGGGTAAGGAAAAGCCGGCTGGCCTCCACGCCCTGGGCGTTTTGCAGAGCCTGCATGTCCTGTTCCGACATCATCCCTTCCATTCCGGGCATGCCGGCGTGGCCCGGCATCCCCGGCATCGTGGTCGTGGGTGTGCCGCTCAGGGTAGTTGTCGCAGGCGTTTGCTGCGTCCACTGGTTCAACCAGGACTGCATCTGTTGGATCTCGGGGCCTTGGGCCGCCTTGATATTATTGGCGAGGTCGATTACGCGAGCGTCGATGCCCTGTTTGCCGAGGATGATCTCGCTCATCTGAATTGCTTGCTGGTGGTGAGCAATCATGCGCTGGGCGAAGGTGACGTCGTCAGCATTGTGCGCCGCAGGAGTGCCCTCAGCCGGACTTGACGCTGTATTAGGCATGCGAAAGGTGTTGCTCGGCGCGGTAGGGTTATCTGAGTCGCCGCACGCTGCCACGGTCAGCAGCACCGCAATCGCTGCTGCAGTGAAAGTAAATAACCGTCGCCTCACCATGACTTCCTTTCGGGACTCACGCACACCATGTTTGGGTATACCGGGTATAGGTACAGTACCGTTGCACATCCCGTACCCGATGAGCATGCCGTCAAACCCCAAAAGTTGGCTGGCCGGCAAGGGGTGTGTGGTTGGCTGCCGCGCTCACGTCAACGGCTCGAACCTACGCAGTCGCAGGCTGTTGCTGACGACGAATACCGAGGAGAAGGCCATCGCCGCACCGGCCAGCATGGGGTTGAGCAGCCCGGCCGCCGCCAGTGGCAGCGCAGCGATGTTGTAGGCGAAGGCCCAGAACAGGTTGCCCTTGATGGTGCTTAAGGTCTTGCGGGACAGCCGGATTGCGTCGGTGACAACGCGCAAGTCACCGCGAACCAGTGTCACGTCGCTCGCCTCGATGGCGACATCGGTGCCAGTGCCCATTGCGAGACCGAGGTCGGCTTGGGCGAGGGCAGCCGCATCGTTGACGCCGTCACCGACCATGGCAACGACTCTGCCGTCGGCCTGCAACTGCTTGATGGTCTCGACCTTGTCGCGCGGAAGGACGTCGGCGACTACATGTTCGATGCCGACCTGGCGGGCGATCGCAGCGGCTGCGGACCGGTTGTCGCCGGTGAGCATGATCGGGGTTAAACCCAGCGCGCGCAGCTGCGCGACCGCCTGGGCTGACGTCGGTTTCACCGCGTCGGCCACGACCAGCACCCCGCGCGGCTGGCCGTCCCAACTAACCGCGACCGCGGTCTTGCCCTGCGACTCGGCCCGGTGCATGGCGGTGGCCAACTCCGGCGCGAGCTGCTGCGACCACTCAGCGAGCAAGAGGGGCCGGCCTACCACCACCGCATGACCATCGACGATGCCCTGCACCCCAAGTCCCTGTCGGTTGGCGAAACCCTGCGCGGCTGGTAAGTCGCCGACCTTCGCCCGGGCGCCGTCGGCGATAGCCCTGGCGATCGGGTGCTCAGAAGAGTCTTCAAGCGCGCCGGCTAACCGCAGCACCTCGTCGGGGTGCTGACTTTCGGCGGTGATCACCTCGACCAATGTCATCGTCCCAGTGGTGATGGTGCCGGTTTTGTCCAGCACGATCGTATCGACCTGCCGAGTCGATTCGAGCACTTCTGGACCCTTGATCAAGATTCCGAGTTGGGCACCCCGGCCGGTGCCGACTAGCAGCGCGGTGGGTGTGGCCAGTCCCAAAGCGCACGGACAAGCGATGATCAACACCGCGACGGCCGCGGTAAACGCCCCCGACATTGATCCTCCGGTACTGATCCACACCGCGAGCGTGGCCGCCGAGAAGGCCAGGACCATGGGCACGAACACCGCCGAAATCCTGTCGGCCAATCGCTGCGTGGCGGCCTTGCCGGTTTGGGCGTCCTCGACCAGCTTGGCCATTTGCGCCAATTGGGTGTGCGCGCCGATGCGTGCGGCGCGCACGACGACGCGACCACCCACATTGAGGGTGGCACCCACCACCAAATCCCCGGGTGCGATTTCTACCGGCACGGATTCGCCGGTCAACATGGAAGCATCCACCGCCGAGGAGCCCTCCATCACCACGCCGTCGGTGGCGATCTTTTCCCCCGGGCGGACCACGAATTCGTCCCCGACTGCGAGTTGGTCGATGGGAATGCGTTGCTCCACACCATCTCTGCGCACTGCCACATCTTTGGCCCCCAGCTCCAGCAGTGCGCGAAGCGCGGCGCCGGCGCGCCGCTTCGCACGGACCTCCAGATACCGGCCGGCGAGGATGAAAGCCGTAACTCCGGCAGCAGCCTCCAAGTAGATGTTGCCGGTGCCGTCGGCGCCGTTGACGGTCAACTGAAACGAATGCGTCATGTTGGCCATCCCAGCCCTGCCCCAAAACAGCGCATACACCGACCAACCCAGCGCGGCGAGGGTGCCCATCGAGATCAACGTGTCCATCGTGGCGCTGCCGTGGCGCAGATTGGTCCATGCAGCCCGATGGAACGGCCACCCACCCCACACCACCACCGGTGTGGCCAGCGTCAGCGACAACCACTGCCAGTTGGTGAACTGCAGCGCGGGAACCATCGCCATGGCAATCACTGGCACGGTCAGCATCACCACAATCACCAACCGCTGCCGCAGCAACACCAGTGAATCGGCGTCAGCCGCGGCGGCGCCCGCCCCGTCGCCGACCGAAGTGCTTGCTGCTGGCACGGTCGCTGTGTAACCGGCTTGCTCGATTGCCGCTACCAGTCGATCGGACGAAACACCTGCACCGTAATCCACGCTGGCCTTGCCGGTCGCAAAGTTGACTGAGGCGCTGACCCCGTCGAGCTTGTTCAGGGTCTTTTCGATTCGGGTCACGCACGAGGCGCAAGTCATTCCACCGATCTCGAGCTCAATGTGTTGTGTCGATGTGGTGGCGGTCCCCATGGCTGGTTTCCCTTCCTGGGCGAGGGGTTCAGCCGGCGAGCTGATAGCCGGCTTCTTCGACGGCGTTTTTCAGCGCATACGTATCAACTGGGCCGTCGCTGTCGATAGTTACTGTGCCGCTCGCCAGATCGACGTCGACCGCTTTGACGTGCGCCACGTGCGCAAGCTCCTCACGCACCGAGGACGCGCAATGTCCGCAGGACATTCCAGCCACGGTGACTGTCATAGTGCTCATCTTTTAGCCCCTTTCCGTACCCGGGCCTTCCGCTCACAGTCAAGGATACTTTACCCCCCTGGGGTATGCAAAGGTGGTGTGGGTCACGGCGGTCGGGCGCGTGACCCGTGGCACGGGCTCATCGCCGCGCAGCGTGCGTGGACCCAAAGAATTTCTGTCAGAACCTGGTTATTCCATACCTTAGCGGGGTACCGTACGGCGGATGCGAAACTCGAGCGCCGACGCCGGGGCGAGGGTTTCCGGCCGCCGCCGTGTGGCTGGTGACCGCCGCACCGAGCGGTTATCTGCCTCGGCAACCTCATGTTGCAAGGTGTCAGCACTGGGGCGCACGAGCATCGCGTGCGCTGAGACGAAGTCACCGGTCAGCCGTTCGCGGCCGCGGTTTGCGAATCGGGGACTGCTGACGTGTACCCGCGATAGC
The DNA here is from genome assembly GCF_059812325.1 of Mycobacterium sp. NGS61. Classification (NCBI taxonomy): domain Bacteria; kingdom Bacillati; phylum Actinomycetota; class Actinomycetes; order Mycobacteriales; family Mycobacteriaceae; genus Mycobacterium; species Mycobacterium sp. NGS61. The sequence continues at coordinate 174,779 of NZ_JCALCL010000008.1, forward strand.
ACGCTTTAGAACCGGGATGGAAACGGGCATGGTATGGATGGCGTTGATTGGGGTGAGCGGCGTCGCCATGCTCTACTGGTTGCACCGTTTCACCGCGACATCGCCTAGTGCTCTCAGCGTGCTGCCGTTCCAATCAGGATGGCGGCCGCAGGAGCACGCCCTATCCAGGTATCACGTGCGGTGGTATCTGGCGACACTGCTCTTTCTGGCTTTTGATGTCGAGATGTTGTTCATGTACCCGTGGGCGTTGGTAGTTGCCAAAATGGGCGCAGCGGCGATCGTCGAGATGTTCCTTTTCCTGGCAGCGTTGCTGGTGGCCGTGGGGTGGGCGTGGCGGGAGGGCGCGTTGCGATGGGTGTGAGTCAGTTGCTGGCCCGGTACGCGACCCGGCGGGCGCATGTTCTCACCGTGGAGGTTGCTGGGTACTGGGTGGTGCGTGCAGAGGCCGAAAAACGTCTCGTTGCCCGTGGATGGTGCCTGGCGGCGTCACCGGCTGATGCCGACATATTGGCAGTCTGCGGGACGCCAGGACCCGAGCTGACTGGGGCTATCGATCGGGTGTGGGAACAATTGCCCGGGCCCAGGGCTCTGGTCGAGATCCCGAATGCGGAATCGGTGCAACAGGCGCTAGAGCGTGCCCTCGCACAGTTGAGCGATGTAAATACACAACGCACCGACGCCCGTAATCGCGAGTCGCCGGTCGGTGAGCGTGATGACAGCCATAGTCATCCCGACGATCACCATCCGATGACCAGCGGCGGGGATGAGAACAATCTTGCAACCCGGTGCGGCCGTGGGCATTTGGGGCACGACGTGATGGATCCGGAAGGCGTGGATCGCGGTCAACACCACCATGACGCGGCGGACCACGCCAGAGACCGGCACCTCGATTCCAGCGCGATGAGCCACAGCGACCACCGCCACACGGACCTCAGCGCGATGGGCCACAGCGACCACCACCAGAGGGACCCCAACGCGATGGGCCACAGCGACCACCACACGGACCACGGCAGCATGGACCACGGCGCGCATGGGCACATGCACCACGGCGCCATGGACATGGCGCCGGCGGGTATCCCGTTGGCCGCAGGCGGTGAGGACCGCGATGGTCTGGAAATGGATGTCCTGCGAGTGCGGTTGGGTCCGGTTTGTACCTCCTGGCCTGCTGGACTGGTGCTGGAATGCGCACTTCAAGGCGATGTCATTACCGAGGCGGACGCCTGGGTCATCGATAGCGACGCCATGCGGGAGAACCCGCGGCCGCACGTGGGTGAGGATCAGGTATTGGCGGCGGCACGACACTGTGACCACGCCACAGATCTGCTGCTGTTGGCCGGGTGGGCGCGTGCGGCCGCCGCCGCCCGGCGGGCGCGCGACGCCCTCCTCAGCGAACCAGCTCTCCAGCGGGGCACCTCGGCGCTTCAAATCCTGCACCGACAGATTGGCCGGTCACGAACGTTGCGCTGGTCGCTGCGCGACCTTGCACCGATGACCGTCGAGGACTGTGACCGCCTACAGCTGCCCACAATGTGGGCCGGCGACTGTTACGACCGGCTTCTCGCGCACGTGGACATAGCTCAGCGGATGGTGAACGATCCGCTGTGGGCCAGCACATTTCATCCGTCGGGCAGGGTGTTCGTCGCCGCACTGCCGGGTTTGGTGCGTGGTCTGGATTTGGCGACCGCTCGGCTGGTGATCGCCAGTCTCGGTCTTGAGACCGCGCCCGAGGCCGCGGGAGGTCGCGGTGGCTGAGAGCTCCGTCACGACGGTGTCGGGCGTGTGGGCGCCGGCTGCAGCGGTGCTGTTTTTGGGCCTGGGTCTGTTTACGGCGACTCTTGACGGCGCGCTTGCTGCACACGGGGCCGGGAGGGGTGCCGGCGCCGCGAGTGTCGCGGTTAGTGAAATTGCTCGGCTGATGCGGCAGCGCCGGCGCGCCACGGTGGCCGCCGACACGCTGCTGTGGCGGGTGGGGGCCACCGGTCTGCTCGTGGTGGCGGCGCTGATGGTGGCGGTGATTCCGCTGGGGCACTGGACGTTATTCGACCCTGACGTGGGAGTCGTGTGGTTCAACGCGATGGACGTGACGGTGTGGGCTTTGGTGTGGCTTGCCGGGTGGGGGCCCAATTCGGTGCATTCCCTGGTGGGGGGCTATCGGTTTCTTGCCCACGGTTTGGGCTATGAGCTGCCGCTGATGTTTGCCTTGGTGGCCCCGGTGATCGCGGCGCGAAGTCTGCGGGTTGGCGAGGTGGCCGCTGCTCAGCATGGGTTGTGGTTTGTGGTATGGATGCCCCTGGCGTTTGTTGTGTACTGCGGTGGCGTCATGGCGTTTTCGGTGTGGGGCCCGTTTTCCCCGGCGGTCGGCGCCGATGTTCTCGGCGGTGTTGCCGCGGAGCTGTCCGGGGTTGATCGACTCGTATTTCAGGCTGGGCGCTATGCGTTGTTGGTCGCCGGTGCTGCGTTCGCGGTGCCGATGTTTCTGGGCGGCGACGCGGGTCCGTGGTTACCGGGCTGGGCATGGGTGTTGGTCAAAACGCTGGGGTTGTTGTCGTTGCTGGTGTGGCTGGGCCACCGCTTGCCGGCGTTGCGGCCGGACAAGTTCATGGAGATCGGCTGGATTGTGTTGGTACCGCTCACGATAGTGCAAGATCTCGTCGTCGCCGTCATTGCAGTGAGGACGTGAAAAAAATGATCGTCGACATGGTCTATTGGGTCAGCGCCGCCGTCGCCGTGGTGGCGGGGGCAGCGGTGTTTATCGTGAATTCGATGGCCCGCGCCACCTATGCTCTTGCGGTCTCGTTCATCGCCGTCGGTGTCGCGGTGGTGTTGTTGCAGCAGAACTATATCGGCGTGATCACCATCTTGATGATGGTGATGGAGATGGCGGTGATGGCGGTCTACATGGTCATGTTCATGGGCATGAATCCGGCGTTGATGCCGATGAGCATGGTGCACGACAAGCGGCGGGCGCTGGCCGCCGCGGTGGGGACCTTCGTCATGTTGACGTCGGGAATCCTGCTGAGCGACTGGCCGGCGCGGCGCGGGACACCGCCTGCGGACATCACGGTGGCGCTAGGTGAGGAATTGATGGGTCCCCAGATGTTGGCTATGGCGGTGATCAGCCCGGTGATGGTGGCTACCATCGTTGCCGGCATCGTCCTCGCGGCTCACCGCAGCCGCTACGACCGGTTCGGCGATGACCTCAAACGCCGACCCGCCGCCGATCCGCAACCCGGCGGAGTCGGGCGATGACGCTGCAAACCGTGCTGCTGGTGGCCGCCGCGGTGTTCTGCGTCGGGCTCTATGGCGCGCTCTCGCAGCAGGTGGTGGTCATGGTGATGATGGGCCTGGAGTTGATGATCAACGCGGTCATCCTCGCCGCCGGCGGGTTTTGGTGGTTTGCCGCGCCCGTCTCGGCCGGGCAGGTGCTGCTGCTGGTGATCATCGCTGCCATGACGGTGGAGATGGCGATGGGGTTCGCGGTAGCGACCGTGTTGCACCGCGAGCGTAAGGCCGATATGACCGACATGGCCGCAGACTTGGCCGGATGAACGGGGTGAGCGCGTTAGCGCAGCTGGGCCTGTGGCTGCTGATCCTGATTCCGGCGGTCCTCGGCGCGGCGTTGCTGCTTATCCGCTGTGGCGATCGGGTCGCGGCGGGGATCTCGGTGGCGGCGTCGGCACTTGTGGTGGCCTTGTCGGCCGTGGTGGCGTTTGCCCGTCCCGCTGTCAGTGTTTCGTTTGTGGCTGGCGGGCGGTTCGCGTTGACCGTGGATGGTCTGTCGGCGCTGGTGGTCCCTGCGGTTGCGGTCGTCACCCTGGTGGTGCTGATGTTCGCCGCGGTTGATATCACGGTAGCTGCGGCCAGGTTTCACGGTTGGATGCTGCTGTTTGCTTGTGCCGCGATCTTGACGGCAACTGCGGCGACGCTGCCCGCGCTGCTGGCGGCGTGGGAGGTGATGGGGGCGACGTCCTATGCGTTGATCGGCTTTTGGTGGCGCGATGATTTCCGGATGGCAGCGGGGCTTTCCGCCTTTATCACGACCCGCACCGGGGACCTGGGGCTGTATCTGGCCGCCGGCGCGGCCCTGGCCGGCGGCGCCGGGCTAGGGTTGTCGGAGTTACCTCACGCAAACATTCTGTGGCGCAACGTAATTGCATTCGGGATGTTGATCGCCGCCCTGGGCAAAGCGGCGCAGCTGCCGTTCTCGTTTTGGCTCTCGCGGGCGATGGAGGGTCCTAGTCCGGTCAGCGCATTACTGCATTCGGCCGCCATGGTGGCCATGGGTGCGTACTTGTTGCTGCGCGTGGAGCCGCTGCTGGCGGCCACCGGATGGGCCGCGCACGCGGCGGCGTGGAGCGGCGCGGTAACGGCGGTGCTGCTGGGCGCGGTTGCGTTGGCTCAACGCGATCTCAAACAGTTGCTGGCCGCATCGACTGCGGCGCAGCTGGGCTTTGTGGTGATGGCAGCCGGTGCGGGTGCGGTCGGGGGCGGCGCCGCCCAGCTGATCGCCCACGCCTTCACCAAGGCGGGGCTGTTTTTGGCCGCTGGGGCGTGGCTTTCACTGCTGGGCACCAAACAGCTTGAGCAGTTACGCGGTGTGGCCCGGCGATGGCGCCTGGTCGGCTGGACGACCACCGTGAGCGCTGCGGCGTTGGCGGGAATCGCGCCGCTGTCGCTGTGGGCGACAAAAGACGCGATCCTGACGGTCGCCCTTGACCACTCCGTAGGGCTGTATGCGGCCGGGTTGGTGGCCGCCGCGTTGTCGGCAGCCTATGCGGCCAAGATTTTGGTCGCCATCTGGAGCGCATCATCAACGGTCGGTGATGAGAAGGAGGCAAATCGCAACGCGCGGCACGTTTTCGGGCGATTGCCACTGATGGTGTTGGCTGCCGGCGCCGCGGGGTTGGGAGTGTTGGTGTTGCCGCCGATTGCGTCGTCGGTGAGCCGTGTTCTCGCTACCGGGCCGATTGCGCATCCGGGCGTGCTCGAGCTGGCCGGCTCAGCGCTGCTGGCGTTGGTGGTGGTGGCCGCGGTGATTCGCTGGGGGATGCCCGAGCCCCGATGGGCTGCCGAGTGGCTGGGTATGGAACGCGCCGCCCATGCGGTCGTGGTGCGGCCGACGATGCGTCTTGCCGCGGCATTGGCCCGCTTCGATGACCGGATTCTGGACCGGGCCGTGGACTGGGTCGCCGCCGAATCGCTGCGCGCTGGCCGCTGGGTAGCCGGCGTTGATGAGCACGTTGTTGATGCGGCGGTGCGGGCGGTAGCGATGCGGACGCGTCAGCTCGCAGAGTTGGCCCGTAGGCCGCAAACCGGCCAGCTGCACCAGTACTACCTCGCCGCGGTGGTGGCGGTTGCGCTAAGCGTGCTGCTTCTGGTGGCGGTGAACTGAGATGCTCAGTCTGATCGTCTTTTTGCCGCTGGCTGCCGCAGCAGGAGTGCTTGGGCTACCGCGTGGCGGCGCGGCGGCCCGCTGGGTGTGGGTCGGGGTCACCGCCGTCGATCTGGCGCTGGTGGCGGCGGTGTGGCTGCGCTACACCACTCCCGGGGTTAACGGGCTGGCGTTCGAAGAACGGGCCCGCTGGATCCCGGGAGTCAACAGCAGCTACCACATCGGCGTCGACGGCTTGTCCTTGCCGCTGGTCCTGATGACCGCGCTGATTTTTGTGGCCTGCGCGCTCTACGGGTTGCGCGGCGACCGGCCTCGATCCCAGGCAGCCCTGTTCCTGTTCCTGCAAAGCGTCAGCCTGGGGCTGTTCGTCGCTGCGGACCTGATCGTGTTCTTCGTGTTCTTCGATCTGTCGATCGTGGCCATGTACTTCGTGATCGCCGGATGGGGTCACGGGGATGCCGGCCGCTCGGCACTGAAATTCTTCCTCTACACCTTTCTGGGATCCCTGGCGCTGTTGGTGGGCTTCATCGGCCTCTACATCGCCGCCCGTCCGCACACCTTCGACATGCTCGAACTGATCGCCGCGACCCCACTGGCCGCTCGCCCGCTGGCCGGCGGGCTGGTGCTGGCAGCGATCCTGGTGGGTCTGGCGGTCAAGACGCCGACGGTTCCGTTCCACACCTGGCTGCCCCCGGCCCATACCGACGCGCCTGCCGTCGGCTCGGCGGTGCTGGCCGGGGTGTTGTTGAAGATGGGTACCTACGGATTTGTCCGCATCGCGATGCCGATGCTGCCGCAGTCCTGGCGTGCGTGGGCCTGGGTCATCATCGTCGTCGGTATCGTGTCGGTTCTGTACGGCGCCCTGGTGGCGTTGGCGCAACACGACTTCAAGCGCATGGTGGCTTACACCTCGGTCAACCATATGGGTTACATCGTGTTGGCCGTCGGTGCCGCCGGTCTGGTGTCGTCGACCACCGCCGAGGCGCGTGCGGTGGCGATCAGCGGCGCCGTCACGCAGATGGTCAGTCACGGTCTGATCACCGGGGCGCTGTTCTTGCTCGCCGGGGTCTTCTACGAGCGCACCGCCAGCTACGACATGAATGCCTACGGCGGTCTGGCCGCACCCGCGCCGAAACTGGCTGCGGTGTTTGCCGTCGGGGCATTCGCCTCCCTCGGGTTGCCCGGTCTGTCCGGTTTCATCGCCGAATTCCAAATTTTCACGGGCAGTATTGCCGCTACCGCGCTGAGTGCACTCGCCCTGCCCGGCATCGTGCTGACCGCGGCACTGTTCTTGCGCGCGTTGCAGCACCTCTTCACCGGCGACATCCGAGGCCTCTCGCACGGCTTTGTGGATCTGCGGCCTTCGGAATTGGGCTCAGCGGGAATGCTTTTGACGCTTTCGGTCGTGATCGGCATCCTGCCGCGGCCGCTACTGGACGTGATCGAGCCGGCTTCGCGCACGCTCGTCGAGGTTCTGGGGAGATAACCGGTGAACACCGAGGGCGGCATGCGGCCGCTGCTGCTGCTGCCCGAGATGCTGACGTTCGGCGGTGGCCTTCTGGTGTTGATTGCCGGGTCGTTCCTGCCGCGACAGCGGCAGTGGTGGGCCCGAATCGCCGCCGCGGCAACCCTTGTCGGTGTCATCGTGGTCGCCGCGATCGCCATCACGGCCCCGGATCAGACCGCTTTTGAGGGTTCCTTCGTCCTGGACACGGCCACCGCCGTGGCGCGGGTGACCGCCGCAGCCGGCGCGCTCGTCGTCCTGGCGATAGCCGGTGACGAGATTACAGGCGCGGCCCGAGAAAGCGACACCTACGCGCTGGTGCTCTTCTCCACCACCGGCATCCTGGTGCTGGCCGGGACCGGTGACCTGCTTGTCCTGGCCGCTGGCTTTTTGCTGGCCAGCGTTCCGCTGTACGGACTCATCGGGCTGCTGCGCTCCGGGCAGGCCGCCGAGGCGACGATGAAGACGTACCTGATTGGTGCCCTGTTCAGCATCACGTTGCTACTGGGAATCACCGTTGTCTACGGGCTTAGCGGCGTCACCCGATATGACCAGCTCGCCGCCGGGCTCCGCGGCGCCCCGGGCGCGGCCGTAGCCATTGGTGTCGTCGCTGTCCTGGCGGGGCTGATGTTCGAAGCCGGAAGCGTGCCCGCCCACTTCTGGGTGCCCGACGCCGCCCAAGCCGCCAACGGCGTAGCGGCCGTGTTCTTGACAACGGTGCCCAAGATCGGCGCGCTCGTTGCGGCATACCGCGTGGCTGACGTGCTGCCCCACACGGTGGCATGGCCGCTGCTGATCGCGGTATTCGCCGTCGCGAGTATGACGTTGGGTAACTTGGCTGCCTACGGCCAACGCGATCCCCGCCGGCTCCTGGGCTGGTCGACGGTCAGCCAAGTGGGCTACCTTTTGGTGCCGGTCGCGGTGGCCGGGCGCAGCCCGCTGGCCCTCACGTCGTTGCTGTTCTATCTCGTCGGCTACACCCTGACCAACAGTGCCGCGTTCGCTGTCAGCATCGCGCTGCCCGATTGGCGTGACCTCGATGATTACCGCGGCCTGGCTCGGGCGCGGCCCTGGCTCGCTGGGGCATTGGTGGTGGCCCTGCTCGGCCTAGTTGGCACCCCACCGACCGCGGTCTTCGTCGGAAAACTGACCACGGTCACGGCTGCGTGGGACGGCGGTCAAGCGTGGCTGGCCGTAGCGGTCTTCGCCAACAGCCTACTGAGCCTGGTCTATTATCTGCGCTGGATCGCCCCGGTGTTCCGGAAACCATGTAGCGCCACCGAGTTCATTCCCCGGGGTTGGTCCACCGGCACCGCGGCGATCACGGCCTGCCTCAGCCTTGCACTCGGTATCGCCGCAGGACCGCTCTGGGACGTCCTTGCGCCGGCACCGACACGGTGAGCCAACGAGCTAGCTTCCCGACGGCGCACATCGGTGCACTGGCGATGCGGTGTCAGGAATCGACGAAGGACGTGGGCGGCGCAACACATGATTCGCCATCCCCTGGACCGAACCTCGACGCGGAGGCGCGGCAGATGCGGGCGGTTCAGCCGCGGACGAAGAAGGCAGCTAACGAGTGCCGGGCGCCCACTGTCCCGTTTATCGTAGATTCCCTCACCCAACTACTATCTGCGTACGGAACTAGTAGATAGAATTCATCAGTGCCGGGCTGGTGTTCCACCATGAGGGAACTCGACGCTGGTGTGCACCCGGGGCCCACAGCGCCCGTAGGCAGCCGCGACATGGTGTGGCAAGACAGCGTTGGTGGCCGATTTATCTGTAGGCCGTTAAGAGGTGTGTCTGACTGTGTCTGATGATGGGTTGTTGAGCTTGGATGATCGTGGGGAACAGGCTTATCTGTAGGCCTGTGTCTGGTGGCGCGTTGGGTTCTAGGTGTGTGCGGGTGTCAGCTCGGTGATGAGCGCCTGAACGCGGTCGGCGATGTCGTCGCGGATCTGTCTGACGATTTCGAGTGGTTGGCCTGCGGGGTCGTCGAGTTTCCAGTCGCGGTAGGAGACGCCGGGAAAGTAGGGGCAGGTGTCTCCGCAGCCCATGGTGATGACGACGTCGCTGGTTTGGGCGGCCTGGCTGGTGAGCACGGTGGGCGTGGCGGCGGTGATGTCGATGCCGAGTTCGGCCATGGCGGTGATCGCGACGGGGTTGATTTGGTCGGCGGGTTCGGTTCCCGCGGAACGGACTTCAATGCTGTCGCCGGCGAAGTGTTTGACGAGCGCGGCTGCCATTTGGGAGCGTCCGGCGTTGTGGATGCAGACGAACAGAACGCTGGGAATGTCGCGGGTCACGGGGTGTCCTGAGTGGTGGTTGTGGCGGGGTGGGTGAAGCGGTGTCGCAGCGCCAGGGAGAGGTAGACCAGGGCGATCAGGACGGGCACCTCGATGAGGGGTCCGACGACCCCGGCGAGCGCTTGGCCAGAGGTGGCGCCATAGGTGGCGATCGCCACGGCGATGGCGAGTTCAAAGTTGTTGCCGGCAGCGGTGAATGCCAGCGTGGTGGTGCGTGGGTAGCCCAGGTGCAGCGCGGCGCCGAGGGCATAGCCGCCGCCCCACATGATCGCGAAGTAGGCCAGGAGGGGCAGGGCGATGCGGGCCACGTCGAGGGGGCGGCTGGTGATCTGGTGGCCTTGCAGGGCGAACAGGATCACGATGGTGAACAGCAGCCCGTAGAGCGCCCAGGGACCGATGATCGGCAGGAATCGTTGCTCGTACCAGTCGCGGCCCTTGGAGCGTTCTCCGAGGCGCCGTGAAAGGTATCCGGCGATCAGTGGGATGCCCAGGAAGATCACCACGGATTTGGCGATCTGGGCCGGTGAGGTGGTGATCGTGGTTTGCGGGAGCCCGAGCCAGCCGGGCAGCACCGCCAGGTAGAACCAGCCCAGCGCGGCGAACATGAGGACTTGGAAGATCGAGTTCAGTGCGACCAGCACGGCGGCGGCTTCGCGGTCCCCGCAGGCCAGGTCATTCCAGATGATGACCATGGCGATGCAGCGGGCCAGCCCGACAATGATCAGCCCGGTGCGGTAGGTGGGCAGATCCGGCAGCAGCGCCCAGGCCAGGCCGAACATCAGCGCCGGGCCCAGGACCCAGTTGAGCAGCAGTGAGCTGATCAGCAGCCGCCGATCGCTGGTGACAGTGTGCAGCCGGTCGTAGCGGACTCTTGCCAGCACCGGATACATCATGATCAGCAGCCCGGCGGCGATCGGCAGGGAGATCCCGTCGACGCTGACCTTGCTCAACGTCACATTGATCGAGGGCACCAACCGGCCCAGCAGCAGCCCGGCGGCCATGGCCAGCCCGATCCAGACCGGCAGAAACCGGTCAAGCGTGGAAAGCGCTGCCGCAGGAGGGCTTTGAGTCTCAGCAGAGGTAGCGGTCATGGGTCAGCAGCACGCCCGCGCGGTGGCCTCGGCGTCCTGGTCGGGGGTGCAGCACACCGGCTGGCCTGCTGGGGTGATCTCGAGGTGCTCAGGGTTGGTGCCGAACGTCTCGGAGTCGGCGAGCACGGTGTAGACCTCCCAGCGCTCCCCGCCGGGTGCGGTGACCCAGACCTTGTCCTGGGTGGCAAAGCAGCAGGTGGTGTTGATCTGCTCGTCGGTGAACATCCCCGCCTCCTGCAGGCGGGCGATCTCGTCATGCACGACGTCGCTGGATTCGACTTCCACCCCAAGGTGGTTCAGCGTTCCGCCCTGGCCGGGGTTTTCCAGCAGCACCAGTTTCAGCGGCGGGTCGGCGATCGCGAAGTTGGCATAACCCGGCTTCACCTTCGCCGGTTCAGTCGCGAAAAGCGTGGAGTAGAACGTGATTGCGGCATCAAGGTCGTCGACGTTGAGCGCGAGCTGAGCACGAGACATCAGAACCAGCCTCCCGGGTGTGAGACATATATCGAACTATCGGACTGGGATCAGCATGCCCACCTTTTCGATGTATGTCAAGAAGCTGTGGCATGATGGTCGCATGCCTAAGACGTTGCCGGTGATCGATATGACCGCGCCGGTGTGTTGCGCGCCGGTGGCCGCGGGCCCGATGAGTGATGCTGATGCGTTGGCGGTCGCGTTGCGCCTCAAAGCTCTGGCTGATCCGGTACGGGTCAAGATCGTGTCGTACCTGTTCAGCTCGGCGGCCGGTGAGGAGATCTCGGGAGACCTCGCTGCGGTGCTGGGGTTGAGCGAGTCGACCGTCAGTCATCATCTGACCCAGCTGCGTAAGGCCGGCCTGGTCGTCTCCCAGCGCCGCGGCATGAACGTCTTTCATCAGGTGCGCCGGGATGCGCTGCAAGCGTTGTGCACTGCGTTGGATCCTGACTGCTGCGCTTAGTGGGTGATGTCGTGCAGTTTGTCGAGTTGGCCGTGCAGCACGGCGATGGTGTGGTCGCGGTCGCGTAGTGCAGCTTTGAGGTCGGCGATCTGGGCGTCTTTGGCGGTGAGCCGGCCGCGCAACGCAGCCACGATGCTGTTGTCGCCCTGCGGTGGTGGGGTGATGTCGTCGGTGACCGCGGTCAGGGGCCGCTGGGCGCGGATGAGCGCCAAGATTTCGGGGCGGCGGTGAATGCTGTTGCGAGTCACCCCTGCTCGGCGGGCCACGCTGCTGATGGTGATGTCGGCGTGTTCGCGGCGTAAGGCTTTGAGGGCTTTGTCGATGCGGGTGTCGACTGCGCTGCTGCGTTTGCGGGTGTGGGCGGCCAGGGCATTCACTGAGGCTTGGGTGGCGCTCATGGGGTCTTGTAGGGGTCGGCTTTGCGCAGGGCGGAGTCGTGGGCGCCGCGGGTGGCGATGACCTCCAGTGGTAGGCGCCGTGCGGTGCCGGCACCGGCGATCGCTTCGTGGTGGAGGGCTTCGTCGGCGGCCAGGCGTTCGAGGATGGCGTCCAGGGAGTTCAACTCGCGCAGTCGTTCTCGGATCCAGACGTTGTCGTCGGTGAGGTCGCGGCCGGTGCGCTCGCGGTATTGCTGGCGGCGTAGGGCGATCAGGGCGGTGGTTTTAGCCTGCTGGTCGCGCAGTTCGTCGGCGTGGGTGGCGTCGGTGGCGAAGTGCCCGCACGACAGGCATGCGTTGCCTTTGTCGCAGGTCTTCAACGGTGGGAGCAGGCATACCCCGTTGGGCAGCACCCGGTCGGTGCGCTGGGAGAGCTGGGTCATGTCCAGGATGTCGGTGGGGCTGATCGCGATGTCGACGCCGTGAGCGCCGATCTTTTTGTGTTTGAGGAATTCGGCTTCGGCGGTCGCGGCCAGGGTGGCGGCGTAGCGCAGGGTCATCTCGGGGCTTTTGTGCCCGAGGTAGCGCTGCACGACGTGGACGGGCACTCCGTCGTTGAGCAGTTCGGTGGCCCGGGTGTGGCGCAGCCGGTGGGTTTGGCTGAACCGCAACGGGTTTCCCGCCGTGTCGGTGAGGCCGTGCAGGGCGTCGAGTTTGGCCAGGGAGGCGTTGTAGGTGGCGTAGGGGCGTGGGCGGCGCCCGGCCAGGTTTTGCTTGACCCCGATGAAGAGATATTTGGGGGTGAGGTCGGGGTGGTTGGTGCTCAGCCAGGCTTGTTGTTCGGTGATGACGTTGACGACGGCTTGTTCGACCAGGATCGTGGGTACGACGCCGTCGACTTTGGTCTGCTGGTAGCGCAGCTTGGCCACGAACGCATCCGGGTCATCGGAATCGGTAGGACGTTCCGCGCCGGGAATGGGTTGCAGCGGGGCATGATCGAGCATCAGGATCTCTGAGGCCCGCCGCCCGGTCAGGGCTTGCAGCAGCCAGATCCGGGCCGCCTGCGGATCACCGAGCCCTTTGATGATCGAGAGCCTGCCATCGGGGTGGGTGATTGGCACCGGCGCGTTGTGATCGGCGGCCAGGACGTCGAGGTAGGTCAGCATCTGCTGGAGCTCGCCGGTGGAATACCACGTCAGCTCCCGGGTCCGGTTGGCCCGCCGTGCCCGAAACGCCGGCCCCCACAACCGGGTGTGGGCATCGGTCAGTGCCATCCAGCGCTGGTCGCCGGTCGCGGCGGCGGCCTCCGGGGCGTGATCGACCATGAAGGTGTAGAACACCTGGGTCTGGGACCGGGTGGCGTCAATCGCGCTGGCCGTCAACGGCTTTTCCGGTTTGGCTGCCGCGGCCGGGGAGCGCAGGTATTCGCTGAACTCGGTGAAGATCACCCGCAACTGCGCGGGATCCTGACTCAGCACAGGCTCGGTGTAGTTGTGGTCGGTGACGAAGACCCCGAAGTGCCGGGCCATGTCGCGGGCCCGGTCGGTCGCGGTCGACCAGCGCATCAACTCGGCGTCTAGGGCGGTGCGCAACCAGAACCGCACCCCTTCACGCAGCCAGATCGGAGAAATGGCCCCGATGTTCACTGATCGGTCGTGGCCGGGTTCGTGTTCGCGTTGCGGGATACGCGGGTCGGCCCGCAGGTCCCAGGTGTCATGCGCCCACCAGGGCGTGTCGGTGCAGCGCACCGACAAATACAGGTGCAGATGCTCGAGCAGGCCGGTGATGTTGCGCCGTGTCCCCGGCGAAGGCAGCCGGGCGTTGCGTCGCTCAAAACCCAGCACCGCCTGCCGGATCACCGTGGCCGGGGTCATCTCGGTGATAGACGCCGGTGACCGCCCGTGCGTTGTGCGGTGTTCGTCGGCGGAGGCCGCCAACGCGTGGCTGGCCCAGGTGAGCAGGGAGGGTTCGATTTTGCGGAGGCCCTCGTGGCGGCACAGCCATACCCACCATGCCAGTTCCTGGGCGAACCGCGGCGGCGCCCCCTCGGGAGTGAAGTCGTGCTCATCGAGGCCGCGATGGGTTCGGGTGTAGTAGCGGTTCTGCAAGAAGATTGTGTTAGCCGGGGCGGCGTCGATGCGGTAGACGGGCCGGCGCCATTCCTCGGGGACGGCTGCCCACTGCGCTTGCCAAGACGTGGCTGGCGGCAACGGTTTTGGTGCCGGGTGGTCAGTGGGCGCCATCGTGGAGGCCTTTCCAGCCCGCGACATAGTTCTTCCACTGCGCCAGTGAGCGCATCTCGGCGTCCTGGGTCACCCAGCCATACGTCGACAGAGTGGTCTGCACGTCGGCGTGGCCCAGGCGGCGCATCACCACGTGCTCGGGCACCCCGGCCAGCAGCAGGGCGGTGGCGTGGGTGTGGCGCAGCCAGTGCGGCGTCCAATCCCCGGGCAGCACCGGGTGGGCGGCTCTGATACCGCGGACCTTCTCGTAGACCGTTTCGACCCGCATCGGGGAAAACCGGGGTCCGTGGACGAGGTTGACGAACACGAAGTGGGTGGCAAGATCCGGAACCGCGACGTCGGCGGCCATGGAGACCAGCTGCCACACGTACTCCGAATACAGTGCTTCGAGGTCGTCGCCGACATAGACCCGCCGCGCGCCGGTCTTGACCCGCACCCCGTGCGGGTGGTCTTGGCGGTCGACGATCTCGATGAACGGTGTCGCCCCCGCGCCGATGTGAAAGTCCTGATGCCGCAACGACAGTGCCTCACCTAGGCGCATCCCGGTCTCGGCGAGCACGGCGAACAACAGCCGGTTGCGCACCCCGACCGGTCCGCCGGCCCAGTCTCCGTCGTGTTGCACCGCGCAGGCGTCCAGGATGGTGTTGACCTGGGCCGGGGTCAGCACCGGGGTCTGGGATCGATTCGGGCTGCGTAGCCGGTAGATCGGGTGATCGCCCTGGCGTTGCGGGCCGACGCCGTCGAGGAACCCGACGTAGCGGCGATACCGCCGCCAGCTGCCCCGTGAGGTGAACAGCCGGCGGTAGGGCTTGTCGGTGTGGTGGGCATCGGCGTGGTAGCGGTACATCGACAGCACCGCCGCTGCCCGAGGTTGCAGCGAGGAAGCCGCCATGCGCTGCTGGGGTGGCCCGATCCGCGCCGAACCGGGCAGGTCCCCGGTCCGCAGATACCGCAGGAACTGCCCGAACAGGTTGGTGGGAAAGTCATCCCACGAATGCCCGGTGTGTTCGAGCACGGTGAACCATTCCGCGATCCCAGCGGCATAGGCCCGCACCGTGTGCGGCGAAGCCCCGCCATCACGCAGGAAACGCAGATACTCCGCCGCCGGGCCAATCGGCAACCCATCAGCACCGACCACGGTGTAGGTGTCAGGCTCGTCGACGAAACTCACCCGCTGCACCCGCGCCACGACCGCTCGTTTCCTGGACTCTAGCCGCGCCGGCTGCGTGAGCTCAGCGGCACCACATTGTCGTACTCGCCCGGCAATAGCGGCGTAACACCGCTATTGACCGGCACAAAATCAATCCTCGAGCGTCTCGGCGCGGCAGGGGCCTGGCGCTGGCCGGCCAGGAAGTCCTCCAGCACGTCCTGGGGCCACATCAAGTCATACGGGGCCAGCATCGCCGCGTTACGCGCCGCGAACCCCAGCTCCAGCCACTTGCTGATCAACCGGGGTCGTTCCACCGGGCGGTCGTTCCAGCCAGGCTCCACCCGGCCCCAGGTGGTGTCGGTGTCGGTGTTGGTGCGGGTGTAGAGCTGGCGGCGCAACGCCTCAAACCGGTCCGTGCTCAACAGATTCGAGGTATGCAGATGCTTGAGCAGCGCCCCCAAAGACAGTCCCCACTTTGCTTTCACCGGTAACAACTCCGCCAGCGACGGTGTCGGGGAGACCTCCTCGGCTAGGACCGCCGCCGGCGCCAGCAACTCCGAGGCGAACGCCGAGGCCTGCTCCTCGCGCTCCTCGGTCACACTGCCCGAGGCATGCAACGCCAAATGCCCGACCTCATGCGCCAACGTCCACCGGGTGCGCTCCCAGGAATTCGACTGCCGCACAACAATTAGCGGGCGAGTGTGGAACTCCCCGACCCGCACCGAATACCCCAGGTGTTTGTCGAGCTTGCCTGTGGAGTCCTCATCACCCAGAATGCGCCGCGACGAGGACGTCAACAGCCGGCGCATCACAATGACCACCCCGCTGCGCTCCACCTCATGGGTCAAATAGTCGATCGCCACATCGGGATCTAGCCGCCACGACCGCCGCACCGCGGCCGCCGCCTGCACCACCGGGGTATCACTGGGCAGCACCGGCAGCCGCACCGGCGGCAGCTGAGCACGCGCATTCAGCTCATCAAGGAATTCACCTGCCAGCGCAGCGAACTGCGCCAGATACTCCCGCTCAGTCACCGTGATCGACCGCGGCGCCCGAAACAACAGATCCGAAGGATGTACCCGCGACGTCGGAGCTGTCGTGAAGAACTTCGCCGGGAACCGCAACACCTCAGACAACCGGGTGAAATCGTCGACCGGCAAGACCGCTGTCAGTGACTTCTCCAACCGGTTGAGCCGAGAATGCTTCCAGCCCAACGCGTCCATCACCGAGGTCACCGTCATCGCCCGCATCACCCGGGCCTGATTCACCCGCACCCCAAAGACTTCCACGCTCGCGTTCATGGCAGCCTCGATTCAACAACGACCCCACGACAAAGGACACGCCCACTCCCAGCTGGCGTTACGCAGGCTCGTCGGGATCCTCGGTGCCCGAGCCCTCCACCGGCGGCGCCTCGTCCTCGAAGTCGTCGGTCGGTGTCCGGTCGCGCCGCCCCCCGGACAACAACGGCGATTCGGTCACCGGCGGCAGATCCGCGGTCGCCAAAATCTGCACCCGCGAGGCATTGTCGACGTCCACCACCGCCGCCAGCACCGCCTCGTCGAGCCCCATCGCGTCCTCGGTCGGCCACCACAACGCGAACAACTGCGGCACCCCTGCCGGCGTCGACTTCGGCAACGCGAACACCGGAGCCTCCGCCCCCTCGTCGAGCGGCATCTGCTCTCCCGCCCCGACCGGCCGCCGAGTCAGGGGATAGTCCCCGCCGCCTGGTGTCACCACCGTGCGGACCCGTTCGCCGTGCAGCATTCTCGCCGGCCACCGCCGAACCCTGAAATCCATTCCGCGAGAATCCATCACCTGCACCGACAACCCGCTGCCACGCTCGGTCAACAATGTGTCCCCGCGCATCGGGCCGCGCACCTCGCGCATCCGCAGCAGCATCTGCCGAACGTCGGTACAAAACGCCTGACCGTGAATCTCGCGTGGGTCGGGAAACAACTCCTCCCACATCTTGCCGACCCGAGGGATGGCCCACTCCAAGTCGAAGCGCAACGTCGCCAACGACGGCCGATTGTCGGCCACCACCCGGTCCAACGACCCTTGTAGGTTCATGTGGCGAATTTCGCACACCAAAGCAGTCTAGGCAAGCAACACCACCGGCGTGGCGCGAACCGCGATATCCTGCATCCTTCACCATCGTAGGATACACGTATCGCATGATGAATACGCAGTTCAACACGCATACTTACCCGCCTTAGTAGCACCAATTACTGATAAGCGGTCTGACTCCGACGTCTTCGTCGCCGGATCCAATGCGACACAACGGTCGTGATGACCATGTGTGGGCTCACCGAAGGACTTTGTACCCTACCCCTGTGGGGTACGCGCCGGGATAGTTGAGGTCACCAGGTAAACAATTTCTGGGAAGGAGCAAGGATATGACGACCAAACTCATGCGTCGGGCCGCATTAGGGGTAGCCGGGCTGGCCGCTGTCGCCGCGACAAGCGTCACGCTGGTGGCAACGGCTGGCGCCCATGACGTTTCGATCCCCGAGCTGCCCATCCCGCCTCGCATCTACTACGGGGCGATCGCATATGCACCCACCGGTGAGGTCGGCATCGCGCGGCGCAAGGTATCTTCAACGCTCGCGGAGATAACGGCCCTTCGGGAGTGCGGCGTGAATAGCTGCACCGTCCTCAGTAGCTTCACCCGATGCGGCGCAGTCGCCTACGACGGCTCCAAGTTTCAAGGAGCAACCGGCTATACGCGCGCCGCGGCAGAACAAGCCGCCATGGAGAGCCTGGGCGGCGGGCGGATTGTGACCTCGGCGTGCAACCATCCGTAGGACCCTGACCGTCGGGCTTTAACAGACCCTAGCCAGGAGCCCGGTGAGCGGCTGTGCGGTCATGCAGCACGTTGGCGGACCACGAATGCCCGGCACGCGACGGCCGCCCGGATCAGCGCATCGTCGCGCTGCAGCCGCTAATCATTACTTCGGTGGCGGCGACACCGCGCTCCGTTGGAGGGGCGCCTAGCTCACGTTGCCGATGGGTCAGCGGAGGTGGTCATCGCGGATCAGTTCTTGAAAAAGCTCGCAATCGACTGCATGCCACTCGCGAATGAGGATCTCATTTGTTTGCGGATCGCGCACCACTTCTGCACGCCAGGGCAGACAGTCCGGGCACGCTAGGATCTCATAGGCAATCCCTGCGTCGTCGAAAGCGCGCAGGTCGACGCTTCCAATCGGGGCATCGAAGCGAATGTTCGGGCGCGCGTCGGGCGGACGATGTGAGGGGTCGGTCACGCGCGGCGAGGCTGGTCGGTCTCTGTGTAGGTCGTCGTCACTGACAAAGTCGCAGGGTACCAGTGGCCGGTGTAAGCGCCGTTCAAGACAGCTGATACAAAGTTGGCCGCCGATGTTTCCCGCTGCCGCCCATACTCGGTCGTTCACCCTGTACGTTTCATCACGGGTGTCGTGTCCGCATGCGGCGCAACGAAAATCGCGCAAAATTATATTCCATCGATACGATATGACGTTGCCGCTTGAGAGGGTGAATTCGCGCCATCCGTGGCCGCCGCGAACGCGGGTGATTGCTACCGCGTTGCCGTGGCAATAGGCACTGATGAACTGGGCTACAGCTTTTTCGACCTCGCAGAGATCGTCAACGACGGCATCGGTGAGAGGGCTTGGACTTCTAAGTCGCCACCCGAGGCGGATTCCGGAGGCTGGCCAATACGGGAAATGTGGCACGCGACTTAGTCCCCGTGCACCCGCGGACTCAATGCCCGTATTCTGTGTCGCGACCGTGTACTGCAGCGTCTGCAGTTGACGGCCGGGTTCTTGGATCGAGACCTCTGATCCACGTTCAACCCTCCCGCCGGAGCGCTACCACGGTAGTGACGTCCCCACAAGTGAAATCCGGCTACCCGTTTACACGAGAAACCCTTCGGAGGTAAGGTAGCGCGGCACGCCTCCCACGTAAACCCTTCCGGGGTACGGGTAACCCTCACGGGTTTAACAACACGAATCACCCGGTGAGACACACCCGGGTCCGGGCCCTTAAGCAGCGCAGGGGCAAGCATCCCTTCACACTTTTCCATGGCACACCTTAAGGGGAATGTTGTGTGCTGCACTGAAATGTTTGATCCCGCCCCGCAATCCGCGACGCGCTAGGCCCTGTCGTGAGCACGGAAGACGGCATGTTGCGAGCCACCACCGAGCGCATCGGCTCGGCGATGATGGTGCACGCCAGCGGGGAGATCGACGCGAGCAATGTGCGGACCTGGAGGCTGCTGCTGCGCGACACTGTGCGCGCTACCGCCGCACCGGGCCCTCTCATCGTCGAGACCAATGGAGTGGATTTTATGGCGGTGTGCGGCTTTGGCGTCTTGGTCGAAGCCTTGGAACATTGCCGCAACCAGGGCGTTCAGCTGCGCCTGGTCAGCAGCCATCCCATCGTGGCGCGCATTATTGCTGCGGTCGGCCTCCAAGCCGAGCTGCCGGTGTATCCGCACGTCAGAGCGGCGCTGCATAAGCATTTGCGTACCCGGCCTGTCGAACCGTCAACCCGAGGCCCCACTTCACCGCCACCACGGTGGCGCTGGCCCCGCTGGTGACGGGGTTGCTGCGATCCTCAGGCCGGCGTGAGTTCGCTGCCGCATTCGGAGGGTCCGCCGGGCTAGTCGTGCGTGAATGTTCGTCTGGGATGGTTTTATCGGTGGTGGAGCGGCCCGAAGATGGTGACCGCCGCGGTCGTTGAGATCAGCGTGTCACGGACGGCGTCCGTCCAGCGCGCCGGCTTCCCAGCGCGGGACCGGTTGCGCCGCGCAGCGTCTAGCCCGCACCGGCGCCGCCGCCTGAGCACGGAGGCAGCTAGCCTGCGCTGCGTTCGGGTCTCACTTTTGCACACCTGGTTTACAGCGACCCGTCCGTGAAGTTGGTGCGCCGACCACCACACCGCGCAACGTCATGGACCCCGATTAGTTGGCCGCGCCAGTACAAACTGACCGTGCGCGCATCGGCGCGGGCGTCGAGTCGGCGTCCGACCAGTTCGCCGGGCGCGCTGTAGAAGGCTTTGGCGACCCGCACCTGCCCGCTCGGGGCGACCCTGGGGTGGGTCCAGGTCGGGATGCTGAACACTGCGTCCGGTGGGGGGGCCAGGGTGGGCCGCTCGTCGGCGGCGAAGACCTGCGCGGGGCGCCATCCAGTGGTGCTGTGCACCCGCAGTCCGGCGACCGCGGCACACCAGTACTTTGCTTGTCCACGGCAGTCGGCGAGATCCCGAAATGGCACGCGCGCAAAGAATTCTGAGCGCACGTAGGCGATGTTGTGTTCCACTGGCGGTATGTCATGCGGGTGGCGCGTCCCGGTGAGGGTCACGGTGAAGCACCGCGCGTCGGCGTAATCGCGGAACACGTCGCTCAGCGCCGGGGCAGTGCCGTAGGCGCGGTCGACGATGGCCGCAATATTGTTGGGCACCGCCACCGCGAACACCCCGCCGAAAAATTCCCACGCGGCCTCGAATCCCTCGATGACCGCGCTGGGTGTCTGTCGATACATCGGGTACACAAAGATCTGTCGGGAGTACACCGCAGTGAAGATCAGCCCGTGCGTCACTCGACGCCGCCCGTCTGTCGTGTCGGTCAGCATGCCGAGCCGGCCGAGAACGACTTGCACCATGCGCCCCGGCTCGCACGCGGACAGCGACAGGATGTCTTGTTGGCGCCCTATCTTCAATTGCTCCGCTGCATACTGGCGCAGCGCCCGAAAAGGCACCACGACCCCGCGCCTGCTTAGCAGACCGTGCACGGTCTGCAGCGTTGTACCCTGATCGAGCCACGCTGTGATGAGCTCGGCCTCGGCGGCCAGCGTCTCCCCCACCGCATTGCTTTGAACGCGCCGAGTTGGACAGACGTCAAGACTCATCCTGGCCCGCAGATCATCGGCGATGCGCAGGCGCTGTCGGCGCTGTCGGCGGACCCTCGGACACGGCCCTCCCTTCGTCACGGCCGTGAGCCGTGTCCACGAAGTGTTACTACCTAGGTACAGAGATAGTAGATAGGATCAGTCTGAATCGCAATCATGTTTGCGGCGTTGACATTCGGCGCGCCGGCACCGCCACCCGCCGGGTGGTGAACGTCGGCGCGGTGTGGGTCGACACTGGTGCGCGTTCCCGCCCCGGCAGCGAAGGATTTCGCGTCGACGGCCGGCGGGCGATTGAGGATCGGGTTCGGGGCGCCGTCCCACAGCGTGTGTCGCGACCCGTCCGGAGCGCTCGCCGGCGGGGCTAGCCTTAGCGATCGACATGATGTATCCCGTCGCTGTGTCGTCATTTGGCGGACACTGGGGTGTCGCGTCATGCTGGCGTGGGGTTGGACTGGTGGCCTTTTTGCGCGGGGCGTCGGGGCCATAGCGGCCTACCGGTGGCACTGTGCTGCCGCCCCGCCTGCCTTACTATCTACGTACGGAGGGTACTTATCCGGTCGTCGATGCCGCGCAGCATCAAGCGCAGCACGACGACCAATGCCGCCACCTCGGGAGGCCGCTTTGAGGATTCGAGGATTCGGGGAGCTGGAAGCGGTCGTCATGGACCGGATTTGGAGCCGCGACCCGATCGTCCCGACTACGGTGCGCGAGGTGTTCGACGAACTGGCAGCCGAACGCACTATTGCCTATACGACGGTGATGTCCACGATGGACAACCTGCACACCAAGGGCTGGCTGAGGCGAGAACGTGCGGGTAAGGCTTACAAATACTGGGCCACTTTGTCCCGCGAACAGCACAGCGCTCGTCTGATGCGCGAGGCGCTGGACGGGGGCGGGCACCCTGATCTAGTGCTTCACCACTTCGTCGCGCAGATCGGCCCGGAGGAATCGGCGCGGCTACGTGCTGCACTGCGGCGGCGATCGAAGTGAGGGTAGCTCAGCGGTGATCGTCGCGGTCTGCCTTCTGTCGTATAGCGTTGCCATGCTCATCGCGGGACCGCCGTCGCTGGGCGCGTTGACCCGCCATGGACTTGTGCCCCGGTGGGGGGTTGCGGCGTGGTTGCTCGCCATCGGCACGGTGTTGCTGAGCTGGCTGGCGGCAGCGGGGATGATCTTGGTCGATCTGGTCATCCACTGGCGCTACCCGCGAGCGCTCCTCCATTCGTGTCTGACCTGGCTGCACGTCATCGTCAGTGACAACGCCGGGCTGGCACCGACCGCGCTGGGCGTCATAGCAGTGACGCTGGTGCTGCTGGCCGTGGTCTGCAGCGTGCGACTGGCCAGGACCGTAGCGCGGATGCGCGCGCGGGCCTTCGCGCATGCCGCGGCTGTGCGTCTGGTCGGACATCACAATGCAGACGCCTACCTGGTGGTGCAGGCCAACGCGCCGCTCGCCTACTGCGTCTCGGGTCGGCCGCCGGCCATCGTAGTGACCAGCGGTGCCCTCTCCGCGCTCGACGATCAACAGCTGGCCGCCGTGCTTGCCCATGAACGGGCCCACCTGCAGGGACACCACTTTCTGGCGGTCACAGCGCTGCGCGGTCTGGCCGCGGTCTTCCCGAGGCTGGGCCTGATGCACCAAGGCGCCGCCGAGGTGTCGCGCCTGCTGGAGATGTGCGCCGACGACGCCTCGGCCCGCCGACACGGCTCGGAGGTGTTGCTGTCTGGTTTGATCACCATGTGCCGTGCCACACCGGCCGGGACCTTGGCGGCCGCCGATGTGGCCGTGCTGGCTCGCGTCGACCGGCTCGCCACGCCACCGGGAGGCGTTGCGCAAGCACGCGCCCGCGCAGCATTGATCAGCCTCATCGCGGTCATGGTTGCCGCGCCCCTCACGATCGCGGCACTGGCCGCTTCGGGCGTCATGATGTGTGGAATGTAGCGGTGATGACCGAGTGTGCGCGGCACAAAAACGGTTCGAACCCATCAGGTTTGTGATGCGCACCGATGCGAGAGCAACGACACCGCGTGCGCGCCTTCCCCAAAACAAATCATCTGAACTCCGGATGGGAGTGGCGCCTCGCACGGCTAACATACTGACCTACTAAGTAGTATAGTACGTTCAGCAGCGTTGCCGAACCGAAGGAATCCAATGAGGACAGTCACAGCGCCCACCGCCTCAGTTCAGTCTCACTGGCTTTACCAAACCCTCGCGATGGTCGGTATCGCAGTCGGCATCTTCATCATCACAGCAGGCGTGTACCTGCTCATCTATCCCCCATCTTGCTGCGCTGGCATGTGAGCGGCCCCGATTTGCCCCTCCCCGCGGTGAATCAGCCTGGGGCACATAGCCAGAACCCCAGGCTGGCGTGCACCCGACGTCGCCCCTCCGCTCGCCCAGCGCCCCAGTAACCGACCGGACGCACCGTGGGCATGGACTTTCCACTACTGCAGCAATACATCAGTCGGCGCAACTCAGAAGGACTCACCATGTCGGACCCTGACCAACCCACCCCGGACCAAGCTGTGACAGACGCAGGCACCACTAGTCCTACTACCACGCGCCCAGCTCGGGCACGCTGGCTGTACCCGACGCTCGCCGTGACAGGGATCATGGTAGGGATCTTTATCGTTGCAGCCGGTCTATTTATGCTGTTCGCACCCTCGAGCTGGCACCCCGCGAAGAGTTGCTGTGCACCAATGGAAGCACAGATGAAGACCATGGAGGACGATATGAAAAAGATGCCGTGTATGGGCTCAACCGCTCCGATACCAAGTATGAGCCCAATGCCTCACATGCCGTCATCGCCACCAATGCCGAGCACGTCCCCCATGCCAAGCATGCCCATGCCCTCGCGATAACAATAAGAGGGGACTGTCCGATTAACGGTGGATCCGACCCTGGCATTGGTTAGTTGCCGGTCGGGGTGATCCGGCCGTTGAAGGTGATCGCGAACGCATTGAGCGCGGGCTTCCACCTCATTGCCCATCGTGCCTTGCCGCGGCCGGTGGGGTCTAGGGAACGGGTCACGAGATAAAGGCATTTCATCGCAGCCTGTTCGGTCTTGAAGTGCCCGCGGGCACGAATAGCGCGCCGGTAGCGGGCGTTGATCGACTCCACGGCGTTGGTGCTGCAGATGACGCGGCGTATCTCGACGTTGTAATCCAGGAACGGCACGATTTCGCTCCAGGCGTTCTCCCACAGCCGGATGATCGCCGGATACTGCGGACCCCATGTGGCGGTGAACTCGACGAAGCGTTCCTTGGCCGCAACCTCGGTCGCCGCGGTGTAGACCGGCCGGATATCTTTAGCGATCTGATCCCAGTATTTGCGTGAGGCGTAGCGAAAGGTGTTGCGCAGCAGATGGATTACGCAGGTCAGGATCAGGGCGCGATCCCACACGGTGTTGACCACCTCGGGCAGCCCTTTAAGCCCGTCGCAGACCACGATGCACACATCACCCACACCGCGGTTCTTGATCTCGGTGAGCACCGACAACCAGAACTTCGCACCCTCACCGCCCTCGCGGCCCACAGCCCCAAAATGTCGCGCTCGCCGGCGCAGGAGACCCCGACCGCGACGTAGACGGGCCGGTTGGTGACTTGCCCGTCGCGGATCTTCACATGAATCGCATCGATGAACACCACCGGATACACCGGCTCCAGCGGCCGGTTGCACCACTCGGTCATCTCCCCGACGACCTTGTCAGTGATGCGGCTGATGGTGTCCTTAGACACCGTGGCGCCGTAGACCTCGGCGAAGTGTGCGGCGACCTCACCGGTCGTCAATCCCTTTGCCGTCAGCGACAAGACGATCTCATCGATCCCGGCCAGCCGCCGCTGACGCTTCTTGACGATCTGCGGGTCAAACGAGCTGTTGGTGTCTCGGGGGGCACTTCGATCTCGACCGGGCCGATCTCGGTCAGCACCGCCTCAGCCCGGGTGCCGTTGCGGGAGTTGCCGCTGCCCCGCCCAGCCGGGTCGTGCTTGTCATAGCCCAGATGCTCGGCCATCTCCGCATCCAGCGCGGTCTCGAGCACGTTCTTGGTCAACTGATTCAGTAGCCTACTCGGACCGACCAGCTCGACACCTTGTTCCTTCGCCTGCGCCAGCAGCTGCTCAGCGAGCTGCCGCTGATCCAATTCCCTCACCACGGGATCGAGTGTTTCTGACATCGTCAGTCCTTCCCGCCAAGCTCACGCCCGGCGCGTCAGACCAAGATCAGATCCACCGTTTTTCAGACAGTCCCAATAAGAGTGACTATCTGGCACCCAGCCGGTAAGGGAATTGTCACCACGCCGTCAACAGCGTACCGATGGTCAGTGGCTATGGCTGCGGGGTCTGGGGTGCCGTCTTTGAGGGGCCCCAGTTAAAGTCATCGGGGCCCGGGTTCTTTCATGTGCCCCGTCATCGAACAGCTGTGGTCCATTCCGGCGTCATGGCCTCGGTGCCAGCCATAGTGGCTGCCCGTTGACCAGCCAAGAAAGAACCCCGAGAAAAAGATGACTGCAACCGAGAGCACTATGCCAGCAACTATGCCAATCCATGCTGCGAACTGGACTACCCGATTGGGTTGCTTGAGTCGCTCCCCGTAGTCAGCGTGCTCTGTCGCGGTGGTCGGTTCAACTGGGAAAGAGTGTGATCCTGTCATGCTTCGAAACGGTGTCATACGCATACCCCACCCCGGTAGGGACTAAAGACCTGTCGCTTGCCATGAGGATGGGACCAGTGTGACCTGATTGTTGCCAGGGTGATGGGACCACCTGGATCGCCAATTATGGGACCACCGGCGCGTCGCGTCGGTGGTCTTTTCGTGCGTTCATTCGATCGCGGTGACAGCTCAATGAACTACAGGGTGCCGGTGTCCGTGAAATTGCGCGACGACTCGAGCGGGGCACCGTCGACAATATCGCGGGAGCTGCGCTGCAACGCCTCGACCCGAACCTACCGAGTCGAGTACAAGGCGTCGACCGCTCAGTGGCATGCCGAGCGACGGGCCCGCCGGCCGAAGACGGCCAAGCTGGTTACCAACGATCGGCTACGCCACTACGTCCAGGACAAGCTCTCCGAGGTGGTGCGAGATGCTGATGGCCACGTCATGGTCGGTCCCGCCAGCTCGCCGTGCAAGGGCCGCAACAAGCCCACCGTGGTGATCGAGCCTGGGTTCAGGCGTGGAGTCCCGAGCAGATCGCCCGTCGCTTGCCGGTGGAGTCCCCCGATGATGAGACCATGCGGATCAGCCACGAAGGCCATCTACCAGACTCTATATGTCGAATCGCGCGGGGCGCTGAAACGGGATCTGGTCAGCTGCTTGCGCCGGGGCCGAGCGTTGCGGGTGCCCCGGGCGCGGACCCGGTCCAAGGCGTGGGCACACGTCACCCCGGAAACCTTGATCAGCCAACGTCCACCCGAGGTGGCCGATCGCCCAGTTCCGGGTCATTTGGAGGGCGATCTTCTAATTGGGTTGCAGCGCAGTGCAATCGGTACTCTGGTGGAGCGCACCAGCAGGTTCACCATGCTGAATCTACCTCCCGCGCGAAGTTGGATATGGGGTGATCCCGCGGACCACGAACGGCCCAGCTTTGGCCGGCTACGGCGCGATCACCATGGCCACCGCCCTGGAACAGACGATCACCACACTGCCCGCCGAGCTGCGCCGATCGCTGACCTGGGACCGTGGCAAGGAACTGTCGGCGCATGCCCAGTTCTCGATCGCCTCGGGTGTCAAGGTGTACTTCGCTGATCCGAAGAGTCCGTGGCAGCGCGGCACGAACGAGAATACCAATGACATCGCGGCCATCGCTCACACCCTCAACACCCGCCCCGCATAACCCTCGGCTGGCGCACTCCTGCCGAAGCCTTCAATGAACATCTAAACTCGCTCCATCGAGCCGGTGTTGCGACCACCGATTGAATCCAGCCTGCGATCCGCGGCCGAAATGATGAACCAACTCACATAGATCTGAGTTGGCCTGCCACACAGCATGATTGAATGCCTGCAGCGGCAGGTCCTCGGTGCGCATACTGGCTGCGACGGCGCAACCGGAGACCTTTCGGCTGCAGGCGTCGGTGCCGAAGGCGGTGTAGCAGAATCCCTGCCAGGTGCGCACAAAGGTGTAGGGGTCGGACCGGGGCGCCCTGTCAGCCTTGCGGCTGGTGGGTTTCCCCGGCCCGCCCTCCGAACCGGACGTGCCCATTCCTGAGCATCCGGCTCTCCCTCTGATTCATGCCGCTGGGATGCTCGTCCATGGGTTCGGGATCCGGGTTCCTCGGTAGCGATACCGGGTCACTGGGACCGTGGGTGCGCTGAAGAACTCGATACCGTCCGCCGCGATGTGCCACCCGGGCAGGTAGCGGCGGATCACGGTGTGCACGTTGAGTTTGGGGTGGCGTTCTTCAGCCAGCCGACGATGCGCCAGAAGGCGAAGTGGTCGACGTAGGAGAAGGTTCGCTTGGATACCCCATGCTGGAAGTACGTGCACCAGCCTCTGATGGCCGGATTGAGCCGACGCAAGAGATCTGCGAGCGTGCGATGGGCGTTCCGGCGAGTCAAGAGACGGATCTTCTCCTTGATCGAAGCCAGAGACTTCTTCGAGGGATAGGTGTAAACCGTCTTCTTGATTCCGCAGCGTCCTTGCCAGGTCCGGCGCTGGATACGCCAGCCCAGGAAGTCGAACCCGTCATCGATATGGGTCAGGTGGGTCTTCTCCTCCGACAGGCGCAGACCCATCGGAGCCAGCACTATGGCCACTTCGCCGAGCAGCGCTTCAGCCTCGGCGCGGGGTCCGCGGACGAGGACAACAAAGTCATCGGCATAGCGGATGAGCTTCATCGCCGCGCCCCCGGCGCGCAGATGCTTGGCGCGGGTCCAGTACGGTCCGAGCGCTTCCCACTTCGCGGTGAAGTGCTCGTCCAGCACAGACAAGACGATATTGGCCAGCAGTGGTGACAAGATCCCACCTTGCGGAGTGCCGGTGCGGGTGTCCCTGTTGAGGCCGTCCTCGGTGAGGACGCCGGCCTTCAGGAACGACCGAATCAGCGCCAGCACACGTTTATCGACGACCCGACTACGCACGCGCTCCATCAGGGCGGTGTGGTCGATCTCGTCGAAGCACGCCTTGATGTCACCCTCGAACACCCACTCATAGGAGCGGTTGCCCGTTGTGTAGTAGTGAATCTCGGCGATCGCGTCCTGGGCTCGTCGTCTCGGCCGGAACCCGTAGGAACTGGGTTCGAAGTCGGCTTCGAAGATCGGCTCCAGCACCAGCTTCAAGGACGCCTGAATGATCCGGTCGGTCATCGTCGGAACCCCCAGCGAGCGCGTCTTGCCGTTCGCTTTAGGGATCCGGCGCTCCCGCACCGGCAGCGCGTGGACTCCCCGGACTTCACCTGCAGACAAAGCTCGGCGAGCATCTCGGCCACATCCTCGGCGGGGACATAGCGGGG
Source organism: Mycobacterium sp. NGS61 (assembly GCF_059812325.1). Taxonomy (NCBI): domain Bacteria; kingdom Bacillati; phylum Actinomycetota; class Actinomycetes; order Mycobacteriales; family Mycobacteriaceae; genus Mycobacterium; species Mycobacterium sp. NGS61. The sequence goes on from NZ_JCALCL010000008.1 coordinate 203,107, forward strand.
AATGACCCCATCCACACCGGCGGTGCGGCCGCCCTTGTTACCCCGTACCCGATCCCACGCCGCCAGCAAGAACGCAGGATCGTAGACGAGGTTGAACACATCATCGAAACGTCGGCCGGAATCGGCCGTCGCCCAACGGTGCAGCTTCGTCTGCATCGCAAGTATTCGGTGCCATGCCCACGTCGTGTCAACGACATCGGCAGGCCACGAAACACCCGTATTCACCGGTGACTCCTTCCCATGCATCGGTTGCTGCGCAATCAAACTGAGCCCCTTCGCCATGTGGCCGGCTTTCCCGGCCTCGGACTACTACGAGCTCTCCGCCCCCTGCCGCCGGCATCAGTCGGCGACGGTACCTTCCCACTCGCCCGAACCGGCTGCCCGGTTCGAGTGGGACCCACGGCAGGGTTCCCGCGTTCACTGTTGACCGTTCGACGGGATCGGCATCCAGCTATGCCCCTGCACCATCGCCATGGTTACGCCGCAGGCTTTCACCATGGCCTCCCGGACCGACGACATTCTCCGATCCGGCGAGTTCCCCACCTGGACAACCACATCCGTTTACACCGGACGCGGTGACTTCAGTCAGGTGGGCACGCGGTGCGACCCAGCCCATGTCCGCCAGGTTCAGGGCTGGTGGGTACGCTTGAGGGGCGTTCGGACACTGGTTCCTCACGTATACCTCTCCGTCTTGCTAGCCGAGCCCGCACCATCTGGCAGTCCTGGTGCGACTCGTCGTTGTCAGGGCTGCTGTCCACCCTTACCCCCGTCCGGGGGATCAGGCTGCCCTCAGCTTCAACCCGCTGCTGCGACAGCGAAAACGTGGTGGTCTCTCACCTCCACTCGGTCAAACAGCGCCTCGCGGCGCACGATGTCGGCGACCCACAACCGGTTCGGGGCGGCCGTCTTGAACTCCCGATCGACCAGGTCTGCCGTGCGTTGCCCGGTCGGGTCAGTGATGGTGGTGAACACCGTTCGGCGTGCTGCAAGTCACTGTTGAGTGCTTTACTTGCTGTCGAGTCAACTCCGCTACCGGTCTTGCGCGGTTGTCGGGACGGGGTCCTGAGCTGTCGTTGTCGGCGGCGTGCGCCGCGTGCGGCGATGCAGCACGCTGACCCCCGCGACGGCCGCGCAGATCGCGGCTGGGACGATCAACGCGTATCCGCCGAGCCAAGCGCCGGCGAGGACTCCTGCGACCCCGCCAGTAAGAAACAGCAGCAACGTTGCGGTTAGGACGGCAGCTTTCCATTTGTCGATCCCGTGGCTGCGGCTGCGGCCCAGCATCAGTCCAAGGTCGGTAACAGTGCCGGTGAAGTGAGTAGTGCGGATTGCCATACCGTGAAAACTGGACGTTAGCCCATTTTGCAAGCCCAACGCAGCGGCGGCGAGCAACGCCTGCACAACGGTTTGTTCAATTCCCGCCGTGGCGATAACCGCCTTAACGGACACCTCTTCTACTCCGGCAGCGGCTAGCAGCAGCAGCACGGCTTCTGCGACGAGGACGGTGGCGTGCCGCCGGTCGGTCTGGACCTGCGTGCGCGCCAGGATTGCACCGGCGGCAGCCGTGCCGGTCAGAAACCCGAACAGAATTGCGGTGAGCACGTGGCCCTCGTACAGCCAGGGGTTGGCGGTGGTCATCCCCAATTGAGTGGTCACCCCGGTTAGATTTCCTACCGGAAACGCCAAGACCAGCAAAGCGACCGCGTTGACGAAGCCGGCGACAGAAGCTAGCAGCGCGCTGTAGCCCAGCACCACAGCCGGTGTGGGGGGCCAGGGCGAAGGTATCGCCGTCTCGGGCAAGGTCGTCTCCATCCGGTGGGGCCGCACACTAATTGCCATCAGCACGTGCGTGCCGGGAGGCTTACCAAGTCATCTCGGCGTCATCAACTTCCAGTTCCTGTGTAGATGTTTTGGCCACAGAGCGCAACAAGTGCATTCACCCGCCTATCGAGGAGCTGCGCGCTGAGCGCAGCACGTTAAGAGCAGAAGCAGGACGGAGCATGCCGGGGAATGTTTACAGCCTTCCGTAGAGGTTCTGCATCGCAGCGACCTGCTGCTTCTGAGATTGAGGTGAGTTGGCCAGAGCGACAGCCTCCCGGTTTTTGACTGCAGGCGGTCCTTGGTCGGCCATGCCGCCGACAGCGCGACGATGGTGACCGTTCGCAACCTTGAAAACGCCGAGATGTTGGTCATCTTTGCGCTTTGCAGCGCGCCAAGTCAAAGTTATTGGTCCAACACCACGCCGCGCTTGCCAAGGATGGCGTTGAACGTGCCTGTGTTTCTTGGCCCGCCTCTAGAGGCGCGGGCAGCCCTGCATGGACGCGGTGTGCGGCGTCCGCACGGCCTGAGATAGCCCCCGAGTGACCACGATGCTGCGTCGTCGACGTAGATTACCGGTGGGAATACCGTGGCCAGCCCGTACCCCATGCCTGGTAACCCGAAGATGTTGAATGGCACCGGCCTGCGACTCGATTGAGGAGGTCATGGTGGGTGGACACAGCCACGAGAGTTCGCCTGCGGGAGAGAACTTGCCGACCGGTTCGGCTGGGGCGGACCACAAAAATCGGCTGGCGCTGGCCCTGACGATGACCGCCAGCTATATGCTGGCCGAGGTAGCAGGTGGCATCCTCACCGGGTCGTTGGCCTTGATTTCAGATGCCGCGCACATGGGCACCGATGTGCTGGGATTGGGTTTGGCGCTGGCGGCGATCCATTTGGCCAGTCAGCCCGCCGCGGGGCAACGCACCTACGGTGCCTATCGCCTTGAGGTTCTTGCTGCCGTGATCAACGGACTGTTGCTGTTCGGTGTGGCTGGCTACGTGCTCTATCAGGCTTTCCAGCGCATTCTTAAGCCCCCAGAGGTTTTGGGCGTGCCGATGCTGGTAGTTGCAGTCATCGGGTTGGCGGTAAACGTAATCAGCTTCCGGTTGCTCTCCACCGGCGCCAAAAACAGCCTCAATGTCCGAGGTGCCTATCTGGAGGTGCTCTCCGACATGCTGGGCTCCGTGGGCGTGATCGTCGCCGCCGTGGTGATTTCGACCACGGGCTGGCCGTACGCGGACGCAATCGTCGGCGCTGGTATAGGCCTATTCATCCTGCCCCGCACCTACCAACTGACGAAGCAGGCGCTGCGGATCATCATGGAGGTGGCACCTCCCGACATCGACATCGCCGAGGTACAACGCCGGCTCACGGCGATCACCGGCGTCGAGGCCGTCCATCATTTGCACATCTGGACCATCACCTCCGGTATGGAAGCGGCCACGGCTCACCTCGTTGTGCCTCGTGATGAGGACTGGCACAGCGTGCTCGATACCGCTCACGACATCCTCGCCGGCTACGGCGTCACCCACCCCACCATCCAGGTCGAACCCCCCGACCATATCGAACGCGCCAGCGTTGTCTGAACCGCCGCATCTCCGCGTCCTGCGTGGACTCTCACAAGCCGCCGAGATGGCGAGTTGTTGGCACTGGGAAAGGCACTTGACGCAATTATCGGTAATTCGGTTCTGCCGCAACATGTTCGAATTTCAGTTCTGTCGTGACAGATGATCGGACGTGACGAGCCGATGACAACTGTATCGTTGTCGTCAATCCCATAGGGTGTCCGATAACCCTGAACAACGGCGAAAACTGTCAACGCGTGGCTGTTCGCGTCTCGCGTCGGCGGGCCACCGCCTGACCTCTGCAACGGCCACCGGAGTCGGTCAGGCAGTTCAGGCTGGGAATACAGCCATGAGCGGGAGACGCCAGCGTGGGCGGCAACCTGCGTGACGGTGCGCCGCTCGCCGGTTTCGCCGAGTTTCTGCAGGGCTTGTCGGGCGCGTTCGAGGGTGTCTTTGCGACGGCGTTGGGCGGCCTCGACCAGGTGGTGGCTGTTGTTGCGGCGCATCGGATGAGTCCTTTCACAGCATGTTTCACCGACCGCTATGGCGCAACGGCAGTCGTGTCGGTCGGCTTCGAGGGTAGCGATGATGGTGATCAGGTTGGTTTCGACCGTGCGGTTCATCTCGGCCGGGCGGGTGTGGCCGTCGGTCTCCGCGCGGGCGATCAGTGCGCGGGTGTCATCGAGTTGCCTGCGGTGGTGAGGCGGGAATTCGGCGGTCGTGACTAATAGCGGGCAGGTCAGGCATGCGTTGGCGTGTGGGCACGACTTTTGCAGCGGTAGATCGCAATAGCCGTTGGGCAGCGCCATCTCCGCGCGAGTGAGGTTCTGTTCAATCCATTCGCCGTCGGCGAGTGGTGCGTCGATCGTGGTGTCGACGGGCTCACCGTGGATGTTGATCTTTTGGGCACGTTCCCACTGCTCACGAATCGTGCTGTCGGTCGGCCGGGCATACACGGCGGTCATGGTGTGGTTGGTGTGGTCGAGTAGCCGTCGGACCACTTCATGGGGCACGTCATGGTCGATCCACCGAGTGCCTGCCGTGTGCCGAGACTGGTGAGCGGTGACATGCACTGGTTTACCGACTTCGTCTGTAACACAGCATGTTTCAAGCCACCGCCCCGTCGCCGGCTCTTCGCTTAGTGCATTGAGTGCTTGGAGCTGTCCGGCCGTCAATCCCACGAGCTTCTCGCGGTGCGGAGGATCCAGCAGCACTGCGCCGTCGGGTGTGTTCACGCACGTGACTCCGGATCAACCGGCACGCGAATTTCGTTTGGTGGGGGTACCTGGTACTGAAAATAATTACCCGCCATTCGCTCCTCATCGCAGGCGGACATCGCAATTAGTAGCCTAAGCAAACTACTCCATCGGCAGGAAGAAGACGGCTAGGCATTCTTCGATCCGCGCGGTCAGCTGCGTATTTGTCACAGGCCAATCTGCCGGGTAGAGGCTTTACCCGCTCGTAAGCGAGTTCGCCTCTGACGGGATTCCGCTGAGGTTTCCGGGCTGGCGATAAGTGCTAACAACGCCACCGCCTCGGCGCAAACATGCCCCAAATGCCACACCAACCAGCGCTTGGTCGCGATCCAGCTAATTCCCCACCAATTATAAAGCAGCAATCGCTTTGCGAGGCGTTTGGCTCGCAGTTGTCAAGAATTCCGTTGGTGTGCTCACAGCATGCGCGCACCCATGCCTGGCTGCGTGCTATCCGCCGGACGGCGGTTGCGCGATTACGGTCGGCTTGAAGCCGTAGCGGGGAGCGGCGAAGTTCGCCACGCTGCGGCCAGTGCCGGCGCCGGGCGCCATCGGCAGCCCGCCGAATGCAGCGGTGGCGGGTTCTGCGGCAGCCGCACCAGCAGCGCTATTGAGCGCCACGGCGATGGGGGTTGCCGCCGGAGTAGCCGTCCAGCTTGCTGGAACCGACACTGCCCCAACCTTGGCCGCGTTACCGACCGCTCCAGTGATCCCGCCCAACCCGCTTCCCAGACTTGGCAACGCATTAGCCGCGCCGCTCGCGGCGCCAGCGGCGGCCTTGGCGGCACCCTCAGCGGCCTTTCCGAAGCCGGGGAACGCGCTGTGAAAAAGGCCGTCGATGTCCTTCATCGCGGTGGCAGTCAGACGCAGCGGCGAAACCAACCGGATGTAAGTGTCAAAACCGGTGCTGCCATCTATCGTTTGCGAGCCGGTGATGCCTTCCATAATGTCGCCGAACACCCCATTAAGGACAATCCCGTCACCGTTGGAATTCCAGGCCAGACCCGTCGAACCCAGCGCCGCCTGCGGGTTGGTAAGCCAGGGCGGAGCATTTGTCAGCCCGCCCGCCTGACTCAGCGCTCTCACCACATCGTGATACCCCGCTGCCGCGAGAGAAGTGTTGAGGGCGTTCACCTGGGCGTTGATCTGACTGCCGATGCCGCTGATGGAGGTGGCGATGTACTGCGGGGTCGGCGCCGGCAGGTCCGCTGCCGCCGCCGAAGCACCCGAGTAGCCGTACATCGCGGCCGCGTCCTGCGCCCAGAACTCGAGGTACTGGGCTTCGGTGGCGGCGATGGCCGCGGTGTTCTGGCCCAGGAAATTCGTGGCCAACAACCCAGCCAACAGGGCACGATTGGCTGCGATCACCGGTGGCGGCACCGTCGCCAGAAATGCGGCCTCATAGGCAGCCGCCGCTGCGACAGCCTGCGCGCCGGTTTGCGCGGCCTGCTCGGCGGTAGTGGTCAGCCATGCGATCTGCGGGGTGGCTGCTGCCGCCATAGACGCCGCCGAGGGCCCCAGCCACGGACCGTCGGTCAAGCCGGTGACAACCCCTGCGTAGGACGACGCGACGGCCGCCAGTTCGCTGGCCAGCCCTTCCCAGGCCGCGGCGGCGGCCAGCATTGGCCCCGACCCCGGTCCCGCGTACATCAGCGCGGAGTTGATCTCCGGCGGTAAAGCTGCGAAATCCACCATTAAGTTCTTGTCCTAACCGACCGCGGCGGCGTTGGCGGCCTCAGTGGTGGCGTACGAAGAGTCACGACCCAACGTGGCCGCTAACTGCTCTCGGACCGCCGCGGCCTGCTCACTAATCTGCTGGAACAGATTCGCGTGGCTGACGAAGTGGTTGACCGTGATCAGCGCCAGCGGGTCAGGCGAGGCTGGCACAACCGCATCGTTGGGCCCGCAGCGGCTGGCCCGGCGGGGCATTCCCGATCTGATGAACATCAGTCCATCGGAAGCACCACCCAGTGCGTCCGGCTTTGCGAAAACAGTCAACATTCCCGCCCTCCCCCAGATTCACGTTGCATCGCAGCATGCAGCGGCTAGTGACCCCCACCGTCGCTCGTCGCTTAGCCGATCCCTGGCCACGTTATGCCAGGCTTACACGGATCACACAGGCTCCGGAAAGCTTGTTCACTGCTCAGCCAGTAACTGTTCATTTGCCGCGCCGGATCCGTAGTCACCGCAGGAGCTCAATCTCAATCAAACATATTCATTTTTATTATCAGTTTGAAACGAACCATCTGAGGGTGCTCGCATACGCGATTGGAACGTGCATCGGCAACTCAACAAAAGTGCTGCGAGTCAAAGGATCCCTTGGGCGTTCTGACAACTGCGACGCGCTACCATGGGGTCCGGTCCCCGGGCGGCGAGCCGACGGCCTTGTGTGATAACCGATTCGGACAATAGGGCCTAAATGCGGAGTGCAGCCGACATGGGTGACCTGCCCATATCTGGGTTGTTGCGACGACTTGCTCGGCACGCCATCCCGCTCGGCCGTGCTGATGCGGTCCGCTTGCGAATCACACAAGCCATAGTCCTGCCCAACCGTGAGTTGATGAGTTCGACCTGAACCACAGGCGACACCGTTAGGCACGCTGTCGTCGTTTCAATGTTTGCTGTTGGCAATTCTGCACGCGCTCACTGCGCGGCATCGAGGGGCCGCGAACGAATGCGGTAGACCGCGACGACATTGGCGACCGCGTCGACGATCTCGCCGCCCGCCTCTGCCCGGCAGGGCCCACTTACATGGCGGCGACCACGACAACACCGAATTGCACCACTCAAGGTTGGCAAACTCAAAGCACGATCTTGCCAATCTCTCTACGGTAGGTGCTCAGCGCGCTGCCGTGGGTTACCCCCACCCACAGCTGAGACGATTAGAGCGCGTGCGAGCGGTGGCGGTCCAGGGCGGCAGACCTCTTGCTGGGCAACCAGGTCTTATTATCCTGCGCGACGGAATCCGGCCCGAGGCCGCCGAAGTGCTGACGCGGTTGCGGGCTAACGGGATACGGCGCATCGTCATGTTGACCAGAGATCACCCTGACACCGCCGAGGTGGTAGCCCGTAACTAGGTATCGACGAGTGGTGCGCAAGGTGATGCCCGTAGGACAAACTCACCTCAGTGCGCGACGTTCCAAATGACAGATACGCCGGGAGGGTCGGTGACGGCGTCAACGATGCGCTGGCGCTGGCGACCGCTGACCTCGGGATCGCAATGGGCCTGGCCGGCATCGATGTCGCCGCGGAGACCGCGACATTCCCCTCGCGAACGACATCTCGTATGATCGCAGATGTCTTGGTTTTGGGCGCCGCGGCGGTCAGAGTCATCTGGCAAAATTGCGGAATGTCCAGCGCTGTCAACGCCGCGGGGCTGCTGATCGGCCTCGGTGCAGCATTGTCGCCCGTTCGGGCCGCGATCCTGCACAACGCGTCGTCGGTGGCAGTCGTCACGAAGAGCTCGCGTCGGATCCGTTGTCGGCTTACCTATGACCGAGAGCAGTCGACGCCCGCTGAAGACGAGCTCAAGCAACCGGCCTCAGCGGTGGCTGCCTCACGCGCGGCAGCGGCAGCGGCAATGAAGCGTCCGTCGCCCCAGCCGCGCATACCCCGGCTGTCGTTGAGCGGCGCAAGATTGTCGATGCTGCTAAACGCAGCGCTGTCCGTGGCTGCAATGATTGTCGCGGCGCCAGTCGCGGCCGATGCCACCGACGACGCCTTTATTGCGGCGCTGCAACGTCACGCAATCCCCGTCGCCAACTCCGAGAAAGCGGTCGCGACCGCTCATACCGTTTGCAGCGATATCAGCACAGGTCATACCGAACGCTCGCTAGTACTGCCGCTGGCCCGAGCCGCGCAACTCAGCGCGCATGAAGCGGGGTATTTCATCGGCGCTGCGATCGCGGCCTACTGTCCGGCTAACAGCGACGGCTCGGACGTTGGCGGATAGCGCCCCTACCGTCCAGCGCTTACTTGTCACGCTCTGCCGAGCATCAGCGCCACTACAACCAGCGTGGCGATCGCGTCGGCACTGAACCGCCGTGGCAACAAATGAACCGCCTCGGGGTCTGTTCCGGTCTTTATTGGAGGATCAGGAGCATGCCCGGTCAGTATTCGCCGGAGTTTCGCGATCGTGCGTTGCCGTTGTTGGACTCCACGCTGGAGCTTCGCAAGTCGGAGTTCGAGGCGATCCAGTAGGTGGCCGAGCCAACTCGGCGTCTCGGAGGAGTTGGTGCGCCGGTGGCGGCGTAAGCCCCAGGTTGATGCCGGCGAGCGATCCGGCACGACGAGTTTCGAACATGCCGGATTCACCGGCCGAAGCGAGAAGTTGCCGACTTGCACGAGCCAACGAGATTTGGAAGTCTGCATCTGCGTTTTTCGCAGTGGAGCTCGACCCCGAAATGATCGCGCAATTCGATGCACATCGCGATCAGTTCGGGGTCGAGCTCATCTGCGGTATTGCGGGCAGCAACCCCGGGATTCCTGTCCTCTCGAAGCTACCGAGCCGCGCGGACCCACCCGGCCTCAGATCGCGAAATCCTCGACGCACAGCTGATGGCCGACCTGCGGGAGGTGCATGGCAAATACTCGGTCTACGGAGTCAAAAAGATGCACCACACCATGAAACGTCGCGGCTGGCATCTAGGCCGCGAACAGACCCGACGCTTGATACGCCGGCCCGGCCTGCGTGTCGCCACCTGCGCACCGCGGCGGCCACCTGATAGGCAGGAAGCCAAACCCGAAGAACATAATTTTCATGCATACATGCGCATTTCACTATTCTTTGTTAGTCTGGGTGGAGGTGGTACTCGACCAGGGAGGGCCTATGGAGTCCAGGCGTGGATCAACGGAGACTGGGGAATCGACGCTGCTGTGCCCACGGTGTGTGTCGCAGATGCTGCCAGTGCAGCGGTTCGGGGTGACGATCGATCAGTGCACCGGGTGCGGCGGCATTTTCCTTGACCGCGGCGAGATGGAGCAGCTCGCCGAGGCCGAGGGCAAGTTTTACGCCACCCAATCCCAGCAACCGCCCCCGGGAAGCTATCCGCCTCAGCAGCAGTTCTCAGCGCGGCCGGTCTATGCAGAGGCTCCCCGTCCACGGGGCTTTCTCGGTGGGCTGTTCGGCGAGGGCTACTATGGTGGCCACCGCGGAGGTTATCGTGGCGGCCACCACTGATCGTACGGGCGAAGCGAATCCTTTCGGCGCCGCCAAACGCATCCAGGCATGGCATCAACCACGCGGATGGGGGTGTCGGCGGACGCGGACAGCAAATGGTTATCGCCAGCGCAGGGCCTTATCGTGGCTTTTGTGGCCGTCGAGGTGGTCATCGGCCGTCGCGAGTCGCTTGTCGTTGATCCCCGACACGGCTCAAATGCTCACGAGCGCAGTGTCGCTCGTGTTGGCGCTGATCGCGATCCGGCTGGCGCGGCGTGTGATGATGCCGAGTCTCGCACGGTCCGCTCCCGCATCGAAACGGTGCCGCATGGCGAGTTCGGGCTCGAGCACACCACACCGCAGGCTGATTATGCTGTCGCCGATGGAAGGCAGGGCGGCGACGAACGTTGCGCCGAACCCTACGGGCCAATACACCGCCCTGACCGGTGATGGACCGTGCCACGACAAGCCTGTCACCCCCGACGTAGCCACAGGTACTCCAGCTCGCGGACGTAGTGCCCAGCGCCGGGTCCGTGGCGAGACGGGTGACGGTCGAATGACTAGATACCGGTCGACCTCGCGGCGAAAAGCGCGGTCATGTGACCCCGGCGCCGACCGGGCGATGGCGAAGGCGCAACACCGGACGCTATGCATACGTCGCGCGGTCGACCAGTCAACCGGCGCCCCAACTGCGCTGCACTACGACGTCACGTTGACGTCGTGCGCGATTGAGCTTAGAGGCCCGTGGGAACGCCGATCCACCCGACGCTAGTGTTCCCGCGTCAACACCGAAGGGACGAGTCAAGTTGTGATCGCGAAACTTCGCGAAATTGTAGTCCGCCAAGGGGAAGCTATCGACGAGCGCTGCCATCCCTCAGCAGCGATGCGACGCCAGCTGAACAAGGTGTTTCCCACCCACTGGTCGTTCCTGCTCGGTGAGATCGCCCTATACAGCTTCATCGTGCTGCTGATCACCGGTGTCTACTTGACGCTGTTCTTCGATCCGTCCATGGCCGAGGTGCGCTACAACGGGGTCTACCAGCCGTTGCGTGGCGTGCAGGTGTCACGGGCGTACGAAAGCGCGCTGGACCTCAGCTTCGAGGTGCGCGGCGGGCTGTTCGTGCGCCAGATCCACCACTGGGCTGCGCTGATGTTCGCCGCGGCGATCATGGTGCACCTGGCGCGCATCTTTTTCACCGGCGCATTCCGCAAACCCCGGGAGGCGAACTGGATGATCGGTTCGCTACTGCTGATCATGGCTATGTTCGAGGGCTACTTCGGCTATTCGCTGCCCGACGACCTGCTCTCGGGTACCGGGTTGAGGATTGCGCTGTCATCGATCACTATGAGCGTGCCGGTAATCGGCAGCTGGCTGCACTGGACGCTGTTCGGCGGCGACTTCCCTGGCGACATCATCATCTCGCGCCTGTACACCATCCACGTACTGATATTTCCGGCGATCTTGGCGGCGTTGATCGGGGTGCACCTGGCGTTGGTGTGGTTTCAGAAGCACACCCAATTTGCTGGGCCCGGTCGCACCGAGAAGAACGTGGTCGGCGTTCGCGTCATGCCGGTGTTCGCGATTAAGTCCGCCGCATTCTTCGCAGCGACCGTCGCCGTCCTCGGACTGATGGGCGGGCTCTTGCAGATCAATCCGATCTGGAACCTGGGGCCCTACAAGCCGGCCCAGGTCTCGGCGGGTTCGCAACCGGACTTTTACCTAATGTGGACCGAGGGACTGGCCCGGTTGTGGCCAGCATGGGAGTTCTACATTTGGGGCTACACGGTGCCTGCGGCTTTTGCCGTCGCAGTGATTATGGGTGTGGTTTTCGCGCTGCTGACCGCCTGGCCGTTGCTTGAAAGACGACTGACCGGTGACGACACCCACCGCAACCTGCTGCAGCGGCCTCGCGACGCCCCGGTGCGCACCGCCATTGGGGCGATGGCGATCGCGTTCTACATGGTGCTCACCCTGAGCGGCATGAACGATATCATTGCGCTGAAGTTCCAACTTTCGCTGAACGCGACGACGTGGATTGGGCGCATCGGAATGGTGGTGTTGCCGCCGATCGTGTTCTTCGTCACCTACCGGTGGTGTCTCGGATTGCAGCGCAGTGACCGCGCGGTGCTCCAGTACGGCGTCGAAACTGGCATCATTCAACGGCTGCCGCACGGCGCCTATATTGAGCTTCACCAGCCGCTGGGTCCCGTCGAGGATGGCCATCCCACTCCGTTGGCATACCAGGGCGCCCCGGTTCCCAAGCGGATGAACAAACTGGGCCTGGCTGGCTCACCCGGTAGCGGCAGCTTCCTATCGCCCGATGCCGTGTCAGAGCGTCAGGCCCTGGCCGAAGCTGCACACGCCCGCAAGCATCGGGCGATCAGCGCCCTACGCGACTATCAGGAGAGCATCATCCGGTATCGGTGAACAACCCACGGGGCCGCCGGACGAAAACGCTGATGAGCTTGGCGCGAGTAGCCCACGTCCTGGCTGCACGACTGCGCCTATTGGCCAACGCTGATCGCCCGTCTTCGAGGACTCGGCGCTGATCTTGGATGCCAGCGACCGCTCGCCTATAGGCGCTGGCATTCAACGCCCAAATAGATGCTGACGGTCGTCTTCGCCTGGATCCTGGCCTCGGTCATTGGCCACGCGGATCATCGGCACCGGGTTGTGCTCGGCGCACTCGGCTTCGACGTCGTCGGGAATCAGCTCGGGGGTGCCGCCGATTCGGGTGTTGCTGTCGTCTTACCCGCAGATGCCGGCGGCGGTGCTTGCCGAGTGGGGCGGTGCGGGCGGGTTCGAGTTCGTACTTGCGAGAGCGGGTCCCAAGCGATCCGCCGGAGTACCTGCCCGCCGATCCGGTTGACCGCCTCGAGTATTTACCGGGGCGAGCGATTCAGTGGGACCTGTGGTTCCCGGCACCCAGGATCGCGGTCGGGTTCGGCCAGGAGGCGGTGCTACCGGTGGTAGTGATGGCGGCGTTCTCCCGGTTCGTCGCCCTGGTAATGCTGGGCCTCGCGTCACACCATGGACCTTGTGGCCGGGATGTGGCAGCTACTTCCGGGCGGCTTCGCCGCGGCGGCTCCTGACTTGTGGGGGACAACGAGGCCGGATCGGGCCGAGGTCGGTTGACTGGTCCGGTCACGGCGTTGATGGGCAGGCTGGGTTCGCGGTTAATGCAACTCAAACCATATGATCCCGAATGCAAGGGGATTGTGGAGCGAGCAACCGCTATCCGGAGACCTTGTTCCGGCCGGGGCTCAGCTCGCTTTGCCGGCGGACTTCAACAGTCAACTGGGCCAATAACTTCCGATCGCTAACGCCCGTCGGGTGCTCGCCTTAGATCATAGTCCGGTCGACTTCCTCGATTCCCATCGAGCCCAAATGCTGGCGTTGCCGCCCGTGGCGCCGGTCACTGGACTCAGGAGGACTATCTGCCGGTGCTCTCCCGGGAGGTCGCGGCCCCGCGAGCCTCCGGTGCGCCGCCGGCATCCGCTCGGAGGGTTCCCAACCCGTTAATTGTTGGAGCACTTTGACTTCGATCACCAATCGGTCTTGCACCGAGACATTGTCGCCCACCTGGGCACAGTGTGCGTTCCTGGCGAAGTCCGCGACGTGGTGCTGCTCGGCCCCACCGGGAACCGGCAAGACCCACGAGAAGCACCCAGTCGTCAAACCTATTGCCAACGGCGTACGGGGAAAAGCTTAGTGATCTCCGCGGCAACGGATTTCGCTAACCGTCAAAGATCTGGCATCGGAGACGTCATCCTGTGGGTGGTAGGCCGCCCTCGACTGCAAACTGAGTCATCAGAGCAGCTGCCGGAGGTGGTAGCGCCAGGCACCGGGCCGTGTCGCGCCAAGACCGCGGTAGCAATCAGCTGGGACGGCCAGCCGCGCGTGGTGCTGGACCTGGCCGACGCGGTGAAACCTGACGTCAGCCGAGGCTGTCGACAGCTGCGCGCGCTGGGATTGAACCGGTCATGCTCACCGGTGACGCAGGTCCGCCGCCGCCGCGGTGGCCGGACAGGTCGGCATCGAAAACGTTGTCGCCGACGTCCTGCCGCCCAAAAAAGTCGAGACCGCCAGGCGATTGCAATCGACGGCGAATCTTTGCATGTTGTTAAGGCATCAATGATGCGGCCCGCCCTTGCCCCGGCCAATGTCGTTCTCGCCATGGGCACCGGCACCGGTGTTGCCACCGAGAAAGCGGCTCGATGCTGGTCCGCGTAGTTATGCGCGCAATCCGCCTGTCCCGCAGCACCTTAGCTCCATCGAGCGCAATCCGTTCTGGGCCTTCGCCTATAAGATCGCTGCGCCGCCACCGGCGGCGGCCAACCCTGCTCAAATCTGATGCTCAGCGGTGCTGCGATCGCCTTTTTCTTCGGTACCCTGTCGTTAGCAGCAGCCTGCGACTGCACGGGTTTAACCTGCTGACGTGATCGCGGCAGATTACCATTCAACGATTGCCCGGCTAGCCAACATAGTCCGTGGGGTTTGACGGCATGCTCTTTGGGTACCGGATGCGCAGCGCTGATGTACCTATCCTCGGCATATTCAACACGGAATGCGTGAGTCCGAAAGGAAGTCACTGTGAGGCGACGGCTATTTACTCTCGTTGCAGCAGCTATCGCGGTGTTAGTAACGGTGGTAGCGTGCGGCGACTCAGACAATCCTTCCGCGCCCAGCAATACCTTTCGCATGCCTTCCGCAGCGTCAAGTCCGGCCGAAGGCACTGTTGCAGCGCACAATGCTAACGACGTCACTTTTGCCCAGCGCATGATTACTCACCACCAGCAAGCAATTCAGATGAGCGACACCATCCTTGGCAAACAAGGCATCGATTCTCGCGTGATCGACCTCGCCAATAAAATCAAGGCAGCGCAGGGCTCCGAGATCCAGCAGATGCAGTCCTGGTTGAGCCAGTGGGCGCAGCAAACGCCTGCGACAACTTCCCTTAGCGTCACACCCACAACCACGATGCCGGGGATGCCGGGCCACGCCGGCATGCCCGGGATGGAAGGCATGATTTCTGAACAGGACATGCAGGCTCTGCAAAATGCGCAAGGCATCGACGCCAGCAAGCTTTTCCTCACACAAATGATTCAGCATCACCAAGGCGCAATTACCATGGCTCGAGACGAGATTCATTTCGGTCAATACACCCCGGCGATCACGCTGGCACAGTCGATCGTAACTAATCAGCAAAGCGAGATCGACACCATGCAAGCCATACACAACTCGCTCTAGGGCAGGCATCGCGACCGCTGGCCAGAATAATCCGCAGTTCATCGGATCTGTCTGATGATCGATGATCTTCGAGATTCGTGCATCGCCGCGACAGGCGGACGATCGGCTCCGACCTGCCGGCATGCAGTGGGGACCCGGCGTTACGGTAACGCGGAGCCACGAACACATTGCCCGAAGGAGGTCGAAGAAGATGGACGAAAGCGGGAGGATATGCAGGCATACTCCGACATTCGCGGCGTTGCGGTCACAGGCTTCACTTACCGACGGTGATCAGCACCATCAAGGGCGAACGCTATCGTCGATACAGCATTTCGGTCAATTATCCCTCTTAGTCATAGCGGCCGGATAACCGGTAATCGCGGTCGACTACCAATAAGTGATCGCCACAGGCACCGAATTTTCTGTTTGGCCGCTGCAAAAGGGCTATTTATCAGCCGAGATTGCTTGAATTGGGCAAATTACGGCATCGCAGCGGAAGGCGGACGCTAACCTCATAGCAGTAACCACAACGCCAGGACAACGTGAGGCAGCGCCTGACTGCTGAGCGCGAGGGGCAGTCACACCAGAACTGTTTGGAACAGCCCGCACTCTCGCGGCGGGAGCGACACCTACCCAGCCATCACATTCTCGGCCCGCTGCGCTGCGGTGAGCCGCTACAGTCCAAACCGTGAGCTTGCCTGCGCGGTTCGGTGGTGATGACGACGGTCGAAATCTGGGTACTGTTCCGCTGCGGCGAAGACATTGACTACAGCCCTTCCGCGAATGGGTCGACTGTGTACTCCCCGTTCCCCTACTACGTATCTTACCGCGAGGCAAACATTTTCACTGACTAGCCTCGTCTCAGGTATTCGATCCAAGCTCGCGGCACCGAGAGTTCGCCGACTGCGGCCGCGGGCCCGACACCGCCGCGCGTTGCTGGTAATTGGCTGCCAGAAGTCGTTCCCAGACGGCACTTCCTGGGCACGCAGCGACCGCTGTACCAAGCCTGTACCGACATCGGCGATGGCCAACCGGAGGTGTCCCCGCGATCGTTGTCAGGGTTTGTTAGCGTGGAAACCAAATCCAGCACTGCCGACATGGGCGAGGGTGTTCCACAGCCACCGGGATTCGTGGGATTCTGGACGGGAGTTGGCAGTTTTTGTGGCGTGCGAGGTGAGCTTGCTGGTTTTGCCAGCGTTGTTAACGCTTCTGAGACCACGCAATACGTTTGTCCATCTGGCGTGAGCTGGGTTTGCGTTGTCGCGGTAGGTGCGTCCGCGGATCCTGCAGCGATCGGTTCGATACCTGGCATTGGGAAGGGATTCAGCCGCGTCGCCTTTGCCGCATCGCGCGCGTAAGCGTACATCGCACCGGCGTTGCGCGCCCACATTTCGTTGTAGTTTGCCTCGAGAGCGGCGATGACATGCGCGGACTGAGCGAGTTGGTTCGCGGCGGCAAGCCAACGCAACTGGCTGCGGTTTGCGCTGATCTGCGGCGGCAGCACCGTCTTCATCAAGGCGGTTTCGTAAGACTTGGCGGCAGACCTTGCTTGTGCTGCAGTGTGGTGGGCGCCCAAGGCTGCTAGGCCGATCCATTCCAGGTAGGACTTGACCGCCTTGATCGTCGATGTGGTTGAGGGTCCCTGCCAGGCCTCGCTGCCCATACATGAGATGGCTGAGATGATAGAAATCTCTGCGGCATACAGTGCATTTCCGAGCTCGTCCCATGCCGCGGCGGCCGCACGCAAAGGCTCCGAACCCGGACCACGAAACATTTTGTTTGAAATGATCTCCGGCGGTAGCAGTCCGAAATCCATCGTGTCGACTCGATCACACAGGCGCTGATTCGAACGGAAGCAACCGTCGGAGTGCGTTGCTTCGCGTGCCGTCAGGCACGGGAATCCTGGACCTGATCGCGGCGGGCGGCTCCGTGGTGATGCGAGCCGACAAGAATGTAGAGATCAGGACGCGCCCAACAACGGCAGTGCGGTTGCCGGCAGCGCCTAGCGCCTGCTTGCGGCTCGGCTGCTCGTGCTGACAGTCATATTCCAAGAAGAGTGTGGTGCGGACGTGAGTGTCCTTTCGCAGCGGCGTCGGGTAAGCCCCCAAACGAACATGTCTGCGCGGCCAGGCCCCGGGCGCCGTATCGACAGCAAATATGCCCCGTTCGGGAATGGCGTCAGATCAGTTGGGCGCAAGCCGTATACAGAGGCCGAAAGAGAAGTAGGCCGGCACCGCCACGCAACAATGGGGTCAGCCCGGTCGCCGATTCAGTCAGCGATGCCATAGCTGCGCAGCGCCTGATGATGACGCCGACCGGTCAGCGACGTGCGATGCACAACCTGCTCAACAGATCTCGACCCGTGATGGCGATGCCGCACATTGATGGCGGGCTGCGTCCGGACTGCGGCATGCCCCCGACATCCCATCGCGCGATGACGGCTGTGAGGGCAACCGTCCACAGCGCGATCAGGCCCGGCACCAGGCGAGGCAAGATTGTTGTGTCGAACGCCTTCGGACATTTCGGCGATGGGAACTGGTTCAGATGCGTGGGATCACCGTTGACGGCGACCGCACCGGTGAAGGAGGTCAGCGTGGAATGGGCGG
The DNA here is from genome assembly GCF_059812325.1 of Mycobacterium sp. NGS61. Taxonomy (NCBI): domain Bacteria; kingdom Bacillati; phylum Actinomycetota; class Actinomycetes; order Mycobacteriales; family Mycobacteriaceae; genus Mycobacterium; species Mycobacterium sp. NGS61. The sequence continues at coordinate 220,740 of NZ_JCALCL010000008.1, forward strand.
TGTCGCGTCTCGGCGGTGCGGTGTGCTCAAACTCCGCCGCGGGCCCCGCCAGTAACCACAGTATTGCTGCAATAACGACTGCGGATCGCGACGACGACTGCTTCAGTCCGCCGGTGAACATGATGCGTCGAATCTAACCGGTTTTCGGCACAGCCGTCCATATTGTGTGAACTAGTTTCGTCATTTAGGTCAGCCGAAGTATCGGGCGAGCAGACCCGGCAGGCGCGACGTGTGCGCGGCTCAATGGGTTAGGTCTATGGGGCATTGCCTGCCTCGGCGGGGGCGTTGATGCTCCTATAGTCGTCAAGCGGCCAGTTGGTGGGCTTCGGGAACGGTGCGCAGTGGGCGCGTGAGTGCCCAGATTTCTCGGGTGAGGAAGCGTTTTAGGCAGCGGATGATCTCGGCTTGGGTCTTGCCTTCGGCAGTGCGGCGGGCCACGTAGGCTTTGGTCGGTTCATGGTGTTGCATGCGGACAACGACAGCGCGGTAGAGGGCGGCGTTGGCTTGGCGGTGACCACCCAATTGAGCCGATAGCGGACGGTTTTGCCGGTCGATGCCGGGGCACCCCAACTCATCGCTGTAATGGGGATCGGCGACGACACCGCTGCCCAGATGCTCGTTGTCGCCGGCGACAACTCTCACCGATTCAGCACCGAGGCCGCCTGGGCCAACTGTGCGGTGTCTGCCCTCAGCAGTCGTTCGTGTTCGCCGATTTCGTCGTTGAGTAGCAGCCAGCGGCGGGCGATCGAACGCAAGGTGTGTTTGGTAGCGATCGACGGTGGTGATTTGGCCGGGCCGCAACCCGCCGCAGCGGCGTATCAGCACCATTTTCGTCAGGGGCTGTAGTTGTTCGCGTAGCTGGGCCAGGGCGCATTGACGATGATTGTCTTCAGCGGCACCTTTGCTGCCGTACGGGCTTTGACGGCAACGTCTTTGGCGATTTTGATTTTGGCGGATCATCTTCACCGTGCCGTCGTTGGGTTTCGGGGTGGCGGTAGCGTGTTCGCCCAAAACGGTGCGTGCGGCGTTCTCAGCGTCTAGGAAATCAGTGTCAATGTGTGTGATTACCCGCGAAGCGGCCTACGCGACGGCGTCATCGACGCCCGATGGGGCACTGGACCAGAACGCTCCCGACTAAGTGAGTCGCCGTCATCGGCGCTTGCCAGGAAGCGCTGATTAAGCGCGGTGCTACGTGGTGTTGCGCGCGCAGTCACCCGCTGTTGCTTCGATGCGAAGAACTGGCGGAAGGCGACGTATCTGCAACGGTGTCTGGTGACGGGCCCCGTGTTCAACCGAGTACGAGGACGTCCTCACCGGCACCTGACACCCCGCGAGCCAGCCCACCCCGGTTTTCGCGACCGACTAGGAACAACACGGGTAGTTCATCATCAGTCTCGATGAGAGGACAGTTGGGCAATAGGTGTTCGTGTTGTATGGAACACCGCAATTGTTGGGGCGGCATCTGCGTAGACGCGGGTCACCGCGTTTGCCCCGGGCAGCGCACCTGTGCTGCGTTGGCATTGAACCTCGGCACTGATGACTAAACTGAATCCAGCCTGTCGAATGGCGGCGGCTTGGCATACGAGAAACCTGTGGTGTGAGGCAACGGTGAGGGATTGCGCTACTGCAATTCGGCGGGGCGAAAGGTCCAGCTGTTCGCGAAGGCTACGATCCCGGCACACGACTGGCAAGGTTTCCGCGCGGCATGTGGGGCCGCGGCGGCGGGAACACCGTGTGCGCAACAGTTCTTCGGTGCGCAACAGCTAGGGGCGAAGGACGATGACGGAGTTCGAGTATCGGCCATCCCCCGGTAACCGGGTGGTGTGGTTAATCAACAGCGGTGGCGGCCTCGTGAACACCGTTGACAGCCTGGCGGAGGTCGAGAGGGCTATCGAGGACACCATCGCTGCCTACTGCCGCAAGCAGACGTTGACCGTGGTCGCTATTCGCGGCGGCCACGGATGGCGTGACTTCATCACCTCGAGAGGTGAGACGGTCTCCCTTGAGTGGTCGATGGAACTGCGGAAAATCTGTTGTGCCGATTGCGGGCTTGACGGGGATGAAGCGCGCCGGGTAGAAGACGAAGTGCGGACCGCCGCAGGCGATAACGACGGCCGGCTCTGCACCGGCTGTCTTGAACAGCGACTGCACCGTCGGATGACAACCGGGGATCCTGCCGGAAATCTCGCACGGAACCCCCAACCGAGCTCGCAGAGGTTGAGCGACCGCCAACAATCCGCTCGGCCGCCACGGCCTGATGTCAGTTTTAGCGCGCCGATCGGAAGCGTTGATCTACGGGCTTTCAACGACGATGGTGATGCATGCGAAGTGGTGGCTTGCCCGGATTGCCTACCTTGGCGAGCAGAAGTGGCTCGCGACCCCGTAAACAATGAAATTGTCGTCCGCGAGTGGCATGCAGTCGAATGTCCGCTGTTTCAGGAATTAATTCAAGACACCGACTGATTTTGAAGGGTGGCCTATCTCGGTCTGTGGCACAAACAGAAGCATCTGAGTTGGCTCGCCCTGGGGTGGTGGGCTAGAAGGATTGCTGTTGAGCCGTCTAGACTGCCAAGTCGACGAGCTTTCGAAAGCTAGCGAAACTCCGGAACGGTCGCGTCACCGTCTACGGTCAGACTTGGCGCCCGTGAGCTACCTCGGCAACACCAAAGGGGACGCGTAATCCCAGCAGGAGGCAATTGTGGCGAACTCTTCATCGATCCCAGCCGAACCTATTGATCTGACGGCGGCAAAGGCGCCGCTGTGGATGGCGGCGACGGCGGCGCTGGCGATGGTGGCGATCTACTTCATCGGCATCGACCAAGGCGCAGTATCATTGTTTGGCAGCGACACTCACCTGCACGAATTCTTCCATGACGCTCGGCATTTGCTCGGGTTTCCCTGCCACTAAGCCGAGTCATGGAGAAGCGTTTGATTGCGCGTGGCGTCCTTGCGGGGGTGGTGGGTGCCGCTATCGCGTATGTCTTCGCCCGTCTGTTCGCCGAACCCGCCATCGGCCGCGCGATTGAATTTGAAGATGGCCGCACTGAGGCTGCGCATGCTTATGGCGTCCATCAGCACGGGGGGGAGTTGTTTTCCCGCGGCGTACAGGGCAACGCGGGATTAGGATTCGGGCTCCTGATTTTCGGCACCGCGATTGGCGCGTTGTTGGCCGTGCTGTTCTGCGTTACCTACGGTCGCTGGAAAAGCGCTGCGCCGCGGCCTCTTTCGATTCGCCTGACTGCCGCAGGTTTCGTCGCGGTGTACTTGGTGCCGTTTGTGAAGTATCCGCCGAATCCCCCCGCCGTGGGTCAGGCTGACACCATCGCAACGCGGACCCTGTGCTACTTGGGGATGCTTTTATCTTCGGTGCTTTTTGCCGGCCTGGCGGTGTGGCTTGGCCGGCGTCTGTGCAGACGGCAAGGCGCGTCCAACGCCACTCTGCTCGCGGCCAGTGCTTACACGGCGGCAATCGTAGCCACGATGCTGATCCTGCCGGACGAGACCGAGACGCCCGGGCCGATGCGTGATGCTGCCGGTACGATCATCTTTCCCGGGTTTCCCGCCGATGTCCTTTATCAGTTCAGGCTGGCCTCGTTGGGTACCCAACTAGTGATGTGGGTGACAATTGGCCTGGTCTTCTCGATGCTCGCAGGGCGGGTACTGGCCCCGCGAACGCAGCGCGAACGGGTCTCTACCGCGAAGTGACCGGTGTCTTGCGACTGGTGCTGGTGTCGCACGGAATGACCGACGCGATGGCAGCGCGCCGCTTTCCCGATGACGAACCGCTCAACGACATCGGCCGGGCGCAGGTCGACGCAGCTTGCACGACCTTCGATGTCAGCGGCCAAAATCGCCAATTCACCGCACCTGAGCAACGCACTCGCCAGACTGCGACGTTGTCCGGCCTGACGGCGGCAACCATAGAACCTTGCTTAAGCGACTTGAATTGCCCAGCCTGGCGTGGCAAGTCCTTACGCGGCCTCAACGATAACGATTTGCAATCCTGGCTCACTGACCCGGCAGTGACTTCACACGGCGGCGAATCGATCTATGAGCTGATCGAGCGGGTCTCGGGCTGGTTAACATCTTTGACCGACGCCACCCAATCGACGGTGGCCGTGACCCATCCCGCAGTGATCCGAGCGGCGATTCTTGCAGCACTCGGTCTTCCGCCAGAATCATTCTGGCGCATTGACATCCACCCCGCTAGCCGCACTGTCCTGCACTTCCGCGGTCGACGCTGGGCTCTGCGTCTGTGATGATCGACGCGGCCGGTTACTCGTTGAGCTCTGGCCAGCCCGCACATGCTCTATGCGTCTAGTAAGGTTGATGCCCGATAGGATCGGCCGCTTGATTCAAGTTACCTCTGCGCGCTGCCGGCCAGCCACAGGTCCCAGGGCACACTCCAGTCGCCGTTTTGGTCGATGGTTAAGGGCGCGCCTCCGGTGTTGCGGACTTCGACGATGTCGCCGGGCTGGGAGAATTGGTAGAACCAGCGGGCGTTGGCGGCGTTGAGGTTCAGACAGCCGTGGGAGACGTTGGTGTTGCCCTGCGCCCAGACCGTTGCATCGAGCTGGTGTAGGTAGATGCCGTCGGGACTGATGCGCGTGGCATAAGAAATGGTCTCGCGGTAGCCGAGCCTGGAGTTGATCGGCAACCCGTAGGTGGATGAGTCCATGATGACGGGGTTGGCTTTGTCCATGACGGTGTAGACACCGGGCTGGGTCCAGAAGCTGAAGGTGCGACCGCCGATGGTTTGGCTGCCACCCATGCCCATGGAGGTCGGCATGGTGCGTACGAGTTCCCCGTTGTTATAGACGGTCACCTGTTTGGTGGCGTCATCGGCGATGGCGATGTGGGCGTCGCCGATGCGAAAGCTGACCTGGGCGTCTTCTTGGCCATAGAGTCCCTCGCCGAGCGCTGTGCCGTACAGACTGGTGGTCACGGTGATATTGGTCCCTGGGGGGTAGTAGTGCTGCGGGCGCCAGTGCGCGGTCTGATCGTCCACCCAGTTCCATGCCCCCTCGAGGGGCGGGTTTGTGCTGATTCGCAGGGACCTTTGGGCGGCGGCGCGATCGGGAATGGCTTGATCGAAGCGGGCCACCACCACCGTGCCCACACCGTAGATGCCGCCGTCACGAAGAGAGGTGTCTGCGGTGGTGGTGAGCCGCACCGCGGTCTGTCTAGCGGGCATCACGGTCGAAAAGGTTGTAGTCCAAGTCGTTGTAGTCGTATCGGTGCCGCGACCGGTGGTTGTCAGCGTGTAGGTGCGGCCGTACCCCAGAGGCACGGCGGGCTTCCACACCTTTTGATCCGGTGTCAGGACACCATCGATGACCTTGCCGGTCTCGTTGACCATCTGCACCGCGACCAGCACGCCTGTGCTGGCCGTGACCACAATCGGAGTCGAAGGATCGACATTGCGGCTGCCGGGTGCAGGATTGACGGTCAATGTAGCCGGCCCTCGCGGCGCGCTCGCGGCCGGTGCAACTCCAGGCGCTGGCGTGACCGGTCGTTGCTGCGCAGGGCAGATGGCCGGTGACACGGTGACGTCGATCAACACCGCCACGGCGATCACCTGCACAGCGATGCGCCACCTACCTCGCTTAGGTTGGGTCACCGCGGCCCACCTCCCAAACCGTTCAGCGGTTACCCTGAGTGATCTCACTACACGTCACCAACTGCACGACAACGGGGCGTTCGGGTGGCCGATCTTTAGGGCCCTGGCCAGGTCGACAGAGACGAGCGCGGGCCTCATCGGCCAACCTGCCGTGTGCCAGGTGTTGCGCTGGGGACAACGCTGGTCACAGAACCGCGTCCACGGCAGCTCACGCACGATCTAACCGAGCGTTTCGGAGCGGCTGCTTTGACGCACCGCCAACGCGAGCATGACGAGGTGATTGCGATGTGCTGCCCCGGGTATCGCTGGGCGAGCATGCGCGCGTTGGAGGTGGCGCCAGCGGGTATCGCCGAGTGTTGAGGCTATGACGGTCGCCCTCCCGCGTCGATATAGGTAGGGTGCTGTGCCCGCTGCGGTTGCCATCACGGACTTCTTTCTTGCTGATCGTTGTTCGCGCACGCCTGCCTCGACGCTGTTGCCTTCTAGCAGCCGGTGGCGGCGTGCAATTGAGATTTCCCACCCAGCCACCAATGCTTCCTTTTCCGCGAGGACGGCGATAGAGAGGGCTATGTTCGACGACCGCCTGAACAGGTCGTTGAGCACCGCCCTAACCAGCACAACCGCACTCATCAGCGCAAAGCGGGGTTTGTTCACATCAGCGACCCGCCGGTTCAAGGAGCTGTGTCCGCGCCCAACGCCGCGTTGCGCGCTCAACCGGTGTCAGCACGATCATCGGATCGGGCGCCGCCACGGTACCAGGTGGTTTCCTGACACCACTAAGTGGGTGTTGCCGATCGTGACGTTGTCACCTTCGCGCAACCGGGCCCGGGTGATCGACACACCATTGACACAAGTCCCGTTGGCGCTGTTCAGGTCGCGGATTTCAAGACCCGTGCCTGTCCGAATTAACATGGCGTGTGCGCGTGATACGTAGGCATCGTCGATGACGAGCTCATTGGTCACAGCCCGACCAACAGTCCCCCGCACCACCGGGGCAATTGACGTCGGCATGCCTACCGTGTCACCGACCCCGCCGACCTCTGCAAGCCGCGGATGATGTTGCGGCCGGGTTAGTGGCGTCGTGCTGGCGGCGTCAGCCGAGGTGTGAATGGAAAGTGAGGCAGGTATCCGTTTGAGCGTTGGCAAACTACAGGGTATCGAAGCAGCGCCGTCGGTACCGATACCGAAGGTCAATTGGGGTCCATATGGACCACCAAGCGTGATGGTCTGGCGATCGCGAATGACGAATAGGCTGACGCGAACGCCGTCGACAAATATGCCGTACCGGCTGAGGTCTACGACTTTCCACTGCGGGCCATCGAGTTGCAAAAGCGCATGTCGGCGCGAGACCCATTGGCGGACTACTGGGTCAGCGTCGCGCAGCCAGATGTCGCAGTCGTGGTGGCGGCCCACACTGACTTCCCCGCAGTTGAAGGTGTACCGCGCCGAGCCGAGCCAAACCGTCAGCACACGCGACCGGCCCTCCCAGGGTTGCTGGTCCCGCCTCGGCAGATGATCCGGTCCGATCGGTGTCACTGGAGACCTTTTGACCCGATGCGGATGGTCCTTTCCGCACTCGCACCCCTGCCGATACGGTCCCAACGCTGAGACCAGCACAGATTTTCGATGCGGTCTCTGCAGCCCAACACTTTTCGTGACCTGGTGACCGGCGGCCAGCCGGATGCGACGCTGGGTGAGCAACATCGAGTTCGGAACGGGGACTTGTGCACACCCTTTTTCGCTTTGCGTTTCCGAGTCGTTTCGCAAAAGCGTCTGCTGCAGTTGTGAGGCACGGAACTTTCCATTTCCGCCGGGTCTGGATAGCTTGGTGCGGGCCAATCCGAGGTGCTCACTGGGAGTGTAGATGTCGGCCCGAAGGCCTGGCTGGTGCGAACGCAAGACCGTCCAGGAGTCCGAGTTCCACCTCGCTGCCGTGCACGGGCGCTACGCGCATGTCGGCTCGGATTGCACATTGACAGCTGAGAACCCCAAACGATGGTGGCTCGTCGCCGGTCGTCGGTGCACACCCGAAAATGGCGGCGAATACCGCTACAAAACCGACAATGATTTTCGTAACCATTTATGCATCCCTCGGCTTTGTCATTGCCCTCATACTACAGACGCTGTCCCTGGGTGCCAGGCATATTTGATTGCTGGTTGATCTATCGGCTACCGCACGGCACGGGTTTCCAGAATCTGCAACTTGGCCGCACTTCGGGATCTGTTGACTCTCGGACGACGACGAATCATCAGTTAGGCGCCTTGGTGGCGCGGGTAGTTAGATCAAGGCCTTCGCGATGGCGCGTTTCTAAGCCGTATGCGTCCGCCGGTGTGCGGGAATGAGTGAGCGTGAATGATTTTGCGTAAGCAGAATTGTCGCGTGTCGTCCGAATAAAACGATTTAGCGATCCCAAAACGGGATTGAAGTCACTATGGCTGGGTACAGGGCGGCGCTCCACTACCGGAACAATCTGGTGGGCGCCGGACAAAATTTGCTGGGCGCTCAGTCGCCGAGTCGCGTTGCTTCGTCCCGTCACATCGAATCCCGGCAGGAAGCGGCAGGACCGGTTCGATTGGCCGACGCGACGATGTCTGATCCAGCACAACACATACACTCGCACTCCCCTGCGGCGCGCGGCGCGTAGCGATTGCCCATCACAGCGCCGACGTCGTGAGTAGGTAATGAGCAAGCTGATTCGCCGGGAGGGGGCACACACGTCCTTTTCGACGCTGAACCTACAAACCAACGACCTGTGAGGCAAGCGGGCAGACAGTACCGGAGCGAGGCGCGCTTATCCCCCATTGGCGGCGGTTGATCGCCCATCGTGCCTGCGCGACGGGTGTTCAGCGGGCCGATGGTCACGACCCAGCCACACATGCTTAAATAAGCATATACTGATAGAATGAGATGATGGCGAGTCAATCGTGGACGGCCCTGCTGGCGGTGCTGCTTTATGCCGTGTTCGGAGTAGTGGGGTTCGGGTGGCGCAGTTGGCGGCAGCGGCAGAGGACAGGCTCGACCGGCTTTCGCGGTGTCCAAGGGCGGTTCGGCTCGTTGGCGTGGATCGCCGGCGCCGGGTTCGTTGCGGCGATCATCATCGGTGTCGCAGCCCCGCTACTGCAATTGGCTGGCATACTATGCCCGCTCGCAGCGTTGCAGGCGAGTTGGATCCAGGTAGTTGGCATTGTGCTTGCTGGCGGCGGCATCGGTGCGACCGTCTATGCCCAGAACGATATGGGTGAGTCGTGGAGGATCGGGGTGGATCCGGAGGAGACAACGAGCTTAGTGCACGACGGTGCGTTCGCCGCAGTGCGCAATCCCATCTTTTCCGCGATGCTTGCCTTTGCTGCAGGAATAGTGCTTTTGGCCCCGAATCCGTTGGCGTTTGCCGGTCTCGTACTCCTGTTTGTGGCGATTGAATTGCAGGTCCGCGGTGTCGAAGAGCCTTATCTGCGAACGGTGCATGGTCAGCAGTACCGCGACTACACGGCTGCAGTGGGGCGCTTTGTCCCTGGAATTGGGTTGTCCTAATGTCGGGCACGGACGCGATCACTTGTCGACATCTAGCAGCGGGTCGAGAAAGAACCAGCAGAGTTTTGTTGACAATAGTTAAATACTAGGTTGTCGGGATACCCAAGTCGGCAACCCGGACGCGGGATGTAGATATACCTATTTCTGAAGTCAACACAGAAATTGATGCTTGCAGGGTAGGATAGTCAATGTGCCGTCGGCAAGAGCTTCGCTCCCGTATATATTTCGAGCCTTTTTGCGTGACCGGCCGGGGCCGCGCTGTTGCAGCAGAAGATTTAGTGATGACGAGGTTTGACATTCCACACTTGCCTCTGTGTTCGCAGCCCAGTCGGTGGAAGCATCGAATGGCAGTGCGGGGTGCCGGTCTCCTGTTGTGCTGCGTGCTCGTTTCCGTTGCCGTGTGCTTGGTCACCAATAAAGCAGCTAGCCCGGCCAACACCGCATCTGTCGTCGATGCGTTACTGGTCGGCGTCGAAGAAGTGCGTCACATCGCCAACTACGAGGAGCTCACTGTCCGTTCCTACGCCGACGCGCATAATCCGCCGGCGGGAAATCAGAACGCCCCGGGTACCTGCCGGGCCGCAGGTATTAGCGATCTTACCTTTGCCGCTGGTTGGTCAGAGTTTCGTAGCGTGGGATATAGCGGCGTTACCGACGACATAGATCCCGGCGGTATGGCGCTGGTTTCTTCGGTGAGCCAAGCTGTTGCTATCTATCCAGACTGGCACGCGGCGCACCAAGCTCTCGATCAGCTAGAGTCCTTGCTGACATCCTGCGTCGCCCTGCAAGATCCCCAGTATCAATTCACCATTGACCACCCAGATTCTTCGACGTTAAGGATCACCGCCCCGCGTTGGAGCCATTATTACCGTGTCAAGAAATCGGCACTGGTATCGGTGGGCGTGGTGGGCATTGAGCCAGTAGAGCGGATCGCCACTGACGTTCTGCAGATCATCACCGATCGCATCAATTAGCGCGCCAACGTCTTTCGCCTCAAAAGAGCAGCCGACGATCGCCGTTGGACGGCGTGTGCTGTCAGAACGGTCGTGGGACGCAAAAATGCGGAAGTGAGACACCGTGCGCCCAGCTAGGTTCGCCGGACCCGGCGGTCGGCATGAAAATGTGTGTACCCACTGGTTACTGCGCTCGCGAATGCCGCAACAGCTAACATCTGGGATCCGCTAACGACCAGACTGATGCACCCGCCCGCGGTCGCCCCACTGACGAAGCTAAACCACAACCAGAAATATCCGAGCCACTCACCGGCCCGGCCGCCGCTGATGTGGCGCTCGATGCCTTGACCGAGTTTGACCAGTGTCCCTGTCACATAGCTCAACGGGATGGATACTTCACCGTTCTTAACGAACGAGGTGTTTAGTGCGCCGATACCAAAGGCCGCAAACAGCACCGGCACAAACGAAACCTGATTGGTCGACCACCCATCCACGCCGACGTCGACGATGGCCGCCACCAGAACCGACAGGGCGGTCAGCACCGTCGGGCCATGAGGGTGACCACCTTGCCACAGGTGGCGTCGACACAACGATGCGGTGACTACGCCTGCGACAAAGGACAACAACAGCAGGCCTGCAGCGATCGACAGCCACGCTTCGTGGCGAAAAAATCCCAGGATGGCGCGTTCGCTGTTTCCGGTCATGAAGGTGACGAAGTAGCCGGCGGAATGAGTGAATGCGGCCGCTCCGATCAGCCCCGCTAACGCGGCAAGAAGCCAGGACAGCCGCGCTTCTCGTGTGCAGATGCGGCCCTTCGCGCACTGTGGGCTCGGACTCTGCTGTCGCGCCACGGTGCCCGATGTGTCGCTGACGGGAACCAGGGCAGCTCTTTGGCTGCCCGCGCCAACCGGCGTTCCGCAGTGGGTGCACTGGGCAGCTTTTTGTCCGATGCGCCTACGTGGCCGAATATCCGGAGCGCACCGTGCGCAAATCATCACATCCCCGTGTTGACTCGACCCCTCATCGTTCATTCGAAAGCGCCCCTCTCCGCGCAATTAATGACTTGATCCGGCACGTGGAAGCCACTGATGCGCCGCTGGGACGGGTTACGGGTATCTTTCGCGGCGAACAGCGCGCTGACGGTGCCGAATGGCTACCGATAGGGCTTCGCGAGCCTTCCCGGCAAGGGCTTAAATCGGTCAACGGTGGCACACGGGCGCCGCGACGCGCCGTGTCGGGGACCATGATTTGTGGCGGCCGGGCGATCCGAGTGGATCTATTTGTGGCGACCAACTTGGGCTGATCGGCAGCTCGACGCGGGCACCGCGTCCACCTGGTCGGGACAAAGCTGGGCTCGCCGACCCGTCGGTTGCCGGCTTTGTCCATGCCTGGCCGGCCTGGCCGCGGCGATGCCGCGATTAGGCGCCGCCTAGCGATGTGTGCCGGTGACGACTTCGAAGGGCTCGACGTTCGTTGTCGACGCAATACTGTCCACGTCACAGCGCGGCCCATCCGGTCGATGATCTGCTTTTGGGGCGCTAGCACCCGCAGTCCTGACCGCGCCAGGACCGGATGCCTTGCCAGGTGGCCGCCGCGGCGATGCCCAGCCCGATCGCGGGGTCAAGCCACCATCCGGGGGGCCATGTGGCGGTGACGGCCAGTCCGATGAGGACCGCGGCCGCCTCGGCAGCGCACAAGTAATTCTGCGTCCCTTTGCCAACGGTGGCAGCCGAGCCTAATCGCTTACCGAGTGCGTGTTGTGCGCGGCCCAGAATCGGCATCTGCACTAGTGCCACCGCGGTCAGGATGATGCCGATCACCTCGGGGCGGGCTTCATGCCCGTCGATGAAGTGGTGTATCGATTCGGTCGCAATATAGGGGGCCGTGAGCCAGAAGGACACCGCCACACCGCGTTGGGCGCGCCGTTCGGCGATCTCAGATAATGTGCGCCAGCCGCTGAATCGCCAAATCACGATGATGCTGCCAAGGGCCTCCGGGGCGCTTCCCAAGGCCCACCCGGTCAGTGCAATCGAATCGGCCGACAACCCTTGCCACACGCCGATGCCGCCTTGCACAAGCACGAAAGTCAGGCTCACCACTGCCAGCCCGCGCGCCCACCGCGCCGCTCGATGCCATCCGACGTCTCGCGTCGTAGTCGTCGGCTTTCCGGAACACTCGGTGGCACAACCGGAGTCATCAACCACCGGCGTGGGATCGCCGGATGAGTTGCGGGTAGTCATGACGCGCACTCCGGCCTGACGCGATATCCGACCCAAGCGCGACATAACGGCCCGCCGTCGCGACGTATTTTTCTGAACGTGTGCCGGTCATTAATCATTCTCAACGTCACCTCCTTCGGCGCGGTGCGACGCGCCAGCTGTTGCTGATACCAATCATCGGGGTGTTGACCGGGCGTTGCGTGGGGCCAGTGCGCCGCGGGTAGTCCAGGCACTGCATATCGTGGGGGTGAGATCCTCAGCATGGTCGACCGTCCGGTCGTGCGTGTCTGCTTGGTGGTGTGGCGCCGCGGGGAGCCGGTCTTGGCCACGCCGCGATCACCGTGAGGGGTATCGGAGCCGTCCTGCACCAGATTGGGGGCACCGACCGCTCACCAATCCGGGCGGCCGGACCGATGGCGCGCTGGCCTAGCACGCCTGCGGCGCGTGCGGATATTCCCGGTCGGACTTCACAGGCAGCATGGTCGCTTCCAAACCCGCCCCGCATCACCCCGAAATCAATGCGCATTCCCCGGCCTCCGAGCGCCTTGCACGCGGTAACTACCTGCGCTGCAATGAGCCGCGCACGGCAACCGCCGGCGCCCAGGCGCGACCGCACGAGGGTGGTTGTCGCTCACCACGTCATGGCGATGGTCGGCCCCTGACTGTGCGGCAATCGGCGCCGCGAACATCCGCGTACCGCGAGGGACAGTCTCGAACGTGACCGCAACAGTCACGGAAGCGGACCAGTACGGTCCTGGTGTCGTCAGTGACATGATGTCGCTTTCTGGCGTATGCGCCCCGCGACTGGGACGAGCCCTTCATCGGGCTGCAGGGCGCTGAGGCATTGACGGCCGTGGGAGTGTGCCGGTGGGCGCCAACTCGCATGTTCGTCATACGGGTGAGGCGCTAGGTGCTGAAAGAGGCCACCGCGGCAGTCAACTGGGCCAGCGATCGCCGGTCGCGCGGTAAACCGCCACGACCTGACGCTTTCCGATCAGCGACGCGAGAGACAAAGTCGGGTCAGGAGGTCCTGACCAGAGCAAGCAGTGCTGAAGCCATCAGGGGGTCCGCGCCCCGCAAGAAGGGGACGGTCAACGAACAACGTCGCAACCGCACCCACGACGGCAATGATCTCCATAGCGACTAATGTGGTCGCCCATTGTGGGGCGATCGCCGTCGCCAGCGGTTGCGGACCGTCCCACAACGAGTGCACGTCGACTCGTGTGTGATCGGCGTTAAGGACTGCGGCTTTGCCGAACGAGGCAGCCGCGGTGTGCAGCGCAGCGTCGGAGCTGCCGGTCACCGACCGCTCTAGCTCACCGGCACCGCCACAGATCAGCCACAATATGGCGGCGAGGGCGACAGCCGATCGCGCGAAAGGGCGTCTACTCATCTTGCTAACCACAGTGCTTCAAATGTAGCAGCCGGTGCCGCGCCCACAGATAATGTCATGGCTCTGGCGTCGTGTGTGTCCCAAGATGATGGACTGAGTCTTGTGCCGCCTACCATACGGCCTCAGCAAGCAGGACAACCTGGAGGGCATCGCGCTGTCGATCGCCGAGTGACCTACTGCCCGAACGAGATCTCGAGCAGCCTCTTTTTCTGCTCGGTATATTCCTGTTCGCTCAGCCGTCCAGAGGCGCGCTGTGCGGCGATCTCGCGGATCGCGGCTGCAACGCCGGTCATGACGGTCCGCGGCGCGGGATAGGCCGCGGCGTCGAAGTCGACCGGTGCCGCTATGGCGCGGCCGGTGAGCGGCGCCGGTCTTGCGTTGTGCTGCTCGTTGGCGGTGGCTGGCGGTCCAGCCATAGCCTGTCCGGCCATTGCCCCAATTCCCAACTGATTGAACGTGTTTGCCGCGCCGAATTCTGCTGCCGGGCCCGCCGCCGCGTTCGCGCTCGACAGCGGCGTGGTGAACGCGGCAGCGCGCACCCCGGGTACGGCGACGGTCCAAGTTGGCGGCACCGCCAATCCCCCGATGATGTTCGCCGTCCCGAACGTTGCTGACATCGTCGGCGCAGGAATCCCGCCACGGGGCAGGTTCGGAAGCGGCGCCCGAAACGGCTGCACCGGTGCCGGTCCGGTACCCGGCCAGGCTTCTTCACCGTTCCAGCCGCTGACGGTGTCATCGTCAATAAGACCCGAAGCAGTGTTGAATGCGGAGGCAGGAAAATCTCCGAATGCAGTCAGCAGATCTGTCGGTAGGAGCACGAAAAGGTCAGCCAAGTCGGCTGGTGCGAGGAGAAAGACCGAGCTTAGAAGCGCCAGCGTGCCAAGCGTGTCGGCCTGGGCCGGTGCTGCCGCTGCGGACAACGCCTGCGGTACCACCCACATGGCACCAAGTTCATTGTCGGCGACGGTGCCGCCGAGTTGGCTAACCGCGGCGGCTTGGCTAGCCGTGGCACCCGGGTCGGTGTTGGGGTGCGGGGAGGTAAAGGGAGTCAGCACGACCGCGGCTGCCGACGAACTCGCGTAGGTGTACATGGCCAGGGCGTCTTGCGCCCACATCTGGGCGTAAATCGCCTCGGTGGCCGCGATCGCCGGTGTGTTCTGTCCCAAGAAATTTGTCGCCACCAGCACCGCCAGCAAGCTGCGGTTGGCGGCGATCTCTGGTGGGGGCACCGTCGAGGCGAACGCCGCCTCGTAGGCCGCGGTTGCCGTTCGTGCTTGGACGGCCGACTGCTCCGCCCGCGCAGCGGTGGCGCTCAGCCATTCCACATAAGACCCGGCCGCTGTTTGCATCGCCGCGGACGACGGACCCGACCAAGTCCCCTCGGCAAGTTCGGACACCACCGACTGATATCCGCTGGCCGCCGTATACAGCTCGTCGGCCAAGATGCCCCAGGCCTGCGCGGCGGCCAGCATCGGCCCCGGTCCCGGACCGGTATACATCCGACCGGAGTTGATCTCCGGCGGATAGATCCCGAAATCCATGACTAAGCAACCTCTTTCAGAAGACAACGTGTCCGACAAACGGCGTGGGCGTTTCACCGACCAAGCAGACGGTTCTTCTGCTCGGTGTATTCCTCGTCGGTCAAAATCCCGTCGTCGCGGAGCTTGGTGAATTCGCGGAGTTCCGCGGCCACGCCGGTCACCACCGCGCGTGAATTCTCCTGCGGCGCCTTATCTTTGTCGCCGGTGGCCGCGCTGTCGGCGCTGACCGCCCCGGCACCGGCCCGCGCCGCCGCACGTGCACCCCGCACCGCCTTTTTGGCGCCGGTGCCCACCACTCCGGCCATGGCCCGCCCGGCCATCCCCGCCAGCGCCATGTTACTGAGCGTGCTGCCGAGGCCGGCTTCTGCGGCTGGGACCGCAGTGGCGCTGACCGCGGCCCCCGGCAGCGCCGGCAGCGTGTAGGCGATGGGGCGCACCGCGGGGGTGGCAACGGTCCAGCTCGGTGGCACGGATAAGGCGCCGACGGAGCTGGCCTCGCCCAGACCAGCCTCGATGCTCGGCGCCGGCACCGTGCCCTCCGGCAAGTTGAGTAGCGGCGCCGGGAACGGCTTCACCGGGGCCGGTTCAGTGCCCGGAAACGGCTCCTCGCCCGCCCATCCGCTAATGATCTCGTCGGTGTGAATACCAGTCTCGGCGCCGATGATGGACACCGGCAGGCCAATCACTCCGATCACACCGGACGGTACGCCGATAAGAAAGGTCGCCAAAGCCGCTGCGATACCAAACGATATGGTGAACAGGTCGG
>NZ_JCALCL010000009.1:0-223652 GCF_059812325.1 Mycobacterium sp. NGS61
AACCCCAACCAAGCCAGCCGCGTCAGCGGCGCCTTCCCAGTGTGGCGTCCGTCACCCGAAACAGTCCACGGCCGAATCGTAAGCCCATTTCGACGAAAAGTCTCCGAGGTTCAGGCCAATCTCTGACGATTCTCCCGCTTTTCCGGGACAACCCTGTGCGTGACCAGACAAGTGTCCAGTGGAGAGTCCAGAAATTGGACATTCCCACCCGAATCCGGTCGCGGAAGATATCAAATAATGCTCAGAAATCGCGGCCCGATATCGATGGACGAAACTCTGGAACGTCCCGAAACACCGTCGTCGGAGGCAAGATCCGGGAACGGTTCGCCACCGGGACTCCCGTCCGGTTGCACGGACCGGAGGTTGGCAGGACCATCGCTGCCGGTGCTGCGGTAGGTACCACCGGCGGGGCCGGACGGGGTCGCCGTTTCGGCAATTTCCGGAATTCGTTTTCCGGCTATCGGCATTGGCGCCCCCGGCGGGAAAGCTGCCACGGCAAGAATGGCGTGGGCGACCAATAACGGGGGCCGCGAAAGCGGCGGCATCAGCAGCCCTTGAGACGCACCGCGAGGTAGTCGCCGACGTTGCCGATGGCAACGCGCTCCTGCGTCATGGCGTCGCGCTCCCGCACCGTGACCGAGTCGTTCTCGAGCGAGTCGAAGTCGACCGTCACGCAGTAGGGCGTACCGATCTCGTCCTGGCGGCGATAACGCCGGCCGATCGCACCGGCGTCGTCGAAGTCGATGTTCCAGGATCTGCGCAATTCGGCGGCCAGGTCGCGCGCCTTCGGGCTGAGGTCTGCATGCCGGGACAACGGCAGCACCGCGGCCTTGACCGGCGCCAGGCGAGGGTCGAGTCGCAGCACCGTCCGCTTGTCCATGCCACCCTTGGCGTTGGGCGCCTCGTCCTCGGTGTACGCGTCGATCAGGAACGCCATGAACGAACGGGTCAGACCGGCCGCAGGCTCGATGACGTAGGGGGTGTAGCGGGTGTCGCCGGCCTGATCGTAGAACGACAGGTCGGTGCCGGAATGCTTTGTGTGCGTTGACAAATCGAAGTCGGTCCGGTTGGCGACGCCTTCCAACTCCCCCCACGGGTTGCCTTGGAAGCCGAATTTGTACTCGATGTCGACGGTGCGGTCGGAGTAATGCGACAGCTTTTCCTTGGGATGTTCGTAGAGCCGCAGGTTCTCCGGATCGATACCCAGATCGATGTACCACTCACGCCGGGTGTCGATCCAGTACTGATGCCACTCCTTGGCCGTCGAGGGCTCGACGAAGAATTCCATCTCCATCTGCTCGAACTCGCGGGTGCGGAAGATGAAGTTGCCGGGGGTGATCTCGTTGCGGAAGCTCTTCCCGATCTGCCCGATGCCGAACGGCGGCTTGCGGCGCGCGGTCGTTACCACGTTGGCGAAGTTGACGAAGATGCCTTGGGCGGTCTCTGGGCGCAGATAGTGCAGTCCCTCCTCGGTCTCGATGGGACCGAGATACGTCTTGAGCATCATGTTGAATTCGCGCGGTTCGGTCCATTGACCCTTGGTGCCGCAGTCCGGGCAGACAATCTCAGCCATCGGCACGGCCTCAGGATCGGGCAGACCCTTCTTCAGGGCGAAGGCCTCCTGCATATGGTCCTGCCGGTGCCGCTTATGACAGTTCAGGCACTCCACCAGCGGATCGTGGAAGACCTCGACGTGACCGGAGGCAACCCACACCTCGCGCGGCAGGATGATCGACGAATCGAGTCCCACGACGTCGTCGCGGCCGGTGACCACCGCCCGCCACCACTGGCGTTTGACGTTCTCCTTGAGTTCGACGCCCAGCGGGCCGTAGTCCCACGCCGACCTGGTGCCCCCGTAGATTTCGCCGGCAGGGAACACGAAGCCACGGCGTTTGGCCAGGTTGACCACGCTGTCGATTACAGACGCCACGGGGCGTGTGCTCCCTTCGGAAGTGCTGGCCGGCGCAGGCGACATGACCGCCGCCCGTAAAACATCAGTCATGGTAGCGACCGTCGTGCCGGTCTTTGACATGCATCATCATGCATGTGACAGTGGAGAGCGGTCCGAATGCAAGGTACTTGGGCATGCTTGGTGGCTCGGCATGGCTGGTCAATCGATGAGGTGGTGACTCTTACGGTGACGTCGCCGTCGACTCCAACTGCCGCCGATGACGACCTGGTCGGGCCGCACGAGCACGGTGCTGACGGGTTCGGGGCACACCCCGTGTATCCGACGCCGCCGTCCCGCGAAATTCTGGATGCCGCCGGGGAATTGCTGCGCGCGCTGGCCGCCCCGGTGCGGATCGCGATCGTGCTGCAGTTGCGCGAATCCCAGCGCTGCGTACACGAG
Source organism: Mycobacterium sp. NGS61 (assembly GCF_059812325.1). Taxonomy (NCBI): domain Bacteria; kingdom Bacillati; phylum Actinomycetota; class Actinomycetes; order Mycobacteriales; family Mycobacteriaceae; genus Mycobacterium; species Mycobacterium sp. NGS61. The sequence continues at coordinate 2,351 of NZ_JCALCL010000009.1, forward strand.
TTGGTCGACGCGCTGGGCGTGCCTCAGCCGTTGGTGAGCCAGCACCTGAAGATCCTCAAGGCGGCCGGGGTGGTCGCCGGGGAGCGGTCGGGTCGCGAAGTGCTCTACCGGCTCGCCGACCACCACCTGGCGCACATCGTGCTCGACGCAGTCGACCACGCCGGCGAGGACCTCGCATGACCGGCACCCGCGCCGACACCGGTGCAGGGGCATCTCCCGCTCGCGGGGGACGGAGCGAAGGAGTGGCGCCGTGACTGAGGTGAGTGTCCGTTCCACCCGGCAGCGGGCGGCCATCTCGTCGCTGCTGGAGACGCTGGACGAGTTCCGGTCGGCCCAGGAACTGCACGACGAATTGCGCCGCCGCGGGGAGAACATCGGGCTGACCACCGTCTACCGCACGCTGCAGTCGATGGCCACCGCAGGCATGGTCGACACGCTGCGAACCGACACCGGTGAATCGGTCTATCGCCGGTGCTCGGATCATCATCACCACCATCTGGTGTGCCGCAGCTGCGGCTCCACCATCGAGGTGGGCGACCACGAAGTCGAGACCTGGGCGGCCGAAGTAGCCGCCAAATACGGCTACTCCGATGTCAGCCACACCATCGAGATCTTCGGCACCTGCTCGGACTGCCGCTGACCGATGCGGTCAGCCGGTCAGCTCACCGCGAATCCGCGCCCCGCTGTCCAGCACCAACAAGATCAGCGTGCGCAGCGCGTCATCCGTCAGGCCGGCGCCGGGGAAGTTGTAGCGCAGCATCACATCGGCGGTCTTGCCCTTCTGCAACAGCGTCACCGACCCGAAGTTCAAATCCCTTGCCTGCCTGGTCACCCGGTCGCTGAGCTTTCGGGACAGCGGCACATCCCAGGCCAATATCTGGGTCAGCGCCACCATGTCGAGGTCTTCGACGATGTTCACCGACCGCAACGAAGCGAAAGTGCCCCCATGCCGGACGGTCAGCGCACCGTCGGCTTCCTCCTCGACGGTCAGCACATCGCCCAGAATCGAGGCGAGGCGTTGCTGCAGCGACGGCATCAGGCGCTCCCGAACCGTCGATTGCGGGAGGCGTATTCCTCGCACGCGGCCCACAGATCGCGGCGGTCATAGTCGGGCCACAGCTTGTCCTGGAAGATGAACTCAGCGTAGGCCGCCTGCCACAGCATGAAGTTGCTGGATCGCTGCTCCCCCGAGGTGCGCAGGAACAGGTCCACGTCCGGGATGTCGGGACGCTGCAGGTGACGGGCAATCGTGGACTCGCTGATGCGGTCCGGGTTGAGGCGGCCGGCCGCGACCTGTTCGGCGATGCGGCGGGTGGCTTCGGCGATCTCGGCGCGGCCACCGTAGTTGACGCAGTAGTTGATGGTGATGACGTCGTTGTTCTTCGTGACTTCCTCGGCGATCGCCAGTTCGTTGATGACGCTGCGCCACAGGCGTGGTCGGGAACCCACCCAGCGGATCCGGACCCCCATCTCGTTGAGGATTTCGCGACGGCGCCGTACCACGTCGCGGTTGAAGCCCATCAGAAAGCGCACTTCTTCGGGCGACCGCTTCCAGTTCTCCGTGGAGAAGGCGTAGAGGCTCAGCCATTTGATCCCGAGTTCGACTGCGCCGCAAGCGATGTCGATGACCACCGCCTCGCCCATCTTGTGACCCTCGGTGCGGCTCAGGCCGCGCTGAGTGGCCCAGCGGCCGTTGCCGTCCATCACGATGGCGACATGATTGGGCAACTGGGCGGTCGGGATTCGGGGCGCGACCGCCTTGGACGTGTGCTGCGGCGGGCGTCGCGGCCCCCCGTCGGGTGACGGTGGCAGCTGCGGGAAGACGACGGGCCACGTCGAGGTGTCGGGAAAGGTCGGATAGTCCTCGGGCGCCGGGGGCAGTTGGGGGAAGTCCGCCGACGTCAGCTTCCGCTCGGCCTTAGCCACACTCGCTATCCTGCCCGATCAGCGCGGCGCGGCGGTCGGCCAGGGTGTGGTCGGCCCGGTAGTCCCGCTCCACCAGCGGCAGCGTTTTGAGTTGTCGCTCCAGATGCCACTGCAGGTGGGCGGCGACCAGCCCGCTGACGTAGCTGCGGTGCGCTTGCGACGACCGCTCAGCGCTGGCCCAGTCACCGTCGTGCAGCGCCGACATCAGGTCCACCACGCCCAGCGGCGGCGTGGTCGCCCCGGCCGGACGGCAGTGCGCGCAGACGCTGCCCCCAGCGGCGATGTGGAACGCCCGATGCGGACCGGGTGTGGCACAGCGGGCACATTCGGTCAGCGCCGGCGCCCACCCGGCGGTGGCCATGGCACGCAACAGATAGGCGTCCAGCAGCAGCTCACGGGCCCGGCGACCGTCGGCTACCGCCCGCAGCGCGCTGACCGTGAGCCGGTGCAGAGCCGGTGCGGGGGCGCGTTCCTCCCCGGCCAGGCGTTCGGCGGTCTCCAATATCGCGCACCCGCAGGTGTAGCGGCCATAGTCGCTGACGATGTCGGTGGCGAACGCGTCCACGGAAACGACCTGGGTGACGATATCGAGGTTGCGGCCCGGATACAGCTGCGCGTCGATGTGCGCGAACGGCTCCAATCGAGCACCGAATTTGCTGCGGGTGCGACGCACCCCCTTGGCGACCGCTCGGACCAACCCGTGATCACGGGTCAGCAAGGTGACGATTCGGTCGGCTTCGCCGAGCTTATGCTGACGCAGCACAACAGCCCGGTCTCGATACAGCCGCATCGCACTAGTTTTGCACCCCGCCGCGACATTGCGGGGATCCGCGCCGATAGTCTCGTACCCCGTGGTCGGCGCTTCTCAGTCCGGTTCCGGGGCCTCTTCCGGCTCCGGCTACCAGCGTTTGCCCACGTTGACCGACCTGTTGTATCAGCTGGCCACCCGTAAAGTCACCGCCGCCGAGCTGGCTCGGCGATCCCTGCACGCCATCGATGTGAGCCAGTCCACATTGAACGCTTTCCGGGTGGTGCTCACCGAGTCGGCGCTGGCCGACGCCGCCGCGGCCGACCGCCGCCGCGCCGCCGGCGACACCGCGCCGCTGCTGGGCATCCCGATTGCGGTCAAGGACGACGTCGACGTTGCTGGCGTGCCGACCGCATTCGGCACCGACGGATACGTCCGGCCCGCCACCCAGGACAGTGAGGTCGTTCGCCGCCTCAAGGCAGCCGGCGCTGTGATCGTCGGCAAGACCAACACGTGCGAACTGGGCCAGTGGCCGTTCACCAGCGGTCCCGGGTTCGGGCACACCCGCAACCCCTGGTCGCGCCGGCACACTCCGGGCGGCTCGTCGGGGGGCAGCGCGGCTGCTGTGGCGGCCGGCCTGGTGACCGCGGCCATCGGTTCCGACGGCGCCGGCAGTGTGCGTATCCCGGCCGCCTGGACCCATCTGGTGGGCATCAAACCCCAGCGTGGCCGTATCTCCACCTGGCCGGAACCCGAATCGTTCAACGGCCTCACGGTGCACGGCGTGCTGGCCCGCACCGTGGCCGACGCGGCGCTGGTGCTGGATGCGGCCTCCGGCAACGTCGAAGGTGACCTGCACAAACCTCCCCCGCTGACAGCGTCCGACTATGTGAGCATCGCGCCCGGTCCGTTGAAGATCGCCCTGTCCACCGGGTTCCCGTACACCTTCTTCCGGACCAAGCTGCATCCTGAGATCCTGGCCGCCACCCAGCAGGTGGGCGAACAACTGGAATTGCTGGGCCACAAGGTGGTCAACGGCAACCCCGACTATGGACTGCGGCTGTCCTGGGACTTTCTGGCCAGGTCCACCTCTGCGCTCTGGGCCTGGCAGGAGCGGATAGGCGACGGCGTCGACTGGGACCCCCGCACGCTGGCCAACATGCGCACCGGCCACATGCTTTCGCAAGCGACGCTGCGCAGCGCGCGCCGGCACGAGGCGGCCGACCAGCGCCGGGTGCGGTCGATCTTCAACATCGTCGACGTGGTGCTGGCGCCGACCACCGCTCAGCCGCCGCCGCAGGCGCGGGCCTTCGACCGGATGAGCGCCGTGGCCACCGACCGCGCCATCATCGCGGCGTGCCCGTACACCTGGCCGTGGAACGTGCTGGGCTGGCCGTCGATCAACGTGCCGGCCGGTTTCACCTCCGACGGGCTGCCGATCGGCGTGCAGCTGATGGGCCCGGCCAACAGCGAAGGCATGCTGATCTCGCTGGCCGCCGAACTGGAAGCCGTCAGCGGCTGGGCGGCCAAGCAGCCGGAGGTGTGGTGGAACACCGGCAACAACGTGCCGCCCATGCACAGCGTCCGGCAGCCGCCGTCGCGAAGGCGCTAGCGGCGGTCGCGGCAGGTGTTGCGGTAGGGCATCGCATGTGGCGACTCAGAAGCCAAGGCGCCCAAGCTGTTTGGGATCGCGTTGCCAGTTCTTGGCCACCTTGACCCGCAAGTCGAGGTACACCTTGGTGCCGAGCAGCTTCTCGATCTGAGTGCGTGCGGCGCTGCCCACCTCGCGAAGACGCGCGCCGCCCTTGCCGATCACGATGCCTTTCTGGCTGTCCCGCTCGACATACAGCACGGCGTACACATCGATCAGGTCGTCGCGCCCCTCGCGCGGCTCGACCTCGTCGATCACCACGGCCAGCGAATGCGGCAGCTCGTCGCGCACCCCTTCCAGGGCGGCCTCGCGGATCAGCTCGGCCATCAGCACCTCTTCGGGTTCGTCGGTCAGCTCGCCGTCAGGGTAGTAAGCCGGACCGGGCGGCAACGCCGCGGCCAGCACCTCGATCAACACGTCCACCTGCGCACCGGAAACGGCTGAGACCGGGACGATTTCGGCCGCTGTCGGAACGAGTTCGCTGACCGCCACCAGCTGGGCGGCCACCCGGTCTTTCGGCACCTTGTCGATCTTGGTGACGATGGCCACCAGCGTGGTCTTCGGGGCGACCGACGCGATCTGTTCGACGATCCAGCGGTCCCCCGGACCGATCGGTTCGTCGGCCGGGATGCACAGCCCGATGATGTCGACCTCGGTGTAGGTGTCGCGGACCAGGTCGTTGAGGCGCTTACCCAGCAGGGTGCGCGGCCGGTGCAGACCCGGGGTGTCCACCAGCACGATCTGGAAGTTCTCCCGGTGCACGATCCCGCGAATGGTGTGTCGGGTGGTCTGCGGACGCATCGAGGTGATCGCCACTTTCGCACCGACGAGCGCGTTGGTCAGAGTCGACTTGCCGGTGTTGGGGCGTCCCACCAAACACACGAAGCCGGAACGGAATTCGTCGCTGGTCACAGCGTCCCCAACTCGTCGAGGAGCTCACTCATCGTCGTCCTCTTCCGTCTCGACCGGACTGAGCAGGACGGTGCCGATCCGGACCCGGCCCCGGTGGTCACGGCCGCCTTCGGCGTGCAGCAGCAGGCCGTGCGAAACCACTTCGGCACCCGGCAGCGGCACCCGGCCCAATTCCAGGGCCAGCAGGCCGCCCACCGTGTCCACGTCGAGATCGTCGTCGAACTCGACACCGTACAACTCGCCCACGTCCTCGATCGGCAACCGGGCGGACACCCGGAAGCGGTTGTCCCCCAGCTCTTCCACCGGCGCGGTCTCGGCTTCGTCGTACTCGTCGGCGATCTCCCCGACGATCTCCTCCAGGACGTCCTCGATGCTCACCAGTCCTGCGATGGCGCCGTATTCGTCGACCAGCAGCGCCATGTGGTTGCGGTCGCGCTGCATTTCACGCAACAGCGCGTCCAGCGGTTTGGAGTCCGGCACGAAAACCGCCGGGCGCATCACCTGCGCCACCGACGACTCGCGACTGGCGTCGCCGGCGAACCACCGTTGCCGCACCAGATCTTTCAGATACACCACCCCGAGGATGTCGTCGACGTTCTCGCCGATCACCGGGATGCGGGAATGTCCGCTGCGCACCGCCAGCGCGATCGCCTGTCCGGCGGACTTGTCGCCCTCGATCCACACCATCTCGGTCCGTGGCACCATCACCTCGCGCGCCGGAGTGTCGCCGAGTTCGAAAACCGACTCGATCATCCGGCGCTCGTCGGCGGCCACCACGCCGCGCTGCTGAGCCAGGTCGACGACTTCGCGCAATTCGATTTCGGATGCGAACGGCCCGTTGCGGAAACCGCGGCCGGGGGTGAGTGCGTTGCCCAGCAACACCAGCAACCGGCTGACCGGCATCAGCAACCACGACATCACTTGCAGCGGAAGCGCGGTCGCCAGCGCAATCGAGTAGGCGTGCTGGCGGCCGAGGGTGCGCGGACCGACACCGATGGCGACGAAACTGGTGACGACCATCAGGGCCGCCGCGTAGTACAGCCCCCAGTGGTGGCTCACGTGATCCCGGAAAGTGACCACCAATAGCGCTGTCGCGGTGATCTCGCACACGATGCGCAGCAACACCACCAAGTTGATGTAGCGGGGCCGATCGGCCACGACCTTCTGCAACGCCTGGGCGCCGGGCCGCTCGTCGCGCACCAGCTCCTGGACGCGGGCCAGGGACACCGTGCTGACGGCGGCGTCGAGCATCGCAAAGAGTCCGCCCAGACCGATCAACACGATCGCACCGAGCACTTGCGACAGGCCGGTCAATTCTCGAAATACCTTGACTTGTCCAATAACCGGCGGTCGCGTTCTTCCTGCCGATTGAGTTGATACGCCTCGACCTGTTCGGCCACCCATTCCTCGAGCAGCCGGTCCTGCAGCGCGAACATCTCGCGTTCCTCGGCGGGTTCGCCGTGGTCGTAGCCGAGCAGGTGCAGCACGCCGTGAATGGTGAGCAGCGCCAGTTCGTGTCCGAGACTGTGGCCCGCAGCGGCCGCCTGCTTGGCTGCGAATTCCGGGCACAACACGATGTCACCGAGCATGGCCGGTCCCGGGTCGGGCGCGTCGGGCCGTCCACCCGGTTCGAGCTCGTCCATCGGGAAGCTCATCACGTCGGTTGGCCCGGGCAGATCCATCCAGCGCATGTGCAGGTCGGCCATGGCCGCGGTGTCCAGCAGCACCATGGACAGTTCGGCGGCCGGGTGGACGTCCATCTGCGCGATGACGAACCGCGCGACGCTGACCAGCTCGACTTCCGAGACGTCGATGCCGGACTCGTTGGAGACTTCGATGCTCATATGACGTTCACGCACTCATCATCGACGATTGCGACCGCCGGATGCCCGCCGAGCCGCCCGGTTCATACCGTTGGCGGGCTCCTCGTACCGCGCGTAGGCGTCCACGATTTCCCCGACGAGCCGATGGCGGACCACATCCTGGCTGGTCAACTCGGCGATGTGGATGTCGTCGATGTCGTCGAGGATGTCGACCGCCGCCCGCAGGCCTGATCGCGCGCCGCCGGGCAGGTCGACCTGGGTGACGTCACCGGTGACCACGACCTTGGACCCGAAGCCGAGCCGGGTGAGGAACATCTTCATCTGCTCGGCGGTGGTGTTCTGCGCCTCGTCGAGGACGATGAACGCGTCGTTCAACGTGTTATGGGTGAGCAGGAAATCCTGGGTCACGTACAACGAGTCCGCCGCCGCGACCTGGATGCACACTGCTTCTTCAGTTCCGGCTGGCTCGATGCTGTCCACGAATCGCATCGGATGACCGCCGCTGTCGGCTTCGTACTCGACCGCTTTCCGAGTCGACCGGAATGGAACGAGGCCGGCAGGCAGACGAATGTTCAGAATGTTGGCGTCCGATCGGTAATAGACCGCTCGGCCTCCAGCGAGTCCTGGTTTCCGTCCCGCGGCAGGCCCGGTGCGCTGGTAAACGACACCGCCGAGTGACTGAACAAGGAAGGTCACGTCATCGCGCAACCGGTCGGAGACCGTCGTCATCTGAATACGACACCTGCGGCCCTGCTGACTGACGAGACCTCCGTCACTGTCGAGCAAACCCTGCAGGACCGCCAGCCGTACATCAGGCGAGTTGAGCAGGTAATCCTTCGGAATGAACTTGGTATCCGATGTCGTGCCCGCCAGGTTGAGCTGGCGCAGTGCAACCGTGACCGGGTTCGGCATCGACCCGCGGGGACGACCGGCGCGGTTGAGCACGTACTCCAATTCTGACGTTTGCCGCATCTCGATGCCGGGAATCAGCCGGGCCAACGCTGCGGCCAGTTCGGGATCGGCGGTCGAAAAGGTTGGTGTCGTCGCACATGTGATGCACCCGTCGCCCAGCAGCAGGCCCAGCGCGTACGGATCGAGCGGGACTGGCCGCGGCGCAAAGCTGACCGGCGCACTCAGTAGCGGCAGTTCGTAGCGGTGGTAGTGCGCCGCCCGCAGGTTGCCGATCATCTCTTTGGTCTGCAGCACACGAGCGGGCTTGCCCCGACGCCGATCAGATCGCGTGTAGACCGACCAGAGGTGATCCCCGGACGCCAATGTCGACGAGCCGTCCTGGGTCGAGACGCGATAGATTTCCTTGAAACCTTGCGGATAGACCCCTAATACCTTCGTCGGGTGGCCGTCCGAGCCGATGACGAAGTCTCCGACTTCGAGGTCGCCGATCGGCCGGAACCCTTCCGGCGTAAGGACTTTCGTGGACAACGGCTGCGCCCTACCACGCATGTACGCCAGCGGCGCCACTTCGATCACCCCGGCCGACATCAGCTTCGGGATCAGCTCGGAATCCATCATGTCGTAGAGCGCGTCGTACAGCGGCCGCAGATAGGGGTCGATCTTCTCGCTGAGCGTGCCGGGCAGAAAGCCAAGGCGCTCACCGGCTTCCACCGCCGGGCGGGTCAGGATGATCCGGGTCACCTGCTTGGTCTGCAACGCGTGCACGGCCTTAGCCATGGCCAGATACGTCTTGCCGGTGCCGGCCGGGCCGATCCCGAACACGATGGTGTGGTTGTCGATCGCGTCCACGTAGTGCTTCTGGTTGAGCGTCTTGGGCCGGATCGTCTTGCCGCGCCGCGACAGGATGTCCAACGTGAGGACCTCGGCCGGCGATTCGTTGCCGGTGCCGACGAGCATGGCGACGCTGCGACGCACCACTTCCGGTGTCAGCGACTGGCCGCGACCGGCAATGGCCACCAACTCGGCAACCGCGCGTTCGGCGAGCGCCACGTCGGCGGGCTCGCCGGAGATGCTGACGGTATTGCCGCGCACATGCAGCCCCGCACTGAGGTCGCGCTCGAGAGCACGCAGATTCTCGTCGGCCGAGCCGAGCAGGCCCACGACGAGGTCGGGCGGAACGTCGATGCTGCTGCGCACTTGAGAGTTGGGCTGACGAGCAGCCTCAGCAGCGCGGGTCTCGCGGGGCGTCACGTGGTCTCTGCTACCTGATTTCTGGCCTGTCGGACGGGGCACCTCAGTCTAGCGAAGCCGCACTGCCGCTTCCCAATGATTCAACGCCCGCCAGCAAGATCTGCAGACCACGTTCGAAGTCCTGTGCCGCCGTCGATTTGCGGCTGACCTGCGCCAGAGCGGCGATGTGCGGATGCTGGACGCCGGCGAGCGCGCCCATCCGCGCCGCCACGTCACCCTGTTCGCGGTCCCGCCCGGCGCCGGCCAGCGGTCCGGCCAGCTCCGCCTGCGCGGTGCCCATTACCAGTCCGAGCACGGCCCGGAAGCCGGCCAACAGGTCGACGTCGGTGAGCCCGGCGCGCGCGAGGGCGCCGATCAGCCGATCCGCCGCCAGATAGCTCGAGGCCGACACGGTGCGCCGGGTCAGCACCAGCGGGACGGCGTTGGGGTGTCGACGCACCGTCTCCCACATCGCGATCGCGATCGCGCGCACATCCGCACTCCAATCCTCGGTGGGCGCCGGGATGACGATTTCCGCGATGACCGCCTCGGCGACCAGCTCCTCGAGTTCACCCCGGTCCTTGACGTAGTTATAGAGCGTCATCGGGCCGGTGCTCAGGGACCCGGCCAACGACCGCATGCTCAGCCCGCCCAGTCCGTCGCGGTCGACGATGTCCAGCGCGGCCCTGGCGATCTCGGAGACGGTGAAGCGCGCCCGCACGAACTTCTCCTTCCGGTTGACACGTACAACGTACGCATAGTACAACACGTACACCGTACTTATCTGGAGGAGCTCATGACCACCCGCACCGCATTCGTTTCGCACGGCACTCATTGCGCCGCCTGGCTCACCCGACCGGACGGCGCCGGACCGCACCCCTGCGTGGTCCTTGCGCACGGCCTGGGCGCCAACCACACCATGGCGCTGGCCCGCTACGAACGGCACTTCGCCGCCGCCGGCCTGGCCACCCTGGCTTTCGACTACCGCAACCTCGGCGACTCCGAGGGCACCCCGCGGCAGCGACTCAGCCTGCGCCGCCATCGCCAGGACATCGTGGCCGCGGTGCGGCACGTGCGCGCACTGCCCGAGGTCGACGCCACCCGCGTCGCCCTGTGGGGCACCAGCTTGGGCGCCATGCATGTGCTGCGGGTCGCCGCGGCAGACACCGGGCTGGCCGCCGTGGTGGTGCAGTGCCCCATCGTCGACGGGCCCGCCGTCCTCGCCAGGTTGGGTCCGTCGGCGGTGCTGCGGATCGGGCCGGCCATTGTCGCCGATGCCGGCCGCGCGGCCCTGCGACGGCGCCGCCACTACGTCCCGATCGTCGGGCAGCCGGGCACCCTGGCAGCGGTCACCGTGGCGGGCGCCGCAGACGGGTGGGACTCGACAGTGGATCCGGGCGGCACCTTCGACAACCGCATCGCCGCCTGCAACGTGGTCGAGATCGCCGTCACCAGCGCCAAGCGAGCGGCCCGCCGGATCGCCGCACCATTGCTGGTGTGCGTGTCGGACCGGGAGACGCTGATGGATCCGCGCCACGCCGAAGACGTGGCCCGGCAGGCACCGCGCGGAGTCGCACGCCACTACGACGGCGACCATTTCCAGATCTACCACCCGCCGCTGCTGGCCGACCTGCTCGCCGACCAGACCGAATTCCTGCGGGAGCACCTCCGTGTTGCGTAACCTGTTGCATACCAACGATATTCGTTTCGTCCAGTTCGCCAAGAGCCGGACGGACGCGGACTGGGCCCAGCCCAGCCTGTGCGCCGAATGGACCAACCACGAGGTGCTGGCTCACCTCGTCATCGGCTACGGATCGTCGCCGGTCACCGTGGCCGTGGCCATGGCTGCCCACCGCGGCTCGTTCGACCGCGCCAACACCGCGCTGGCCGTTGACTGTGCGCAGCGGCGCAGCCCCGTCGAACTCGTCGACGATTTCGCAGCCCTGACCGAGCGGCCCCGTGGCCTCGGCCGCCTCTTTCCGCGCCGACTCCTGTTGGGCGATCACGTGATTCACGAGCTCGACATCGCTTTCGCACTCGGCCGGCAACCAGAGGTGGCACCGGAATGCTTGGTCGCAGTGCTCGACACCCAGGTGCGAGTGCCCAATCCGTTCGTGCCGGCCGCCGCGCGGGCACGCGGCCTGAATCTGCATGCCACCGACACAGATTGGACGCACGGCAGCGGCGAACTGCGGGTCAGCGGTGGGGCCGCGCAACTCGCCTCGGTGCTGGCCGGACGCCCGTGGGCGCTCGATCAGCTCAGCGGCGACGGCGTCGGCGAGCTACGCGCCCGCATCTGAGCGTCCACTGTGGATCCTGCGACGGGTCATCGGCGTGTCCCGTCGTCAACTTCACAGTCGGCCGGCGAATCCCAGCGCGGGGTGAGCACGCCCAGCGCGCCCAACGCCACGGCCGCCGCGGTGGAGGTGCGCAGCACGGTCGGGCCGAGCCGCACGCTGATCGCCCCGGCGCCGGTCAGCGCCTGGATCTCGTCGGGCGTGATGCCGCCCTCCGGGCCGATCACGAGCAGCACCGAATCAGCTTGCGCCACAACAACATCAGCAAGACGATCGGACGCCGACTCGTGCAACACGAGCACCAGGGTGCCGGCGGCTCGATCGCGCACTCTCGCGACCAGCGCCTTGGTGGACAACACCCCCTCGACCTGCGGGATGTATGCCCGACGGGACTGACGGGCCGCCGCACGCGTCACCGCGCGCCACCGCCGCAACCCTTTCTCCACCCGCGCCCCCTCCCAGGAGGCGACACACCGCGCCGACTGCCAGGCCAGAAAAGCATCGGCACCGGCTTCGGTGGCCAGTTCGACGGCCAACTCGGAGCGCTCGGATTTGGGCAGCGCCTGCACCACCGTCACCGCCGGCGCCGCGGCGGCGGCGGTCCAGCGCTGCAGCACCCGGGCCCGCAACCCGTCGCGTCCGGCGTGTTCCACCACGCTGTGGGCCAGCCCGCCGCAACCGTCGCCGAGCACCAACTCCTCGCCGGGGCGGATCCGTCGCACGGTGGCGGCGTGGAAGCCCTCGTCACCGTCCACGACCACCAGCGAACCGGCGTCGGACAGCGCGTCGACGTAGAACAGCGTGGCCACCATATGAGCCCCGGAAAGCTAACGCCCGGTGAAGGTTTCGCGCAGCCTGCTGAACAGGCCGCCACCACCGGCGTGCGCCGAGCGAACCTCTGCGACGTCCCGGTTGCGGCGGCTCTTCAACTCACGCAGCAATTCGGTGTCATGGTGGTCCAGGCGGGTGGGTACCACCACCTCGACGTGCACGTGCAGATCCCCGCGGGCGCCGGATCGCAACTGCGGCATCCCTTTGCCGCGCAGCGTGATGGTGGACCCCGGCTGGGTGCCCGGCGGGATCACGATCTCGCTGGGGCCGTCCAGAATGGCATCCAGCGTCACCGTGGCGCCGAGGGCGGCGTCGACCATCGGCACCGAGACCGAGCAGTGCAGGTCGTCGCCCTCCCGGGCGAAGATGTCGTGAGCCTGCTCGTGGACCTCGACGTACAGGTCGCCGGCCGGCCCACCGCCCGGGCCCACCTCGCCCTGCGCGGCGAGCCGCACCCGCATCCCCTCGGCGACGCCGGCCGGGATCTTGACGGTGATGTCCCGCCGGGCGCGCACCCGGCCGTCGCCCATGCACTGGTAGCAGGGATCGGGGATGACGACGCCCACGCCGCGGCAGGTGGGGCACGGCCGCGAGGTCAACATCTGGCCCAGCAGCGAGCGCTGCACGCTCTGCACCTCCCCGCGACCAGCGCAGGTGTCGCAGGGAACCGGCGCCGAATCGCCGTTGGTGCCCTTGCCCTGGCAGCGGTCACACAACACCGCGGTGTCGACGGCGACCTGCTTGGTGACGCCGTTCGCGCACTCCTCGAGATCAAGGCGCATCCGCAACAGCGAGTCCGAACCGGGCCGTACCCGGCCGACCGGTCCGCGGGAGCCGCCACCGCTGAAACCTCCGCCGAAGAACGCCTCGAAGACATCGCCCAGCCCACCGAAGCCGCCGAAGCCGTTACCGGCACCGGCGCTTTCCAGCGGGTCACCGCCCAGGTCGACGATCCGGCGCTTCTCCGGGTCGCTCAGCACCTCGTAGGCGGCACTGATCTCCTGGAATTTCGCTTGCGCCGCCTGGTCTGGGTTGACGTCGGGGTGCAGCTCGCGCGCCAGCTTTCGATAGGCGCGTTTGATCTCGGCGTCGTTGGCGCCTTTGTTCACGCCGAGCAACCCGTAGTAATCGCGTGCCACGATCAGCCCTTTCTAGGCCCCCTCGCGGGGGCGGTTCACAAACTCCGGAGCCGGGTCAACGAGCACCCAGCACTTCGCCGATATACATGGCAACCGCTGCGACACTCGCCATGGTTCCCGGATAGTCCATCCGGGTGGGACCCAACACGCCCATGCCGCCGTAGACGGTGTCGTGGCTGCCGTAGACGGTGGACACCATCGAGGTGCCCGCTATCTGCTCGGCTTCGGTCTCGTGGCCGATGCGCACCGTGACCTTGCCCGCTTCCTGCTGCGCGGCCAGCAGCCGCAGCACCACCACCTGTTCCTCGAGGGCTTCCAGGATGGGCCGCAGCGAACCGCCGAAATCCGCCGCGTTACGGGTCAAATTGGCGGTGCCGCCCAACAACAGGCGCTCCTCGGTGTGCTCGACGAGCGATTCCAGCAACACCGTCGCCGAGCGGCCGACCGCATCGCCCAGTCCGTCGCCGCCGTGCAGCCGGCCGGCGAGGTCGGCCACCGCCACCGAGGCCGCGGACAGCCGCTTGCCGATCAACGCCTGGCCCAGCATCTCGCGCAGCTGGGTGAGCTGGTGGTCGTCGATGACGTCACCGAGTTCGACGATGCGCTGGTCCACCCGGCCGGAGTCGGTGATGACCACCATCAGCAGCCGGGCCGGGGTCAGCGCAATCACTTCCAGGTGGCGCACGGTCGACGTGGACAGCGTCGGATACTGCACCACGGCCACCTGCCGGGTCAGCTGAGCCAGCAGGCGCACCGCTCGCCGCAGCACGTCGTCGAGGTCGACACCGGATTCCAGGAAAGCCTGGATGGCGCGGCGTTCGGCCGAGGACAGCGGCTTGACGTCGTCGAGGCGATCGACGAATTCGCGGTAACCCTTTTCCGTGGGCACCCGCCCGGAACTGGTGTGCGGCTGGGTGATGTACCCCTCGGCCTCGAGCACCGCCATGTCGTTGCGGACGGTGGCACTGGAGACGCCGAGATTGTGCCGTTCCACCAGAGACTTCGAGCCGATCGGTTCGTGGGTGGCGACGAAGTCGGCAACGATGGCGTGCAACACCTGAAAGCGACGTTCGTCCGCGCTGGCCATTGACTCTTCACCTCCTGGGTACCTGAAACAGGCTTCATTTTACGGTCTCAGCTGCAGCGCACCCGACAACCGGGCGATCCGTGGCCAACGCCTCGTCGGCGCGGTGCGGCGACTAGCCTTTGGCGGGTGATCTTCAAAGGCGTGCGCGAGGGCAAGCCCTACCCCGAACACGGGTTGACCTACCGGGACTGGTCCCAGATCCCACCGCAGCAGATCCGCCTCGACGAGTTGGTCACCACGACCAGGGTCCTGGAGCTGGACCGCCTGCTCTCGGAGGACTCCACCTTCTACGGCGATCTGTTTCCGCACGCGGTCAAGTGGCGGGGCGTCGTCTACCTGGAGGACGGCCTGCACCGAGCGGTGCGGGCGGCGCTGCGGAACCGCACCGTCCTGCATGCCCGGGTCTATGACATGGACATGGCTTAACCGGGCCGAGCAGACGCAAAAGCACCCTTTTCACGTGGGAAAAGGGTGCTTTTGCGTCTGCTCGCGCCCGATCAGCGTGAGGCGGCCTTGAGCAGTTCCATCGCCGAGCTGCGCGCCAGCACCCAACCGCCCTGGTTGACGAACGTGACGCTCTGGGTGACCGGCGGGGAGAGCTTGGGACCGGAGACCGAGACGTCAGCAGTCGCTGATCCGCCGGGGGCGGGCGCGATGTTGGCAATGCTGAACGACAGGGGCAGCTGTCCGTTCTTTTCGGCCTTCTTTAGCTGGTGGTCGGCGAGGTGCGCCTCAGTCCCGCCGATTCCGCCTTCGACCAGGTTGCTCTTGTTGGTGAAGGACACGCTCGGGTCGGCAAGGCTGGTGAGGATGCCGGTGAGCTGCGCTGCGGTCGGGACCGCGGCGGTGGGCGCCGGGTCCTGCGGCAGCGGCGCACCGAAGGCGGCGGGCTGAACCTGGTAGCCGGGCAGCGCCGTGACCGAGGTGACACCGGCTGCGGCGCCGATGGTCGCCACCGCCGCCGCTCCGACGACGATGGATGTGATGAACTGCATGGAGGTCCCCCTGTTCGCACCCGGTCGGGTGTGGTCAATGTGACTGTTGTTTCGCTTGTGAGTCAAGTTGCGTTACATCACGCTAGCGCGCAACGGTCCGGCGAGGCTGTGGCTGAGCTGTGTAACCGGCATGAGTAGCTGAGTAGCCACTGCGCTGCGCCGGAAACTGTGGCAACGCCCACTCAGCCTTCGGCAAGCACCTCTTCGTCGGACAACGCCGCGACGTCGAGGTAGTGCCGCGCGATGACGCTCAACCGACCCGGTGTGCCGCGCTGTGCCTCCCGCTGCTGCAGCCGGTCGGCCAGCCCGGCGACGCTGCGGGTGGCGAACAGGTCGGAGACCACTGCGTGATCCACGTCGAGCCATTCGCGGATGCGGGCGACGACTGTGGTGGCCAGCACCGAGTCACCCCCCTGCGCGAAGAAATCGTCGTGCACCCCGACCGACTCGACGCCGAGTACCTCGGCGAAGATCTCGACGAGGGCGGCATCCAGATCGGTGCGCGGCTCGCTGGCGGGAATGCCCGAGGCCGCGACCGGTTCGAGTAGTGCCAGCACCGCGCGCCGGTCCAATTTGCCGTTGGAGGTCAACGGAATTCGATCCAGGTAGACGACCCGGGTCGGCACCATGTAACCGGGCAGCAGGTCGGCGACCGCCGCACTGACGGCGTCGGTGTCAACCGGGTCGCCGGAGACCGCGGCGACGAGCTTGGGCGCGTTGGCCCCGACGACGGTTGCGACGGCGTGGCGCACGCCGGGCACCGTGCGAAGCGCGCTCTCGACCTCGCCGAGTTCGACTCGGTACCCGCGGATCTGCACCTGATGGTCGGCTCGGCCGAGGAACTCGATGGTGCCGTCCGGCCAGTACCGGGCCATGTCCCCCGTCTTGTACCAACGCAGACCGTCGTGCTCGACGAAGCGCTTCGCGGTGCGCTCGGCGTCGTTGCGATAGCCGGCGGCGACGTTGGCGCCACCCACCCAGAATTCACCGGGCACCCAGTCCAGGCAGTCGCGACCCGACGGCGACACCACCCGGCAGCGCACGTTGCGCAGCGGCACACCGAACGGCACCGTGGTCCAGTGCGCCGGCGGTTCGCCCACCACTTCGCAGATGGTGTTGTGGATGGCGGTCTCCGTGGCTCCGCCCAGGCCGGAGAAACGGCAGCCCGGCACCTGCTTGGCCAACCTGCGCGCCAGGTCGGCTCCCACCCAGTCTCCGCCGAGGGTGACCGCGCGCAACGAGTCTCCCAGCCGGTCGCCGCCGAGCTCCAGAATCATGTCGAGCATGCTCGGCACACAATTGAGGATCGAAACCCGGTGCCGGCGCAGCAATTCCACCCAGATGGTGGCCGCGGCCTTCTCCTGCGCGTCGACGGCTACCAGCGAACCGCCCACCGAGAACATGCCGAAGATGTCGTACACGGAGGCGTCGAACTCGAGTGCGGACAGCGCCAGCACCCGGTCGGCGCTGCCGACATCGAACCATTCGTTGACCGCGTCGATGGTGTTCATCGCCGCGCTGTGCGGGACGTCGACCCCCTTCGGCATTCCCGTCGAGCCGGAGGTGAAGATCACGTACGCGATTGCGGCGGTATCCGGAAATACCGGTTCCGGCAGCGGTTTTGGAAACCGGCGTGCGGCAGCCATGGACAGACAGGTGATGCCCGGTCCGATATCGGTCCCGTCGGCGGTGAGCGCCGCCACGATATCGGCGGTCTGCAGGATCTTCGCACGGCGCGCGTCCGGTTGATCGGATCCGATCGGCACATAGGTGGCTCCGGCGGCCAATACCCCGAGCACGGCAGGAATTTGATCGCGGCCCTTGGGCAACTGGACCGCAACGGTGTCACCCGGTCGGACGCCCTGCGCCCGGAGCGCCCCGGCCACCGAAAGCGCCTGCCGCGCGAGGTCACCGTAGGTCCAGCCACCGGTTGACCCGTGCACCCCCCACACCACCGCTTGGGTGTCCGGTTCGGCCGCGGCGTGGTCGAAGAAACCCTGGTGCAGGCACCGTCCGCTGACCGGTCCGTCAGTCGCGTTGATCGCGGCGCGCACCGTCGCCTGCGTGCTGGGCAACCGCACCGCCGCTTCGGCGTCCCAGGCCGCTTCGCACTGGGCGAGGCGTTGCACCGTTTTGGTGAACCTGGTGAACATGGCGTCGATCAGGCCCGGTGGAAATGCCGATTGCCGGACATCCCAGTTGATCAGCAGTCCGCCTCGCAACTCGGTGATCTGGGCGTCGAGCAGCACCTGGGGACCTTGCGAGATCATCCATTCCGGCTCACCGAAAGTCTCGATCACCGTGTCCGCGAACAGTTCGCCGAGATCCAGCGCGCTGGTGAAGACCACGGGTGCCAGCACCGGCTCACCACGGTGCCGGCCCAGGTCTCTGAGCACCTCGAGGCCCGAATACGCCGAGTGCGCGCCACTTTCGTACATGCGGCGCTGAAGGTCGCGGGCCCGCTCGGCCACCGACACGTTATCGCTGACGTCGACCTCCAGCATGATCGACGAGGTGAAGTCGCCCACCACGCGGTCGATGTCGGGATGCACCGACTCACGTTGGAACAGTGGCACATTGAGCAGGAATCTATCCTGGGCGGACCAGCCGCCGATGGTGTCCGCGAAGACCGCCGCCAACACATTGGCCGGGGTGACCCCGCGCGCGTGGGCACCGGCCACCAAACGGGCCTTGGCTTCCGGCGCGAGCCAGTGGTCGTAACGGACAGTGCGTTGCGACGCAACGCGATCCGCCACCGCGACCGTGGGCAGTTCCGGTGCGCCCGGCAGCTCGGGCAGTCGCTGTTGCCACCATTGCCGATCCCGGTCCCGCGCCGCGGTGTCCGTCTGCCGCTCGGTGCGGTATCGCCGATAGGTGTAACCCGGGGCGGACGGCGTTGCGCCCTGGTACAACTCGGCCAGATCCGAGATCAGGATCCGGTAGCTCATCGCATCGCCGGCGAGCATGTCGATGTCGAGGTGCAATCGGCTGCGGTCGCCGTCACGCAGGCTCAGCGTGACGTCGAGGACCTGGCCTTCCTCGATGGACAGCCGCTGGTGCGTGTTGCGCTCGCGTAGTTGCTCCAGCGCGGCTCGGCTGCTGCCGGGATCGTGTCCGCGAAGGTCGACCACGGTAAAGACCGGTTTGCCCGGCTTCGGCATGGTCTGCTGCGTCCCGTCCGGCAGGAACCGGGTACGCAGCATCGGGTGCGCCGCAACCAGATCGGCCACCGCCCGCTCGAGTCGTTGCGGATCTACTGCGGGGCCGTCGAATTCGACGTAGAGGTGGGCCGCGACCCCGCCGAGCTCCTGCTCGTCGGACCGGCCGATCCAGTACGCATGCTGCATGGGCGCCAACGGGAACGGCTCGTCCACTGCGACGGTCTCGTCAACAGGTTCGGCGGTTGGGGCCGGCGTCGTTGCAGCGTGACCCGCGCTGAGCAGACCGTGCCAGGAATTGACGGTAGGGGCTGCCGCCAGCTCGGCGAAGGTGATGGCAGCACCGCGTTTACGCCAGCCCCCGGCCAGCGCCATCATGCGAATCGAATTCAGTCCCAACTGGATGAGGTCGTCGTGATCTGCCACATCGGCTGTCGGGCAGCCGAGTTGGGCCGCGATCACAGCCTTGATCTCGTCCCTGCTGATCCATTCGTCGCCGGGCGGCGGCATCTGCCATCCTCTCTTACGCGGGGTATCTGTCCAGGGCCTCGGCCAGCGTCGCCACCGCGCGCTGCCAGAAGCCGGTCAGACACTCGATATCGGAGCTGGTGAACAGGACATCGCTCCACAGCAGGTTGTTGATCAGTTCCCAGCCGTCGGGGGCGGCGCGCACCAGCACGTTCATGTTCAACGCAAACCGCAACGGTAGATCGGGTTCGGGATCGATCGGCACCGTTTCGATTTCAGCACCGCTGAGCAATGACCACGGTTCGTGTTCTGCATTGCGGAGGTCGAGCCGACCCAGGTAGTTGAACAGCAGTTGCGGCTCTCTGTCCTGCAATTCAGGAATACGGTCGATATACCGCAGCAGTCCGTAATCCAGCCCTTCGAATGGGACGTCATCGAGATAGGCCGTCACCGCGTCGAGTAGGACACGCACCGATTCGGGATCCGACTCGAGTCGCTCGATATCCACGGCGGCTCCCACGCCCAGCCGTACCGGATATGCGCTGGTGAACCACCCCACGGTGTTCGCTGTGTCGGCGCCCACGATGCCGTCGGCGCGGCCGTGACTGTCCAACGCGATGAGCGCACCGGAGACCGGATCCTGGTTGCGCATGCGCCGCCAACTCGCGACCACGATGGCGGTGGCGCACAACAGGATTTCCCGCATGCGATCGTCGCGGTTGAGGGCGGCCAGCAGCCGCTCGGTGACATGCACGGGGGTGCGGATCGTATGGACCCGAAGGGTAGACCAGGTGTCGCGCGCGGGATCCGGGTGTCGCGCACCCAACGCGGGATCCGGCCCGGATACCTGTGCAGCCCAGTAATCGCGCTGGGCCAGCACCTGCGGCTGGCCCGCCCGGTCCCACATCAACTCACACCAGCGACGGTAGGAAGTGAACTCGGGCAGTGCTTTTGGGGTGGTACCGGCCTGCAGCGAACGCCACGCCTCCTTGATGTCGCTCACCAGGATGTGCCAGGACACCACGTCGACCACCAGGTGGTGAATCGTGAGCAACAATGTCTGCCGGTCCTTGGTGCCGGCGAACCAGACTGCCCGCACCAGGGCACCGGTGCGCGGATCGATGCCATCCATGGCGGCGCGGGCCGTATCCGCGACGGCCGAAGCCAATTCGGCATCGGTCGGGGTGGGCATGTCCACCCGCGACAGCACGTCGGCGGCGTTGACCACGCCAGGTTCCCGGGTCAAAAGACGAGATCCCTCAGGCGTCTCGGTCATGATCGAGCGCAGCACCTCGTGCCCGTCCAGGAGCAGCTGCAGCACGAGTTCGAGTTCCGCCCGCTCGATGTCGGAGGGCAGCCGCATCAAGATCGTATTCGTGAAGCGTCGGTAGTTGCCGTACTCGTTGACCCACGACACGATCGGCAGCGGGAGTACCTCGCCGTAGTCCGCGAGAGCCACCGCCCCGCCCGATTCGACTCTCGCGTCGACCGCGGCGGCCAATTCACGAATAGTCAGATAGGTCAACACCATCCGCGGAGTCAACGCAATATCCCGCCGCTGGGCCTTATGGACCAACGAAATGGCCGAGATGCTGTCGAGCCCGAGCGCAAAGAAGTCGTCGTCGACATGCGGTGTGATACCGCTGAATTGCTCGGCGAAGATCTCGCACAGCGCCCGCTCGGTGTCGGTGGACGCCGCAGCCGAGCCGCGTGCGGACACCTGCGACAGGGCGTCGCGGGCCACCTGTTCCAGCGCGCCGCTGTCCAGTTTGCCGTTGGCGTTCACGGGTAATTGGGTCATCGGCAGGATCGGGGCCGGAACCATGTAGGACGGAAGCTGCTCGGCCAGCGCTGCACGCAGCCGCACCGGGTCCGGTCCGACGTTCTCCTGCCAGACGACGAAGCCCACCAGTGTGGGACCGCTGTCGCGCTGCAACACCACCACGGCCGCGTCGTGTACCCCGGGCCGATTACGCAGCGCGGCCTCGATTTCCGCGATTTCGACGCGGTAGCCCCGGATCTTCACCTGGGTGTCGCCGCGACCCAGATAGGCGTAACCCCCGTGCGGCAGGCGGCGCACCAGGTCCCCGGTGCGATACATGCGTTGCCCGGGCCGGAACGGGTCGGCGACGAAGCGCGCGGCGGTCATCGCAGACTTGCCGACGTAACAGCGGGCCAACTGCGCCCCTGAGAGGTACAACTCCCCCACCGCGCCGTCAGGGACTGCGCGCAACGCCGAATCCAGCACGTAGCCGCAGGTTCCGATGTTCGCGGTGCCGATTGTCGGAGCCGGATAGTCGTTGACCGCGGCGACCACCGCCTCGACCGTCGCCTCGGTGGGTCCGTAGCAGTTGTAGACCTCGGTCGACGAAAGCGCCTGCAACTGGTGCCACAACGCGCTGTTGATCGCCTCACCCCCCAGCGCCAGCACGCACAGCGGGTGCTCGGACAGGCCGGCGGCACGTAATTGGACGAACATCGAGGGGGTGGTGTCGATCATGTCGACCTGAAAGCTGATGAGGCCCTTCACCAAGCGGTCCGCGTCGCGCATCTCCTCGCCATCGAACAGGTGCAGACCGTGACCGTCGAGCAGGCCGACCATCGGCTGCCAAGAGGCATCGAAGCTGAACGACCAGGCGTGTGCGATACGCAGTGCTCGGCCCAGGCGCGCCACAGCCGGCTGGTAGACCCGCTCGCGGTGGTCGGCGAAGTAGCCGAGCAAGGCCGCATTGGTCCCGACCACACCCTTGGGTTCGCCGGTCGAGCCGGAGGTGAAGATGATGTAGGCGCTCTGTTCGGGATGGCGGGGCACGCTCGGCGCCACCGCGGGCCGGGCGGCGATGCGTTCCAGCGCGACCTCGTCGTCGAGCAGCAGCACCGGTCCTTCCAGCAGGTCTGCATACTGGCATTCCGACAGGATGAGTACCGGATTAGCTTGCCGCAGGATAGATTTCACCCGTTTATCGGGAAGCTTGACATCGACCGGCACATAGGCGCCACCGGCGGCCAGTACCGCAAGGATGGCTATCAGGAATCGGGATGACCGGGGCAGCATCAGCGCCACCGCCTGCTCGGGGCCCACCCCCCGGTCAGCGAGCTCGGCAGCCAGTTGAGTTGCCCGAGCGTACAACTGATCGTAGCTATAGCGTTCACCAGCACCGGTGGTGAGAGCGATCGCTTCGGGTGTGGCGCGGACCTGCCGTTCGAACATCGCCCACACGGTTGCCTCTGGCGGCGGCGCGAACCGCGTAGCCACCGCACCGAGTGCGGCGCGCTCCGCCGGGGTGAGGATGTCCAGCGCGTCGGGTGTCCCGTCGTCGATGTCGGGCAGCTGTCGCAGCACCGCTACTATTCGTTCGCCGAGCGCTGTGGGCGAAAGATGTGGCAGCGCTTCGCGTATCGCCTCGATGACGATGACCAGCTCGTCACCCATCAGGTGCGCGACAACGGTCAGCGGGTAATGCGTGAGACTCTCGCCCGTCACCGGTTCGAATCGGGCGCCGTCGGCGGTTGTCACCGGCGCGATGGCGGCTTCGAACGGCGCGTTCTCAAACACGAACAGCGTGTCGAACAGACCGCCGTGGCCGTGCGCGCGCTGTAGTTCCGAGAGGCTGAGATAGCTGATGTCACGCAGCGCCGACGATTCGCGCTGTAGCCGCGAACACTGCTCGACAACCGAGTCGGCGCGGCTCAGGTCGTGCACCACCGGCACCGTGTTGATGAACATTCCGACCATGGTCTCCACACCGGGCAGCTGTTCGGGCCGGCCGGACACGACGGTCCCGAAGACGACGTCGCGCCGGTCCGTGAGCCGGCCCAGCACCACGACCCAGGCGAACAGCACCGCCGTATTGAGCGTGAACCCGTTGCGCCCCGCCCACTTTCGCAGGCGCATCGTATCTGCTGCAGGCAGCAGCAGCTTGGACTGCCCCGGCACCCCGTGGCTGGACGGCACGGCACCGTCGGCAATCATGAGCGGTCCGGAGACCCGGCTCAGATACTCGGTCCACCGGGCCAGCGCGAGCGATCGGTCCTGTTGTGCCAGCCAGGCAATGTAGTCGCGGTACGGGCGCGGATTCGGCAGCCCGTCAGTCGAACCACCCGCCTGATACACCGCGAGCATCTCGGTGAAGAACACCCCCAGACCCCACCCGTCCATCAGGATGTGGTGGGCGGTGAAGATCATTCGTCGCCTGGTCTCGCCGGGCACCGAGAGCAGCACGACGCGCAGTGCCGGACCGCGGCTCAGGTCGAATGGGCGGCGCCGCTCCGAGCGGGCGATCGAATCGAATTCGCTTGCCGTGGTGCTGCGTTGGGTCCAGGGCAGCTCCGCGTGGACGGGCACGATCTGGACGGGTCGGGGCACATTGCGGTCCCAGAAGGCGGCGCGCAGATTCGGGTGCCGATCCAGCAGGGCCTGGGCGCTGCGTCGCAGCAACGCGACGTCGAGCGGACCGTCGATATCGGCGACGAATTGCATGGTGTAGATGTCGAGGCTGTCCTCGGCGAGGCGGTACAGCGCGAACAGGCCCTCCTGCAGCGGAGTCAGCGCGAGCACGTCCTCGATCTGCTGCGGGGCGGTCGTCACGATCGCCTCACGGCTGCTCATTCCACGACGCCGTGAGAGCCGCCAGCGCGTCGGCATCCAGGCCCGACGCACTCATCGGCGCGGACGGCGCTGCGGGCTGGTCGGGCGCTGCCTGACCGGCGCCCGCGTCGACGGCCGCCGCAAGTTCGGCGATGGTCATGTTCTCGAACACCATCGCCGGTGTCATCGGCAGCCCCTGCGCGCTGGCCCGGGCTGACCACTGCACCGAGATGATGCTGTCGCCACCGAGCGCGAAAAAGTTGTCCTCCCGGTCGATCTCGGTGATCTCGAGCAACTCCTCCAGCAGGGCGATCAAGGCCCGCTCGGTCTCCTCCGAACCACCGACCACCGGGTGCGAGCGCTGCGCTGCCGTCGGGGAAGCGGGTGCCAGCAGGCGCTGCTGGTCGGCTTC
The DNA here is from genome assembly GCF_059812325.1 of Mycobacterium sp. NGS61. Taxonomy (NCBI): domain Bacteria; kingdom Bacillati; phylum Actinomycetota; class Actinomycetes; order Mycobacteriales; family Mycobacteriaceae; genus Mycobacterium; species Mycobacterium sp. NGS61. The sequence goes on from NZ_JCALCL010000009.1 coordinate 26,528, forward strand.
AGGCAGCAACTGCACACTGGACACCGCCGACTCGGGCGTGCTCGCAAACGCTTGCAATGCCGCCTCGAGCGCGTCGGCGATGAGTTGGACGGTGGCCGGTTCGTAGAGATCGGCGTTACCCACGACGCGGACTTTGACTGCCGAGTCCGGCGTGAGGGCGAAGACGACGTTGAGGTCCAGGATCGAGATCTCGAAGTCCATCGGAATCGGTGTGACCCGGGTCTGTCCGTCTCCGGTGAGGTCGCGTGCCAGCAACGCCCAGTCCTCGCCGTGGAAGTGGATCGAGGTCTGGAACAGCGGGTGGTTGCGGGACGGCGACCGCGGTGGGTTGAGCGCCTCGACGACACGTTCCACCGGAAGTTCCTGGTGCGCCAGGGCATCGAGCACCACGTCCCGGCTGCGAGCGACCATGCCGAGCAGCGTCGGATCGCCGGACAGGTCGTTGCGCAGCACCACGACATTGGCGCACGGTCCGTTGATCTCGTTGGTAGCCACGTCAACTCGTGCGGTGATCGGGCTGCCGATCGGGATGTCCGTACCGCCGCCCAGCTTGTGCAGCACCACCGCCGTAGCGGCCTGGTAGACCATGAATTCGCTGGCCTCGTGGCGCTCCGCCAGTTGTGTCAGCGCCGCGCGCAGATGGGGCGGCACCGTGAAGTTGACGACCTCGCCGCGCCGGCCCAGCACCGGTGGACGGGTGTGGTCGGCACCCAGGGAGATCTCGAAGGGCATGCCGTCCAGCACCTGCGACCAGTGCGCCAGTTCGGCCGTCCCCCATTCGTTCGAGGGGTTGAACGCATCTTGTTGCCAGAGTGCGAAATTGACGAACGGAACCGCAGGCGTCGGCCAGCGCGGCGCGTTCTGCTGCAGGCGGGCCCGGTACGCCGTCAACAGATCCTCGAAGAGGATGCCCAGCGAGCTGTGGTCGGTGACAATGTGATGCACGAGAAGCAGAAGCACGCTCGTGTCCGGGTCGAGGACCAACAGGGTAGCCCTGATCAACAGATCGGATTCCAGAGCGAACACATGCCCGCGCAGCTGCGCTACTGTCTCGTCGAAGTGTCCGGGTTCGACATTGCGGACGGCAAGTTCGACCTCGCGGGCCGGATGCACGAATTGATACGGAATATTCTCGTGCTCAACGAAATTCGTGCGAAGTGCCTCGTGCCGGGCCACGACGTCGTTCAACGCGGCGGCGAGTGCATCCCGGTCCAACGGTCCGTTGCAGCGCAGCGTGAGTGCCATGTTGAAGACGTCGTTGCCGCCGCGCATCCGGTACTGAAACCACATCGCGAACTGCGAGTAGGACAGCGGTGGCCGTTCCGGGCGGTCGAGCTCTACGGCCAGCTGCGGCCGACTCGAGTGCGGCGCCGGTATTTCGGCGTCCCCGTCGAGGTCAACCCCGAACTGGTCGCGGAACTGCTCGACCAGTCTGGTCGCCAGACCGGCGGGGGTCGGGGTGTCGAACACCGCCCGCACGGTGAGCTCCACGCCGAACTCGGCGCGGATCTGGGCGACCAGTCGCGCCGCGAGCAGTGAGTGTCCGCCCAACCCGAAGAACGAATCTTCCGCACCGACCTTTTCCCAGCCGAACAGCCGCGCGAAGATCGCACACAGCCGGCGTTCGGTTTCCGTGGCCGGTTCGCGGTAGCTGCGCACCGCGACCGGTGTCGGTGCCGGCAGCGCCCGCTTGTCCAGTTTCCCGCTGACCGTGAGCGGGATTTCGGGGATCACCGCAAAAGCGCTGGGCACCATGTATTCCGGCAGCGTCGCGGCCGCGTGCGTGCGGACGTCGTCCAGATCGAGGTCGAGATCCGACTCGGTGCCACCGGTCGCAGGTACCAGGTAGGCAGCGAGCATGGGCCCGGCCCCGGTGTCCTCGGCCACCACCAGGCAGTGCCGCACCGCCGGGTGGGTGGCGATCACGGATTCGACTTCGCCGAGTTCGATGCGGTAGCCACGCACCTTGACCTGCTCGTCGGCACGTCCGATGAATTCCAGCTGTCCAGAGATGTTGCGGCGCACCAGGTCTCCGGTGCGGTACAGCCGGTTGCCGGGGTTGAACGGGTCGGCGACGAAGCGGAGCGAGGTCAGTCCGGGCCGGCCCAGGTAGCAGCGCGCGAGTTGCACCCCGCCGAGGTACAGCTCCCCGATCACCTCCGCGGGCACCGGTTGCAGTTCCTCATCCAGCACGTAGGTGTAAACGTTGCGATTGGGCACGCCGATGGGGACGACGCGTACCCCGTGGGATCCGTCGACCACCAGGTGCGTCGAGCAGACGACGGCCTCGGTGGGTCCGTAGTGGTTGCGCAACTGCGCGTCGAAGTATCCGGCGAACTTGTCGGCCACCTCACCGGCGAGCGCTTCGCCGCCGACGGGCACATGGCGCAGCTGTCGCCACTCCTTGACCTGCGGCAGCAGCAACAGTGTGCTCAGCATGGACGGCACCATGTGCAGCACGGTGATCTTGTGCCGGCTGATCAGGTCCGCGACATAGGATATGTCGCTGAAGACCCCGCCGAGTGGGGACGGTTTGGGGACCACCAGTTGCGCGCCCAGCGACAGGGTCACGAAGATGTCGAGCAGCGACGCGTCGAAACTGACCGAAGACGATTGCAGCAGGCGATCTTCGGCGGTCATACTCCACTCCGCCGCGAAACCCTGCACGTGTTCGGCGATCGCGTGGTGAGACACGGCCACGCCCTTGGGCTGGCCGGTGGAACCGGACGTGTAGATGACGTAGGCCAACTGCTCCGGGCGCAGCACGCAACGCCGATCGGCGTCGGTGAGCGGGCCGTCGGACAGCTGGTGGGCCTGCAGTTCTGCGCTCTCCAGTTCTGGGCGCCCCAGCACCAGCTGCGGGCCCGCGTCGCTGACCAGGTATTCGATGCGTTCGTCCGGGTAGGCCGGGTCAATCGGCAGGTAGGCCGCACCCGCTTTGAGCACCCCGAGCATCGCGATGATGAATTCGATCGATGTCGTCAGACGTAGACCAACGATGTCTTCTGCCCCCAGGCCCTGCCCGATGAGCCAGCGCGCCAAGCGATTTGCCCGGCCATGCAGTTCGGCATAGGTCAGCCGGGTGTGGTCGGAGATCAGCGCGACCGCGTCGGGGCGGGCATCGGCGGCCGCTTCCAGCACCGCCACCATCGTGGTGGGCGGCATCGGCACCAGTTCGCCGTGCGACTGCTCCAGCACCGTTGCGCGTTCGGCGGCGTCGAGCATGTCCAGGCTGGTCAGCCGGCGGTCGGGCTGGCCAATCGCATTGTGTAACAACTGAAGGTAATGCGCCGCCATCTGTTCGACGAGGGCGGGGTTCAGCATGTCGGTCTGGTATTCGAACTCGGTCAGGACGCCTTCGGGATCCAGCACGATCGCCAGGGCGAGCGGCAGGTGGGCGGTGACCGCGCCGAGGTCAAGTTGCCGCACCTGCACGCCGTCCAACGCGAATCCGCTGACGCTCTTGCGCATGCTGAATCCCAGCCGCACCAGTTGGTCCATGCCGTCGTGGCCCATGCGCTCCGGATTCGCCTCGCGCACCACGCGGTCGATGCCGACCGACTGGTGAGCGAAGCCGTCCAGGCAGGTGTCGCGCACGGCGTCGACGTACGTGTTGAAGGTGTCGTTCGGCCGCGCGGTGAGGCGCAGCAACAGAGTGTTCCCGAAATAACCGATCACCTTCTCGGCGGCCGCTTTCCGGTCGGTCACCGGCACCGAGACCAGAAAGTCCGACGCCCCGGTGTAGCGGCGCACCAGCACCCCGTAGGCCGCGAGCAGCACCATGAACGGCGAGGCGGCGTGCTGTCGGGCGAATTGCTCGAGCCGGTCGAACAATCCGTCCGGGAAGCCCCTGGTCACCCGCTCGGCCCGGCGCGTCGGGTGCGCCGCAGGAACTCCGGGCAGCTCGAGCGGTTCGGGCGCGGGGCGCAATCTGTCGGCCCAGTAACCGACGTCGCTCATGCTGGGTTCATCGGTTCCCCCCAGCACTTCGACCGCGACGAACTGCGCCGCCGGGTCGGCGGGGGTTTCACCGTTATAGGCAGCGCTGAGCTCGGTGAAGAACACCTCCCACGCCTCGTCGTCCCAGCAGATGTGGTGGACGACGAGCAGCAGCACGAATTCGCCCGGGGCAGTACGGATCAGGGTGATCCGCAGCGGCGCATCGGCAGCGAGGTCGAACGGGCGACCGAATTCACCGCGGGCCAGGTCCGCCACCGACTGACCCGCTGAATCCAGTACCCGCCAAGGAGTTTCGACGTGCTCCTGGAAGACCTGGTAGGGCTCGCCTTCGCTGTCCACGCCGTAGGTGGTGCGCAGAATCGCGTGCCGCGCGATGACCTCGCCCACGGCGGTCCGCAATCGCGCCTCGTCCAGCGCACCGTTCAGTTGATAGGCCACACAGATGTTCAGGGTGGTGTCGTCGGCGTCCATGGCCTGCAGGAACCACATGCGGCGCTGCCCGGTCGACAGCCGGTAGCGCTCGCCCGGGCGCAGGTGTGCCGCCGGGGCCGTTTTCCCGGCCGCTACACCGCTTTCGACGATTCGTCGGCGTAGCAGGTCGCGGCGACGTTCCTGCAGAGTCTTGGCATCGTCTGCCATGGGTGGTCTCAACTCCTGGGTTTCAGCTCGCCGTTATGCCGGATCGGCCAGACAACCGCCGCGCGAGAGGGGTCGTGCCCGCGGAACGCGGCCGACCACGCGTCGGCAGGACGCCTCTGGTGCCGCGGTAGCCCCCCGGACCGGACATCGCCGCGCCACCCCACTTTGGCACGATCACCTGACCCGGCGCACCACCGTACCGCGGCTCGAGCACTGCCATCGGCACCGTTCGCATCAGACGGACCCCCGTTCTGTCCTGGTAGGTGTGGTCGACCCGGTGTAGCTACAGCAGATTATGTTAGCCTTCGCTAAGTTACCCAGTTCCCGCGGCCGTCGCGCTGGCGCGATAATCAATGCGACCATCCGCGCACCCCGTCGGCTATTGCCCGCCCGGGGAAAACGGGTGGAACGTCCCTGAAACGGCGGAGGTACCGGCGTGAACGCGCGCGATCTGCACCAGCGTTGCGCCAAGGTGGATTTCGGCGCGCAGGTGGGTGAGTTCGCGCTGCGACGCCTCGAGGTCGACCGCGACCTCACCCTGATGCACGGCTGGATGAACGACCCTCCAGTGGCCCGGTACTGGCAGAAGGGGTGGGAGCGCGATCGGGTCCGGTCCTACCTGCTCGACCAGGATCACAGCGCGCACTCCACGCCGTACCTCGGGTTGTTGAACGGTACGCCGATGAGCTACTGGGAGCTCTACCGCGCCGACCTTGATCCACTCGCCGGGCACTACGCCGCCCGCGAGCACGACCTCGGCGTCCATCTACTGCTCGGACCGACCGAGCACCGCGGGCGGGGCCTGGCCGCGGAACTGTTACACACCGTCTCCAACTGGCAACTCGATGCCGACCCGCGGTCCCCGCGAGTGGTCGCCGAGCCCGACGTGGGCAATCTCAGGTCCATCCGGACGTTCGAGCGTGCCGGCTTTCATCGCGCCGGGGAGCTCGACCTGCCCGGTAAGCGGGCCGTCCTGATGGTCCGCGATCGGCCCGACGATCACCCCCAGCAGGTCGTCGACCTGCACCGAATGGATGTCGGCGGCGGGTCACCCCACGCTGGGGCCAGTTGAAATTATGTTAGCCTTCGCTAAGTTATGGCTCGCTGTCCGACTAGGCTCAAGCCGAATGCAGGCCCGGCAAAGCGCTGCGCACCCGCAGTGGGCGAATGAGTAGGCGAAAGGTCAGGTTGCATGCCGCGCACACTGGGGTGGATCAGGCAGTTTTACAAGCCGGGATCGCCCGAGAACCCCACCCTGTTGGTGTTCCCGCATGCCGGCGCCGGCGCATCCGCCTACCGCACCTTCGCTAAAGCCCTCAGCGACAAGTTCAGCGTGATCGTCTTCCAGTACCCCGGACGGCAGGACCGCGCCGCCGAACCAGCGCTGGGTTCACTGCCCGAGATCGCTGCCGGAGCATTCGAGGAGTTCGCACGTTCGGATCACAACCGCGGCGTGCCGGTCATCGCGTTCGGGCACAGCATGGGGGGCTGGGTGGCGTTCGAGTTCGTCCGGATCGCCGAAGCCAACGGCGTCGACGTCGGACAACTCAACGTCTCGGCGGCGGTCGCCCCGTGCAACGCGGCGAACAAGCCGGCCCACCCCGAGACCGACGAGGAGATCCTCGACCATCTCGCTGCGCTGGAGGGCACCAATTCCGACGTCTTCGGGAACCGGGACCTGATGCGACTGGCGTTGCCGGTGATCAAAGCCGATTACCGAGCCTGCGACGCCTATGCCTGCGACGAAGGCACCAAGGTTCGGGCCCCGATCCACGCGATCGGCGGTGACCAGGATCCGATTGTGACGCTGGGCGACCTCTACGGGTGGGGCAAGCACTCCGACACCGTCGAGGTGACGATGTTCGACGGCGGGCACTTCTTCCTCGACACACACATCGACGCCATCGTGGAACTGTTGGCCGGCGACCTGCGGCAGTCCGGGCAGACCTCATGACCTACGGCGGTCCCGACCACATCGTCATCTCCGGACTGGCCGTCGAGGCGCCCGGCGGCATCGACACCCCCGCAGCGCTGTGGCAGGCCCTGACCGAGGCCAAGGAGCTGATCGGTCCCTTTCCGCGCGATCGCGGATGGCCGCTCGAGGATCTGTTCTCGGTCAGCGAGATGGACGGCTGGGGCCCGGTCCACGATGCGGGCGGATTCCTGGACAAGGCAACGGCATTCGACCCGACGCTGTTCGGCATCACCCACCGCGAGGCGCTGGTCATGCACCCCCAGCAACGTGTTGCGATGCGACTTGCATGGAAAGCGTTGGAGAACACCGGCATCAATCCCGCGGCGCTGGAAGGCGAATTCGTGGGCTGCTTCGTCGGCATGTCGCCGATGGAGTACGGTCCGCGCGCATCGGTGGCCGACGCCTTGACCGGACATCGGATCGCCAGCTTGGGCCAATTGGGAGGCGCCGCAAGGATTTCGCACAGCCTCGGACTCACCGGCCCCTCGGTCAGCGTCGACACCGCCTGCGCGTCGTCGCTCACCGCGCTACACCTGGCCGCGTCGGCGGTGGCCTCCGATGAGTGCGACTGGGCACTGGCCGGTGGGGTGTGCGTGATGGGCTCCCCCGGTGCGTTCTACGAATTCTCCAGGCTGAACGCGCTTTCCGACGACGGGCATTGTCGCGCCTACAGCAATGACGCCAGCGGCACCGTGTGGGGCGAAGCCGCGGGCATGGTGATCGTTGAACGCGAGTCGCGCGCACGGCAATTGGGGCACCCGGTGTACGGACGCATCCTGGCGATCCGTACCAACCACAACGGCAAAGGCAAGCCGATCCTGGTCCCGCGGGTACGAGCGCAGGAACAAGTGGTCCGAAAGACGCTGGACGCGGCCGGAATCGACCCGGCCATAGTGGGCATGATCGAAGGGCACGGGACCGCGACCCCGGCCGGTGACCCGGTGGAACTTCTCGCGTTGTTCAAGACCTACGGTGCCGCCGGATCCGAGGCCCTGCTGGGTTCGATCAAGCCCAACATCGGGCATCCCCAGTCGGCATCGGGAATTCTCGGCCTGATCAAGCTGTTGCTGGCGGGCCACCACGGCCAGATTCCGCCAACTCTCTACGCGGCCAATCCGACCAAGATGCTGGACTGGGATCTGGTCGGGATCCGGCTGGCCACCAAAGTGCACGAGTGGGCACCCACCAACGGCGTCCGCTACGGCGCGACATCATCCTTCGGCGCGGGAGGCGCCAACGCGCACGCCATCCTCGAAATGCCCGCGCCGGCAGGAAGTGAATAAGTGACCGTGGCCAATTGCGGGGTTTCCTACCGACTTCCGGACGGCTCGGTGCCGGTACTGCTGGCCTCCGATACCGCAGACCTGCTGCGCGGCGAGGCCACTGCGCTGCATGCGTACGCCTCGATGCATCCGGAGGTGACACCTCAGGCGATCACGCAGATGTTGTTTCGCACCCGGGCCGCGCGCAAGCACCGCGCGTTGGCCGTGGTCGCCACCCGTGACGAGTTGCTGGCGGCATTGCGGGCCATCGGCGACGGCCGCGAGCATCCTGCGGTGCACCGCACCGCGTCGCCGGCGGTTGCCCGTCGGCTCGCGTTCGTATTCCCCGGCCAGGGCAGTCAGCGCCCCGGAATGGGACGGCTCTATTACGAGAGGATCCCGGCCTACCGCGGCGAAGTGGATCGGTGCGCGGCGGTTTTCGCCGAGCTTTCCGGTCGGTCACCGCTGAATTACCTGCTCGACGAAGAATTCACGGTCGACGGCAACGCCAGCACCGTTCAGCCGGCGTTGTTCACCCAGATGGCCGGTCTGGCCGCGGCCTGGCAGTCCGTCGGGATCACGCCGCACGTGGCCGTCGGGCACAGCCAGGGCGAGATCGCTGCGGCCTACGTATCGGGTCTGATCACGTTGGCAGATGCCGTGCGCATCATCGGAATTCGCGCGCAGGCTGCCGAGCAGATCGAGTCCGGTGACTACGCGATGGCGGTCGTCGCCACCGACCGGGAGAGCTGTGCTGATCTGCTGGCCCGCTGCTCGGACTTCGCCGAACTGTCGGTTGTCAACTCGCCCAACATGTCCGGTATCTCGGGTGATCGCGACACGGTGCAGGACATCGTGGATGCGCTGACCGAGCGGGGGGTTTTCGCCCGGGTCATCGGCGTCCAGTATCCCGCGCACACCAGCCTGATCAACGCGCTCGGCGACAAGGTCCGCACCGCATCGCAAGACCAACTGGAGAATCCGAAGTTCCTGGACAGCGAGATCGACTGCGTCGGTTCCACTCTCGGCGCCCCGATCACCCCGGACCTCCCGGTCGATCAGTACTGGTTCTGGAACCTGCGCAATACCGTCCGGTTCGACAAAGCGATGACCGCCGCCGCCGGACTGGGCGCCGATACGTTCGTCGAGCTGGCCGAGCACCCGACCCTGCAGTTGGCCATCCAGGAAAATCTCGCCGGTCAGGACACCGACCTCCGGGTGGTGGGCACTTCCACTCGTTCTGCCGCCGACCTCGCCGAGTTCACCCGTAACCTGGCACAACTGGCGGTACACGACCTGGACTTCCCGTGGGATCGACTGCGTGTCGACGACGACGGGCCGGTAGCGCTGCCGCTGCCCGACTTCCCCAACTCCCTGATGAATGACGTCCCGCTGTGGCTGCCCTACGACGAGGTGTTGCCGCGCCGCACCCGCATGAAGACGGTGCCCGAGCCCGAGCCGGCCCGGGGCCCGGCCGCGAGACTGCTCACCGAAGAGTGGGTTCGACTGAGCCGGCTTTCCCTCACCCGCCCGCGGACCATCGGCATCATCGACCACACCGGTGACTGCGCACAATTGGCCAACGAGTTGCGCACGGCAGCAGCCGAACTCGGCGCGACCGCCGTCCCGATCGGACCTGATTCCGCCGTCGGTGATGTCGACACCCAGGTCATCCTGTTACCGCAATCGCCGGAGCTGGGTCCCGCCGCCGCGACCGATCAGGTCGCAGCCTTCTTCGCCGAGCGCACCTGGTGGCACGGGGTCCCCGCGCCGGTCGCCCACTGCTGGCTGGTGACCGTGGGCGGCGAGGCCGTCATCGACGCAGATGGGCCGCCGGATCTGGTTCACGCCGCGGCCAGTGCCGGATTTCGCAGCGTCGGCGCCAAGTACCCCGGTGTGCATTTCCGCCACCTCGACCTGCCGGTCGACGCGGCGCCGACTGATGCGGCGCGCTCGTTGCTCAAAGCCCTGCACACCGACGGGGAGTCGGAGCTGGCGTTGCGCAACGGCGGCCTGTACGCGAAGCGAATCGTGGCGGCCGGAGAAGGCATTGCGGAGCCGACCGCCGCCGCCCCCGGACACGTGCTGATCGTCGGAGGCACCGGCAAGCTCGGACTCGAATTCGGCGCGTACTTCGCCCAGCAGGGTGTCCAGCGCATCACCCTGGTCAACAGGTCCGGTGAGACCCCGGCGGTCACGGACCGGCTACGTCTGATCCGGTCGGCCAGCGCCACCCGAATCGATGTCGCGGCGTGCGACCTCAGCGACGAAGCCGCGGTCTCCCGGTTGGCCGACCAGCATCAGGACGCCCCGGCCGATCTGATAATCCATGCCGCAGTGGAGTATTCGGGTGTGGAACTCGAGGACATCACCGCCGAACAGGTGACCACGGCACTGGGCGCCAAGGTCGTCGGTATCTCGCGTGTCCTCAGCGTTTTCCCGCGGGCCGAAGACTGCCGGGTGCTGCTGTGCTCTTCGGTGTCGGCGACGGTGGGCGGGCGTGGACTGGCACTGTATGCCGCCGGCAACCGCATGCTCGATGCGTTGGCACAGCAGTTGCGGGCCGGCGGGCTGGACTGTGTTTCGGTGCAGTGGGGGCATTGGCAAGTTCATCTCGACGAGTCCGGCCTGGCGATGCTGGCCGGTATCGGCGTCGTACCGATGCAGCCGGCTGACGCACTGGCCGTCGGGATGCGGAGGCTGACCAGGAATGCCGCCGTCGCGGCATTCGACCTGGACCGGGCGCGGTCGGTGCTGGAGACCTGCGGGCGCGCTTCGCTGTTGTCGCAGTTGACCAATGCGGCCCCGGCAGATCCCACCGTCAGCGCCGTCGCCGCATCGACTGCACCGACCGGCGTCTCGCACCGCTTGCTCAGCCTGTTGGCCGGGGCTATCGGTGTCGACAACGTCGCCAGCATCGACACCAGCACTCCGATGGTGGCGATCGGCCTGGATTCGTTGCAGGCCTTGGAGTTCCGGCGCCGCGTCAAGATGGAGTTCGATCACGACCTCGAGGTCGGGGAGCTGCTCGGCGGGGCATCCATCGCCGACGTGCTGGCGAAGCTGGACGCCTAGAAATCACACCTGGGTCTCAGTCCTGGGCCATCGCTTCGCGAAGAGTCCTGGGACGCATGTCGGTCCAGTTGTCCTCGACATAGGCCAGGCAGTTCGCCCGGGTGTCCGCGCCAAACACCACCTGCCATCCGGCGGGCTTCTCGATCGACGTCGGCCACAAGCTGTGCTGATCTTCGTCGTTGGTCAGCACGTAGAACGTGCCCAGCTCGTCGTCAAACGGATTGATACTCATCGCTTCTCCCACGGTCGGTCGACCGGGCGACCCCGATCTCGGCACCCAGCACCCGGTCGGAGAGCAATCCCAGACAGCTCAGATTCGGGAAACCAGGGCCTTCGTTCACACCAGACAGATTGGGCAGGAAGAACTTCGGAGTGATACCGGAGAGGGCCAGGTCGGGTCCGATGGCCTCTTCGAGGCGTTCCCCGTTGAGCGGCGCACCCACCTCCGCTTCCAGCAGGCGCACGGTGTCGGGGTGCAGTACCGGCAGGAACCAGAGCGGGTCGGCACCGGACCCGTCGATGACGAGCTCGAAACGGTGCAGTGTCTCCTGCGGTTCACCACAGTTGTCGGTGCGCAAGGTGATCCAGATCTTGTTGTCGCTGTCCACAACTCGAGCCACCCGCCCACGCATGTGCTTGATGCGTTCGTCGGCCAGCAGTGACTCCTGGACCCGCGCGGAGAACACCCCGCGATCGGTTCGGGCGATGCAATTGCGTCGTTCGGCATGGCTGAGGTTGCGCCACCCGGCGGGATCGGAAAACAGTGAATTCTCGAAGAAACCCTCGCCGCGGGTGAACAGCGTCGCCTGCGGTGAGATCGCCGTGATCGCCGAAACCCGGTGGTGGAAAAGCTCGTTGAGGATCGAGGCCGCGGTCTCGCCACCTCCGACGACGGCGACGCTGTCCGCCACGATGCGGTCGTGCTGCCCGGCGCGCTCCCAGAACTGCGCGATGGACAACACTCGCGGATCACCGGAGAGCATCGACCGCTCCGGCTGGCCCGGGCCGGTCATCATCAGCGAGTCGGCCGTCACGGTGGAATCGGCCGTGCCGATCGCCCAGCGCGATCCCTCAATGGAGATCTTGCGTACTTCGCCGGCAACGACTTTCAGGCCGGCCACTTCGGCGACCCAACGCAGGTAGCGTGCCCACGTGTCGTGCGCCGGCGCCGGCCTGCCGCGATCGATCCACCCGACGAACTGGTCCGTCGCAACCAGGTAGGACTGCCAGCTGAATCGCATCATCTGCTCGTCGATCTCGGAGTCCCGCCCCGGCACCAGGGCCGACCGGTACGGGAAGCCGACATCTTTTTCCGGACTGGTGCCCAACCGTTGCCGACCGTCTGTCCAGCCGCCGCCGGGCAGCCAGTTCGCCGCCACCCCGGTGCGTTCGATCGCCACGATGTCCGGCGTGTCGATGCCCATTTCGCGCAGCACCGCCGCCTTGGCCGCCACGGCCACCGCTTTGGCGCCCGCGCCGACGATTGCCAGCGTCGAGGTCACCGCGCACCGGCCTCGGGGGCGGCCCGCAGCACCTGGTGAGTTGTCGGCTGGCCGTGCCGGTTCGCTGACGTATCAGCGAATGACGCGCCGCCCACGACCCCACCTCCGAATTAGCTCAGGCTGCCCTAACTTTTGAGTACGCTACCTTATATTCGATGGGCTGACACGCTCACCCCAAGGGAGCTGCCGAGTGCCTACACGTCCTTTCCGTTCGTCCCAGACCAGCGCCCCGGACGGTTTCATCCCGTTTCCCCCGGACCGGGCCGCCGCGTATCGAGCGGCCGGCTACTGGACCGGCCAGACGGTGCCCGGCCTGCTGCGCCAGGTCGCGGCGACGCGGCCCGACCACCTCGCAGTCGTCGACTCGCTCGCTGGCCATACCTACTCAGAACTGGACGAACTTGCCGACCGTGCGGCGGCTGGGTTGGCGTCGCTGGGAATCGCCCCCGGCGATCGGGTGCTTCTCGCACTGCCCAATTCGTGTCGATTCGCGGTCGCCCTGTTCGGCGTACTGCGCGCCGGTGCCATCCCGGTGATGTGTCTGCCGGGGCACCGGGCAGCGGAGCTGACTCATTTCGCCGAAGTCAGCGGCGCCGTCGGACTGATCGTCGCCGCACAGGCCGGGGATTTCGACTACCGTCCGATGGCCGAACAACTGGTCGCCAGGCACCCCCGGTTGCGGCACGTCGTCGTCGACGGTGACCCCGGACCGTTCCTGTCGTGGTCGGCACTGCCGGACGGCGCTGTCCCGGACGTCGCGGTGGACACCGCGGGCCCGGCGTTGTTGCTGGTGTCCGGCGGCACTACCGGGACGCCCAAACTGATCCCCCGCACACACGACGACTACGTCTACAACGCCACCGCGAGCGCCGCGCTGTGCCGCCTGACCGAGGACGACAGGTATCTGGCGATACTGCCGGGGGCGCACAACTTTCCGCTCGCCTGCCCCGGCATCCTCGGCGCTATCAGCGTCGGCGCCACCGTCGTTTTCGGCACCGACCCCAGCCCCGAGGCCGCATTCGCCACCATCGACCGCCATAGCGTCACCGTCACCGCCTTGGTACCGGCCCTGGCCAATCTGTGGGCGCAGGCTTGCGATTGGGAACCAGTGACACCAAAGACGCTGCGGCTGCTGCAAGTTGGTGGCGCCAAGCTCGAATCCGTGGACGCTGCTGCCATTCGCGCGGCACTCACACCGGGCCTGCAGCAGGTATTCGGCATGGCCGAGGGACTGCTGAACTTCACCCGCCTCGACGACGCACCGGAGGTGCTGGAGCACACCCAGGGCCGACCGCTGAGCCCGGCCGACGAGATACGCATCGTCGATGCCGACGGCGCACCGGTCGCACCCGGCGCCGACGGTGAACTGCTGGTGCGGGGGCCCTACACCCTCAACGGCTATTTCCGTGCCGAGCGCGACAACGAGCGCAGCTTCGATCCGCACGGGTTCTACCGCAGCGGCGACCTGGTCCGGTTGCGCGACGACGGCAACCTGGTGGTCACCGGCCGGGTCAAGGATGTCATCTGCCGCGCCGGTGAGACGATCTCCGCCCGGGACCTCGAAGAGCATCTGTTGGGCCACCCGTCGGTCCGGTCGGTCGCCGCTGTGCCGGTACCTGACGCCGGTCTTGGTGAAAAGATCTGTGCTGCTGTGGTTTTCGCCGGCAAACCGGTGACGATCACGGAGTTGAACTCCTACCTGGACCAGCGCGGTGCGGCTACCCACGTCCGCCTCGACCAACTGGTCGCGTTGCCGACGCTGCCTACCACCCCGATCGGCAAGGTCGATAAGAAAGCGATCGTCGCGCAAGTCTGCGGTCAAGCGGAACAGCCGTGACTTTCGCCATGAATTTCCGCCTCATCTGACACCGATCCAATTAGGATCCCCGGTAACGCCTACCGAAAAAGGGGACAGTCGATGACGTTTGTGATGGTGGCACCCGAGATAGTGGCAACGGCGGCAACGGAATTAGCCGGCATCGGCGCCTCCATCGACGCGGCCGGCGCCGCCGCGGCGGCGCCCACCACCAATGTCCTGGCCGCGGCCCGGGACGAGATATCGGAGGCCGTTGCCGCGCTGTTCGGCTCCCACGCGCGACAGTTCCAGGCACTGAACACTCAATTGGCGGCATCGCAGGAGCAGTTTGCCCGCCTGCTGGCCGCGACGACGGTCAGCTACGCGCAGGCAGAAGCCGCCGGTGCGGCGCCGTTGCAAGAACTGCTGAACCTCATCAACGCACCGACCCAGGCACTGCTGGGCCGTCCGCTGATCGGTGACGGGACGGCCGGGCTGCCCGGCCAGGACGGCGGGGCCGGCGGGTTGCTGTACGGCAACGGTGGTCAGGGCGGGACTGCCGTCGCCGGGCATGCGGGGGGCAACGGCGGGGCGGCCGGCTTGATCGGTAACGGTGGCGCCGGCGGGGCGGGGATTCCAGGCCAGGCCGGTGGCGCCGGCGGTGCTGGCGGCTGGCTGTACGGCAACGGCGGCCTCGGAGGCGCCGGCGGGGCAGGGGCGGCCGGAGGCAACGGCGGCGCCGGCGGCTGGTTGTTCGGCAACGGAGGCAGGGGTGGCGACGGTGGCAACGCCACGGCAGCCGGACTCGACGGAGGCGACGGTGGTAGCGGCGGGACCGCGGGGTACCTGTCCGGCAACGGTGGTGCGGGCGGAAAGGGCGGGGCGGGTGCGCAGGGCGCGCCGGGCGTCAACGCCACTGCGCTGAATCCGTCCGACTATGCCGACAGCGGCATCCCCGGCAAGGGCGGGAACCCTGTCGGCAGTCCCGGCACCACCGGCGCCGACGGCGCCACCCCCACGCAGGCCGGCGGCCAGGGTGGTGCCGGCGGTGAGGGCAGCGCGAACACGGGCGCCGCCGGCACCGGGGGCCACGGCGGTCACGGCGGTAACGGCGGCACCGATGCGGTGGCCGGCACGGTGGGCGGTCTGGGTGGCAGCGGTGGCGACGCCGTCGGTGGCGCCTCGTCCGGACCCGGTAACTCCGGCGGTACCGGCACCGGTGGTATCGGCGGCACCGGCGGCACCGGCGGCACGGGCGCAGCTGGTGGTGACGGCGGAACAGGTGGAATCGGATACGGCGGTTTGGGTGCGGGACCGGGCGGCCCCGCTGGCCTCGGCCAAGGCGGCAAGGGCGGCCTGGGCGGAACGGGCGGGATCAGTGGCGGGACCGGGGGAACCGGCGGGATGGGCGGGACAGGCTACGGCGGTGCCAACAGCGGCAACGTGATCGGTGGGTTCGGCGGCAACGGTGGCGACGGTGGCACCGGGGGGATCGGCGCATCCGGTGGCGCGGGCGGCCAGGGCGGCAGCGGTGGCGCCGGCGGTCGAGGCGGACTGCTGTTCGGGACCGGTGGTGACGGCGGCCTGGGCGGGGCCGGCGGGTCCGGCGGTCAGGGCGCTGTAGGAGGAGACGGCGGCAAAGGTGGTCAGGGCGGCACCGGCGTGGGCTCTATCAGTAAGGACAGCGGCAGCGGCAGTGGCAGCGGCGGCAACGGAGGCACCGGCGGTGACGGTGGCACCGGTGGTGACGGCGGCCAGGGCGGTAGTGGGGGGAACGGCGGCAACGCCGGCGCGGGCGGTTTGTTCGGTTCGGCCGGTAGTCCGGGCGGCGGAGGTGGCGGTGCGGACGGTGGCGGCGGGGGTGCCGGCGGTGGCTACGGCGCGGGCGGGGACCCAGGTGTCGGTGTAGGAACCAAGGGCGGCTTCAGTATTCCGGGGCAAGCTGGTGCGCACGGCCTGCACCAGGGCGCGGTCGGTGCCGACGGCGCCGATGGATTCGACGGCTCGTCCGGGCGTCCTGCCTAGACGTCAGGTCGCCACCCACGCAACGTATTCCGAAGTAGTCGGACACCTGGGTGCAGCGTGTTTCCGAATGGATCGGCCAGAACCTGCCATTGACTAATGTCACCATTTGATATTGACTCCGTGACATGAACGACGGCGCTCCGAGGTGCGGGACACTGCGCTCGTGCGGTGCGATCGCGGTCAGCTACGTTCGATTCCCCGGGGACTCACCCCGGCCAAGCACAGTGGCAGAGGCGGTTTGATGTTTGGTCCCCTGGACAAGCTCCTGAACAGGAAATGCACCAGCCGCGATGCGCTGGCGGTCGTCACCGGTGCCGGCAGCGGCATCGGCGCCGCCTTCGCCGTCGAACTCGCTCGCCGGGGCGGCGCAGTGGTGTGCAGCGACATCGACCTGGAAGCCGCCCAACAAACCGTCGACGCGCTCACCGACCTGGGCGCCAAAGCCGTCGCGGTGCGCTGTGATGTCTCGGTATTCGACGAGGTCGTCGCCCTGGCCAAGGAGGCACAAGCGTGGTTCGGGGCACCGCCGACTCTGGTGATCAACAACGCCGGCGTGGGCGCCGGCGGGGCACCCATCGGCGAGATTGCGCTCGATGACTGGACCTGGGTGCTGGGCATCAACCTCTGGGGTCCGATTCACGGTTGCCAGGTGTTCACCCCAATCCTGCGCGAGGCCGGACTCGCCCACGCGGACCGCGGCATCATCAACGTCGCGTCGGCGGCGGCGTTCGGTGCGGCTCCGGGCATGGGCGCCTACAACGTCAGTAAAGCCGGGGTGCTCTCCCTGTCGGAAACGCTGGCGGCCGAATTGTCAGGCAGCGCAGTCAAAGTCACTGTGTTGTGTCCCACCTTCGTCAAGACCAACATCGTCGGCTCCGGTCGCATCAGTGAAGAGTCCAGCCAGCTGGCCACCAAGCTGATGAGCTGGACCGGCTACACCGCGGAGAAAGTCGCGCGCGTCTGTCTGGACGCCCACGATCGCGGCGACCTCTACTGCATGCCACAACTGGAGGCCAAGATCGGTTGGAATATCAAACGGCTGGCGCCGGGCGCATATACGCGCACGGCCGGTCTGATATCGCGGGTGGCCAGCCGCTGATACACGCGGCGGAAGGGAAATCCGGTGGACCCGAACAAGCTAGCTATGCCCACGTGACGCTGACGGTGCGTCGCTCACGTCGTTGCCGGACAACGTAACCGGGGATCTGTTGGCAACGCAACGGCCGGCACGACCTGAACCGGGCACGATCGCCGGGGTGCTCTACAACCTGCGGCGCGCTCCGCACCGCGTGCGCCGGCAATCGCGTGACTTCGTCGAGGCGGCCGTCGCCCAGCTCTTCGACGCCGCGGTCGGGCATCCCTCCGGAATCGGAACGTCCGGGGAGTACCGGATCGACGAGTTGGCGCGGCTGGCCGGTACCACCACCCGCAACATCCGGGTGTACCGCGACCGCGACCTGTTGCCGCCGCCGTTGCGCGTCGGGCGGATAGCACTGTTCAACGACACCCACCTCACCCGGCTCCGACTCATCACCTCGATGCTCGACCGCGGCTACAACATCGCCCATGTGCGCGAGATGCTCAGCGCCTGGGAGGAGGGCAAAAACCTCGGCGACGTGCTCGGACTGGAATCGGCCATCGTGGGCACCTGGACCACCGAGCGGCCACAGACCATGTCACTGGCCGCGGCACGCGAACTCGTCGGTGACGCAGGCGCTTTCGATCGAATGGTCGGGTTGCAGGTGATCCGAGTGGACGGCGATCAGGCCACCATCACCCGGCCCAAGCTGATCGACGCCTTCAACGAAGTGCGCGGCTACGGCGTGAGCGCGGACAAACTCATCGACCTGCACGAGCAGATTCTGCCGAAGATCGACGAAATCAGTGACCTGCTGGTGCAGGCCGGTTTCGAGCACGTCGCCAACCGCATCAAGCCCGGCGAAGCGCTGCCCGCCGACGCCGAAGTCGCCGAGTTGATCACCATGCTGGTCCGATTCCGCACGCAGGCGGTCGCGACTGTCACCGCAACGCTGGCGTCGTCCATCGAGTCGACCATCGAATCTCTGGTCAGCCAGCTGCTCGCGGATTACCTCAAGCAACCCGCCGAATTCGAGCAGCCACACTGATGTCAGGTCAACGGCGTTCGACCAGATAGGGCGCCAACGTCGACAACTTCTCGCAGGTCTCCTCGAACTCCCGCTCGGGGTCGGACGCCTCGATGATGCCTGCACCGGCCCGCAGCCAGGTGCGGCCGTCACGTTCGTAAGCCGCCCGCAGCGCCAGCGCCGCATCGAGCCCGCCGTCGGCCGAGAACATCACCACCGCACCGGAATACAATCCACGAGCCTCGTCCAGGCGCAGGATTGCTTCCACGCCACCCGCTTTTGGGATACCCGAGGCGGTGACCGCCGGGAAGAGCGCTTCCAGCGCATCCATCCGGTCGCTGGCCGGGTCCAGGCGCCCGGTCACTGTCGAGCCGAGGTGCTGCACACTGCCGCGTTCGCGCACCGCCATGAAGTCGATGACGGCCGCCGTCCCCGGCTCGGCGATCTCGGCGACCTCCTGAAGCGAGGTGCGGACCGAAATGGCATGCTCGACAATCTCTTTGGAGTTCGACTCCAAGTCGTACCGTGCCTGCAGGTCGTGTGCGGGTCCGCGACCGAGGGCACGGGTGCCGGCCAGCGGCTCGGTGACCACCACACCGTCGGGCGCAACGGCAGCGACGAGTTCGGGGCTGTAGCCCAACGCGCGAGTACCGGCAAGCCGCAACAGAAACGAGCGCACCGGCGTGTTGTGGCGTCGGCCCAGCCGGTAGGTCTCGGGGAAGTCGAGCGCGAACGGCACTTCCAGGCAGCGGGACAGGATCACCTTGTCGTAGCGCCCCGACGCGATCTCGCCGACCGCGCGACTCACCCGCTCGCGGTAGGCAGAAGGGTCATCGGACAGTTGGACCGCCCGGGTCGGCGGCTCGCGGCGCGGACCCGCGCTGAGCAACCGGTGCACCGCCGCCCGTTCGTCCGGCCCCGCACCATGGAGTCGGATCTCGTCTCGAGCCAGCACGATGCGGGTCCTCGGCCAGAAGACCCGGGCAAGCGGGGTGTGCGGGGCCAGTCGCTGCTGCAGCCCGAAACGGTAGACGCCGAATTCGAAGGCCACCCAGCCGAAGAGTTGGTCGGTCTCCAGCAACAGCCGGTCGACGGCTTCGCCCAGCACCGCGCCGGGACGTCCGGTCCACTGTTGTCGCTGCGTCACACCGTCGCGGATGACCCGCAGTTCGTCGCTGTCCAGCTCCACCATCGCCTGCACACCGCAGGCCAGCACCCACTGCCCGTCCTGCTCGTAGAGCAGGTACTGCTCCCCGGTCGGCTCGATGAGCTCGGCGACGAGCCCGGCCGCCAAGTCGGCGGGATCAATATCCGGGGGTAACGGTATGGCCAGTGATGCAGTGCTGGCAGAATTCGTCTCGACGCTGGCCTCCATCACGCAAGTAAATGTAGCCTAACCTATGCCCTGGGCGCGCGCCGCCCCGACGGTGCTACCTCCCGTTGTGGTTGGCAGGCACACCCATCATCAGAGCACCGATCATCTGTGACGGCACGAAGGTCGCGACACTCGCACTCCCAGTGAGTTGACAGCACATTCGTACGTCACCCACACCGCCGGGAAACACAACGCGTCAGCCAGCGCAGTTGCCCGATGCGATCGTTACCAGCGCGTTTCGCGGGCGGCGTAATCGTCAAATATTGCCCCAGCCAGCGTCTTTCAATCCGTTGGTGAGTGGCAGCCACACCGGAGCCCGGCTAGATTCTCAGCGTCAACTCGGATGTAGTTGGTCGCCGCGAAAGCTCCGCGGTCAGTACTTCCTTGTCTCGCCCGCCCCTCGGAGGTGCTCATGCTGCACGAGTTCTGGGACAACTTCACGCACAACTTGTTCAAGCCACTGTTGTTGTTCTTCTACTTCGGCTTCCTGATCCCGATCCTCAAAGTCCGGTTCGAGTTCCCCTATGTCCTCTACCAGGGCCTCACGCTGTACCTGCTGCTGGCCATCGGCTGGCACGGCGGTGAAGAACTCGCGCAGATCAACACCGCCAGCATCGGGGCCGTGGTGGGTTTCATGGCCTTGGGTTTCGTGCTGAACTTCGCCATCGGCGGGTTGGCCTACCTGATGCTGAGCCGTCTGAAGTCCTTGCGACGAATTGATATGGCCACCGTCGCCGGCTACTACGGATCGGACTCGGCAGGAACATTCGCGACCTGTGTAGCGGTTCTGACCGCCACGAACATCGCCTTCAACGCCTACATGCCCGTGATGCTGGCGGTCATGGAGATCCCCGGATGCCTGGCCGCGCTGTTTTTCGTTGCGCGGCTGCGGCATAACGGACTCGACGCGGCGGGGAACATGCCCGGCGAGCCCGGGTACACGCTCAAAGCGGGGATCGGCCCCGGCACCGCCGCCCGCCCGGCGCCGGGCGACAGCCTGAACCTGGAAAGCGAACTCGCAGCCGAACGGGCAACAGCACTCGAACAAATCGACCACCCGGGCCGGGAGGAAAAGCAGTCCGCACCGGGTCCGTCGGGCAAGCGCATCCTGACCCGCGAGCTTCTCCAAGAGGTATTCCTCAACCCGGGACTCGTGCTGCTGATCGGCGGCATCGTCATCGGTCTGATCAGCGGGCTGCAGGGACAGAAGGTCGTCGCCGACGATGACAGGTTCTTCGTGCTGGCCTTCCAGGGCGTGCTCTGCCTGTTCCTGCTGGAAATGGGTATGACGGCAGCACGCAAACTCAAGGACCTCCGGCAGGCCGGCCCGGGCTTCATCCTGTTCGGCCTGTTGGCCCCCAATGTCTTTGCGACACTGGGGATTATCGTCGCTTGCAGCTACGCGTCCCTGACCCACACCGACTTCAAGGCCGGAACCTACGTGTTGTTCGCGGTGCTGTGCGGCGCGGCGTCCTACATCGCAGTGCCGGCCGTGCAGCGCCTGGCGATCCCCGAAGCCAGTCCGACGCTGCCGTTGGCCACGTCACTGGGGTTGACGTTCTCCTACAACGTGACGATCGGGATTCCGCTGTACATCGAGATCGCCCGCGCCTTCCAGCACCTGTTCGGCGTCTAGGGGCGGTCAGTCCAGCAGGGTCCGCACCACCGCGTCGGCAAGCAACCGCCCCCGGTCGGTCAGGACCAGATTCGCGCCGTCCCGCACCAACAACCCGTCCGACACCGCGACGTCGGCGCGCAGGCGTTCGGCCGGTCCGAGCCGGTCCAGCGGCAGCCCCTGACGCAACCGGATCTGCAACATCACCTCTTCGGTGTGCAGGGCGGCCGCGTCCAGCTCCTCGAAGTCGGCCACCGGCAACGCCCCGCCGGCGAGCATTTCATCATAAGCGTTGGGATGCTTGACATTCCACCACCGCGTTGCACCCAGGTAACCGTGTGCGCCCGGTCCCGCGCCCCACCACTGGCCACCGCTCCAATAACCGAGATTGTGCCGGCACTCACCACCGGGCCGGGACCAGTTCGACACCTCGTACCAGGCCAACCCGGCAGCGTTCAGCCGTGCGTCGACCAGCTCATAGCGGTGCGCCAGCACGTCGTTGTCGGGCGCGGCCAGCTCCCCACTGCGGACCCGGCGGGCCATCGCGGTGCCCTCCTCGACCACCAGCGCGTACGCGGACACGTGATCCACGCCGGTGTCGATCGCCGTGTCCACCGAGCGGAGCAGATCGTCGTCGGTCTCACCCGGGGTGCCGTAGATGAGGTCCAGGCTGACGTGTTCGAAGCCCAGCGCCAGTGCCTCGCGCGCCGCAGCGGCCGAGCGGTTGGGTGTGTGCACCCGGTCGAGCACCCCCAATACCTGCGGAACCACCGACTGCATGCCCAGCGACACCCGGTTGTAGCCGGCCGCCCGGATCTCTTCGAAGAATTCCGGCCAGGTCGACTCCGGATTGGCCTCGGTGGTGATCTCGGCGTCCGGCGCCAGCGTGAAATGCTCGCGCACCATGCTCAACAGGCTGGTCAGACGTGCACCGCCCAGCAGCGAGGGCGTCCCGCCGCCGACGAACACCGTGTCGACCGTCACCTCCGGCAGCCGGGCCGCCGCCATCTCGAGCTCGGTACGTAGCGCCGCGAGCCAGGCATCCGGGTTGACCCCGCCCAGTTCGGCCGGCGTGTAGGTGTTGAAGTCGCAGTAGCCGCACCGGGTGATGCAGAACGGAACGTGCAGGTAGAGCCCGAACGGACGCCCCGCAACGGGCTGGGTGGCCGGCAGTTCTGCCGGCGCGGCGCGAGAAGCCATGCCAAATCTTGACACGGCGGCGCAGCTCGGGCGTTATTCCCAGCTCAATCCAGGTTTTCCTGATCTGAACACCCAGGTTGCGACGTGGTTTTAATCACCGTGAAATCAAATTTGTCCTGGTGGCACGGCGGGTCCCAATTCATGGCAGAATGGCACCCGTGTCCGCCGCCAACTCGAGCCTGCGTGTAGCGCTGGTAGCGCGGCGGCATATCGACCTCAAGCGCGTTTGCAGCTGTTGCTGTCAGCCTTGACGTCGTAGACCCAGCCCACCCGTACCACCTGCCTGGCTGCCGGATCTGCGCCGCCGGAATCTTCGGTGAGCTGCGCGTGTTCCAGTCGGCATGTCCGCGAAGGAGATCCCCGCATGACCACAGCACGTCCCGCCAAGGCCCCCCGCAACGAGGGTCAGTGGGCGCTGGGTAATCGCGAGCCGCTCAATCCCAACGAAGAGATGAAGCAGGCCGGCGCGCCGCTGGACGTGCGGGAGCGCATCGAGACCATCTACGCCAAAGAGGGCTTCGACAGCATCGACATCAGCGATCTGCGGGGCCGTTTTCGCTGGTGGGGGCTCTACACCCAGCGCGAACAGGGCTACGACGGCTCCTACACCGGCGACGACAACACGGACATGCTCGAGGCCCGGTACTTCATGATGCGGGTGCGCTGCGACGGGGGCGCCCTGTCGACGGCCGCGCTGCGCACGCTGGGCCAGATTTCGACCGAGTTCGCCCGCGACACCGCCGACATTTCCGACCGCGAGAACATCCAGTACCACTGGATCGAGGTGGAGAACGTCCCGGAGATCTGGCGGCGCCTGGACGAGGTCGGACTGAAGACCACTGAGGCGTGCGGCGACTGCCCCCGGGTGATTCTGGGCTCACCGCTGGCCGGCGAGTCACTGGACGAGGTGCTCGACCCGACATGGGCGATCGAAGAGATCGCGCGCCGCTACATCGGCCAGCCCGAGTACGCCGACCTGCCGCGCAAGTACAAGACCGCCATCTCCGGGCTGCAGGATGTGGTGCACGAGGTCAATGACATCTCGTTCATCGGTGTCAACCACCCCGAGCACGGGCCAGGCCTGGACCTGTGGGTGGGCGGCGGCCTGTCCACCAATCCGATGCTGGGTCAGCGGGTGGGCGCCTGGGTGCCGCTGCAGGAGGTGCCCGAAGTATGGGAAGCGGTGACATCGATCTTCCGCGACTACGGCTACCGGCGGATGCGGGCCAAGGCGCGGTTGAAGTTCCTGATCAAGGACTGGGGCATCGACAAGTTCCGGGAGGTTCTCGAGACCGAGTACCTCAAGCGCCCACTGATCGACGGCCCGGCCCCCGAACCGGTGCCGCACCCGATCGACCACGTCGGCGTGCAACGAACCAAGAACGGGCTCAACGCCATTGGCGCCTCTCCGATCGCCGGGCGGGTCTCGGGCACCATCCTGACGGCGGTCGCCGAT
Source organism: Mycobacterium sp. NGS61 (assembly GCF_059812325.1). Classification (NCBI taxonomy): domain Bacteria; kingdom Bacillati; phylum Actinomycetota; class Actinomycetes; order Mycobacteriales; family Mycobacteriaceae; genus Mycobacterium; species Mycobacterium sp. NGS61. Next base: position 50,512 of record NZ_JCALCL010000009.1, read on the forward strand.
CTGGCCGAGCGTGCCGGGTCCAACCGCGTCCGGTTCACCCCCTACCAGAAGCTGGTCATCCTCGACATCCCCGACGACAAGGTCGACGAGACGATCGCCGGTCTCGAGAAGCTCGATCTGCAGACCCGGCCGTCCCATTGGCGCCGTAACCTCATGGCGTGCACCGGTATTGAGTACTGCAAGTTGTCGTTCGCCGAGACCCGGGTGCGGGCGCAGACGCTGGCCCCGGAACTGGAAGCACGACTGGACGACGTCAACTCCCGGCTCGACGTGCCGATCACCATCAACATCAACGGCTGCCCCAACTCGTGTGCCCGAATTCAGGTCGCCGACATCGGTTTCAAGGGTCAGATGGTCGACGACGGCGACGGCAACCCGGTCGAGGGTTTCCAAGTGCATCTGGGCGGCAGTCTGGGACTGGACAGCGGGTTCGGGCGAAAGTTGCGGCAGCACAAGGTGACCAGCGCGGAGCTGGGTGACTACATCGACCGGGTGACGCGCAACTTCCTCAAGCATCGCAACGACGGTGAACGGTTCGCCCAGTGGGCCATTCGGGCCGAGGAGGACGACCTGCGATGACCGAGGCCACCAAGCGGACCGAGGATGAACTGCGCAGGGTGGCGGCGCGCGGAGCGGCCGAGCTCGAGGGCGCCAACGCCACCGAACTGCTGCAGTGGACCGAGGAAAACTTCGGCGGAGTCAACGGACCACGCGGAGGGGCCACCTGCCAGTACGTGGTGGCCTCCAACATGCAGGACGCCGTGCTGGTCGATCTGGCCGCCAAGGTCCGGCCCGGCGTGCCGGTGCTTTTCCTGGACACCGGATATCACTTCGTGGAGACCATCGGCACCCGCGACGCGATCGAATCCGTCTACGACATCCGCGTCCTGAATGTCTCCGCCGAGCACTCGGTGCCCGAGCAGGACAAGCTGTATGGCAAAGATCTGTTCGCCCGCGACCCTGGTGAATGCTGCCGGATGCGCAAGGTGGTCCCGCTGGGTAAGTCGCTGCGCGGCTACTCCGCCTGGGTGACCGGCATCCGTCGAGTCGAGGCGCCGACCCGCGCCAACGCCCCGCTGATCAGCTTTGACGAAGCATTCAAGCTGGTGAAGATCAATCCGCTGGCGGCCTGGTCGGACCAGGACATGCAGGACTACATCGACGAGCACGACGTGTTGGTCAATCCCCTTGTCTACGAAGGCTATCCGTCGATCGGTTGCGCTCCCTGCACGGCCAAACCGGTGGCGGGCGCCGACCCGCGCAGCGGACGCTGGCAGGGGCTGGCCAAGACCGAATGCGGGCTGCACGCGTCGTGACCACCCTTGTACTGACCGCGCACGGCAGCGCCGACCCGCGATCGGCGGCCAACGCGCGCGCCGTCGCGGGACGGCTGACCCGGCTGCGGCCCTCGCTCGACGTCCGAGTCGCGTTCTGCGAGCACAACACTCCCGGCTTGATCGACGTGCTCAACTCCTGCCCCCAGGACGCGATCGTCACTCCCCTGCTGCTGGCCGATGCCTACCACGCGCGGGTGGACATTCCAGCCCAGATCGCGTCCAGCGCTGTCGGTGACCGGGTACGCCAAGCCGGTGTGCTCGGCGAAGACGACAGGCTGGTGTCGGTGCTGCGCCAGCGGATCGCGGAGCTTGGGGTATCTCGACTCGACCCTGCCGTCGGCGTGCTCGTGGTGGCCATCGGCTCGTCGAACGCGGCGGCGAATGCTCGCACCGCCCAGGTGGCACCCAAGCTGATGGAAGGAACCCGTTGGGCCGCAGCGCAAACCGCGTTTGCCACTCGCCCGGAACTGCCGATGGCCGAATCGCTGGCAGGATTGCGGCGCCGCGGTGCACAGCGGGTCGTCATCGCGCCGTGGTTCCTGGCGCCGGGGCGCATCCCGGATCGGGTCGAGCGCTTCGCACACGATGCCGGTGTCCAGATGGCGGCGCCGTTGGGGGCGCACCGGTTGGTCGCTGCCACCGTGCTGGATCGCTTCGATCAAGCCGCGGCGCAGCGCGTCGCAGCCTGATCGGGTAGTCCCTGGCGGAGCTTGAGCCTGCACTGGTGGCGCCGAGCCTGCACTCAGGCCGTCCTGAAGCCCAGAATCCCGCCCTCACTACAGGCTCGGCGAGGTAGTCGACCGTGGCCGGGCCGATGCCCTACGCGGAGGCGAGCTCCTTGTCGTCCTCGTCGTCAACCGCCGCGTCGACGATCGGCGGCACCCGGGTAGCCCGCACGTAGACCGTGTCGCCCTCTCTCAGCGCCAGCGCCTCGGCGTCACCACGGGTGATCTGCGCGGTGAACGGCCCGCCGCTCGCCGCGCTGGTCAGCTCGACCCGGACCTCGAAGCCCAGCGTGACCACCCGGTCAACGGTCGCTTTCACCACGCCAATCGATTCCGCTGATCCGTCGCCGCCGGCGATCGCCATGTCGGGGTTGCGGCCCACCCGGATGTCGTGCGGCCGGACAAGTGCCCCGTTCAGCGCCGACACCGCGCCCAAAAAGGACATCACGAATGCGTTCGCCGGGGTGTCGTAGACATCGGTCGGGGAACCGACCTGCTCGATGCGTCCCTTGTTAAGCACGGCGATCCGGTCGGCCACGTCCAGCGCCTCGGCCTGGTCGTGGGTGACCAGCACCGTCGTGACATGGACTTCGTCGTGCAGCCGACGCAGCCAGGACCGCAGGTCCTCCCGCACCTTGGCGTCCAGCGCACCGAACGGCTCGTCGAGCAGCAGCACCTGCGGATCGACGGCGAGCGCCCGGGCCAGCGCCATGCGCTGACGCTGCCCGCCGGAAAGCTGGTTGGGATAACGGTTCTGGAAGCCGCTCAGGCCCACCACCTCCAACAGGTGGTCGACCTTCTCAGCGATCTCGGCCTTGGGCCGCTTGCGGATCTTCAGCCCGTAGGCGACGTTGTTGCGCACCGTCAGATGCTTGAACGCCGCGTAGTGCTGAAAGACGAACCCGATGCCGCGGCGCTGTGGCGGCACCCGGGTGACGTCGCGGCCGTCGATCGTGACGGTGCCGGAGTCCGGTTGGTCCAGGCCGGCGATGGTGCGCAGCAACGTCGACTTGCCGGAGCCACTGGGGCCCAGCAGCGCCGTCAATGAACCTTTGGGCACCACGAAGTCCACATGGTCGAGCGCGACGAAGTTGCCATAGTTCTTATAGGCGTCCCGCACCACGATCGCGTGGCCGGCCTGGTTGTCACCGGTGTTGGTCATTTTCGAATCTCCTTGTCCGGCCTACTTGATTGCCCGTGCCCGCCGCGCATCCAGCGCCACTTGGACGATGAGGACGAGCACGGCAACTGCCATCAACAGAGTCGACAACGCGTAGGCGCCGTACTCTGCGCCCCGGTTGTAGCGGTCGGAAACCAACAGCGTCAGGGTCTGCGACTGCCCCGGCAGGTTGGACGACACCATGATGACCGCACCGTACTCACCGAGGGTGCGGGCAACGGTCAGCACGATGCCGTACGTCAGGCCCCACCGGATCGATGGCAGGGTGATCCGCCAGAACGTCTGCCACCAGCTGGAACCCAATGTCGCGGCGGCCTGTTCCTGGTCGGTGCCCAGTTCGTGCAACACCGGTTCGACCTCCCGCACCACGAACGGCAGGGTGACGAAGATGCTGGCCAGCACGATGCCGGGCAGCCCGAAAATGATCTTCACCCCGAGGTCACGCTCGATGAAACCCAGTGCGCCGCTGGCGCCCCAGAGCACGATCAGGGAGACGCCCACGATCACCGGTGAGACCGCGAAGGGTAGGTCGATGATTGCCTGCAGGACACCTTTGCCGCGAAAACGGTTGCGCGCAAGCACCAATGCCGTCGGGATGCCGAACACCACGTTCAGTGGCACCACGATGGCGACCACCAACAACGACAGATTCAGTGCCGACACCGCCGCCGGGGTGCTGATCCAGTCGAAGAACTGGCCCAGGCCCGGCCGGAAGGTGCGCCACAGGATCAGCGTCACCGGAATGATCAGCAGCACCGCGATATAGGCCAGCGCGGTGTAGCGCAACAGGTAACGCACACTCCGTGATTGTTTCACCGGACCGTATCCTCACGCTTTGCCGCCCGACCGCCGACGATGCGCAGCACGAGCAGCACCACGAACGAAATCGAGAGCAGCACAATCGATATTGCTGCCGCACCGGTGCGGTCGTCGTTCTCGATCAGCGTCCGAATCCACTGCGAGGACACTTCGGTCTTGCCTGGCACGGCACCGCCGATCAACACCACCGAACCGAACTCTCCGATGGCCCGGGAGAACGCCAGACCCGCTCCGGACAGCAATGCGGGCAGCAGCGAGGGCAGCACGACCGAGGTGAAGATCTTCGGGCCGTTGGCACCCAGGGATGCCGCGGCCTCCTCGACCTCCCGATCGACCTCCAGCAGCACCGGTTGGACCGCGCGCACTACGAAAGGCAAGGTGACGAAAGCCAACGCCACCCCGACGCCCCATTCGGTGTGCTGCAGATGCAGACCGACAGGGCTGTGGTTGCCGTAGAGCGCCAGCATCACCAGGCTGGCGACGATCGTCGGCAACGCGAACGGCAGATCGATGATCGCGTCCACCAACCGCTTTCCGAAGAAGTTGTCGCGCACCAGCACCCACGCGATGAGCAGGCCGAACACCGTGTTGAGCAGGGTCACTCCGATAGAAATCGTGAGGGTCACCCGCAACGACTCCAACGCGGCGTTGGAGGTGACGGCGAATTGGAAAGCCCGCCACCCCCCGCCGACCGCCTGCCAGACAATCGCCGCCAACGGCAGCAGCACGATCACCGAAAGCCACAGTGTCGCAACGCCGACGCGAAGTGACGTCGTCGGGAGACGGCCGCCGGACCGCACGGGGTCGGGGGCTTCGGCGCCGGGCTGATCGAGCTCGGGTCGGAGCGCCTCGGGGTCAGGAGTAACAGTCACGGTCATCCGGTGACCTGTGTGTAGATCTTGGTGATGAGTCCGGCGCTCTTGTCGAACAGCTTGGGATCTACCGTGCCCCAGCCGCCCAGATCGGCGATGGTCCACAGCTTGGCCGGCAGGGGGAACTCGTTGCGGAACGCCGCGGCGACGGACGGATCGACCGGTCGGAACCCGGCCTGCGCCCATAGTTGTTGCGCCGTCGCGGTGTACTGGAAGTTCTTGAACGCGGTGGCCGCCGGCAGATGCGTGCTGGCGGTGATCACCGCGATCGGATTCTCGATCTTGAAGGTCTGCGGCGGCGTGACGTATTCGACCGGCTTGCCCGCCCGGGCGGCGGCGATGGCCTCGTTCTCGTAGCTGATCAGAACGTCACCGCTGCCCTGGACGAAAACGTCGGTGGCTTCTCGCCCCGATCCCGGACGCAACTTCACGTGCTCCCGCACCAGTCGGTTGATGTAATCGATGCCCCCCTGGTTGTTGCGGCCGCCTTCGCTCTTGACGGCGTACGGCGCCAACAGATTCCACTTGGCCGATCCGGAACTGAGCGGACTCGGGGTGATGACTTCGACACCCGGACGCAACAGATCGTCCCAATCTCTGATGTTCTTCGGGTTTCCTTTGCGCACCACGAAAGTTACCAACGAGCCGAACGGAATGCCTTTGGTGGCATCGGTATTCCAGTCCTTGGAAACCTTGCCGCTCTTGATCAGCCGGGTGATGTCGGGCTCCACCGAGAAATTGACGACATCGGCCGGCTTTCCTTCACCCACCCCGCGCGACTGGTCACCGGAGGCCCCGAAGGAACTGATCACCTGCACGCCGCGGCCCTCTTCAGAAGCGTTGAAGGCCGGAATCACCTTGCTCCAACCAGGTTCGGCGACGGAATAGGCGACCAGGGTGATGCTGGATTTCGCGTTGCCGAGTCCGCCGCCGCCGACGACATCGCTGGGACCGCCGCGGCAGGCCGCGACAAGTCCGACCAGTAGCACCACCGCAACCAGACGTTGGCGGCGCGGGGCGCTCATCATGCTGTTGAACATCTACCGTTGGTGACCTTCCGGTGGGGACTTCGGTTTGCGGTCCCGGGACTGCGGATAGGCGATCAGTCAGAATCGGATAGATTCACGAACTCCATACCAGGCCGCGCACGGGGTTGGGAGTCAGCGACAACAGCGCACGCCCGCCGCGGCGTGGGCCACGGCAGAGATAACGCAACCGGACGCGACCAGGTCGCGTCGCAGAAAGCCGGCTGCTGCGTGCATGTGGCGAGCCTAACAGAGTTCGCGCCGGCGGCAATTCGGCAGCCGAATTACCGGGTGACCAGCCATGCGACGATCACCAGCAGCACCAGAGCGATTAGAACCAGCGTGACGTGCGAACGCGGCATCGAAACTATCCGCGCGTCTCGTCGGTGTGGCGCAGCCGGTGCTGCAGTTGGATTCCCCTGCCCAGCACCGCATCCAGCAACGCAGCGGTGAAGTAGGCCAGCGAGAGCACGATCGGCATCACCCCCAGCGCCTGAAGTACGAAGGGCAGCCCGGAAAGCCACAGCTCCACGCCGTCCCACCAATTCAGGAACCCGGTCACCGGGCCCACCCTAGGCGTCGTGGCCCGCGAAACCAACGCACCCACCGGCCGGGTAACACCTCGGTCGCGAAGGTGGACGACTGACCGGTGAACAGTCGATGATGTCGGGATGGTCCTGCACGCCGATCCCGCAGATTCAGCTGACGACCACCCGGGACCACTCGACGAACCGTCCACCGAACTCGCCACGCTCGACGCAGTGGCCACCGAACTCGAACCCACCGCCCCGTATGTGTCCAGTTCGCCGTCCCGCAACCCGTTCCCGCCGATCGCGGATTACGCCTTCCTGTCCGACTGGGAGACGACGTGCCTGATCTCCCCCGCCGGTTCGGTGGAATGGCTGTGTGTGCCGCGGCCGGACTCGCCAAGCGTGTTCGGGGCGATCCTGGACCGCAGCGCCGGCCATTTCCGGCTCGGTCCCTACGGTGTCTCGGTGCCTTCGGCGCGACGCTACCTACCCGGCAGTCTGATCATGGAGACCACCTGGCAGACCCACACCGGATGGCTGATCGTGCGCGACGCCCTGGTGATGGGCCCCTGGCACGACATCGAACGCCGTTCCCGGACGCACCGCCGGACCCCGATGGACTGGGACGCCGAGCACATCCTGCTGCGCACCGTGCGCTGCGTCAGCGGCACCGTCGAGCTGATGATGAGCTGCGAACCGGCCTTCGACTACCACCGCCTCGGCGCCACCTGGGAGTATTCGGCGAAGGCGTATAACGAAGCGATCGCTCGTGCGACCAAGCAGCCCGATGCGCATCCGACGCTGCGCCTGACCACGAACCTGAACATCGGCCTGGAAGGCCGCGAAGCCCGCGCCCGCACCCGGATGAAAGAAGGCGACGACGTGTTCGTCGCGCTGAGCTGGACCAAGCATCCCGCGCCGCAGACCTATGAAGAAGCTGCCCACAAGATGTGGCAAACCACCGAATGCTGGCGGCAATGGATCAACATCGGCAATTTCCCCGACCATCCGTGGCGGGCCTACCTGCAGCGCAGTGCGCTCACCCTGAAAGGGTTGACGTATTCGCCGACGGGTGCGTTGCTGGCGGCCAGCACCACGTCACTGCCGGAAACGCCGCAGGGCGAACGCAACTGGGACTACCGCTACTCCTGGATCCGGGACTCGACGTTTGCGCTGTGGGGGCTCTACACCATCGGATTGGACCGCGAGGCCGACGATTTCTTCGCGTTCATCGCCGACGTGTCCGGCGCCAACAGCGACGAACGTCATCCGCTGCAGGTCATGTACGGCGTCGGCGGCGAGCGCAGCCTGGTCGAAGAAGAACTGAACCATCTCTCCGGCTATGACCACGCCCGTCCGGTGCGCATCGGCAACGGTGCCTACGACCAGGTCCAGCACGATATCTGGGGCTCGGTGCTGGACTCCTTCTACCTGCACGCGAAGTCGCGCGAGCAGGTGCCGGAGACGTTGTGGCCGGTACTCAAGCGGCAGGTCGAGGAGGCGATCAAGCATTGGCGGGAGCCCGACCGCGGCATCTGGGAGGTGCGCGGCGAACCGCAGCACTTCACCTCCTCGAAGGTGATGTGCTGGGTGGCGCTGGACCGGGGTGCGAAGCTGGCCGAACGCCAGGGCGAGAAGACCTATGCCCACCAGTGGCGGGAGATCGCCGAGGAGATCAGGGCCGACATCCTGCACCACGGAGTCGATTCCCGGGGCGTGTTCACCCAGCGCTACGGAGACGACGCGCTGGACGCGTCGTTGCTGCTGGTGGTGTTGACCCGGTTCCTGCCGCCCGACGACCCGCGGGTGCGCGCCACCGTGCTGGCCATCGCCGATGAACTCACCGAGGAAGGCCTGGTGCTGCGCTACCGGGTGCACGAGACCGACGACGGGCTGTCCGGTGAGGAGGGCACGTTCACCATCTGCTCGTTCTGGCTGGTGTCGGCGCTGGTGGAGATCGGTGAGGTGGCCCGCGCCAAACGGTTGTGCGAGCGGTTGCTGGCCTATGCCAGCCCGCTGCACCTCTACGCCGAGGAGATCGAGCCGCGCACCGGCCGGCACCTGGGCAACTTCCCGCAGGCGTTCACCCACCTGGCGCTGATCAACGCGGTGGTGCATGTGATCAGGGCCGAGGAGGAAGCCGACGGCTCGGGCGCCTTCCAGCCCGCCAACGCCCCCGTTTGACGGCGCGGGATCAGACCAGGGCGCTGATCTTGTCCATCACGGCGCGGGCGATCTGAATCGCGCTGCTGCTCAGGGTCGCCGTGCCCTGATCCGATGAGTTGTCGGTGCTGAAGAAAGCGATCTCCACCTCGACCAGGCAGTTGGCCCGCACCCCGATGGCGCGCGCCATCGGCATCGGGGTGGCGTCCGACAGACTGGCCTGCTCGGAGATGTCAGCTGCCAGCACAGAATCGGCCACCCGGACGTTGCTGATCGTGTCGACGAAGCTGAGTGTGGAACCGGACAGCTGCACCGAGGTCCCCGCGCACTTCTTCCACTGGGTGGTGAACTGGTCGAAGAGCGCGCTCGCGTCGGTGACGGCGGGAAACGTCACCACGCCTTCGGTCACGCTGATGACCTTGACGGAATCAGTTGCGTGCCACCACACCTGGCGTGCAATGTCCTGAACCGGGGCGGATTCGTAGGAGCCTTTCTCCATCTGGGTCACGACGCCGACGCAGGAGGGTGGCGAGGCGGGTCCGTACGAGCGCGGCAACTTGTCGCGGCCGCCGTAGCGGGGCGGGAAATCCGAGTCGACCTTGAACGGCTGACCCAGCATGGCAGCCAGCGCGGCATCGTCGAGCAGCACCTCTTTGACGGTTTCGTTCAGCAGTGGGCGCGGTTTGAGTCCCGGTGCGGCGTGCATGGTGCCGGGCACCACATTCGTACATCCCGCCAGTCCCAGGACAAGCGACGAAAGACCCACTAGCCAGCGGTATTTCATGTGTCCGGGCCTCTCTGCCGTCGCTACTTCTTGCCCTTGTCTCCCGCGCTGTCGGTGGAAAGCGCTGCGACAAAGGCTTCCTGGGGCACGTCGACGCGTCCGATGGTCTTCATCCGCTTCTTGCCCTCCTTCTGCTTCTCCAGCAGCTTGCGCTTGCGGGTGATGTCACCGCCGTAGCATTTGGACAACACGTCCTTCCGGATGGCCCGGATGTTCTCACGCGCAATAATTTTGGAGCCGATCGCGGCCTGAACCGGAACTTCGAACTGCTGACGCGGGATCAGTTCCTTGAGTTTGGTGGTCATCTTGGTGCCGTAGGCCGCTGCGCCGTCCTTGTGGACGATCGCCGAGAACGCGTCGACGGCTTCGCCCTGCAACAGAATGTCGACCTTGACCAACTGGGCTTCCTGTTCGCCCGCCTCTTCGTAGTCGAGGCTGGCGTAACCGCGGGTGCGTGACTTCAACGAGTCGAAGAAGTCAAAGATGATCTCGCCCAACGGCATTGTGTACCGCAGTTCGACCCGCTCGGGCGACAGATAATCCATGCCACCCAGTTCGCCGCGCCGCGACTGGCACAACTCCATGATGGTGCCGATGAATTCGCTGGGCGTGATGATGGTGGTCTTGACGACGGGTTCGTAGACGGTGCGGACCTTGCCTTCAGGCCAGTCCGACGGGTTGGTGACCACGATCTCGGTGTTGTCTTCCTTTTCCACCCGATACACCACGTTGGGCGAGGTGGAGATCAGGTCCAGGTCGAACTCGCGCTCGAGCCGCTCCCGGGTGATTTCCATGTGCAACAGTCCCAGGAAGCCACACCGGAATCCGAAGCCCAGCGCCACCGAGGTCTCCGGTTCGTAGGTCAGGGCGGCGTCGTTGAGCTGCAGCTTGTCCAGGGCGTCGCGCAGATTCGGGTAGTCGCTGCCGTCGACCGGATACAGACCCGAGTAGACCATCGGCCTGGGCTCCCGGTAGCCCGTCAGCGCGTCCTTGGCCCCGTTGCGGGCCGTCGTGACGGTGTCCCCGACCTTGGACTGCCGGACGTCCTTCACCCCGGTGATCAGGTAACCCACCTCACCAACGCCCAGGCCGACGCTGGGCTTCGGCTCCGGCGAGACAATGCCGACCTCGAGCAGTTCGTGGGTGGCGCCGGTGGACATCATCGAGATGCGTTCGCGCGGAGTGATCTTGCCGTCGACCACCCGGACATAGGTGACCACGCCCCGGTAGATGTCGTAAACGGAGTCGAAAATCATTGCGCGGGTGGGGGCCTCGGCGTCACCCTGCGGCGGCGGCACCTCTCGCACCACATGATCGAGCAGATCGGCGACGCCCTCGCCGGTCTTGCCCGACACCCGCAGCACGTCGCCGGGTTCACAACCGATGATGTGGGCGATCTCACCGGCGTAGCGGTCCGGGTCAGCGGCGGGCAGGTCGATCTTATTGAGCACCGGGATGATGTGCAGATCGCGGTCCAGCGCCAGATAGAGGTTGGCCAGGGTCTGGGCCTCGATGCCCTGGGCGGCGTCGACCAGCAGCACCGCTCCTTCACAGGCCTCCAGCGCGCGGGACACCTCGTAGGTGAAGTCGACGTGGCCGGGGGTGTCGATCAGGTGCAGGACGTAGTCGCCTGCGTCGGGCCCATCCTTCAACGCCCAGGGCAACCGGACATTCTGCGCCTTGATGGTGATGCCGCGTTCCCGTTCGATGTCCATCCGGTCCAGGTACTGAGCGCGCATGGAGCGCTCGTCGACCACTCCGGTGAGCTGCAGCATCCGGTCGGCCAGCGTCGATTTGCCGTGGTCGATGTGAGCGATGATGCAGAAATTCCTGATCTGCGCCGGCGCGGTGAACGTCTTGTCGGCGAAACTGCTGATGGGAATCTCCTGGTCGGGCGGATTATGGGTATGCCCAGCGTATCCGTGCAGAACAGCCGGGACACAATCACGCGTCTATGCTGCGAGCATGGCACCGGGTAAGAAGTCGTCCGGCAAGTCACAGTGGAGGACGTTCCAACGATTTGCGGAGAATCTCGTCAACGAGGCTCCGAGGGTGGTGCAGCGCCTGCAGAACACGCAGGAGACGCTGCGGACCATCCAGCAGGCCGTAAAGATCACCGCGAACGTGATGGCGATGGGTCTGCCGGGCCCGCCGGCGGAGATCACCGCGGGTCGACCCGTGACGAACACGAGCTTTCCCACCGCGCACCGGGCCCGCAGGGTGAGTTATGCGCCCAACCTCGACGGTCGCGCCGATCCCGGCGAAATCGTGTGGACGTGGGTGGTCTACGAAGACGACCCCACCCGCGGGAAGGATCGGCCCGTGCTGGTCGTGGGTCGGGATCGCAGCGTGCTGCTCGGTCTGATGCTGTCCAGCCAGGAACAGCACGCCGACGATCGGGACTGGGTCGCCATCGGGTCCGGCGCGTGGGATTACGAGGGCCGGCAGAGCTGGGTGCGGCTAGACCGGGTGCTCGACGTGCCCGAGGAGGGCATTCGCCGCGAGGGGGCCATCCTGGACCGCGAGATCTTCGATGTGGTGGCGGCGCGGCTGCGCAGTGAATACTCCTGGCGCTGAGGTTTGCGCCCTTGCTGCGCTGACTCTGCGTCAGCGGCAGGGACGTGCGGGAAGGCACCACCCTCAGCGCAGCGTCAACGCCAGCGCCCCCGGGCCGGAGGTGAGCTCGCTCAACCCTGGGTGATGTAGGACTGCAACTGTTGCTGCTCGGCCTCGAGTTCGCCCATCCGCGTCTTGACCACGTCGCCGATGCTGACGATGCCGATCAGCTTCCGACCGTCGAGCACCGGCACGTGGCGTACCCGGTTCTCGGTCATCAGCACGCTGATCTCGTCGACCGTGTCCGACTTCGTGCAGGTGGCGACGGCGCTGGTCATGATCTTGGACACGGGCCGTGACAGCACGCTGGCGCCGTGCGTGTGCAGTTGACGTACCACGTCGCGCTCGGAGACGATGCCGACCACACCCTGGTCGCCGACCACCACCATGGCGCCGATGTTCTGCTCTGCCAGACCGGCCAGCAGTTCCCGGACCGTCGCGTCGGGGTTGATCGTGGTCACCGCCGCCCCCTTGTTCCGCAAGACATCCGAGATCCGCATCTAACCTCCCGTGGGTTGTGATCCGATTCACACAGGCTACGACTTCCTGGCGTAGCGGAAAAGCCGCTGTCCGAAGCTGTGATCCGCTGCAGCGAAACCGTCACTGCATCTTGACTGCGGCGATCGCGGGACTACTGCTCAGCGCACCGGCTTGCAAGGATGGAGCCATGATCGAGGTCACCCTGCTCGGCACCGGCAGCCCCATTCCCGACCCGAACCGCGCCGGACCCGCCACCCTGGTCCGGGCCGGCGGCCAGGTATTCCTGATCGATTGCGGGCGCGGGGTGTTGCAGCGCGCAGCGGCGGTCCGGGTCGGTGCCGCGGGTTTGACGGCGCTGCTACTCACCCACCTGCACAGTGACCACATCGCCGACCTCGGCGACGTGCTGATCACCGGCTGGGTCAGCAACTTCGCACCCGATCCGGCGCCGCTGCAGATCATCGGTCCGCCGGGCACAGCGCCGGTGGTGGACGCCACCCTGCAAGCCTTCGGTCACGACATCGGCTACCGGATTGCACATCACGCGGATCTGAACGCGCCACCGCCGATAGAGGTCCACGAGCACACCGCGGGCCGGGTATGGGACCGCGACGGCGTGACCATCGACGTGGCACCCACCGACCACCGTCCGGTGGCGCCGACGATCGCATTCCGAGTCGAATACGACGGCGCCGCGGTGGTTCTGGCGGGCGACACCGTCCCGTGCGGCACCTTGGACGAATTAGCCAGTGGCGCAGACGCATTGGTGCACACGGTGGTCCGCAAAGACATCCTCTCCCAGGTCCCGCAGCAGCGGATCAGGGATGTCTGCGACTACCATTCCTCAGTGCCGGAGGCGGCCGCGACGGCGGCGCGCGCCGGGGTCGCGACCTTGATTCTGACGCACTACGTGCCGGGTCTGGTGCCGGGCCAAGAGGGGCAGTGGCGGGACCTGGCGGCCGGCGAGTTCACCGGACGGATCGAGCTGGGTGACGACCTGCACCGGGTCGAGGTACACGCACGATGAGCACAAGACCCGAAATGGGTGTCCAGGGGCTCGCCGCGAGGTACGATCCGCTCCTGCCGTTGTTGAAATTAGGTGCGCGATGTCATGGTTTGCCGCGGAGCCGGAGGCGATAGCCGCTGCGACCAGCAGCCTGGCCGAGATCGGTTCGACGCTCGATGCGGCCAACGTCAGCGCGGCGTCGCCTACCACCGGTGTTCCCGCGGCCGCCGCTGATCAGGTCTCCGCGGCCGTCGCGTCGTTCTGGGGCACGCACGCGCAGGGATACCAGCAGATCAGCGCCCAGATGGCGGCGTGTCACGACCAGATCATGCAGGGACTGGCCGCCGCGGGCGAGTCGTACGCCGGCACCGAGGCGGCCGTAGCCCAGCCGCTGCAGGGCATCAACGCCCCCGCCAGACATCTGCTGGGCGGCCGCTGATCGACTCGGTCGGCTAAGCGAGTCTGGTGATCTCGACTTCCACGTCGAGGTCCGTCGCGCCCAGGCCGGAGTAGATACCCTTCAGCGGCGACACGTCGGCGTAGTCACGGCCCACTCCCACACTGATGTACTGCTCGGTGATTTCGGTGTCGTTGGTGGGGTCCCAGTTGCACCAGCCACCCGTCCAGGCCTGGATCCAGGCGTGGCTGCGACCCTCGATCGCCTTGCCGACGGCGGCATCCCGCTTGGGGTGCAGGTAACCGGATACGTACCGGCCGGGAATTCCCATGCTGCGCAACACAATCAACGTCAGATGAGCGAAATCCTGACAGACGCCCTTGCCCTGCTCCAGCGCATCCAGGCCGGAGGATCGCACCCCGGTGGTGCCGGGTAGATAGTCCAGTTCGCTGCGCGCCCAGCGGGCTGCTCCGACCACGGCGTCGGCCGGCTCGTGGTTCTTCATGATCCGCTTGCCCACCGCGGCGACCCGCTTGCTGAACGGGGTGTAGTCGGTGGGGCGCAGTACCTCGTCGAACCGGTCGATCACCGCCAACGACTGCAGTTCCTTCCAGCTTGTCTTGTCCGTTGGCACCTCGGGGCGTTCGGTTTCCACCACCGACGACGACGTCACCGTGAGCTCGGTGTGCGGGGCGTGCAGGTCGAAAGCCGTGACGGCGGTGCCCCAGTAGTCGATGTAGCGGTAGGAGCGGGTCGCCGGGATGGTCTCGACCCGGTTCAGGACGACGTTCTGCCGCGTGTTGGACCGCGGTGTCAGCCGCGCCTCGTTGTACGACGCAGTCACCGGCGACTGGTACGCATACCCGGTGGTGTGCACCACCCGCATCCGCCACATCAGGATTCTCCTTGACTCTGCACGAGCTCACCGCGCTGTCGGGCATCCGTCCACGCCACCCATGGCGCGGCGTGAAAGTACTGCAGCGCCAACGCTTCTCCCACGTCGTGGCATGTCTTCTGCAGGCCGCCCAGCCGGTTTTCCAGGGTCTCCAGCAGCACGCCGGGCTGCAGGAATTCCAATTCACTGCGCGCCTGACCGAGCAGTCGCTGCGCCTCGGAGGTGGCGCCCACGCGGCTCTGCGGATTGTGCAGCAACTCTTCGAGGTTGTGTTCGGCGAGCTTCAGTGAGTAGAAGACCGAACGCGGGAAAAGCCGGTCCAGCAACATGAATTCGACGACCCGGCCCGCGTCCAGCGCCCCCCGGTAGGTGCGCAGGTACGTGTCGTGCGCACCGGCTGAGCGCAGCAGTGTGACCCAGGCCGGCGACGAGGCACTGTCCCCCACCCGCGAGAGCAGCAGTCGCACCGTCATGTCGACCCGCTCGATCGCACGGCCGACCACCATGAAGCGGTACCCGTCATCGCGGGACAGGGTGGAGTCGGCCAGACCGGCGAACATGGCCGCCCGGCCCTCGATGAACGACAGAAACTCGTGTGGCCCAAGGCGTTTGGCCGCCCGCTCCCGTTCCGGCAGGGCATGGTAGGTGGTGTTGATGCACTCCCATGTCTCGCTGGACGTGACTTCCCTTGCCGACCTGGCGTTTTCACGAGCCGCCGAGATGGCGTCGACGATTGAACAGCCGCCTTCGGTATTGGGACTGAACGCCACCAAATCGGTCAACGACCAGACGTCGAGCCGGTGTTGGGGAGGTTCGATTCCCAGCACCTTGAGCAATAGCCGGGAAGACCGGTCCGGATCGACGCTGGATTCTTCGAGCAGGTGGTGTACGGCCACGTCCAGGATTCGCGCGGTGTCATCGGCGCGTTCCACATAGCGCCCGATCCAGTACAGGGCTTCGGCGTTGCGGGCAAGCATCAGTCGATCGCTTTCTGTTGCTGCTGTTGCTGTTGCTGTTCGTCCATCGGCTGCTGGATCGGTTGGGATTTCGTCCTTGCGGGGCGCGCGACCTCGGAGTTCTGCTCGGGCACGGCCCGCGGCAGCGAGCGCACCACCTGCGCGCGGCCCAGCTCGCGGGCGGCCACCGACGTGCGTGGCGCCAGCACCCAGGTGTCCTTGGAGCCGCCGCCCTGGCTGGAGTTCACCACCCGGGATCCTTCGACCAGCGCCGTGCGGGTCAGCCCGCCGGGCAGCACCCACACGTCGTCCCCGTCGTTGACGGCGAATGGCCGCAGGTCGACGTAGCGCGGTGCCAGCGAGTCACCGATCCGGGTCGGCACGGTGGACAGTTCCATCACCGGCTGAGCGATCCAGGAGCGAGGATCGTCGCGGATCTTCTTGGCCAGGGCGGTCAACTCCTTCTCCGACGCCTCCGGCCCGAAGACGATGCCGTACCCGCCGGAACCCTCGACCGGTTTGACCACTAGCTCCCGGATCCGGTCCAGCACCTCTTCGCGTTCGTCGTCCAGCCAGCAACGATAGGTGTCGACGTTGGCCAGCAGCGGTTTCTCCCCGAGGTAGTACTCGATGATGGTGGGCACATAGGTGTAGACGAGTTTGTCGTCGCCCACACCGTTGCCGATGGAGCTGGAGATGACGACGTTTCCGGCACGTGCCGCGTTGACCAGTCCCGCCACCCCGAGCACCGAGTCGGCGCGGAACTGCAGCGGGTCCAGGAAGGTGTCGTCGATGCGCCGGTAGATGACGTCGACCTGCCGTTCGCCGGCAGTGGTGCGCATGTAGACCTGGTTGTCGCGACAGAACAGGTCACGACCTTCGACCAGCTCGACACCCATCTGGCGGGCCAGCAGCGAGTGTTCGAAATAGGCCGAGTTGTAGACGCCGGGGGTCAGCACCACCACGGTGGGATCGGCCTCGTTGGTGGCCGCCGACTTGCGCAAGGCCCGCAGCAGGTGTGAGGCGTAGTCGTCGACGGTGCGCACCCGGTGCGTGGCGAACAAATTGGGAAAGACCCGTGCCATGGTGCGCCGGTTTTCCATGACATACGACACACCCGAGGGTGAGCGCAGGTTGTCCTCGAGGACCCGGAAGTCGCCCTTCTCATCGCGGATCAGGTCGATGCCCGCCACGTGGATACGCACCCCGTTGGGCGGAACGATGCCGACGGCCTCGCGGTGAAAATGCTCGCAGGAGGTGATCAGCCGACGCGGGATGACGCCGTCGCGCAGGATTTCCTGATCGCCGTAGATGTCGTCGAGATACAACTCGAGAGCCTTGACGCGCTGGGTGATGCCGCGTTCCAGCCGGGTCCACTCGGCGGCCGAGATGACCCGAGGCACCAAATCCAGCGGAAAAGGGCGCTCCTGGCCGGACAGCGAGAACGTGATGCCCTGATCGATGAAGGCCCGGCCCAGCGCATCGGCGCGGGCTTTGAGCTCCGAGGCATCGGTGGGCGCCAGTTCGTTGTAGATGCCCTTGTAGGGACCGCGGACGTTGCCGTGCGCGTCGAACATCTCGTCGAACGCCAACGAGTAAGCGGCGTCTGAGGTGTTGTAACCCTCGAAAATGCGCTCGGAGCGGACCGGTGACCGCCGCCTGGACGGCTGGACCTGATTGGCAAGACTCACCTGTGTCACTCTGCCTCAATCCCCCCACTCCGGCTGACCCGGAGTTCGTCTTTTGGGCGAAAACGTAACCGACTGATAACCTGGGCAGTCGCTATCGGGTTGCTTACCCCGGGCAAAGCCAAGTCGAAACGAAATAAGGAACTGACGCGTGGCCAACATCAAGTCGCAGCAGAAGCGCAACCGGACTAATGAGCGCGCCCGGCTGCGCAACAAGTCGGTGAAGTCTTCGCTCCGTACGGCCATTCGCGCCTTCCGCGACGCGGCCCACGCCGGCGAGAAGGAAAAGGCCGCCGAGCTGCTGGTCTCGACAAGCCGCAAGCTGGACAAGGCCGTGAGCAAGGGCGTCATCCACAAGAACCAGGCCGCCAACAAGAAGTCGGCGCTGGCCCGCTCGTTGCACAAACTCGGCTGACCACCGCCTCGGCGGGCGGTATTCAGCTCGAGGCCAACTCCGCCACCTGCCGCACCGCGGACTCCAAGGCGTAATCGGCGACCGCGACGGCCCCTTTCACATTGGCGTTGAGGGTCGCCACCACCTGCATCGCAACGGCCAATCGGTCGCGTGACCACCGCCGTGCCTGCTTCTGGGCTTTCTGCACCCGCCACGGCGGCATCTTCAGTTGCCCGGCCAGCCGATAATGATCGCCGGACTGCGCCGAGACCAGGCCGATGGTGTGCACGGCTTCGGCGAGCGCGTCGGCCAGCACCACCAGCGGTTCACCGCGCATCATCGCCCAGCGCAGCGCCTCCGCGGCGCCCGCCACATCACCGGCCACCGCCTTATCGGCGATGTCGAACCCCTTCACCTCGGCTTTGCCGCTGTGGTAGCGGCGCACCGCCGCGGCGTCCACGTTGCCGTTGGTGTCGGCGACCAGCTGCGAGCAGGCCGACGCAAGTTCGCGCAGGTCGGATCCGACGGCATCCAGCAGGGCCGTCACCGTCTCGTCGTCGACCTTGGCCTTCAGCGAGCGGAATTCTTTGCGGACGAAATCGGTCCGTTCACCGGCCTTCGTGATCCTGGCGCAGGGATGGACCTGAGCGCCCAGCGACCGAAGCTCACCGGCCAGCGCCTTGGCCCGGCCACCACCGGAATGCACCACCACCAGCACAGTGCCGGCCGGGAGGTCCGCGGCAGCCGACGCGACCAGCGCGGCCGCCTCCTTGCCCGCCTCGGCCGCGGCCTCGAGCACGACGATCCGTTCCTCGGCGAACAGTGAGGGGCTCAACAACTCGGTGAGCTCGTAGGTGCTGACGTCACCCGCCCGCATCCGGTCCACGGGCACGTCAGCCCCGGGGGTGCGGCGTCGCGCCGCCTGCACGATCTGCGCGACCGCCCGCTCGATGAGAAGTTCCTCTTCCCCCAGCACCAGGTGCAGCGACGAATCCTCGGTCACGCCACGATGGTGTCACGAAGCAGCGACAGCCACGGAATTCGGTGGCGACCCGCCGCACCCGGCTACGCCGCGCTTGCGATCGCCACGCGAACATGGTGGCGACCCGCCGCACCCGGCTACGCCGCGCTTGCGATCGCCACGCGAACATGGTGGCGACCCGCCGCACCCGGCTACGCCGCGCTTGCGATCGCCACGGAAACCGACCAGGCCGTGAGGGAAAGGGCGCCGGCCAGCGCCCCGCAGACCGCGGCAACCCGAAACCAATGCCATCGCCACATCACCACCACCAGCACGCTGGTGCAGCCGACCACCACCAGGCCCGCGACGCCCGTCGGCACTGGCACCGCGGCACCTGGCACGCCGGCGGCCCAGTGCGCAACGCGTAGCGCCCACCACACCTCGGGCCCGGTGAACCGGATCAGCAGCTGCGATGCCGCCGGCCAGCACACCGCCAGCACCGCCGCGGCCGTGCCCAGCACAGTGATCGCGGCTATGACCGGCGCCACCACCAGATTGGCGACCACAGCGACCAGGCTGAACCGGCCGGAGATCGCTGCGACCAGTGGCGCGGTCACCACCTGAGCCGCCGCGGCAACGGCCAACGCGTCGGCCAACGGCTTCGGACAGCCGCGGGCGGTCAACCGGCGCGACCAGGCGGGCGCGACGACAACCAACGCGGCGGTGGCGATCACCGACAGTGCAAAACCGACGTCAACAGCCAGTTGCGGTGCCACCACCAGCAGCAACAACACCGTGGTGGCCAAAGCCGGAATGGCTTGCCGGCGTCGCGAGGTCAGCATCGCGGTCAGCGCGATCGCGCCCATCACGGCCGCCCGCAGCACGCTCGGCGTCGGCTGCACGACGATGACGAAAGCGATCAGTGCCAGCCCGGCCAGCGCCACGGCGGCCCGGGGCCCGATCAACCGTGCCGAAAGCAGCACCGCCGCGCAGACAATCGTGACGTTGGCCCCGGAGACCGCCGTGAGGTGCGTCATGCCGGCCGCGCGGAACTCACCGTTGGTTGCGGCACTGACCTGTGAGGTGTCGCCCAGGACCAGCGCGGGCAGCATTGCGGCCTCGTCCGCGGGCAACACCTGGTGTACAGCCACGCTGAAGCGACGGCGGACGGTGTGTGCGGCCTGTTGCACAGAATTCGCACTGCCGACCGTCGGATGGCCCGTGGCAGTTAGCACCGCAACCGTCAGGTCACGACGGGTGGGCTGAGTGATCCGTGCGGTGAACCGCACCGGCTGGCCCACCGACAGCTCGCCGAACCCACCGTCGGATTCTGAAGCGCGCGCGAAAACGACTGCACGGCCTGATATTTCGGCGTCGCGCAGCCGCAGCAGGGTGGCTCGGAACATCAGCCGGCCGGACCGCAGCAACAGCGGGCTCTCGCTCGGGCTGACCGTCACCGGCTCGACGGTGCCGAATGCCGCGGTGATCGGGTGGTGACCGAGCGCGTCGGTACGCAGCGCGATCGCCAGCCCGTAGCCGGTACCCACCACGCCGACCGCGACCAGACCGGCACCGACGAAAGTCGTTCCGCGACCCCGCCGCCACCACACCAGACCCGCCGTCGCCGTCAACATCGCGCAGCAGCTGGTCAGCGCCGCACCGATGGGCCAGACGATCCCACCGGCCGTCACGATCCAGGCGGTCATGGCAGCTGGCACCAGCCGCACGTCCAGGCGCGACGCCGGGTCCGGCACCAACCCCCCGGTCGGACGCTGCCGAGTCAAACACGAACCAGGGCGCGCAGTTTGTCCAGCCGCGCCGGCCCGATCCCGTCGACCTCCCCGAGCTGGTCGACGCTGGTGAACCTGCCGTTGGCCTGGCGCCAGGCCACGATCGCGGCCGCGGTGACCGGTCCGACCCCGGGCAGGGCGTCCAGCTGTTCCACGGTCGCCGTGTTCAGGTCGAGCGCCTGCTTTGCGGTACCGGGTTTGCCTGAGGTGGTCGCGACTTGCGATGGCACCGGTCCGGCTGGGCTGCCTGTGCCGACGGAGCTGCCGAGCACCGACGGTTTGCCCGACGGTGGCGCCAGGCCGACGACGATCTGTTCGCCGTCACCGAGCGGGCGGGCCATGTTGAGCCCGATGGTGTCTGCGCCGTCGACCGGCCCGCCGGCGGCCTGCAGTGCGTCGGCGATACGCGCACCTGGCGCCAAGGTCACCAAGCCGGGCTTGCGCACCAGGCCAACGACGCTGACTACGACTGGACCCACCGGTGGGCCGGGGCTGCCCGAGGACCTCGGCCCGGTCGACGAAACCCGTTCCACCGGCGGCAGTTTGGCCGAAGTGACCGGCGCCGGCCGGTCACGCACCAACGTGAAGACGGTGATCAGCACCGCCAGCGCGGCGATCACCGCCAACCCGACGGCACCGGCACGACCCGGATCGGCGCGCACCCGTTCCATCCAGCCGCGTCCACCAGAGGGCTCAGGAAGCCAGCGCGGCAACAACGAGTTCGGGTCGTCTTCGGTACCTGCTTCGCTGTCTTCAGCCTCGGATTCGGCTGCGTCGGAGTCGGTACCCGGGCCGGACCCGAACCGCCGGTGCAGTCGCTCCGCGGGAGGTTCTGTTCGCATGCGCCGACCGTAGGCGCGCCCACCGCCACACCAGCCCGAAAATCGGCACCTCAACACCCGGTTGTGGACTAACCCGAGGCTGTGCACGGGCGCCGGAACGGATGGGTCAAGATGGAACCGGCGCGAACGATCCGGGCCGGACGTCCACCGTCTCTCGACGAGCTCACGTTCACCGACACAGGAGGCTGCAATGAAGCTGGCGCTCACATCCGAGGAAGCCGCGTTCCGCGACGAACTTCGTACCTTCTTCACCACCGAAATCCCCGCCGAGATCCGGGACCGGGTTCGCCAGGGCGGATCGCTGACCCGCGAGCAGATCGTGACCAACCACAAGCTGTTGCACGAGAACGGGCTCGCCGTGCCCGGCTGGCCGGTCGAGTGGGGCGGCAAGGATTGGACACCCACCCAGTCGCAGATCTACAACGACGAGATGCAGCTGGCCAGTGTGCCCGAGCCGCTGAACTTCAACACCAAGATGGTCGGACCGGTGATCGCCGAATTCGGGTCCCAGGAGATCAAGGAACGGTTCCTGCCGCCCACGGCGGCGCTGGACATCTGGTGGTGCCAGGGCTTCTCCGAGCCCGAAGCCGGCTCAGACCTCGCCTCGCTGCGCACCACCGCGGTCCGCGATGGTGACACCTACGTGGTCAACGGGCAGAAGACGTGGACGACACTGGGTCAGTACGCGGACTGGATCTTCTGCCTGGTGCGCACCGATCCGCAGGCACCCAAACGGCAGGCGGGCATCTCGTTCCTGCTCATGGAGATGGACACCCCGGGTATCACGTGGCGCCCGATCAAATTGATCGACGGGGGCGTCGAAGTCAACGAGGTGTTCTTCTCCGATGTCCGGGTTCCCGCCAATCAGCTTGTCGGCGAAGAGAATCAGGGCTGGACGTACGCGAAGTTCCTGTTGGGCAACGAACGCACCGGCATCGCGCAGGTGGGTCGCACCAAGGTGCGGTTGGCCGAGGTGAAGCGGCACGCCGCGGAGAGCGGGCTGCTCGACGACCCGCTGTTCGCCGCGCGGCTGGCCGAAGCCGAAAACGAGGTGCTGGCACTGGAACTCACCCAGGCCCGGGTCGTCTCCGGTTCGTCGGGCGGTAAACCGAACCCAGCTTCGTCGGTGCTCAAATTGCGCGGCAGCCAGTTGCAGCAGCTGTCCACCGAGTTGATGCTCGAGGCGGCCGGTGCCGACGCGCTACCGATCGACGGTGACGAAATCGCTTCGCCGGCTTGGGCGCAAGCCAGTGCGCCACACTACCTCAACTACCGCAAGACCTCGATCTACGGCGGTAGCAACGAAGTTCAACGCAACATCATCGCGTCCACCATTCTGGGATTGTGAGGCAGTCATGGACTTTCAGTTGAGCGAAGAGCAGGTGCTGTTGCGCGACACCGCCCGGGAGCTGTTGTCGCGCAGCTACGACACGGAAAGCCGCAACAAGGTGGTCGACACCGAGCTCGGCTGGAGTCGTGAGGTGTGGAGTCAGTTGGCCGAGACCGGGATTCTGGGTCTCGGCTTCGATCCGGAAGAAGCCGGCCAACTGGAGATCGCCGTGGTCCTCACCGAAGTGGGGCGCCGCCTGGCGCCGGAGCCGATCGTGCACGCTGCCCTGGCCCCGGGTGCGCTGATCGCCGAACTCGGCAGTGCTGCGCAGAAGGAACTGCTCGACGAGGTCGCCGCGGGCCAACTGCTGCTGGCGTTCGCCCACCTGGAGCCCGGACAGCGGGGTGCGTCGGCGGAGATCGCCACTCGCGCTGTGCAGCAAGGTGATTCGTGGACTGTGAGCGGACGCAAGAACCCGGTGCTGGCCGGGCACTGCGCCGAGACGCTGGTGGTCAGCGCGACGTTGCCGGACGGCGGCACCGGCCTGTTCCTGGTCGACGCCGACAATGCCACCCGACGGTCCTACGCCACCTTCGACGGCCAGCGCGGCGCCCAGATCGACCTGGACGACGCCGCCGCCGAACCGCTGGGCGATGCCGCCGACGCCTCGGTGGCGATCCGCAACGCCGTCATCCGGATTCAGTCTTCGCTGTGTGCCGAAGCGCTGGGGGCGATGGAGGAAGCGCTGCGGCTGACCACTGAATACCTGAAAACCCGCAAACAATTCGGGGTCACCTTGAACAAATTCCAGGCGCTGACGCAGCGCGCCGCCGACATGTATGTCTCGCTGGAGTTGGCGCGCAGCATGAATCTGTACGCGGCGATGTCCATCGCCGACGGCAACTACGACCCGGTGATCGCCGCGCGCGCCAAGCTGCAGATCGGGCGCTCCGGCCGGCACATCGGGCAGGAGGCGATCCAACTGCACGGCGGCATCGGCATGACCGCGGAATACCCGGTGGGCCACTACACGGCGCGGCTCACCGCGATCGACAACACGCTGGGCTCCACCGGAGATCAGCTGCGGGTGCTCATCGACAACGTCGGCGAATACGACCTGGCAAAGTTGTAAATCGCATGGCCGAACTGTCCGACCGCGTCATCGCCTTCCTGTCCGAAGGCACTCGGACGGGCATGCTGGCCTTCACCGCCAGCGACGGCCGCCCGCTGGTGGCGCCGGTCTGGTTCGTCGTCGACGACGGCGCACTGGTGTTCACCACCGACAGCAGGACCGCGAAAGGGCGTGCGCTGCAGCGTGATCCACGGGCCACGATCTGCGTCGACGACCCGCACCCGCCCTACTCGTTCGTGCAGGTTCAGGGCCAGGCTTCGGTGAGCGACGATCCGCAGCAGCTGCTGGACATTGCGACCCGAACCGGCGCCCGGTACATGGGCGCCGATCGGGCTGCTGAGTTCGGCCGGCGCAACGCCGTGCCCGGCGAGCTGGTGGTGCGGCTGCGGCCCACCAAGGTGATCGCCGGGTTCGACGTCAGCGACTGACGCGTCAGTCAGCCGGCCCCGGTGCTGATTCGGACTCGCCGTCCGCGTCCTCGGCCTGCGGGACTTCCCCGTCCGTCTCCGGCAGCTGCTCGGCCAGATACTCGGCCAGCGACCGGATTGTCGGGTAGTCGAAGACCGCCGTGGCGCTGATGGTGAACGCCCCGCCGAACTGCGCGTGCAACCGGTTGCGCAGTTCCACCGCCATCAGCGAGTCGGTACCCAGGTCCAGGAACCGGCTGCTGGCCGCGGGCGGCTGCGCAAGCCGCAGGAACTGTTGCACCTCGTGCTGCAGGTACTCGCTGATGAAGTCGGCGCGTTGCGCTTCCGGCACTTCGTAGAGCTGACGCAACAATTCGCTGTCGCCGGGTGTCGCTGTGGCATCACTGGGCAGCAGGTGGTCGAGGATCGGCGGCCGGGCACCGCCGAGCATCTTGGCGAGCCGTTGCCAGTTGGCCTTGATCACGGTGACCTGCCCGGTGCCGTGGGCGAGGATCTCGCCCAGCGCACTCAGGGCCGCGCTGGGCTCCAGCGGAAGCAGGCCCTGTGCACCGAGATTGGCGCGCGCCGCATGTGACGTGGCCATGCCGCCCTTGCCCCACGGACCCCAGTTGATGCTGGCTGCGGGCAGACCTTGGGCCTTGCGGTAGGCGGCGAGTCCGTCCAGCAGTGCATTGGCCGCTGCATAGTTTGCCTGTCCGGGCGAGCCCAGCACGCTGGAGGCCGACGAATACAGCAAGAAGAAATCGAGGTCGTCGTCTGCCGTCAACCGATGCAAATGCCACGCCGCCAATGCTTTCGGTTGCAGGGTTGTCTGGAAGTGCGCCGCGTCCTGCTGGGTCAGCAGCGCGTCGTCGAGCACACCGGCCAGATGGGCCACCCCGGCCAGCGGCGGCAGCTCCGACCGGATCCGCCCCAGCAACTCGGCGGCCGCAGTCTCCTCACCGACGTCGGCGGCGAAGGTGTGGATCCGGCACCGGTACCGCTCGGTGATGTCGGCGATGGTCCGCTGCGCCTCGGCATCGGGCTCTCGCCGGCTGGTCAATACGATGTCGCCGGCGCCGAGCTGCGCCAGGTGGGCGGCTGTGTGCAGCCCGAGCGCTCCCAGACCACCGGTGATCAGGTAACTCCGATCACCGTGCAGCTGAAGCGGTTTGGGCATCTGTAGCACGATCTTGCCGATGTGACGTGCCTGCTGCATGCGGCGGAAGGCGGTCTTGGCTTCGGTCAGCGGATAGATCTCCACCGGTAGCGGCGACCACTCGCCGTTGCCCAGTCCCTCCGACACCTCGACCAGCAGACGCTGGATGTGCGCGGGGTCGGACACGATGGTGCCGTCCAGCGCGACGATCTCGTAGGCGATGTCCGGCCGTTCAGCCGCCATCTGTTCCGGCGACCAGATGTCGCGCTTGGCGATTTCGGCGAATCGTCCGTTGCGCGCGGTGGCCCGCACGGTGGCAGCGACGAACCCGTCATTGGTCAGGCTGTTGAGCACCACGTCGACACCGGCTCCCCCGGTGTCGGCGAGGATCTGGTCGGCGAAATCCGTACTGCGCGAGTCATAGACGTACTGCACGCCCAGTTTGCGCAGCATGGCCCGCTTATAGGTGCTGGCGGTGGCGAAGACCGTGGCACCGTGCTGTTGGGCCAACTGGACCGCGGCCAGCCCGACCCCACCGCTGGCTGCATGCACCAAGACCCGGTCGCCCGGCCGCAGCTTGGCCCAGTCGAACGCGAGTCGCGCGGTGAGTGCGGCGGCGGGAATGCTGGCCGCGTCGACCGCGCTCAGTCCCTTCGGAACGGGCGCCAGCAACTGCGCCGGCACGTTGACCCGGCTGGCGAACGCGCCCTGCATGAAGCCCATCACGCGTTGGCCGACCGCGAGTCCGGTTACGCCGCTGCCTAATTCGGTGACGATGCCGGAGAAGTCGCCACCGATCAGCCCCGGGTCGCCGGGATACAGGCCGAGCACGTTGAGCACATCCCGGAAGTTGAGGCCGGCGGCCTCCACCTGGATCTGCACCTGGCCCTCGCTGGGCGAGTTGACCTCTGACTCGGTCAGACGCAGGTTGTCGATCGCACCGCGCTCGGTCGGCGCCAGCACGTAGTCGCCGGCGCGGGGTACCGCGAGATGTCCGCTGCGGGCCCACGGCATCAGCCGCGAAACCAGGTACTTTCCTTGCCGCAGCGCGAATTCGGGTTCCTCGCCGGGAGCGCCGAGCAGTCTGGCCAGCGCGGACACCGCTTCCTCGGACCCGTCGTGGTCGACCAGGCGGCAGCGCAGGATCGGTTGTTCGGCGACGATGGTCCGTCCCAGCCCCCACAGCGCGGATTGCACCGGGTCGACAGGCTCACCCGGTTCTGCGGCGACGGCTCGTTCGGTGACGATCCACAGTCCGCCGGTGAGTTTCACCGTTTCGTCAGCCAGCAGCGGTTGCACCACGTCGATCACTTCGCCGATCTCGGTCTGCAGGCGCTGCGCGAACTCGGCGCTGGACTCCTCGCCGGCCGGTCCGGAGCTGCCGCGCAACACGATCCCGGAAATCGGCATTCCGCGGTCCTGGGCCTGCGCGATAAGCTGCCGCCACTGTTCGGCGTCGGCGTTGCGATCCACGCGCAGGCAGCCGGGCAACTCGGTGGCCAGCTCGTCGAATCCGGCGACAAGCCACGTGCCGGAGATGCTTTCATCACCATCGGACGGCGGCGGCGGCACCTCGTGCCAGCCCAGGGTGTACAGCAGTCTGGTGGCGTCACCTCCGAGCCCACGCAGCAACGCCTCGCGGGGCGCGCGCTTCACGGTGAACTCGCGGATACCGCCCAACAGGCGCCCGTCCCGGTCCACGAAATCGAGGTCGAAGACCTGTGTTTCGTTGTCCAGTGCATTGCCGTGCCACTTCGCCCGGCAAAAGAACCGGCGTGGCATCCGTTCGCGCAGCATCACTCGGCCGTACCGCAGCGGCAGAAACAGGTCGGCCACGCCGTGCTCGGCTGCCAGCAGCGCGGGGAACGCCGGGAAGGCGACACCGGTGCACAGGTCCAGCAGCACCGGATGGATCGGTTCCCCGCCGAGGTGCTCGCTGAGTTCGTCGCCGACGACGACATCGCCGATCGCCTCGCCTTCACCCACCCACAATGACTTCAGGGACGTCGACCAGGTTGGCCCCCAGGCCAATTCCATGTCGGCGAAGGTTTCGAACAGCTGTTGCGGCCGGGTGCGGCTCAGCTGCTCGGTCGCCGCTTCGACGGAATCCTCGGTATCCAGCGCCGACTCGTCGTCCACACCGGTCACGACGGTCCCGTCGGCGTTCAACGACCAGTCGACATCGCGCACCCCGTAGGGGCGGCTGTGCACCTTGAAGGTGAAGCCGCTGCCATCCTCGGTCGGGGTCAGCGTCAGCTGCACCTCACGAGAACTCTTCTCCGGCAGGATGATCGGCTCGTAGAAGAAGACATCCTGCACCCGCGCCGGCGGGCCGACGGCGGCAAGGGCCATCGCCGCGTACGTCGCGCCCGGGACGACGACCGTGCCGTAGATGACGTGATGAGCCAGCCACGGCTGCGATTTGACCGACAACCGGCTGGTGTAGACGGCGTCACCGGAGGCGAGGTCTTTTGCGCTGCCCAGGATCCCGGACGCCGCGACACCTTCGCCGCCGCCGATGATGCCGGAGGTCTTGGGCCAGAAGTGCCGGCGCTGAAACGGATAGGTCGGCAGTTCGAGCCGGCGGCGCGGCGAGTGATACAGCTTGGCGAAATCCGGACGATGCCCCGAAACATAGGCTGTGGCAACCGCTTCGGCGATCTGGCGCCGCGCGTCGGTGCCCTTGCGCAGCGAGACGATCGCGCGGGGCGCGGTCGCGTGCTCGGGCCACACCTGCACCGCGGCCGCGGTCAGGATCGGCTGCGGACCCAATTCCATCAACACCGTGCATCCCAGCTGCGCCACCGTGCGCACGCTTTCGGCAAACTGCACCGGCTGCCGGGAGTGCCGCCGCCAGTACTGCGCGTTGAGCGGGGTTTCGGCGCTGAGTACCCCGCCGGTGCGGTTGCAGACCAGCGGTCGAGTCGGAACCGCGAACTGGAAACCCGCCGCATACGACTCGAACTCGTCCAGCGCGGGTTCCAGCAACTCCGAATGGAAGGCGTGGCTGGTGTCCAGCCAGTTGCAGCGGATCCCGTCCTCGCTGAGGGCTTCGACGACCTGCTCCAAGTCCTCGCCCGGGCCCGACAGCACCGTGTTAGGGCCGTTGTAGGCGGCGACCGAAACCCGCGGCGACTTGTCGGCGACGGCCTCGACGTGTCCGGCATCGGCGAAGACTGCGACCATTCTGCCGCCGGCCGGCAGATTGCCGAACAACCGACCGCGTTCGGCGATCAGCCGGGCCCCGTCCTCGAGGCTGAACACTTCGGCCACGCAGGCGGCCGCGTACTGGCCCACGCTGTGCCCGAGAACCACGTCGGGCTCGATGCCCCACGACTGCCACAGCCGGGCCAGACCCATCTCGACGGCAAACAACGCCGGCTGCGCGAAAGACGTGTGCCGCAACGTTTCCGAACTGTCCCGGTCGGTGGCGAACATCACCTCCAACAGTGGCCGCGGCAGCAGGTCATCGACCGCGGCGGCACATCGCTGCAGGACGTCGGCGAATACCGGTTCGGCAGCGAACAACTCGCGTGCCATGCCCGGGTACTGACTGC
This sequence comes from Mycobacterium sp. NGS61, assembly GCF_059812325.1. Classification (NCBI taxonomy): domain Bacteria; kingdom Bacillati; phylum Actinomycetota; class Actinomycetes; order Mycobacteriales; family Mycobacteriaceae; genus Mycobacterium; species Mycobacterium sp. NGS61. The sequence goes on from NZ_JCALCL010000009.1 coordinate 79,557, forward strand.
CCTGCCCGGTGAACAACCACGCCGTGGTCGGCGGGTCGGCGCATTCGCCGCGCAGCACCCCCGGTCGCAGCCGATTCTCGGTCAACTCGACCAGCTGGTCGCGGGCGTTGCGCACCGGGTCCCCGCCCGGGTCCAGAACCAGCGCGGCCCGGTGTTCGAACTGTGAGCGGCCCACTCCGGCGGTGAAGCAGACGTCGGCGATGTCGACCTCAGGATGCGCGTCGAGCCATTCGCAGTACCGCTGCGCCAACGCCGTCAGCGCCTGCGGGGAGCGCGCCGACAGCGGCAACACCTTGACCTGTTCGTCAGCGGTGTCCGCCTTCGGCGCCACCACCCCGTCGTCATCGGTGCCGGCCAGGTCGTCGACAACCGGCGGCGCCTCCTCGATCAGTACGTGCGCGTTGGTGCCGGTGAAGCCGAACGAGCTCACCCCGGCCCGCCGCGGCCTGCCGTTGGTCTGCCACGGCATCGGCTCGTCCACCACCCGCACCGGTAGCGAACTCCACGGGATATGCGGCGACGGGTTCCCGAAATGCAGTAGGTGCGGCAGCATTTCGTGCTGCATCGACAACACGACTTTGATCAGTCCGGCGACGCCCGCAGCGGACTCGAGGTGGCCGATGTTGGTCTTGACCGATCCGAGCAGCAGGGGCCGGTCCGGGGTGCGGCCGGTACCGTAGGCGGCCGCGGCGGCCTGCACCTCGATCGGGTCACCGAGCGCGGTGCCCGTCCCGTGCGCCTCGAGATAGTCGACGTCGCCGCCGCTCAAACCGGCGCGCGTCAGTGCCGAGGCGATAAGGCGTTGCTGCGCACCGCCGTTGGGCACTGTGAGACCACTGGAAGCGCCGTCCTGGTTGACCGCGCTGCCGCGGATCACCGCGCAGATCCGGTCCCCGGCACGCTCAGCGTCGCTGAGTCTCTTGAGCACCAGAATCCCGCAGCCTTCGCTGCGCACGTACCCGTCGGCCGCGGCGTCGAAGGTCTTGCAACGACCGTCGGGCGAGAGCATCCGGGCTCGGGAGGCGGCGACGATGGACGCGGGGCTCAGCAACACGTTGACCCCGCCGGCCAGCGCCAGATCGCAGTCACCGGAGTGCAGTGCCTGGCAGGCCTGGTGGACAGCCACCAGCGACGAACTGCAGGCAGTGTCCACCGCCACCGCAGGGCCCTCCAGCCCGAGCGCGAACGCCACCCGGCCCGCGATGGCGTTGAGCGCATTGCCGGTGATGAAGTGGGCTTCGATGCTGTCCACCGAGTCCCGCGACAGCAGATGCGAATACTCGTTGGCGGCCACCCCGACGAAGATGCCGCTGCGGCTGCCGCGCAACGCCGTCGGCGAATATCCGGCGCGCTCCAAACCCTCCCAGACGATCTCCAGCATCAACCGCTGCTGAGGATCGATCCACACGGCCTCGCGCGGGGAGATGCCGAAGAACTCCGGATCGAATTCCGCGATGCCTTCCAGGTACCCCCCGTTGCGGCTGTAGATCTTGCCCGGCGTCTCGGGATCCGGGTCGTAGAACTCGTCGATGTCGAACCGGTCCTCGGGGATCTCACGGATCGCGTCGACACCGCCGGACAACAGGTCCCAGTACGCTTCGGGATTGGGCGAACCCGGAAAGCGGCACGCCACCGCGACGATCGCGATCGGCTCGTCGGCGGCTCCGGACGTCAACGACGTCGGCTGGGTCGGCGCCGCGGCCGCCGAGGGCTGGGCACCCAGTCGCAGTACGTCGCCGAGCAGGTAGTCCGCCACGTCGACCAGGCGCGGATGATCCATCGCCAGCGTCGCCGGCAGATCCCTGCCGACGGCCTGCTCGACCCGCCGCCGCAGTTCGACGGCCATCAACGAGTCCATACCGAGGTCGAAGAAGCCGGCCTCCTCGCGGATTTCGGACCCGTCGGTCCGGGTCACGTCCGCCACCACGTCGCGCAGGAACTCGACCAGAATCTTCTTGCGCTGCTGCACCGGAGCCGCGGTCAGCTGCTCGACCAATCGAGTGGGACCGGATGCCCCCGATGCCGCTGCCGCCGTTCCGGACTCGGGCACCTCGCGCTCGAGCTCCGCGAGGAAGGACCGCCGGCCACCCAGCTGGTACAGCGGCAGGAAGCGGGCCCAATCAACCCGTGCCACAACGCCGTTCGGGGTCTCCGATGCCGCCGCCATGACCTCGGCCATCCCGGCCAGCGCGTCAGCGGACGACAGAGCTTTGACGCCGCGCTGCTCGAGACGGGCGCGGGCGTCCTCGTCGGCCATGCCGGACGCTCCGGACAGCCCGGACATCCAGGGACCGAAGTTCACGCTCATGGCGGGCACGCCCTGTTCGCGCAACCGCCACACCAACCCGTCGAGGAAGGCGTTGGCGGCACTGTAGGCGGTCTGGCCGAAGCTGCCCCAGACCGCGGCGATCGAGGAGGTGCACAGGAAGAAGTCCAGTTTCTGGTCCCCGGGCAAATCCGCCACAGCCTCACTCAAATGCCAAGCGCCCCAGACTTTTCCAGCAAAGACACGGTCAACTTCGGTGTCCTCGAGAGTCTGCAGGGGTGTGTTGCCGATCTCACCGGCGGCGTGCACGATGCCTGCCAGCGCGGGCAGCTCGGACTGCACGGTGGCCATCAGGCGGGCCACGTCGTGCGGGTCGGCGACGTCGGCCGCGACCACCCTGATCTGGCAGTCATGCTCGCCGCTGATGGCCTCGATGCGCTGCCGGGCACCGTCACCGGGCGCCCGCCGACCGGTCAAAACCAGCTGCCGGGCACCGCGCGACGCCAGGTATCCGGCAATCTCCAGACCGACGGCACCCAGCCCACCGGTCACCAGATACGTTGCGTCAGAACGGAGTTGCAGCGGCGCGGCGACCGGCAGGCCGGGCCGACGGTGCAGCCGGGGAACGTAGACAGCCTGGTCGCGCAACGCGATCTGGTCTTCTCGGACCGCCGAGTTGGGTGAGGTCACGGCCAGCTGGTCGATCAGTCGGGACCACTCGTCGGTGCTGCCGTCGGGCAGGTCTGCCAGCCCGCCCCACACCTGCGGATGCTCCAGCGCGGCCGCGCGACCGAATCCCCAGAGGCAGCTCTGCACCGGCGACACGACGTCGGCGTCGACGACCCGCTGCGCACCGCGGGTGACCAGCCAGATAGGGGTACGCAGTTCGGCGGCAACGGCGGCGCGGAACAGGTGTTTGGCTCCGCCGAGCACCCGGTGCTGCATCCGCAGCAGCGAACGCATCGACGGCGCAGTGGAGACACCGCCGCGTTCCAGGGCAGCCAGGCACAGGATGCGCAGCGAGGGTTCCTCGGCCACCGCGGCGCGCAATGCGGCTTCGAGTCGGTCGCGGTCCGCGTCGGAGGCCGGCAACCCGAGGATCCGGTACCGGTGACCCCGCGCGGTCAGCGCCTCGGTCAACGACGCGGCGAGTTCGGCGTCGTCACCGATGAGCAGCCAGGCCGAGCCCTCACCGGCGCCCACCTTGGCCACCGCAGACTTCTGCCAGCGCATCTCGTAGCGCGCGTCGACGATCGACTGCACCGCCCGCTGGCGATTATGCTGCGCGGCAAACTTTTTCAAAATTTCCGCAGTCTGTTGGTTGCCGCTGTCACCGTCGAGCAGCGCGGCGAGTTCGTCGATCCGGCCGTCCTCGAGCAGGCGCACCGCCTCGGTCCGCGCAGCGGGGGCGGCGGTCTCGGCGACCGGGGCGCGGCTGTCCCGGTACCAGTACGGGCGGCGCTGGAACGGGTAAGTGGGCAGGTCGAGCTTGTGGGTGGCCCCATGCTGCAGCGCGCCGAAATCAGGCAGGTGCCCCGTGGTGTAGGCGCTGGCCAGGGCTTCGGTGATCTGGCGGTGGTCGGCACCGTTGCGGCGCAGCGACGCGATCGCGCGCGGCGCGGTGGCCGGGTCGGGCCAGACCCGCAGTGCCGCGGCGGTGAGCACCGGCTGCGGCCCGACCTCCAGCAGTGCCGCGCAGCCGAGGTCGGCCAAAGTGGCCACGCTCTTGGCGAATTCGATCGGCTGGCGCGCATGACGACGCCAGTAGCGCGCGTCCAGTTTCACCGTCCTGCCCAGCGCGGCACCGGTGCGGTTGCACACCAGCAGACGCTGCGGCGAGCGGTATTCGAAACGGCTTGCGTACGACTCGAATTCGTCGAGGGCCGGATCCAACAGCGCCGAGTGGAACGCGTGGCTGGTGTCCAGCCAGTCGCACCGCACTCCGTCGGCGGTCAGCGCGGCCACCGCCCGGTCCAGATCCTCGGCAGGTCCCGACAGCACGGTGTTGGCGCCGTTGTAGGCGGCCACCGAGAGTCGGGGGAATTCATCGGTGAAGCTCTCCACCCGCTCGGCGGCGGCGAACACCGCAACCATCCGGCCACCCGCGGGCAGGTTCCCGAACAGACGGCCGCGTTCGGCGAGCAGCAACGCGCCGTCTTCGAGGCTGAAGACACCGGCGACGCAGGCCGCCGAGTACTGGCCGACGCTGTGCCCGAGCACGACGTCGGGCTGAAGTCCCCACGACTGCCAGAGCCGGGCCAGACCCATCTCCACCGCGAACAGGGCGGGCTGGGCATAGCTGGTCTGGCGCAAGGTGTCTGATCCGTCGGGCGCGAAGATGACGTCCAGCAGCGGCTGGTCCAGCACGGCGTCGACCACTGCCGCGCACCGGGTCATCGTCTCGGCAAACACCGGTTCGGTCTCGAACAACTCCCGGGCCATGCCGGCGAACTGGCTGCCCTGGCCGGGGAACAGCCAGGCCGTCTTCGGGACGTCGGCAGCGGACTCACCGCGCACCAGGCCGGGGGCCGGTCGGTCGTCGGCCAGCGCGCCCAACAGCTCACTCGCGGACTCCACCGAATTCACCACCAGCGCGGCGCGGTGCTCGAAGTGGGAACGACCCACACCGGCGGTGAAGCACAGATCGGTCAGAGCGGCCTCGGGATGCGCGGTCATCCACTCGCGATACCGCTGCGCGAGCTGCACCAGGGCGGCCGGGCTGCGGGCCGACAGCGGCAGCAGGCTGAACCGGCGGTCCTCACTGTCGTCGATCACGGCGGGTGCGGGCACCCGAGCGGGCGCTTCTTCGAGGATGACGTGCGCGTTGGTCCCGGAGAACCCGAACGAACTGACCCCGGCGATGCGCGGCGCGCCGTTGCGTTCCCAGGCGGTGGCCTCCTGCACGACGCGCACCGCGAGCCGGTCCCACGGGATGTGCGGCGACGGTTTGCGGAAATTGAGGTGCTTGGGCAGCGCCTCGTGCTCCAGCGCCAGGATGACCTTGATCACACCGGCGATTCCGGCGGCCGCTTCCAGGTGCCCGATGTTGGTCTTGACTGACCCGATCAGCAGCGGGCGGCCCGGGTCGCGACCCTTGCCGAGCGCCGCACCGGCGGCCTGCACCTCGATCGGATCACCCAGCGAGGTCCCGGTCCCGTGCGCCTCCAGGTATCCGACGTCACTGGCTGCGACGCCGGCGCGGTGCAGGGCCTCGGTGATCACCCGCTGCTGGGCGACCCCGTTGGGAACCGTCAGACCACCCGAAGCGCCGTCCTGATTGATCGCGCTGCCGCGAATCACGGCCCGGATACGGTCGCCATCGCGGATCGCGTCGTCGAGCCGTTTGATGACGATGACGCCGCAACCCTCGCCCCGCACGTAGCCGTCTGCGGCCGCGTCGAACGTCTTGCAGCGTCCGTCCGGCGCAAGCATGTGCGCATGCGAGAACGTGATCATGGTCGCGGGGCTGAGCAGCACGTTGGCCCCGCCGGCCAGCGCCAGGTCACACTCGCCCAACCGCAGCGCCTGGCACGCCTGATGGATCGCCACCAGCGACGAGCTGCACGCGGTGTCGACCGTCACCGCCGGGCCCTGCAGTCCCAGGCGATAACTGATCCGGCCGGCTGCCGCAGCAGCCGCCGTGCCGATCGCCATGTAGGCCTCGATCTCGGCGTAGTCGAGTTCGTCGGACGCCATGCCCAGGTAGTCATGGGTGGACAGACCCATGAACACCCCGGTGTTGGAATTGGCCAGCGCCATCGGGGCGGTACCGGAGTGCTCCACCGCCTGCCACGCCGTCTCCAGCAGCAGCCGATGCTGCGGGTCCATCAACCGCACCTCGCGGGTCGAGACCCCGAAGAACGGCGCGTCGAACCCCGTCACGTCCTCGATGAATCCTGCGCGGCGCGCAACCATTTTTCCCGGCGCGTCCGGATCGGGGTCGAAGAACTCATCGACGTCCCACCGGTCCCGGGGCACGTCGGAGACCGCATCGCGGCCCTGCCGCAGCACGTCCCAGAACTCGTCTGCATCGGCAGCACCGGGGAACCGCGCCGCATAACCGACGATTGCAAACCCTGATGTCGGCCCCGTCGGTTCCGCCACGATTGCCATGCATTGCCCTCTCTGGTCGGCCGGCCCGGTTGCGCTGCAGCCGCACCCTTCCCGCGCCCAGTATGGCAAGCGAGCGGATCCGCCACGCCGCGACTAAGCAAGGTCACAGGTTGCGACCCCGTTCCGGCCGTGCTCACCGGTGCCATCGGGGAACGGTTATGTTGATCTGGGTAACAGCGCGGCCGCACCGGGGTAGCGCAGACCCGGGAGGAAATATTGCGCATCGGGAAAATCACGATCGGCACCATCAATCAATGGAGCTTTCGGCCCGGGACGGTTATCTCCTGGCACCCGACCGATGCAGCGCGGGAAAAGGCACGGCAGGCTCCGGTCAGTTCGGTTCCGGTCAGCTACATGCAGGCCCAGCATCTGCGGAATTATCACGAGCGCACCTCCGCTGGACTCGACTTTTCCCGGCTCATACTCGCCGGCTGCGAGGTTCCCGGTCACTGCGATATCGACATCATGGATCGAGCACTCAACGCCTACCTGCGCCGCCACGACACCTACCGCAGCTGGTTCGAATGCACCGACACCGGTGATCTGGTCCGCCACACCCTCGCCGATCCGACGGACATCGAATTCGCTCCGGTCAATCACGGTCAAATGGATGCCGACGAGATTCGGCGGCATGTGATCTCCACACCGAATCCCCTGGAATGGGGTTGCTTCAGCTTCGGCATCGTGCAGAGTGACGACCAGTTCACCTTCTATGCCAGCATCGATCACGTCCACGGGGACGCGACGCTGATCGGCATCACCATGCTGGAATCTCACGCGATGTATCAGTCGCTGACCGCCGGCAACGGACCGCTCGCCTTGCCCGAGACCGGCAGCTACGACGACTTCTGCGTCCAGCAGCGTGACTTCACCGCGCAGTTGACCGAGGATTCGCCACAGGTGCGCGCCTGGATCGACTTCGCCGAGAACAACGGCGGCGGCTTTCCCGAATTCCCGCTTCCGCTGGGCAATCCGCGCAAGCCGTCCGACAGCGACATGGTCACCCTCCAACTGATGGACCCGGAGCAGACGGCCCAATTCGAATCCGCGTGCGACGGTGCCGGCGCCCGGTTCATCGGCGGCCTGTTCGCCTGCATGGCCCTGGTCGAACATGAGTTCACCGGTGCCCTGACCTACTACGGCCTGACCCCGCGCGATACCCGCCGCACGTCGGAGAATTTCATGACCCAGGGCTGGTTCACCGGCTTGGTCCCGATCACCATTCCGATCGCCGCGGCATCGTTCGGGGACGCGGCGTGGGCCGCGCAGAATTCCTTCGACTCGGGCCTGGACATGGCGAAGGTCCCGTTCTACCGGGTGCTGGAGTTGGCCCCTTGGCTCAACTGGCCCCGGCCGAATTTCCCGGTCTCGAATTTTCTGCACGGCGACGCGGCTCCGCTCAACGCCGTGTTGGCCGCCGCCGACATGGGTTATGCCGACAACATCGGGATCTACTCCGACGGCCGGTATTCCTATCAACTGACCATCTACATATTCCGGTACGGGCAGGGCACTTCGATGGCGGTGATGTTCCCCGACAACCCGGTCGCGCAGAAGTCCGTCGCCCGCTACCTGCAGGCGATGAAGTCGGTGTGCACCCGAGTTGCTGAGAGCGGTGATTGGGGCCGCGTTGCGTAGTGTGGGGTAGTTCGATGGATAGCGCTGTCCCGAAATGCCCGGTCTCCGATCCGGCGCGGTGCGCCGTTTCGCGCGGAATGGCAAGTGGGACAACGAGTGTCGCTGGGGGGCGCACGCTGGGACCGGAGGTGGGGACGCAGTGCGACGGCTAGCCGATGTAGTGGTGCGCTGGCCCTGGCTGGTGATCGGGCTGTGGGTTGCGATCGCCGTCGCCCTGCCGCTGACGATGCCGTCGCTCAACGAGATGTCCCAGAAACATCCGCTGTCCATCCTGCCCAGCGACGCGCCGTCGGCCGTCACCGCCCGCAAGATGACCGAAGCGTTTCACGAGTCCAGCTCGGAGAATTTACTGCTGGTGGTCCTGACCAACGACCGCGGGCTGGGACCGGCCGACGAAGCCGTCTACCGCAAGCTGGTGGCGGATTTGCGCGGCGACACCAGAGATGTCGTGATGGTGCAGGACTTCATCGGCACCCCGCCGCTGCGGCCGGTCTTGACCAGCAAAGACAACAAGTCGTGGGTGCTGCCGGTCGGACTGGCCGGCGAGCTGGGCACACCCCGGTCCTACGCCGCGTTCGGACGCGTCTCCAACGTCGTCAAACACAACGTCGCCGGAACGCCGCTGACCGCCAACCTGACCGGGCCGGCAGCCACCGTCGCCGATCTCACCGCCGCCGGCGACCACGACAGACTGCCGATCGAGATCGCCATCGGGGTCCTGGTGCTCGCCGTCCTGCTACTCGTCTACCGCAACCCGGTCACCATGTTGCTGCCGTTGACGGCGATCGGGATGTCGCTGCTCGTCGCGCAATGCCTGGTGGCCGGGTTCTCCCAGCTGACCGGGTTCGGCGTGTCGAACCAGTCCATCGTGTTTCTGAGCGCGATGATCGCCGGCGCCGGCACGGACTACGCCGTCTTCCTGATCAGCCGATATCACGACTATCTGAGGGACGGCGCCGATTTCGACGACGCGGTGCGCCGGGCCTTGATCTCCATCGGGAAAGTGATCGCCGCGTCCGCCGCCACGGTGGGCGTCACCTTCCTCGGCATCAGTTTCGCCCGGATGGGGGTGTTCTCGACGGTCGGTGCGTCCTCAGCGATCGGGATCGGCGTGGCGTTTCTGGCCGCGGTGACCTTGTTGCCGGCCATTCTGGTGATCGCCGGACCACGTGGCTGGGTCCGGCCCCGGCGCGATCTCACCGCCCGGTTCTGGCGGCGGTCGGGAATCCGCATTGTGCGCCGTCCGACCGCCCATCTGGTGGGCAGCGTCCTGGTGCTGATCGCGCTGGCGAGCTGCGCAGCCCTGGTGCGCTACAACTACGACGACCGCAAGGTGGTGCCGGCGTCGGCCCCGAGTTCGATCGGGTACGCCGCGCTGGAACGCCACTTCCCGGTGAACCAGTCCGTCCCTGAATACATCCTGATCCAGTCGCCGCACGACTTGCGCACCCCGAAGGCGCTCGCCGACTTGGAACAGATGGCGGACCGGGTCAGTCAGTTGCCCGACATCGCCAGGGTCAGCGGCATCACCCGGCCCACCGGCGTGGTGCCGCAGGAGTTCCGCGCCACCTACCAGGCGGGTGCCGTCGGCGCCCGACTCGGCGGCGCGTCCGACGTGATCAACGACCACAACGACGACCTGAGCAAGTTGGTCAGCGGCGCCAATACGCTGGCCGCCAACCTCGGCGACGTGCGCGGCCAGGTCAGCCAGATGGTGGCCAGCATGCAGGGTCTGACCGATGCGTTCGCCTCCATGAAAACGCAGTACGGCGGCGAGAAGCTGGTGCGGGAGGTAGTGACCGCGGCCAAGCTGGTCAACAGCATCAACGCCCTGGGCAACTCGATGGGAGTGAACTTCAGCGCCGTCCGGGACATGTTCGCCTGGATCGGGCCGGTATTGGCGGCATTGCAGAACAACCCGGTCTGCGACGCCGACCTCTCCTGCAGTGACACCCGCGTCCAGTTCCAACGACTGGTCGGGGCACGTGGGGACGGCAGCCTCGACCAGATCAACGAGCTGGCCGGACAGCTGCAGACGTTCCAGGACCGGCAGACCCTGAACGCTTCGGTGGACCGGCTGCGCGCCGTCCTCACCGGCTTCACCCGAGCGATGCACTCATTGGGACTGGACCAGCCCGGCGGCCTGCAGTCGGGCCTGACCAATCTGCAACAGGGCGCCGACCGGTTCGCCGGGGGTAGCCGCCAGCTGGCCGACGGCGTGGAACAACTGGTCGACCAGGTCCGACAGCTGGGTGACGGGCTCGGGGAGGCGTCGGCGTTCCTGTTGGCGATGAAGAACGAAGCAGCCGATCCGTCGATGGCGGGATTCAACATTCCGGCCCAGCTGCTGCATCTGGAGGAGTTCAAGAAGGCCGCCAAGATGTTCATCTCGCCCGACGGTCGCTCGGTGCGCTACCTGGTGCAGACCAAACTCAATCCGTTCGGCGCCGAGGCGATGGACCAGGTCAACGCGATCACCGACGCAGCGCGAAGCGCCCAGCCGAACACCGCTCTGGCGGACGCTTCGATATCGATGGCCGGATATCCCGTCACCTTGCGCGACACCCGCAACTACTACGAGCGCGACATCCGCTACATCATCGTGGTCACCATCCTCGTCGTGCTGCTGACCCTGATGGCGTTGCTGCGCGCGGTGGTCGCGCCGCTGTATCTGGTCGGTTCGGTGATCATCTCCTACCTGTCGGCGGTGGGCATCGGCGTTGTGGTGTTCCAATTTCTGCTCGGTCAGCACTTGCACTGGAGCGTTCCGCCGTTGGCGTTCGTGGTGCTGGTCGCGGTGGGGGCCGACTACAACATGCTGTTCGTCTCCCGGATGCGCGACGAGTCGCCGCACGGCATGCGCTACGGCGTGATCCGCACCTTGACCTCGACCGGCGGCGTGATCACCGCGGCCGGTCTGATCTTCGCCGCGTCGATGTTCGGTCTGCTGTTCTCCAGCATCGGCACGGTGATCCAGGCCGGATTCGTGATCGGTGTCGGGATCCTGCTGGACACCTTCCTGGTGCGCACCGTGACGGTGCCCGCCATCGCTACCCTGGTCGGAGCGGCGAGTTGGTGGCCGTCCCGGCTCAGGTCGCGGGAGTCACCGGGCGAGCGGGTCGACTAGGAGCGGGTGTATGCACAACTACGGGACTGAGCCGGACGGGCGGGGTATGCCGATGAAGAAACTGCTCGCAGGGGTCACCGCGCTGGTAACCGTCTGCGCCACAGGATATTTCGGCGTCGGCCTGGCAAATGCCGACGAACCACCCGCCGACCCGCCGACCCCCGGTGGTAACGCCTACGCACTGGGTGGCGCCCACGTGCTGGGCATCCCGTACGACGAGTACATCCGTCGCGAAGGCGACGAATGGTTCCCGGGTCTGCGACGCCAGATCGTCAATTACCCGGCCGGTCAGGTACAGGGCCACGTACTGGGCCGGATCTTCCCGGGCATCGGCCAATTGGACGAGTCCTTTCCCGGCCTTGGTGCGGACGGTCCGAGTGTCGGCGAGTCGGTGGTGGTCGGTGAGGACAATCTCTACTCGGCGATCCGCGCCGGCGGCCCGGGCACCGCGATCGGACTGTCCGAGGGTTCACTTGTCCTCAACGCCGTGCAGGCCCGGCTCGCCAACGATCCGACTGCTCCCCCGCCGGACCAGTTGACGTTTGCCACTTTCGGCGACCCGGTCGCGCGGCACGCCTTCGGGCAGAGTTTCCTGACCGCGATGTTCCCGGTCGGGTCGGTGGTACCCGCGTTGGACTACACCATCCCGCCGCCGGTGGAAAGCCAATACGACACAAGCGTTTTCGTCTCCGCCTACGACTCGATCGCCGACTTCCCGGACCGGCCGGACAACTTGCTGGCCCTGGCCAACACGCTGGTGGGCCTGGCCACCGGGCACACCGCGGTCGCCTTCACCAACCCCAGCATGGTGCCGCCGCAGAACATCCGCACCACGGTCAACTCCCGGGGCGCCAAGACAACGACATACCTGATCCCCGAGCGGCATCTGCCGCTGATCCTGCCACTGGGCTACCTCGGGGTGCCGGACGAACTGCTCAGTCAGATGGACGCCGAACTGACCCCGATGGTCAACGCCGCGTATTCGCGCAACGACGATCCGCTGACCGCTCCGATCCAGGTGGACCCGGTGCGTGGGTTCGACCCCGCGGCCGTCACCGCCCCGGCCACCCAGGCCACCTTCGGTGGCGGCGCGGATCCGATGTCGCAGATACTCTCCGGGGCGCTGGCCGTGTTGGGTCAGGGCCACCACTGAGCAGGCGCGTGCAAAGGAGAACCCGATGACTGACCGTCCCCTGCGGGTGATCCAGTGGACGACTGGCAACATCGGGCGGCGTTCGTTGCACGCCATCATCGGCAGGCCCGACCTGGAACTGGTCGGGGTCTACGCGCACGGCGCCGACAAAGTCGGTGTCGATGCCGCCGATCTGTCGGGCTGGCCGAAACCCACGGGCATCCAGGCCACCAACGACATCGACGCGCTGCTCGCGCTCGGTGCCGACGCCTGTTGCTATAACCCGTTGTGGCCCAACATCGATGAGTTGGAGCGGCTACTGGAGTCGGGGGTGAACGTGTGCTCCAGCGCGGCGTGGATCACCGGTGGCAAACAGACACCGCAGGACCGCGAGCGCATTCTGCAAGCCTGCCAGCGCGGCAACTCGACGATCTTCGGTAGCGGCGCGCACCCGGGCATGACGAACATGGTCGCGATGGTGCTCAGCGGGTCCTGCGAGCGGGTGGATGAGATTCGCATCACCGAGTCGGTGGACTGTTCGACCTACGAGTCGGCCGGAACCCAGACCGCGATGGGCTTCTCGCAACTCCCCGACACGCCGGGATTGGCCGAGAGCGTGCGGCGGGAAAGCGAAGTGTTCGCCGAATCCGCCGCGATGATGGCCGACGCGATCGGCGCGCGGCTGGACCGGATGACCTTCGACGTCACGTTCACCGCCGCGACCGGCGACAGCGATCTGGGTTTCATGACCATCCCCGCCGGGACCGTCGCCGGCGTACACGGCTACCACCGTGGCTGGGAGGGCGAGCGCAACGTGGTCAGCGTCGGGTTCAACTGGACCATGGGCGACCACGTGGTTCCGCCCAAGCCTCTGGAGCACGGGCACGTCATTCAGGTGTTCGGGTTGCCCAACATGCGTACGGTGCTGCACTGTCTGCCGCCACGGGACTGGAAAGAACCCGGGTTCATGGGCCTGGGCATGATCTACACCGCGCTGCCGGTCACCAATGCGGTACCGGCGGTGGTGGCCGCCAGACCGGGCATCGTCACACTCGCCGATCTGCCACCCATCACCGGCCGGTTCGCACGCTAGGGTCACTGCCGGGTTGGTTGTCGCCGCCGCGCCCCGGCTGTGCCGTTGGACACGTCGCGGCCACCCCGAGGAACGCTCGCGTGCACTAAGGGTTAGCATACTTAGCCGAGCAAAGATTCTCCTCGGCAATGTCCGGCGGGCGGGAAGCAAGCTCTTCGATCAGATGTTGCATCGTGCGATCGGCGTGCGGAAGGCGGTGGCTGGGCGGTGGCGTTGAAGACCGGTTCGCTCGGAGGTACCGCTGCCCGCCTGCTCAAACGAGCGTGGATCCCGTTGGTCCTGGTGGTGGTGCTCGCCGTCGCGGGCCTGGCCGTGTCGCGGCTTCACAAGATATTCGGCTCCCAGGATCTCAATGCCAACGCCGGCGCCGGGATCGAGATCGTGCAGTTCAACCCCAAGGTCGTCACGTACGACATCTACGGCTCGCCCGGCGCTACCGCCAACATCAACTATTGGGACGCCGACGCCAACACCCATCAGGTCAATGCCGCGACGTTGCCGTGGTCGTTCACCATCTCGACGACGCTGCCCTCGGTGAGTGCCAACATCATGGCCCAGTCCGACGGCAGCCAGATCGGCTGCCGTATCACCGTGGACGGAATCGTCAAGGAGCAGAAGAACTCCGACGGCGTCAACCCGCAGACCTTCTGCCTGGTGAAGTCCGCATGAGCAACCTCGAAGACACCCGGGGTGCGGCGACCGGCCCGATCAACGTGCAGGACCGCGCCGACACCACCGCGCCCGCTGCCCGCCCGCACCGCCCCGCCATCCCGCACGCCATCCGCCTCTTCGCGATCCCGATCATCCTGGCCTGGGTGTTCGTCACGGTGCTGGTGAACGTCGTCGTCCCGTCACTGGAAGTCGTCGGCGAGCAGCATTCCGCCCCGATGACCCCGCTGGACGCGCCGTCGATGAAAGCGATGATGCGCCTGGGCCACAACTTCAAGGAGTTCGACTCCAACAGCACCGTGATGATCGTGCTGGAGAGCCAGGGACCGCTGGGCGACGAGGCGCACCGCTACTACGACAACCTGATTCGTCAGCTTCGCGAGCAGCCCAAACACGTTCAGCACATCCAGGACTTCTGGGGCGACCGGCTGACCGCGGCCGGCGCCCAGAGCGCCGACGCCAAGGGCGCCTACGTGATGTTGAATCTGGGTGGCAATCAAGGCACCACCGAAGCCAACGAATCGGTGGAAGCGGTACGCAAGGTCATCGATAAAAACGCGGTGCCGGCCGGGCTGAAGGTCTACGTCACCGGCCCGGCTGCGCTCAGCGACGACATGCATGTGATAGGCAACGCCAGTCTGGCCAAGATCACCCTGTTCACGCTGGGCGCGATCGCCATCATGCTGCTACTGGTCTACCGGTCCATCGTCACCACGCTGGTCCAGTTGTTCATGACGTTCGTCGCACTGGCTTCTGCGCGCGGCGTCGTCGCGGTATTGGCCTACCACAACGCATTCGGGCTCACCACGTTCGCTGCGAACATCCTCACCATGCTCGCGATCGCCGCCGGTACCGACTACGGAATCTTCCTGGTCGGGCGATATCAGGAAGCGCTGCGCGCCGGTGAGGACCGGGAAACCGCCTACTACACGACATTTCGCGGCGTGGCCCCCGTGGTGCTGGGCTCGGGTTTGACGATCGCGGGCGCCACCTACTGCCTGAGTTTCGCGCGGCTCCCCTGGTTCAACACCATGGGTGCACCGGTGGCGATCGGGATGCTGGTGGTGGTGCTGGCCGGCGTCACATTGGGTCCCGCGGTGGTCTTCGTGGGCAGCAAGCTGCACCTGTTCGAGTCCAAGCGGGCAGCCAAGCAGGGACGCATGTGGCGACGGGTCGGCACCGCGGTGGTGCGTTGGCCCGCACCGGTTCTCGCGGTCAGCACCGCGGTCGTCCTGATCGGCATGGTTGCGTTGCCGAGCTTCAAGACCAGTTACAACGACCGTTTCTATCTGCCGACCGCCGCCCCGTCCAACCAAGGCCAGGAGGCCGCGAACCGGCACTTCTCCGAGGCGCGGATGAACCCCGACATGTTGATGGTCGAGGCCGACCACGACATGCGCAACCCGGCCGACATGCTGGTGCTGGACCGAGTCGCCAAGAACGTGATGCGCACCGTGGGCATCGCGATGGTGCAGGACATCACCAGACCGCTGGGCATCCCAATCCAGCACAGCTCCATACCTTTTCAGAACAGCATGCAGAGCCAGACCACGATGCAGAACATGGCCTTCCTGCAGGACCGAATGGCTGACATCACCAAGATGGCCGACCAGATGCAGTTCATGATCGAAACGATGCAGCGCATGTACAAGGTGACGCAGGATCTCTCCAGTGCCGCCGACGACAGCGCCAAGACCACGGCCGAAACCGCCGAGATCACCAACCGACTGCGCGACCACATCGCCGACTTCGACGACTTCTGGCGTCCGATCCGCAGTTACTTCTACTGGGAGAAGCACTGCTTCGACATCCCGATCTGTTGGTCGTTGCGGTCACTGTTCGAGTCGCTGGACGGATTCGACCAGCTCGCAGGACAATTCGACGAACTGACCAAGGACATTCAGCGGACCGCTGCGGCCACCCACCAGATGCTGGTGTTGATCCCGCCGATGATCACCACCATGAAGACGACGAAAGCGTTGACACTGACAATGCAGGCCACGTTCAAGGCCATGCTCGATCAGATGAAGTCGCTGAGCGACACCGCGATTGTGATGGGGCAGAGTTTCGACACTGCCAAAAACGACGACATGTTCTACCTGCCGCCGGAAGCGTTCGACAACCCGGACTTCCAGACCGGCCTCCGGATGTTCCTGTCGCCGGACGGAAAGTCGGCACGCTTCTTCATCACCCACCAGGGTGATCCGATGTCGCCCGAAGGCATTGCCCGGGTGGATGCGGAGCGCACGGCCGCGCAGGAAGGCCTCAAACAGTCCTCGCTGTCGAATGCGCTGGTATATCTCGGTGGTACCGCCGCCACCTTCAAGGACATGCATGACGGCGCCAAGTACGACCTGATGATCGCCGTGGTGTCGGCCCTGACGCTGATCTTCATGATCATGCTGCTGCTCACCCGCAGTGTGGTTGCGTCGATGGTCATCGTCGGAACCGCGGCCAGTTCCATCGCGGCGTCCTTCGGGTTGTCGGTGCTGATCTGGCAGGACCTGTTCGGCATCCGGATCCACTGGATCGTAATGGCGTTGTCGGTGATCATCCTGTTGGCCGTCGGGTCGGACTACAACCTGTTGCTGGTCTCCCGGTTCAAAGAGGAGATCCACGCCGGGCTGAAAACCGGGATCATCCGGTCGATGGCCGGCACCGGCGGAGTGGTGACGGCGGCCGGACTGGTGTTCGCGTTCACCATGGCTTCCATGCTGGGCAGTGACCTGCGAGTGCTCGGCCAGTTCGGGTCCACCGTCTGTATCGGTCTGCTGCTGGACACTCTGATCGTGCGCACCTTGCTGATGCCGTCGATCGCCACGCTGCTCGGGCGCTGGTTCTGGTGGCCGCAAGTGGTGCATCCGCGCGGCGACAACGCCCGACGCACCTTCGCCCGGACGTGACCTCGCAACCGGTCAGGCTGTGCTGACCCGGTAGACCTCGATCTGTTCCGGAACGCCCTTGAGTTGTTGCGGCCCAAGGCTTTCTGATGCGCCGAAAACTATTCGGCCAGTTGGAGACACACCGCAATCGCTCCGTCGCCGACGTGCAGCGCAAGCACCGGACCCAGCGGCGTGACGATCGCCGGTTCACACTTCGGTAGCCGTTCGGCCAGCGCCGCCGCCACGTCCTGCGCGCCCGCCGGGTTGGCGACATGGTGCACCGCGAGCGCAGCCGGGTGCTCCCCCACCAATTCACACACCTGATCGACCAGCGCCGTGAGAGCGCCCCGGGTAGTCCGGATCCGTTGTGCCAGAACCAGATTTCCATCGTCGATGTGCAACAGTGGCTTGAGCGACAGGGCGGTGCCCAACCACGCCTTGGCACCGCCGATCCGGCCGCTGCGGCGCAGATTGTCCAGCCGGTGCACCACCATATAGGCGTGCGTCAGCGACACCCCGGACGCTGCGGCAGCGGCGACGGCAGCCAGATCCTCGCCCGCCGCAGCGGCGCGCGCGGCGGCCAGCGCCAGGAATCCGGTGCCCATTGCCGTCGATTTGGAATCGATCACCCGTACCGCCGGTCCGAGGTCGGTGGCGACGAGTTCGGCGGCCCGGTAGGTTCCGGACAACCCCGACGAAATATGCACTGCCACAACGCCGTCACCGCCGCTGTCGGCCAGCGCCTGTTCGTATGCGCCCCCGAGCTCAGCAGGAGTCGCTGCCGCGGTGGTGGCGTTGCGCTTGTGGATGTCGGCGGGGATGTCGTCCACGCCGTCACGCAGGTCGGCGTCATCGAGCAGGATGTGCAGCGGGACCTCCCGGATACCCCACGTGTCGCGCAGATCGACCGGAATCCGCGACGAGCTGTCAGTGACCACGACGACGGTCACCGGCGCCGCTCCTTCCCATCGCTACGCTCTGCATCGTCACCGGCGCGGCTCACGGTCGGCGGGATTTCTCGCTCGGCGCGCTAGTCTTCTGCACGGCTTCGGCCAGCGCCTTGAGCATCAGTTCGGCGACCGCCTGATGCGCTTCGAAGTTCCAGTGAATGCCGTCGGGATTTCCTCGCCCGCTCATGATCTCATCCGCGACAGCGGCTTTGAGGTCCACCAACGGAACATCATGCTGTTGGGCCCATTCGGTGATCGCTGCGACGGTTCCCGCGCGCCCGTGGTGCGCCTTGCCGTATGTCTCGGCGATGTGCACCGACGGCAGCGACGCCACAATCGGAATGCCAGGCCGGTTGAAATCGATTGCACCGCGGGTTTTTTCCAGGTAATAGGCGGTCAACCGGGGAGGAAGGGCGGGCCTGGCCACCGGCGAAAACCGTGGCTGGAGCCAGCCGTATCCGTCGCGGACCCAGCGCCGCAACCGGGGCGGGCGCACGTACCGGATCAACTCACGCAACGCGGTCGGCCACACCGACGGCAGTGAGTCCATCCCACTGGTAGCGAAGATCACCGCGCCGGCCCGGGGCAGCGCAGCCCAGGAGCGGGGGTCCTGAGTCGCTGCCCACCACACGTCACGACAGGTCCACCCGATGCGCCCGATCAAGTCGACATCCCAACCCAGTTCAGCGGCAACGATATTGGGCCAGATGCGCGGATCGTCTGCTGGCAAACCACCGGCGGGCCCGTAGTAGGACAGCGAGTCGGCGAAGATCAACAGGGTCGGTTTACCGACCGGTCGGTATTCAGAGGACATCGTTGGACACCTGCGCCGAGGCGTTCCACACGTCCAACCGCCACCCGATCTCGTCGAAGCCGGCGCCACCCTCGGAATGCCCGGACAGTTGCACCCAACTGCAGTTGCCCATGCCACCCAGGATCGGCCAGTTGGCGACCGGCAACTTCAACAGCGCCGCCGACAGCGCGGCGATCAGGCCGCCGTGCGCGACCAGGACCACGGGGCGCTCCGGGGCGCCCGCATCCCCCCACTCGGGCGCGCCGGCGACCAACTCCGCGACCAGCGGCACACTGCGGGCGGCAACGTCGACTCTGCTCTCCCCGCCGTGCGGTGCCCAGCGGGCGTCTTCGCGCCACGCCAGCCGGGCCCCCGGAACGTCGGCGTCAATCTGGCTGTGCGTCATACCCTGCCACTCGCCGAGGTGGGTCTCGCGCAGTCGCGCGTCCACCCGCACCGGCAGTCCGGTCTGCTCCCCCAGGCTGGTCGCGGTGTCATAGGCGCGGCGCAAGTCCGACGACACGATCAGCAGGGGCTGCAATTTGCCCAGCACCTCTGCCGCCGCAACCGCCTGAGCGCGGCCCAGCTCACTCAGGTCCGTGTCGAGCTGACCCTGCATGCGGCTGCCCAGGTTGTAGTCGGTCTGCCCGTGTCGGAGCATCACCAACCGGCGCGCGGTCATGGCGCGTCCACCTCCGGGTCGGACAGGTCCACCGGAACCACGGGGCAGTCTGCCCATAGCCGGTCCAGCGCATAGAAGTTGCGGTCGTCCTGGTGCTGGATGTGCACGACGATGTCGCGGTAGTCCAGCAGGGTCCAGCGGCCTTCCCGCGCCCCCTCGCGGCGGGCCGGTTTGTGACCGGCCTGGCGCATCTTCTCTTCCACTTCGTCGACGATCGCATTGACCTGGCGCTCGTTGGACGCCGAAGCGATCACGAAGCAGTCGGTGATGACCAGCTGGCCGGAGACATCGATGACCAGCACGTCGTCGGCGAGCTTGGCGGCCGCAGCGTGGGCGGCCACCGTGGCCATGTCGATCGCTTCCTGATTTGCGCTCATGTGCTTTTACCGGCGGCCAGGCTGCGGGCGGCCGGGTCCTCGCTTTCCTCGGGTGCCCGGTAGAGATGCCGCTTGGAGACGTACTGCACGACGCCGTCGGGCATCAGGTACCACAGCGGCCGGCGCTGCGCGGCGCGCTCCCGGCAGTCGGTCGACGAGATGGCCAGCGCAGGAACGGTGATCAGCGTCAGCGCATCCTCCGGCAGATCGCTCAGCACGCCGGTGATGTGGTCCTGGCTCAGCTCGTAGCCCGGCCGGCTGACCCCGATGAACCGCGCCAGCTCGAACAGTTCCTCCCAGCGTTGCCAGGACAGGATCGAGGCCAGCGCGTCGGCTCCGGTGATGAA
This sequence comes from Mycobacterium sp. NGS61, assembly GCF_059812325.1. Classification (NCBI taxonomy): domain Bacteria; kingdom Bacillati; phylum Actinomycetota; class Actinomycetes; order Mycobacteriales; family Mycobacteriaceae; genus Mycobacterium; species Mycobacterium sp. NGS61. The sequence continues at coordinate 99,626 of NZ_JCALCL010000009.1, forward strand.
GTACAGCTCGGCATCGGGGTTCAGGGTGCGCAGTTCCCGCAGCGTGTCCTTGGTGTAGGTGGGACCGCCGCGGTCGATGTCGACGCGGCTCACCGAGAAGCGGGGGTTGGATGCGGTGGCGATCACCGTCATCAGATACCGGTCCTCAGCGGCGGACACATTGCGGGATTTCTGCCACGGCTGGCCGCTGGGCACGAACACCACTTCGTCGAGCGCGAACGCATGGGCCACCTCGCTGGCAGCGACCAGGTGGCCGTAATGAATGGGATCGAACGTCCCACCCATCACTCCCAGCCTGCGCAGCCGCGTTTGCATGGTGTGCCAGCTTACTGGAGCAGCGGTCACGGTATTCTCTAGGCATGCGTGCAACCATTGACAAGGCAGGTCGATTGGTTATTCCTAAGCCATTGCGAGATCAGCTGGGCCTGCGACCGGGCGAGGTGGAGGTGACGGCCGACGGTGCGGCCCTGCGAGTCGAACCCGTCGCCGGGGAGTCGCTCGGGGAGCGGGACGGCCGTCTGGTGATTCCGGCGGGTGGGGCCGACATCGACGACGCCGTGGTGCGGACGCTGCGCGATGCCGGCCAGCGCTAGATCCGGCACGCTGCTGGTCGACACCAGCGTCGCGGTTGCGCTCGTCGTCGCCGACCATGCCCAGCACGAGCAGACCTTCCGCGCGCTGCGCGGGTGCGACCTGGGGTTGGCGGGACATGCCGCTTTCGAAACGTTCTCGGTGCTCACCAGGTTGCCGCCGCCGGCCCGCCGGACCGCGGCGACCGTCGCACGATTGCTCGCCCAGACATTCCCGGAAACCAGATATCTCGGTGCGCGCGCGGCCACCGCACTGCTTGACGATCTGGGAACGATCGGCATCGCCGGCGGCACCGTGTATGACGCCCTGGTCGGCGCCTCGGCCAATGAGCACCGCCTACCACTCGCCACCCGCGACCGGCGGGCACTGGAGGTTTACCGCGCATTGAATGTGCAGATCGAGTTGCTCAGCTGAACCGAGACGTCCTTTTGGTGCGATGGCGCCCCATCGGGAGCTTCAATCGTGTACAAGGAGTCTGTGGAAAATTCGCTGCCAACAACAGATCAGGCGCAGCAGTGGCGAGACGCCATGACCAAGCGGGTCTACACCCGATCGGTGGTCACCGGTGAGATATCGCTGCCGGCTATTCCGAGCATGCTCGAGGAATACGTGCAGATGTGCAGCCGGATCTTCAGCGGGGTCGGACGGGAATTCAACGAAGACGAGCTGGCCCATCTGCGCAAGGTGCTGGAAGGCCAACTGGCGGAGGCCTATTCCATCTCGCATCGTTCGAACATCGTCATCTCCTACAACGCCCCCGTCGGCCCGACGCTGCACTATCAGGTCAACGCTCGATGGTTCACCGTGGCCGAGGCTTACGAGAACTGGATCGCCACTCGCGAGCCACCGTTGTTCGGCACCCAGCCCGACGCCCGTGTCTGGGCGTTGGCCGGCGAAGCCACCGATCCCACCACACATCGGATACTCGAAATCGGTGCGGGCACCGGACGAAACGCGCTGCCACTGGCCCGGCGCGGGCATCCGGTCGATGTGGTGGAGCTGACGCCCAAGTTCGCCGAAATCATCCGCACGCAGGCGCGTCAGGAACAGCTCGACGTACGCATCATCGTGCGCAATGTTTTCGAGACCACCGATGACCTGCGGCGCGACTATCAACTGATCACGCTGTCCGAGGTGGTGTCCGATTTCCGGACCACGCAGCAGTTACGCGGCCTGCTCGAGCTCGCCGCCGAATGCCTGGCTCCCGGCGCACAGTTGGTGTTCAACGCATTCCTGACCCGCAACGGTTTCGAACTCGACAGTGCCACACGTGAATTCGGGCAACAGGCGTACACCAGCATTTTCACCCGCCAGGAACTCGACGACGCAGTGGCCGGTCTGCCTCTCGAACTGATCTCCGACGAGTCGGTGTACGACTACGAGCAGGCCCACCTGCCGCCCGGTGGGTGGCCGCAAACCAGTTGGTATGCAGCGTGGGTCAGCGGATTGGACGTGTTTCCCGTCGAGCGCGAGAACAGCCCGATCGAGATGCGCTGGTTGGTGTTCCGCAAAACCAGCTGAACTCAGACGGGCAGCAACTGGTCGATCACGGCTGCCAGCTGCTTGGCCGACCGGCATTCGTGCATGGTGATCACGTCCTGGTAGCGCGGTACGGCCGAATCACCGCTGCCCCAGAGGTGTTTGGGCTCCGGGTTGAGCCAGTGCGCATGCCGGGCGGCGGTGACCATGTCGTCGAGCACGTCCACCGCCGGGTTGCGGTAGTTGGTGCGGCCGTCGCCGAGGATCAACAACGAACTGCGCGGCGACAGCACATTCGGGTTGCCCTGCATGAATGTGACGAATGCATTGCCGTAGTCGGAGTGCCCGTCGCGGGCATACACACCCGCCTCGCGGGTGATCCGCTGAATAGCCACCGCCAGATCGGCCTCCGGACCGAACATGTGCGTCACCTCGTCGGTGGTATCGATGAAGGCGAACACCCGGACGCGGGAAAACTGCTGTCGCAGCGCATGAACCAACAACAACGTGAAATGACTGAACCCGGCGACCGACCCGGACACGTCGCACAACACCACCAGTTCCGGGCGCGCTGGACGGGGCTTCTTGAGCACCACGTCGATCGGCACGCCGCCGGTGGACATCGACTTGCGCAGCGTCTTGCGCAGGTCGATCGATCCCGCGCGGGAGCGACGCCGCCGCACAGCCAGCCGGGTCGCCAGGGTGCGCGCGAGCGGCGCGACCACGCGGCGCATCTGGCGCAGCTGGTCACCCGACGCGCGCAGGAACTCGACGTTCTCGGAAAGCTGCGGAATGCCGTACATCTGCACATGCTCCCGGCCCAGTTGCTCGGCGGTCCGACGCTTGGTCTCCGCGTCGACCATCTTGCGCAACTGCGTGATACGCTGCGCAGCAAGCGCTTTGGCGATCTGTTCCTGACTCGGGGTGGGCTCGTCGCCGTAGGGGGCGAGCAACCCGGCCAGCAGCTTGCCCTCCAACTCGTCCAGCGCCATCGCCTTGAGCGCCTGGTAGGAGGAAAACGACGGGCCGCGGCTGGAATTGTATTTGCCGTAGGCCTCCACGATGCTTGCGATCATCTGCACCAGCCGCTGGTCCATGTCGGCGAGTTCAGGGTGCTCGGTGAGCAGGTCCAGCAGCAACTGGCGCATTGCCTCGACATCGTCGGGCGGCAGCGCGTCCGGGTCTTCGGACCCGTCACCTTCAGTGACCACGGCGCGGGCGCCCAGCGCGGCGGGAAACCACAGATCGAACATGGCGTCGTAGGTCTCCCGATGCTCCGGTCGGCGCAACACCGCACACGCCAACCCTTCGCGCAGCACCTCACGGTCACCCAACCCCAGCGTGGCCATCACCCGTCCGGCGTCCACCGTCTCCGACGGGCCCACCGAAATCCCGCTGCCGCGAAGCGCTTCCACGAACCCGACCAAGTGTCCGGGCAACCCGTGTGGGGCGAGTGGCCGGCTGGGCCGGATGCGTCGGGTAGCCATCAGTTGAGCCTTAGTTCTCCGGCCGCGCGCTGCTGGTCGGACTGGTGTTTGAGTACCACCCCGAGGGTGGCGGCGACGACCGCGTCGTCGATGGTGTCCATCCCCAGCGCCAGCAGCGTGCGGCCCCAGTCGATGGTCTCGGCTATCGACGGCACCTTCTTGAGCTGCATCCCGCGCATCACCCCGATGATGCGCACCAGTTCCTCGGCGAGGTGTTGCGGCAGTTCGGGCACCCGGGACAGCAGGATCCGACGTTCCAGCTCCGGGGTCGGAAAGTCGATGTGCAGGAACAGACAACGACGTTTGAGGGCCTCGGACAGTTCGCGGGTGGCGTTGGAGGTCAGCACCACCAACGGTGTTCGCGTCGCGGTGATGGTGCCGAGTTCGGGGACGGTCACCGCGAAGTCTGAAAGCACCTCCAGCAGCAGACCTTCGATCTCGATGTCCGCCTTGTCGGTTTCGTCGATCAGCAACACCGTGGGTTCGGTACGGCGGATCGCCGTCAGCAACGGCCGTTGCAGCAGGAACTCCTCGCTGAACACGTCGTCCTTGGTGGCCTGCCAGTCACCCGAGCCGGCCTGGATTCGCAGAATCTGCTTGGCGTGGTTCCACTCGTACAGCGCGCGGGCCTCGTCGACGCCCTCGTAGCACTGCAGACGGACCAGACCGGAGTCGGTCGCCTGCGCAATCGCCCGCGCCAGTTCGGTCTTGCCGACCCCGGCCGGGCCCTCCACCAACAACGGCTTGCCGAGCCGGTCGGCCAGGAAAACCGCAGTGGCAGTAGCGGTGTCGGGCAGGTAACCGGTCTCGGCCAGCCGGCGCGAGACGTCGGCGATGTCGGCGAACAGCGGCACGGGCCGCGCGGGCACGCTCATCTATGACTCCTAGGGTTCAGGCCGGACGGGTGTGGCCGTCACCCCACACAATCCACTTGGTCGAGGTCAGCTCCGGCAACCCCATCGGGCCGCGGGCGTGCAGCTTCTGGGTGGAGATGCCGATCTCGGCGCCGAACCCGAACTGCTCACCGTCGGTGAACGCGGTCGACGCGTTCACCATCACCGCCGCGGCGTCCACCTGCTCGGTAAAACGTTGCGCGGCAGCAAGATCGGTGGTCACGATGGCTTCGGTGTGCCCGGTGCCGAACTCGTTGATGTGCGCGATGGCACCCTCGACACCGTCGACCACGGCCACCGCGATGTCCATCGCGAGATATTCCCGACGCAGGTCCTCCTCGCCGGCGTCGAGATGCACGGTGACGCCGGCGTCCTGCAGGACACTGAGCAGCCGCGGCATCGCCTGCCCGGCGATCGCGGCGTCGACCAGTAAGGTCTCCGCGGCGTTGCAGACACTGGGCCGGCGCGTCTTGGAGTTCAACAGGATTCGCTCGGCGACGTCGAGGTCGGCGGCGTGGTGGACGTAGACGTGACAGTTGCCGACGCCGGTCTCGATGGTGGGAACCTGCGCGTCCCGCACCACCGCTTCGATGAGTCCGGCGCCGCCGCGCGGGATGGCCACGTCCACCAGGCCGCGCGCCTGGATGAGGTGCGTGACGGTGGCCCGGTCGGCCGAGGACAGCAGCTGGACAGCGTCGGCCGGCAGGCCCTGGCCGACCAGCGCGCGACGCAGCACCGTGACCAGGGCCTCGTTGGATCGCGCGGCTGAGGAGCTGCCGCGCAGCAGGGCCGCGTTGCCGGACTTCAGGGTGAGACCGAACGCGTCGACCGTGACGTTGGGGCGGCCCTCGTAGATCATCCCGACCACGCCGAGCGGAACCCGCTGCTGGCGCAGCTGCAAACCATTGGGCAGGGTGGACCCGCGCAGCACCTCGCCGACCGGGTCGGGCAGTCCCGCGACCTGACGCAGACCGGCGGCAATGCCGTCGATCCGCTGCGGACTCAATGCCAGCCGGTCGAGCATCGCGGCCGGAGTGCCGGCTCGCCCGGCGACGTCCAGGTCCTCGGCATTGGCGGCGAGGATCGCCTCGACGTCGGCCAGGATCTCGTCCGCCGCAGCGTGCAACGCGCGGTCTTTGACCACCGTGGGCGTTGCGGCCAGAACGCGGGCAGCCACCCGGGCGCGTCGGGCGGCATCGTGCACCTCCAGGCGCAGATCGGGTGCCGGCACGCTGCGGGCGTGGGCTTGCACACTCATTAGCCCAGGGTATCGGGCTTAATGCCACTCAGTCGGGCTGGGTCAGCCGGACTTCTGCTTCGACCACCGTTACAGGGTGCTGAGGTCGGGCCCCTGGAGGGTCAGCTGACCCTCTCCCGCCGGGAGATGCGCCGCGCGGTACTTTGCCGTTCCTCGATGATTCGGCCCAGGTCCTGGAGCAGCATCGGCTTGTTCATCACGATCTTTTCCAGGTGTTCGCGGTCGATCTCCAGCGCGGTCACTTCGTCGAGCGCATACGCACCCGCCACGTTGGGTTGCCGAGTCAGCGCGGTGACACCGATGAAAGAACCTTCATCCAGAGTCGAGACCGGCACCATCACGCCGTCCTCGTCGGTCACGGTCAGTCGCACTCTGCCGGCGATGAGGAAGGTCATCGCAGTGGGCACCGCTCCCGGGTACTGCACGACCTCGTCCGCGCCGTACCGCACGATTCTGGCGTACGGGGCGAGGAACTGCTGGTCGGTCAGGGTGAGCCGCAGCTCGCTCGCCACCACGGTGCGCAGGGCTTCCATGACCCGGGCGGGCGTCGAGAAATCATCCTCGGCGCCGTCGAGGTGCAGTTGCTGCCGCCGCGCGGTGTACCAGATCCAGCGCAGGAAGGTCGACTGCGTGGCTCCTTCGTCGGCCGGTGAGGTGACCATGAGCGTGGTGCGGTATCCGCCGCCGCCCAGGGCGATCGAGGCCGGAACGGTACCGGCCTGGATGAGCGGCAGCCCGCTGGCGACCGTCGACAGCATGGCGCACACCTGGTCCGGCGGGTCCGTGGTGGCGAAGGTGGTGGTGATCGAGCACTTGTGCGGGCCCGCCGGGCGGCTGAGGTTGGTGAACGCCGTGCTGGCCAGCATCGAGTTCGGCATGATCCGCAGTCCGCTGCCGGTCTGAATGTGTACGGCCCGCCAGTTCACTTCGATGACGCGTCCCCGCGCCGTCTGGGTGTCCAACCAGTCGTTGATCCGGAACGGCTGTTCGAACAGCATGAACAAACCCGACACGATCTGGCCGACGGAGTTCTGCAGCATCAACCCGATGACCACCGACGTGATGCCCAGGGCGGTGAAAACGCCGCCGACGCGGACGCCCCAGATGTAGGACAGGATCACGGCCAGGCCGAGCCCGATCAGCGCGAAGCGAGCGACGTCGAGGAAGATCGCCGGAACCCGCTTGCGCCAACTCTCTTCGGGCGCACCTTCGAACACGGTTGCATTGAGCCCGGATAGCAACAGCACCAGGACCAGGAACCCGAACAGCGTGGTGAGTAAGCGAACCGGGGCGTCGCCGGCCGGAATCTGGGAAGTCTTGACCAGCAGCAGCAACAGCGCACCGAGCGGCAGCAGCCAGTTGCGCACCATGCTGACCTGCCGAGTGAGCCGACTCCGTCGGCGAACGAGCGAGTGTTGCAGTTCGGTGAGCAGGATCAACCCGAGCGGAAAGCCGATCGCCACCGCAAGTGCCCAGTAGAACCACGAAGAATGCAGCGGATTCGTCATTGTCGCTCGATCAGCCGGTAGATCGTCTGTTCGGTACCGCCAACCAGGATGGTGCCGGCCGGTGTGAACTTACGGGTGTCACGCATCGCCTCGTACACCTGTGCCGCCACATAGATGCCGGGTTGCGGTGCGCCGCTGTGCATCTGGTATGCGAGGCTCACCGCCGCGCCCCACATGTCGTAGACGAGTCCGGACTGGCCAACCAGTCCGCTGACGACGTTTCCCGTGTTGATGCCGACGCGCAGGCCCAGCACGTGCCGACTCTTGCTGTTGAAACGCTCGATGACCCGCCGCATTTCGAGCGCGAATTCGATGCTGCGGTGGATGCTGTCGAGCCGCGGTGTGATGACGCCGCAGCTGGCGAGATAACCGTTGTGAAAGGTTCGAATCCGTTCGACGCCGCGGGCTTCGGCCGCCGCATCGAACTGACGGAACAGATCGTCGACGACTTCGACCAGTTCCTGTCCGGTCAGGTCGTTGGAGATCTCGTCGACCCCGACGATGTCGGCGAAGATAATGGCAACGTCCTGATGCATTTGCGCGACGGTGGCCTCCCCCTCGCGATAGCGCTGGACGACGGACTCCGGCATCAATGCCAGCAGTAGCCGGTCGTTTTCTCGGCGTTGCTCGTTGAGAAGCTCTTCCTTGATCGCAAGATTGCGACTCATTTCATTGAAAGCATTGGTGAGATCTCCGATTTCGTCACGCGACGTGATCGGGATCGTGACCTCGTAGTCACCGGAACTGATTTTCTGGGTGCCCAGCTCCAACCGCCGCAACGGGCGAACAGCGGCCTGCGCAATGAGCATCGAAGCCACACTGATCACAAAGATCATCGCCGTGACCGCGACCGCCAGCGTCTTGCTGAACCGTCCCAACCGCGCGAAGGCGTCCGAATCATCCCGGGTTGCCAGGATCGCCCAGTGCAGGTCGGAGTTCGGAATGTCCAACGGCGCATAGGCTTCCAGCTCTTGGTTGCCGGTGTAGTCGGTGCCGCGCATGACGCCGGTCTCGCCGCGCAGCGCGGCCTGCACGCCGGCACTCTTGACCGGCTGCACCAGCGTGGTGCCGCCCAGTTTCATCGCCCGGTCCGGGATTTCGGACGACGTGCCGGTGGCGATCACCTGATGCCGGTACTCTTTGGGATCTTCCAGGAAAAGCCGCGAATCCGAACGCATCAGGCCATCGGGACCGGTCAGGTACGTCTCGGTCGCCGCACCCATCCCGGCGGCTTGCCAATGCTTGTCGGCGGTCATGATCTTGTTGATCTTGGCGATCGGCAACGGCAACGCCATCACGCCGTCGATCTTGCCGTCGATGCCGATGGGTGAGACCGCCCACGCGGTCGGAGCGCCCAGCGCGGGCTGGTAGGGCTGGAAGTCGGTGATCCAGACGTACTCGACATCGTTGGACCGCAACGCTTTCCGGTACGCATCACGCAGATTGGATTCCCGATAGGGCCCGGTCAGGATATTGGTGCCGAGGTCCGGCCCCTTGCGGACCGAGTACACGACATTGCCGTCCAGGTCGAACAACAGCGCATCCCGGTAGTCGAACCGGTTGACGATGTCACGCATGTAAAAGTCGTAGCGCGCGTTGGCCGCCGACCAGGCGCTGCCGTCGCCGGCATCCAGCACCGGCTCCGAGTTGGGGCGCACCGCGGCGGTGTAGTTGGCCTGCAGGTACTTCTGGGAGTTGGTATTCGGCAGGACTGCGTTGAGATCGATCTCCTCCCCGGTCACCTGCTTGACGGGCTTGATCATCTGGTTGTCGTAATAGCTCGTGATCGCCTGCTGCTGGGCGGGGTTGATCGTCGCGGTAGCCAGTTGACTGAACCCCGCGGTGAGCGCCAGCACAGCCTGGTTGACGCTGAATCCGCCGCTGTAGACGTCCAGAGAGTTGGCCACTTCCGAGAACAGCGCGTCGATCTGGCGCTTCTGGGATTCGCGCAACTCGATGAGCCGCTCGGACTCGACTTCCCGCAACGCACTGCGGCCGGAGAGAGCACCGATGAGGCCGATCACCGCCACCGACAGGATGCTCGAGAGTAGTAGGGCGACAAGTATTTTAGACTGGATACTTACCCGGGAGCGGATGCGAGACAGGAACCCGGTGGCGCGCTTCTTACCCGGAGCACTCTCAATCTCCGGTGCTGCCTCTGTTGGCTCAGCCGACGTCAATCGGCTTCCCTTCTGCCGCCGGTTCGTTACGGGTCTCCGATCTTGGTGCACACTAGTTCGCGGGCTGCCGCTAGCGGGACTCCGCGCAGAAGTGAGGCCTTGCTGTGTCCGCGCCTTCACCGAAAGGTGATGCGGAGTCGGCCTGTGATTTACCCGCGGTGCTCGTGTGGTGGTGACGTCAGGAGTGCGGGAAGCTCAGTCTTCGGGGATCTCTCGCTCGATCTCGTCGAGCCAGATCCGTGCCGACATGTCCGACGGCGCACGCCAATCCCCGCGCGGCGAGAGTGACCCGCCGTGAGACACCTTGGGGCCATTGGGCAATGCAGAGCGCTTGAATTGGCTGAACGAGTAGAACCGCTTCGCGAAAACCTCAAGCCAGTGCCTGATTTCGCTCAACGAATAGGAGGGGCGATTCTGCTCGGGAAATCCGGGCGGCCATTCGCCTTGGTCGGGATCGTGCCAGGCATGCCAGGCCAGGAAGGCGATCTTGGAAGGCCGGAATCCGTACCGCAGTACTTGGAAGAGCGAAAAATCCTGCAGTGCATACGGTCCGACCTTCTCCTCGCTGCTCTGCAGGTCTTCCTCCTCGCCGGCAGGCACCAGTTCCGGGGTGATCTTGGTGTCGACGACCGACTGCAGCACATCGGACACCTCCTGCTCGAACTGCTCGGACGAGATGACCCACCGGATCAGGTGCTGAATGAGCGTCTTGGGTACACCGCCGTTGACGTTGTAGTGCGACATCTGATCGCCGACGCCATACGTCGACCACCCCAGTGCCAGCTCCGAAAGGTCGCCGGTGCCAAGGACTATGCCGCCGCGCTGGTTGGCCAAGCGGAACAGATAATCGGTGCGCAGTCCCGCTTGCACGTTCTCGAAGGTGACGTCGTAGACCTTCTCGCCGCGGGCGAACGGGTGGCCGATCTCCTCGAACATGCGGTTGGCGGTTTCGCGGATGTCGATCTCCTCGAAGGTGATTCCCAACGCTTCACCGAGTTTGATCGCGTTGTTCTTGGTGTGATCGCCGGTGGCGAAGCCGGGCAAGGTGAATCCCAGGATGTCGCTGCGGGGACGCTCCTCCCGATCCATCGCCTTGGCCGCGACGATCAGGGCGTGGGTGGAATCCAAACCTCCGGACACACCGATGACGAGCTTCGGATAATCCAGTGCGCGTAGCCGCTGCTCGAGGCCAGACACCTGGATGTTGTAGGCCTCATAGCAATCCTGTTCCAGCCGTTCACGATTGGCCGGGACGAAGGGAAACCGCTCGATGTTGCGCAGCAAGCCGATGTCGCCGTCGGGTGGGTCGAGCCGGAAGTCGATGCGACGGAACGAGTCGGCGGTCGCCCGGTGGTGGCGACGGTTGTCGTCGAAGGTGCCCATCCGTAGCCGCTCGGAGCGCAGCAACTCCAGGTCGACGTCGGCGACCGACCGGCGCGGCCCCTTGGGAAAGCGCTCCGAACACGCAAGCTCGGTGCCGTTCTCCCAGATCATCGTCTGACCGTCCCAAGCCAGGTCCGTTGTCGACTCGCCCTCCCCCGCCGCGGCATAGAGGTACGCGGCCAGGCACCGCGCCGATGCGGACCGCGCCAACAGGCAACGGTCCTCAGCACGCCCGATGGTGATCGGACTGCCGGAAAGATTGGCCAGCACCGTCGCGCCCGCCAGCGCCGCCTCAGCGCTGGGGGGGACCGGAACGAACATGTCCTCACAGACTTCGACGTGCAGCACGAGGCCTGGCACATCAGAGGCGGCGAACAGCAGATCGGCACCGAACGGGGCTTCGACGTCCCTGAATCGGATCGTGCCCCGCTCACTGTCCCCGGGCGCGATCTGCCGATGCTCGTAGAACTCCCGATAGGTCGGCAGATAGGACTTGGGCACCACCCCGAGCACCGCGCCGCGGTGAATGACGACAGCGGTGTTGTAGATGCGGTGCAGTCGCCGCAGCGGCGCGCCGACGACCAGCACGGGCAGTAGGTCCGCGGACGCCGCAATGATGTCGAGCAACGCTTCCTCGACTGCGTTCAGCAGGGCATCTTGCAGCAGGATGTCCTCGATCGAATATCCCGTCAGCGTCAGCTCCGGAAAGATCGCCAGCCCGACACCCTCCTCATGACTGGCGCGCGCCAACTCCAGTACTGACTTGGCGTTAGCTGCCGGGTCGGCAATTGTGGTCTGGTGCGTGCATGCGGCGACGCGCACGAACCCGTGCTGATATGCGGAATAGAAGCTCATCGCCCCTCATTGTCACGTGGCCCACTACTACGCCCGATGTTGCCCCCGCAGAGTTCGGGCAAACATCCGAACCGCGAAGGGCTGCTCGAGCCGTGGTCGCCGGCTCGGCGGGACCCCGCAGCGTTCTATCCTCGAAGGGGTGGAATCCCCCGAACTGGTCGCGCTGCTGAGCGGTCGGCGCGTGGCGGTACTCACCGGCGCGGGGCTGTCCACCGATTCCGGCATCCCCGACTATCGGGGTCCGGAGTCGCCGCCCAGCAATCCCATGACGATCCGCCAGTTCACCTCCGACCCCGCGTTCCGGCAGCGGTACTGGGCGCGCAACCACGTCGGCTGGCGACACATGGACGACACCCGGCCCAATGCCGGGCATCGGGCGCTGGCCGCGTTGGAGCAGGCGGGCGCGGTGACCGGGCTGATCACCCAGAACGTCGACCTGCTGCACACCAAGGCCGGCAGCCGGCACGTCATCAATCTGCACGGCACCTATGCGCAGGTGGCCTGTCTGGACTGCAGCTTCACCATGAGCCGCGAGGCGCTGGCGGACGAACTCGAAGCGCTCAACCCGGGCTTCACCGAACGTGCCGAAGCCGTCGGTGGGTTGGCGGTGGCTCCGGACGCCGACGCCGTCGTCGAAGAGACCGACTCGTTCCGCTACCTGAACTGTCCGCGGTGCGGCGGCATGCTCAAACCCGACATCGTGTATTTCGGTGAGAGCGTACCGAAAGACCGCGTCGCTCAATCCTATTCACTTGTCGATCAGGCTGATGCCCTGTTGGTAGCAGGTTCGTCGCTGACGGTGTTCTCCGGGTACCGATTTGTGCGCCACGCCGCCGCCACCGGCACGCCGGTGGCGATCGTCAATCGGGGTCGCACCCGGGGTGACGACATGGCTGACGTCAAGGTCGACGGGGGCTGTTCGGAGATGTTGAGCTTGTTAGTCACCGAACTGAGCGTCAACGCGCCCTTCTGACCTCGGCGACGAACTGGCGGCCCTGGTTGTCGATCACCTGCCAGGAGTAGGGACCGATGACTCGCGGATAACCCAGGTTGTGAACGGCCATCCGGGCGTCGTGCTCGTACCGGATGTTGTCGACGCGCAGTCCGTTCGATGTTGTCAATGCCCACATGGTCTTCTCCGAATCTCTGGCATGTGCGACCGGTCAGGGTGACCAACTCGCTGATGTGACGAGCTTCTCGGAAGCGACTGTGCGGATTCTCAACAGATTCTTGGCGACGACCAGACCGGCGACAGCGCCGTGGTCGGACGGGTCAGGAGCACAGCCCTACAAGCGTGCGCGACTGTACTCCTGTTGCGCCGAGCTGTCAGAAAGTGCAGGGCATGCGCCGGATGGCGTGAATGAAATTGCCGACGACGTAAGACGGTTCGCCGGCCTGAATTTCCGGCACCTGGCGCAGTAGTTCGCCGAACAGGGCACGCAGCTGTGCTCGCGCCACGTGCGCGCCGAGGCAGAAGTGCACGCCACCACCGCCGAAGCCCACATGCGGATTGGGATTGCGGCCCAGGTCCAACCGTTCGGGATGGTCGAAGGCGTCGCGGTCCCAGTTTCCCGAGGCGTAGAACATGGCGACCTTCTCCCCGGCCCGGATGGTCTGACCACCGAGTTCGTAATCCTTTGCCGCAGTACGGCGAAAGGTCATCACCGGGGTGGCCCACCGGATGAACTCCTCGACCGCTGTGCCGATGCGGTTGTCGAAATCACTGGAAAGCCAATCTTTTTGGTCGGGAAAGTCGGTGAGCGCCTTCAATGCGTGACTGGCGGTCTGGCGGGTGGTGTCGTTGCCGGCCACGGCGAGCAGGACGAAGAAGGCGGCCACCTCCGCGTCGGTCAGGCGATCACCGTCCACTTCGGCGGTCACCAGGCTGCTGAACAGATCGTCTCCTGGCTGTTCGCGGCGCTGCGCGGCCAGCGCTCCGGCCACCTGGTGCAGGTACAGCTGATTCTGGAACAGCAACTCGAGCGGGTTGCGACCGTCGAGGAATTCGGGATCAGCCCAGGAGACCACGGCGTCGGCCGCGCTTGCCACCTGGTGGCGCTCGGATTCCGGGATGCCCATCATGTCCGACAGGGTGCGGATTGGCAGTTCTTTGGCGCAGATGTCGACGAAGTCGGCGCCGCTGCCGGCGGCCCGCAGTTCCTCGACGATGACCTTGGCGTTGTGCTTGATCGAATCTTCGATACGCCGGACCTGTCGGGGGGTGAACGCCGCGCTGGCCAGCTTGCGAAGTTTGGTGTGCCGCGGCGGGTCCATCGCCAGGAAGGACTGCGACGCCTCCAGCAACTCTTCGGGGATGTCGGCGAACATGACGCCCTTGCCGGACAGGAACACCTCATTGGTGCGACTGACCTCGACGATGTCCGCACGGCGGGTCACCGCCCAGTAGCCGGGATCGGCCGGATTGTCGATCAGGTCGCCTTCTACCGGCGGCTGCCAGCTGACCGGCCGCTCGGCTCGCAATGTGGCGAAAGATCGTTCCCGGTCGGCGGCCGTCGTCGACCAAAAAGCCTTGGAGGACAGGTCGATCGCATCATAAGGGCGGGTGGCGGGCTGCACAGATGTGCTCATGAATGCGTCCTTCCGTTGATTCGACGATATGCTTAGACACTTCGTCTAGTCAAGACGTCCATGGGTCGGTTATGCTCGTCGAATGCCGGCCGTGACACGCAAATCCCAGGGCAATCGCCAGCAGGAGCGTGAGCAGCGGCAAGAGCAGATGGAACGCCGGCTGTTGGAGGCCACCGAACGGCTGATGCGCGACGGCACCAGCTTCACCGAACTCAGCGTCGATCGCCTGGCCACCGAGGCCGGCATCTCGCGGGCCAGCTTCTACATCTACTTCGAAGACAAGGGCCACCTGTTGCGCCGCCTCGCCAATCAGGTACTCGACGACCTGACTACCAGTGGAGAGCGCTGGTGGGACGTGGCCTGGCGGCATAATCCCGATGACGCCCGGGTGGCAATGGCCAGCATCATCGCCAATTTCCGTCGTCACCAACCAGTTCTGGTGGCGCTCAACGAAGTCTCCGGTTACGACCCCACGACCGCGCAGGCCTACCGCGACCTGCTGAACAACGTCAGCGGGCGCTTGACGCGGGTCATCGAAGAAGGCCAGGCCGACGGGTCGATCCGTCCGCAGCTGCATGCGGTGACCACCGCCAGCGCATTGACCTGGATGGTCGAGCGGGCCTGCCACCAGAACCTGCCGGTCCAGCCGTCGGAGTACGACACCCAGCTGGCCGCGACCCTGACTGAAATAGTCTGGGGCTCACTGTATCTACAGCCTGCGCAGTGACCTACTGAAGTTGTTGCACGACTACCAGATCGTCGGCGTGTACCGCCGGACGGCGTAATTCACCGGGTAGGTCCGAGGTGGAACGGCCGATCATGCCGGCCAGTTCACCCGCGTCGTACGCGACCACACCCCGGGC
The DNA here is from genome assembly GCF_059812325.1 of Mycobacterium sp. NGS61. Lineage (NCBI taxonomy): Bacteria > Bacillati > Actinomycetota > Actinomycetes > Mycobacteriales > Mycobacteriaceae > Mycobacterium > Mycobacterium sp. NGS61. Next base: position 114,712 of record NZ_JCALCL010000009.1, read on the forward strand.
CACCACCACCCCTTCCGATCCGCACAATTCGACGACGTCGCCGCCGAAGAACTTGCCCGAAACCCCGGTGATGCCGGCAGGCAGCAACGAACGCCGTTGCGTCACAACGGCGCGCACCGCGCCGTCGTCCAGGACCAGTGACCCGGTGGACTCGGCGGCATACCGCACCCAGAATCGTCGCGCCGACATCCGTTCGGCGCGCGGCGCAAACACCGTGCCCACCGACGCGTCGGTGAGCGCCTGAGCGACTTCGGCTGCCGGAGCAAGCAACACCGGCAACCCGGCGTCGGCGGCCAGCAGCGCCGACGACATCTTCGATGCCATGCCGCCGGTGCCCAGATGACTGCTCTGCCCGGCGACCACTCCGGTCAGATCCTGCGGACCCCGCACCTCCGGAATGAACCTGGCAGTGGCGGACTTTCGCGGATCCGCATCGTAGAGCCCGTCGATGTCGGACAGCAGCACCAACGCGTCGGCACCCACCAGATGCGCCACCAGCGCCGAGAGCCGGTCGTTGTCGCCGAACCGGATCTCGTTGGTGGCCACCGTGTCGTTCTCGTTGACGATCGCGACCGCGTGCAGTGCCCGCAACCGGTCCAGGGTGCGCTGAGCGTTGTTGTGCTGCACCCGCATCGAGATATCGTGCGCGGTCAACAGCACCTGCCCCACGGTGCGGCCGTAGCGGGCAAAAGCGGCGCTCCAGGAGTTCACCAGGGCCACCTGCCCGACGCTGGCCGCGGCCTGTTTGGTCGCCAAATCCTTGGGCCGACGCGATAATCCGAGCGGCTCGATGCCTGCGGCGATGGCACCCGAGGACACGATGACGACGTCGGTGCCCGCCTTCATGCGGGTCTCGATGGCGTCGGCGAGGACCGCCAACCGGCCGGCGTCGAACATGCCGGTCTCGGTGGTCAGTGCGGTGGTGCCGACCTTGACGACGACACTGCGCGCCGTTCGGATGGCCTTGCGGTGCTCGCTGATCACGACTCGTGCTCGCGGCGTTGGCGCCGAGCGGCCTTTCGCTCCGCGGCGCCGACGCGATCATTGCGCTCCAGCCGGACATCGGTGCCCCGACCGGTCAGCGGAACCTGCACTCCCGCGGGAGTCTGCGGTTCCCAGTCGAACGTCATCTCACCGATCGTCACCGCGCAGCCGGGCCGCGCGCCCAGTCGCAGCAGTTCATCCTCGACGCCGAGGCGGGCCAGGCGGTCGGCGAGATAGCCGACGGCCTCGTCGTTGTCGAAGTTCGTCTGACCGATCCAGCGCTCGGGACGCGCACCGGTCACCACAAAGCCACCCGCGCCGTCGGGTTCGACGGTGAAACCGCTCTCATCGACAGGAACCGGACGGATCACCGGCCGGCGCGGCACCGGCGCCGGCCGCGCCGCATTGTATTCCGAGACCATCTTCCACAGCCCGAAGATCAACGGCTGCAAGCCTTCCCGCGTCGCCGTGGAGACCAGGAACACCGGCCAGCCGCGTTCGGCGATCTCGTCGAGGACGAACTCGGCCAACTCACGCGCCTCGGGAACGTCGATCTTGTTCAGCACCACCGCACGCGGACGCTCGGCCAGGTCACCGAGCACCGCATCGCCCTGCAGAGTGGGCGTGTACGCGGCGAGTTCGGCTTCCAGCGCATCGATGTCGGAGATCGGGTCGCGACCGGGATCTGCCGTCGCACAGTCCACTACGTGCACCAGCACCGCACAGCGCTCGATGTGCCGCAAGAAGTCCAGACCCAGGCCGCGGCCCTCCGAAGCGCCCGGAATCAAACCCGGCACGTCGGCGACGGTGAACGCATGCTCGCCGGCCGACACCACGCCCAGGTTGGGCACCAGCGTGGTGAACGGGTAGTCGGCGATCTTGGGTTTGGCCGCTGAGATCACCGATACCAGCGAAGACTTTCCGGCCGAGGGAAACCCGACCAACCCGACGTCGGCGACGGTCTTGAGCTCGAGGGTGAGATCCCGGGCCTGCCCGGGCTCACCGAGCAGTGCGAAGCCGGGCGCCTTGCGGGCACGCGAGGCCAGCGCGGCATTGCCCAGACCACCGCGGCCGCCGGCGGCGGCTTCGAACCGGGTGCCGATGCCCACCAGGTCGGCCAGCAGTCGGCCGTTCTCGTCCAACACCACGGTCCCGTCGGGAACCTTGACCTCCAGATCGGCACCCGCGGCGCCGTCGCGATTGTTGCCCGCCCCCTGCTTGCCGGACGGCGCGGTGACATGCGGTCGGAAATGGAAGTCCAGCAGGGTGTGCACCTGCGGGTCGACGACGAACACGATGCTGCCGCCGCGGCCGCCGTTGCCGCCGTCGGGCCCGCCCAGGGGCTTGAACTTCTCGCGGTGGACGGACGCGCAGCCGTTGCCGCCGGAACCCGCGCGTGCGTGAATGACCACCCGATCGACGAATCGAGCCATCGGGCTTCCCCTCAATAAGCCGGCGGGCGCACCCGCGGCACTCGGGCCCGGACTAGTCCGAGCTGGGCCCGACGATGCTGACGGTCTTGCGGCCGCCCTTGACGCCGAACTGGACCGCCCCGGCCGCCTTTGCGAACAGGGTGTCGTCACCGCCGCGCCCGACGTTGACGCCGGGGTGGAACTTGGTGCCGCGCTGGCGGATCAGAATTTCGCCGGCCTTGACGACCTGACCGCCGAACCGCTTGACGCCCAACCGCTGAGCTGCGGAATCCCGGCCGTTGCGTGAGCTGGAAGCGCCCTTCTTGTGTGCCATGTCTGCCGCCCTTTTACTTGATTCCGGTGACCTTGAGGACCGTCAGCTGCTGACGGTGTCCCTGACGCTTGTGGTAGCCGGTCTTGTTCTTGAACTTGTGGATCCGGATCTTGGGGCCCTTGGTGTGCTCGAGCACCTCGCCGGTGACGGCGACCTTCGCGAGCGCATCGGCGTCGGTGGTGACGTCGGCGCCGTCCACGACCAGGGCGACCGGCAGCGACACGTTCGAGCCCGGCTCGGATTCGATCTTCTCGACCTTGACGACGTCGCCGACGGCAACCTTGTACTGCTTACCGCCGGTCTTGACGACTGCGTAGGTAGCCATCGGTCTCACTCCTGCCTGTTCTGCTGCCTGCGTTGGCTCGCGCACGTGCCAGCGACTCTGCGCGGTGGGTGGTCTGGTGCGGGCTTGCGTGTCCCGCTGTCGTCGGCCAGCGTCCGCACGGCCTGACGACAACTGTCCTAGGGTACGTGACCAGCGGCTACAGGGTCAAACCGACCCCGGCCGTCAGTCCCCGTGGATGGGTGGCCCGGCCGGCCGGCCGGCCGCACGCCGCCGGCGCGGTGCGACCGACACCGGCGCGGACACCTGCTCGACGCCGGTGGCGACGCTGACCACGTCGTCCTCGTCGTCGTCGCTGTCCTCGTCTTCACCGTCCTCGTCGTCGTCGCTGTCCTCATCGTCGTTGTCCTCGAGGTCTTCGTCGTCGAGTTCGTCGACATCTTCGTCGTCGAGGTCCTCGTCATCGTCATCGAGGTCCTCGTCGTCGTCAGCATCTTCCTCGTCGTCCGTGTCGTCATCGTCCGTGTCGTCATCGTCCGTGTCGTCATCGTCCGCGTCGTCGTCGTCCTCGTCGGTGTCTTCGATGTCCTCGAAGACTTCGACGGCGGCATCAGCATCCGCAACCGCGCCCTCGGTGGTCTGCTCGGCCTCGACAGATGCGTCCTCGCCCGCGTCGTCGGCGTCATCGTCGTCGTCACGCGACGATGCGGCCATCGCCTTGAACATCGGGTGTTCTCCGGGCGCGTGCGTGGGGACCTTCGCCACCACCGCCTTCTCCACGGATTCTTCGGACCGGTTCTTCTTCGACCGCCGGTTGCGACGGCCGCTGGTCTCGGACTTGCGCCCGGTCGCCGGGGCCGAGTCGACCGGATCGGCGTGCAGCAGAATCCCACGGCCGGCGCAGTTGGGACACGATGACGAGAACGCCTCGATCAACCCGGTGCCCAACCGCTTGCGGGTGAGCTGGACCAGGCCCAGCGAGGTCACCTCCGACACCTGGTGGCGGGTGCGGTCGCGGGCCAGCGCCTCGGTCATCCGGCGCAGCACCAGGTCGCGGTTGGATTCGAGCACCATGTCGATGAAGTCGATGACCACGATGCCGCCGATGTCGCGCAGCCGCAGCTGTCGCACGATCTCCTCGGCCGCCTCCAGGTTGTTCTTGGTGACGGTCTGCTCCAGGTTTCCCCCGGAACCGGTGAACTTGCCGGTGTTGACGTCGATCACCGTCATCGCCTCGGTCCGGTCGATCACCAGCGTGCCACCGGAAGGCAACCACACCTTGCGGTCCATGGCCTTGGCGAGTTGCTCGTCGATGCGGTGCACCGCGAACACATCGGGCCCGTTGCCGTCCGCCGGCTCGTACTTGTTGAGCTTCGAAACCAGCTCGGGGGCAACAGAATTCACGTACTCGTTGATGGTCGTCCAGGCCTCGTCGCCGGACACGATCAGGCTGGAGAAGTCTTCGTTGAACAGGTCCCGGATGACCTTGACCAGGACGTCGGGCTCTTCGTACAGAGCGACCGCGGCGCCGGCCGCTTTCTGCTTGGTCTCGGCGGCCTTGGCGTCGATTTCGTTCCAGCGCTCCTGCAACCGGGTGACGTCGCCGCGGATGTCCTCTTCTTTGACTCCCTCGGATGCGGTGCGGATGATGACCCCGGCGTCCGACGGCACCACCTCGCGCAGGATCTCCTTGAGCCGTTGACGTTCGGTGTCGGGCAGTTTGCGGCTGATACCGGTCGACGAAGCTCCCGGCACATAGACCAGGAAACGTCCGGCCAGCGACACCTGCGTGGTCAGCCGCGCGCCTTTGTGCCCCACCGGGTCCTTGCTGACCTGCACCACCACGTAGTCGCCGGGCTTGAGGGCCTGTTCGATGCGGCGGTCGGACCCGCCCAGACCGGCGGCCTCCCAATTGACCTCGCCCGCGTAGAGCACGCCGTTGCGGCCACGGCCGATGTCGACGAACGCCGCCTCCATCGACGGCAACACGTTCTGCACGATGCCCAGATAGATGTTGCCGACCAGCGATGCCGAAGCCGCAGAGGTCACGAAGTGTTCCACCACGATGCCGTCTTCGAGCACCGCGATCTGCGTGTAGCGGTCGCCGGGGTGCGGCGGCTCGGTACGGACGCGGTCACGCACCACCATCACCCGATCCACGGCCTCACGGCGGGCGAGGAATTCGGCTTCGGTCAGGACCGGCGGGCGCCGCCGGCCGGCGTCGCGCCCGTCCCGGCGGCGCTGACGCTTGGCTTCCAGACGGGTGGAACCGTCGATTCCCTTGATCTCGTTGGAACCGGAACCGCTGCCGTTGTCGCCGCCCTGCTTGCCGCCACCGCTGCGCGGTGCCCGCTCGTGCACGACGGTGTTGGGCGGATCGTCCGGCGAAGGACTGTCGTCGCCTTCCTCGGCGGCTCCGGACTTGCGCCGTCTCCGGCGCCGCCGGCGGCGGCTACCGCCGTCGGCCGAACCGTTCTCGTCGTCGCCGTTGTCGGAGTCATCGGACTCGTCGGCATCGTCGGAGTCCTCGTCCTGGTCGGCACCGTCCGCCTCGCCAGCACGCTGGTCGCCGCTGGGGCCTGCGGAGTCCCCGTTCGGGCTGTCCTGGGGACCGTCGCCGCCCTGCTCGCCACGACCGCGACCACGGCCACGACGTCCCCGGCGACGCCGCTTGTTGGCCGGACGATCTCCCGCTCCCTCGTCGTCAGCATCGCCGGCGCCGTCACTGTCGTCGGAATCGTCGGCGGAGTCGTCGGTGGACTCGTCGTCATCCACTGCCACGTCGACTCTGGCCTCGACCCGCACCGGCTGGGGGGCGACGAACAGCGGCATGTACGGCGGTCGCTCGACGACGCCTTCCGCGGTTTCCAGCATCAGCCGCGATTCCGGCTCGGCACCGGCATCGGGTGCCGCAGCGGTCGCGGGGGCGTCGGGGACGGTGTCGGGCTGGGCCGCCAGGAGATCCCGAACCCGTACCGCGTCGACCTGGTCCACGCTGGAATGCGCGCTGCGGATTCGTCCGTCCAGCGCGGCCAGGGCATCGAGGACCCGCCTGCTGGTGGTCCCCAGGGTGCGCGCGAGCGAATGGACTCTCAGGCGGTCCGGCAGTTCCTGTGTCGGCTCATTTGTCTGGTCTGAAGATGGGGCACCGTCTACCACGTTTCTCCTCAGGCCCCCGGGCGCGTCCTATCGACGCGGCCACGCGAGGGCTTCGCTATGGGTCCGGGTCACTTCTCCCGGACTTGTGATGGTCTCGCGCCGAGCGACCCAGATCGGACCCACTCGGCACCGTACTGAATGACGGCTTGACATGCTGCGCCGCATAGCGGACTGGCGATGGTCGCGCTTGCCCAAGTCTTCATTCGGGTGTCCGCCGCCAGTTCGACGCCGTTCACCCGAGAGTCAGTATCCCACACCCGGGAATGAAGTCCGTCACCCCGGAGACCGATGGCCGGCAAACCGGCCTGAGAAGCGGTTAGGAGCTGGGGAACCAGAGGCCGATCTCGCGTTGCGCCGATTCGGCCGAATCGGACCCGTGCACCAGGTTGAACTGCGTTTCCAGCCCGAAATCACCGCGAATGGTGCCGGGTGTGGCCTTCTCCACCGGGTCGGTGCCACCAGCGAGTTGCCGGAACGCCGTGATGGCGCGGGGCCCCTCGACGACCGCGGCCACCACCGGTCCCGACGTGATGAACTCCAGCAGCGACCCGAAGAACGGTTTGTCCTCGTGCTCGGCGTAGTGGCTGCGGGCCAGCTCGTCGTCGACGTTCCTGAGCTCCAGCGCCGCGATGGTGAGGCCTTTGCGCTCGATGCGGCTGAGTATTTCGCCGATCAACTGCCGTTGCACACCGTCGGGCTTGATCAGTACCAGGGTCCGTTCGCTCACGGTGCCCAAGAGTAGAGGCCCGCCGGTCCTGGCACTAATCCGGCGGCGGTTCGAGGGCCTGAGCCGCCTGCCGGCGTTGCACCTCGGCCCGCAGATAGGCGATCAACGCCCACACCCCGGTGAACAGCAGCCCGATGAAGCCGACGGCCGGATCCAGCAGGAAGCCGGCCACCAGCGCCAGCTGGAACCCCAGATTGACCCAGATCGCCCAGGGCTTGCGCTGCAGTCCGGACAGCACCACCAGCAGCACGGCCACCCCGATCAAATAGCTCAGTGACGCCGCGTGCAAGCCGCCACCGACCGCGCCCACCACCGGTATCGCCAGCAGCACCACGATCGCTTCCAGGATCAGGGTCCCGGCCATCACCCCGGCGAAGCTCTTCCACGGGTCGGGCCGCGGCGGCCCCTGTTCAGTCACTGCGGATCACGCCCGAACAGGGTTCGTGCCGCCCCGGCGGTGACCACCGACCCGGTGATGATGATCCCGGCTCCTGACGCGATCCCGTCCTCGGCACCGGCATCGTCGACCAGGGCGGTTGCGGCGTCGATGGCGTCGCGCATGTTCTCGGCCGTGACCACCCGGTCCGGACCGAACCGCTGCTGCGCCGCCAGCTCGAGCGCCTCGACGTCCAGCGCGCGTGGTGAGCCGTTATTCGTGACGACGACGGAATCGAGCACCGGTTCCAGGGCCGCCAGAATGCCGTCGGCGTCTTTGTCGGTCAGCACGCTGAGCACGCCGACCAGCGTGCGGAAGTCGAATTCGTCGGTCAGCGTCCGGGCCAGCGCGGCAGCCCCGGCGGGATTGTGCGCGGCGTCGATGAAAACCGTTGGGGCGCTGCGCATCCGTTCCAGCCGTCCCGGGCTGGCGACGGCGGCGAAGCCGGCCCGCACGGCGTCGATGTCGAGTTGGCGCTGGGCGCCGGCGCCGAAGAAGGCCTCGACCGCGGCCAGCGCCAGCGCCGCGTTGTGCGCTTGATGTTCGCCGTGCAGCGGCAGGTAGATATCGGAGTACACCCCGCCCAGGCCCTGCAGTTCCAGCACCTGGCCGCCGATGGCGACCTGACGTTGCAGCACCGCGAACTCCGAATCCTGTCGGGCCACTGCGGCATCGGCGCGCACCGACTGCGCCAGTAGCACCTCCATGGCTTCGGGCGTCTGCCGGCCGATGACCGCGACGGTGTCGGGCGCGCCGTCGGGCGCGCGGGTGATGATGCCCGCCTTCTCCCCCGCGATCCCGGCGATGTCGTCGCCGAGATAGTCGACGTGGTCGACGCTGATCGGGGTGATGACCGCCACCGGCGCGTTGATCACGTTGGTGGCGTCCCACCGGCCGCCCATGCCCACCTCGACGACGGCGACGTCGACGGGCGCGTCCGCGAACGCGGCGAACGCCATTGCGGTGAGCACCTCGAACTTGCTCATCGCCGGGCCCCCGGTTGCCTGCGACTGTTCGTCGACCATCTGCACGAACGGCTCGAGCTCCCGGTAGGTTTCGACGTAACGCGCCGGGGTGATCGGCGTGCCGTCGATCGAGATGCGCTCGACCGCGGACTGCAGATGCGGGCTGGTGGTGCGCCCGGTGCGCATCTGCAACGAGGTGAGCAGCGCATCGATCATGCGGGCGACTGAGGTCTTGCCGTTGGTGCCGGCGATGTGGATGGCGGGATAGCTCAGTTGCGGCGAACCGAGCAGATCCATCAGCGCGCTGATCCGGGTCAGGCTGGGTTCGATGCGGGTCTCCGGCCAGCGCTGGTCCAGCAGGTGTTCCACCTGTAACAACGACGCGATCTCGTCCGGGGTCGGCGCCGCGTCGGTGGCCTGTTCGGACCAGTCGGATGCCTCGGAACTCACCGCAGCGCCGCCAATCGCGCGGTGATGCGGTCGGATTCCTCCTGCGCCAACTGCTGTCGGTCGCGAATCTTACCGACGACGGCTTCGGGCGCCTTGGCCCGGAAGTCTGCGTTGGCGAGCTTGGCGGCGGTGGACGCCAGTTCCTTTTGCGCCGCCGCCAAGTCCTTTTCGAGCCGACGCCGTTCGGCGGCGACGTCGATGGTGCCCGACGTATCCAGCTCGACGACCACCGTCCCCGCGCTCAGCCGCACCTCCAGCGACACCGAGGCCGCGAAGTCCGCACCCGGTGAGGTGAGCCAGGCCAGTGACGTCACGGCGGGCACCTGCTCGTTCAGATCGACGTCCTGGACACCGACCAACCGTGCCGGCACCTTCTGCCGATCGGCCAGACCCTGGTCGCTACGGAACCGGCGCACCTCGGTCACCAGTTTCTGCATGTCGGTGATCCGTTGTGCGGCAACGTTGTCCAGCTCGATGTCGGACGAACTCGGCCATTCGGCGATGACCAGCGACTCCTGACCGGTGAGCGCCTGCCACAGCGCCTCGGTGAGGAACGGAATCACCGGATGCAGTAGCCGCAGCAGGGCGTCCAGCCCAGCGGCCAACACCGCCGCAGTGTGCGGATTACCTTGCGCGAGTTGCGTTTTGGCCAGTTCGACGTACCAGTCGCAGAATTCGTCCCAGGCGAAATGGTACAACGACTCGCAGGCGCGGCTGAACTCGTAGCTGTCGAAGGCCGAATCCACCTCGGCCCGAACCTGTTCCAGCCTGCCCAGAATCCAGCGGTCGGCGTCGGTCAACTCGTCGAGGGCGGGGAAAGGTGCCCGGAAGGCTGCTGCCGCGCCGTTCATCAGCGCGTACCGGGTGGCGTTGAACAGCTTGGTGCCGAAGTTGCGCGACGCGCGGACGGCGTCCTCGCCGATCGCCAGGTCACCCCCGGGACTGGCCCCCCGCGCCAACGTGAACCGCAACGCATCCGCGCCGTATTTGTCGATCCAGTCCAGCGGGTCGATGACGTTGCCCTTGGACTTACTCATCTTGCGGCCGAATTCGTCGCGGATCAGACCGTGCAGGAACACGTCGGTGAACGGCACCTGGGGGCCGCGCTGACCGGCGAGGGTGATGGTGTCGTCGCCGCCGACGAACGTGCCGAACATCATCATCCGGGCCACCCAGAAGAACAGGATGTCGTAGCCGGTGACCAGAACGCTTGTCGGGTAGAACTTTTCCAGTGCGGCGGTCTGTTCCGGCCAACCCAGAGTGGAGAACGGCCACAGTGCCGAAGAGAACCACGTGTCCAGCACGTCGGGGTCCTGCTCCCACCCGTCGGGCGGTGTCTCGTCGGGACCGACGCACATCTGCTGGCCGTCGGGCCCGTACCAGATCGGGATGCGGTGACCCCACCACAGCTGGCGCGAGATGCACCAGTCGTGCATGTCGTCCACCCACGCGAACCACCGCGGTTCAAGACTGGCGGGGTGAATCACGGTGTGCCCGTTGCGAACCGCGTCGCCGGCCGCCTTGGCCAGCGACTCCACCCGGACCCACCACTGCAGCGACAACCGTGGCTCGATCGGCTCACCACTGCGCTCGGAGTGCCCGACACTGTGCAGATAGGGCCGTTTTTCGGCCACGACTCGGCCCTGCGCCGCCAGTGCCTCGCGCACCGCGACCCGGGCCTCGAAGCGGTCCATGCCGTCGAACTGCGTCCCGGTGCCGACGATGCGCCCCTTGGTATCCAGGATCGACGGCATCGGCAACTGATGCCGCAATCCGATCTCGAAGTCGTTCGGGTCGTGGGCGGGGGTGACTTTGACTGCGCCGGTACCGAATTCGGGATCCACATGCGCGTCGGCAACGACGATCATCTCGCGGTCGACGAACGGGTGCGGCAACTTGGTCCCGACCAACTGACGGTAGCGCTCGTCGTCGGGGTGTACCGCAATGGCGGTGTCACCCAGCATCGTCTCGACCCGGGTGGTGGCGACCACGATGTGGGGTTCGGCGTCGTCGAGGGAGCCGTAACGGAACGACACCAACTCGCCCTCGACGTCCTGGTAGTTGACCTCGAGATCGGAGATGGCTGTCTCCAGCACCGGTGACCAGTTGACCAGTCGCTCGGCTTGATAAATCAGCCCGGCGTCGTAGAGCCGCTTGAACATCGTCCGTACCGCCCGCGACAGACCTTCGTCCATGGTGAACCGGTCACGGCTCCAGTCCACGCCGTCGCCCAACCGGCGCATCTGACCGCCGATCGCGCCGCCGGACTCCCGCTTCCAGTCCCACACCTTCTCGACGAACAGTTCACGGCCAAAGTCTTCCTTGGTCTTGCCGTCGACCGCGAGTTGTTTCTCCACCACGCTCTGGGTGGCGATGCCGGCGTGATCCATGCCCGGCTGCCACAGCACCTCGTAGCCCTGCATGCGCTTGCGACGGGTGAGCGCATCCATCATGGTGTGCTCCAACGCATGACCCATGTGCAGCGTGCCTGTCACGTTGGGCGGCGGCAGCACGATCGAGTACGGCGGCTTGTCGCTGTGCGGGTCCGCGGTGAAGTAGCCGGCATCCAGCCACTTCTGGTAGATGGCGCCCTCCATCGCGGCCGGATCCCACGACTTGGGCAGCTGGTCGTCGGCGGGGCGGGGGCTGGCGGTCACCGCACAATTCTAGGAACCGCCAGCCGCGCCGCCGGGTTGGGCCTCCGAGACCGGAGCCGATTACGGAATCGTGAGCACCTGACCGGGGTAGATCAAGTCGGGGTTGGGGATGCCGCTGGCGTCCGCAATCAGCTGGTACTTGCTGCCGTCGCCGTAGAAGCGCTCGGCAATGGCCCACAGCGTGTCGCCGGACTCGACGGTGTGGGTACGGGCAGCAGGCTCGGCCGGGGGCGGTTCGGCGGGTGCCTCTTCGTGGGATTCAGCGACGGCGTTCTGGGCCGGCTCGTCTGAACCCCACCAACCGCCCTTGGCGGACTCGGAACCGGACTTCTCTGCCTCGGCGACCGGCTCGGGGGGCGGGGGCGCGTCGGTCTCGGTTTTGGTCGACCACGCGGCTTTACCGTCACCGGCGTAGAGCACCAGGTTGCGGTCGTCCTGCAGGACCAGCCGGACCTGCTTCTTGCCCTTGGTGTCGCTGTGCCACACCGGCTTGTCCGACGTGTAGAGCACGAAGTTGCCATCGGTCTGCACCTCGGCGCGCACCACATTCTGACCGTTGGTCCCGGTGTCCCACAACGGCTTTCCCCGAGCGGCCAGCACCAGGTTGCCGTCGTCCTGCAGGGTCAGGGTGTAGGCGCCGTTGTTGGAGACCAGCGACTCCCCTCTGACCAGCTTCTGTCCTTCGGTGAGCGTGTCTGACATGACTTACCCTCTCCATCCCTGTCGTTTCCAAGTACGGTCGACACCCGCCGACCGTCCGTCCTGGTACCCCTGAACACAGACTTACCCATCTTGCTGCGCCCGAAACAGGTTTGCACTCAGCGCAATCCTGTTGTCGCACAGTCTATTTCTTGCCACCGAGGAGCCCGCCGAGGATGTCCCCGAGGCCACCGCCCTTATTGCCCAGCACGCTGCCCAGGATGCCGCCGAGTGACTTGTCGTTGCCGCCGCCGAGGATGCTGCCCAGGATGTCTCCCAGCCCGCCACCGGACGTCCGTTGCTGCGACGCCGTGGTCTCGGCGGCGGCGCCGTCCGATCCAAGTTGTTTGCCTATGTACGCCAACACAATTGGCAGCACGACCGGCAGTAGTTGCTTGAGCAGGTCCCTGTTGCCCGCGCCCCCGCCGGCTAGCGCCGCCGCCACCTGGTCGGTGTCCTTGCCGCCGAATAGGGTCGCCACGGCCTGGTGCCCGTCCTGCTCGTCGACCTGGTCGACACCGCCGCCGGCGTCAAGCAGGCCGCGGGCGGCGTGGCCACTGGCTGCCGATTCGATCTTGCTGGCGTGCTCGGGATCTTGGGAATTGTGCTGCAGACCGCTGAGCAATACCGGCACCAGCGTGTGTACCGCCTTTTCGACTTCGCCTTGGTCGGCATCGAGTTTGGTGGCGATGTCTGAGGTGGGAATCTGCGCATACAGGTCATCGAGTCCGGCCATCGCTGTCCACCTTCGTTGCTGGTATGAAAGACGCCCCGATTCGACACTAGACTCGCGCGATCTGGTTCGTCACCCCTGGACGCAGCCCAATTTCAACCCGCACGTCAAATTAACCGTTCGGTCTCCAGCGAGATACCCGCGCCCGGGAAGCGGGCCAGCAGCGCATCACCCATGGCGGCCGCCGGGGTCAGCACGCCGTGCAGGTCAGGAAGCTTGTCGCGGTCCTGTGCCAGCGCGAGGCCGCATTCGCCCAGCATGACCGAGGTCGCCTTATACCCCGGGTCGCCCCGCTGTTCCATGCGCGCCACGTAGCGGGCGCCGGACGTCGTCGTGGTGTAGGTCTCGACTTTGTAGTAACCACGCTCGCGGGCCTGGGCACTGGGACCGGTGCCGGGTTTGGGCAGTACCCGTTCCATCAGGTTGGCGGGCAACAGACCGAGGAAGCGACTGCCCAAGCCGAACACCGCGTTGCTGGCACTGGTGATCAGAGCAGAGGCCACCGGGGAGATCGCGGAAGATCCGAGGTTCATGCTCTCGGCGTAGCGGAACTCGCGGCCGTACGCCCAGTCCAGCAGTGCGTTGCTCCGCCGCACGATCCGAGTGTTGTACGGGGCCATCACGAACCCCGCCGTCCACAAACCGTTGAGCTCCGGCGCGATCTGGCGACCACGCCGCAAGGGCAGATCGGGTTGCGGTCCGACATCGGGTTCTGCACCGCGGTCATCGCTGAGGGTGTAGGGATCCAGGAGCTGACGGCGCACCTCGGCATCTTTGGACGCAGCGCGCATCAGTTCGAGCATCGATGCGATGGTGCCGCCGGACAGTCCACCCCGGAAGGAACGCACCACGAGGTTGGTGTCGGTCAGATCTCCCGCGTCGTCCTGCTGAGCGGCGCGATGCAACGCAAATACGGTCAGATCGGATGGCACCGAGTCGAATCCGCACGCGTGCACGATCCGGGCACCGGTATCGGCGGCCTGCTTGTGGTAGACGTCGATGCTCTCCCGGACGAAGTTGGCCTCGCCGGTCAGGTCGGCGTAGTCGGTGCCGGCGGCGGCGCACGCGGCCACCAGCGGCAGCCCGTATCGGGTGTAGGGACCTACCGTGGTGATGACCACCCGCGTGCGGGCGGCCATTTCCTTCAGGCTCGACGGGTCGGTGGCATCCGCGGCTACTTCAGACCACTGCTCTGCCGACGCGCCGATGGACCGTCGTACCTCTGCCAGCCGCTCTTTCGACCTGCCGGCCAGGGCGATGCGCGCATCGCCACCGGCCCGGGCCAGGTATTCCGCAGTCAGCTTGCCGACGAAGCCGGTTGCGCCGTAAAGGATGATGTCGAATTCGCGTGGCGTATCAGTCACCCGCCCGACGCTACTCCCGGCGATGTGGGCAAGCTGGCGCGGTCTGCGTCACCGGCCCCGGTCACTGCTCGGCGGACTCGCCCCAGCCCGTCGTTTGACCTGCCAACAGCGACACCCGATACGACGAAGTGCCGGGCCCGAAGGCCCGGCACCCTGCCGTACATCAGTTGATCAGCCGCGTCGACCGCAGACCGGCCACGCGCCGATGCCCTGCGAGTGCAGCACATTCTCGGCCACGCGGATCTGCTCCTCACGGCTCGCGCCGGCAGCGGAACCCGCACCACCGTTGGCACGCCAAGTGCTCGGGGTGAACTGCAGACCACCGGAGTAGCCGTTACCGGTGCTGATGCCCCAGTTACCACCGGACTCGCACTGCGCGATCGCGTCCCAGTTCACGCTGTACGCCCTGGCCGGCGCGGGCGCCGGAACCTGGTCGACAGGCGGAGCATCCGGGGCGGGCAGGTTGGGGTCGAAACCAACCGGCGCATCCGGGGCCGGCGGCGCATCCGGGGACGGTGCGGTGGGGTCGAATGCCACGGGCTCGGGCGCCGGCGGCGCGTCGGGAGCCGGGGCGTTCGGGTCAAAACCAGGCGCCACGTTCGGGTCCACACCCGGGACATCCGCATGAGCGATGCCGGTAGTCGGCACGGTCACGAGCGTCCCTGTAATCGCGGCGACGATGAGCGTCTTGCGGACGTTCTTCAACCTATTTCCTTTCGTTGCGCGCGCGCTGAAACCAGCCCACCGAAGTGGGTTGAGGGTTGTGATTGGTGCATAAAATCGCTTCAGGGCGTGCCGTCTCGTTTCGGCACGACAGCGGAGGACTCAATCGTCCGGGGCGGCCGGTGGCCAGTCACCCGTCGGGGCGACCCACCTTGGCGTCGTCCCCAGTTCCGCTCACACGCGGGTCCGTGGATTCAATTTTTGATCTATTTACCGCGCCCGTTTCTGGGCTAAATGGACCGTACGATAACGATTTGAATTCGTCACCTCGATGATGCGGATATCTCGACCGGATCACGGACTGATCACGAGTCGAATCCAGAATGATCACTGCAGGTCATCAGCGCATTCCGGCACGACGAACAAGGGGCGGTGCGAGCAACGCTTCGTGAGCCGAATCACGCACTAATTGTGAGCTGGGACACCGGATTTCGATATCCGACATGCGAACAAAACCAGCCTCGCACAAAGCTTATCGGAGTGACCAGAGCCACAAACAAGTTCGATAGTGACCTAGACCAATTCAGCCGGCCGCAGTGCACTGATCCTCTAGATACCCACTTTTGCAACACTTCTCGCGAAGGCGCCCGAGTTCGAGCGGCATTAGCGCTGACGAGCAATGCCCGTCAAACGCCGTTGTATGCATCGCGTTTAGCGACAATGACCGCATCTACAAGCAGATCATCAACCAATAACGTAATGAAGTCCCCAAACGCGTTGGGGCGCCTCGGATGCCGGGTCAGCGGGCCGAGCGGGCCGGCGCCCGCAGGTCCGACTCGGTGTTCACATTGGTCAACACATCGGTGTCGGCCAGCACGATCTGCTGGGAGTCCGATGCGTCGATCAGCGCACTCATCTTGCGCTGGCCGGCAGCGACCAGCGCATCGATCCGGTCGGCCAGGTCCGTGCGGTACACCGCTGCCAGATAGTGGCTGCGGCCATCCCACGGCATCACCACCTCGGCGTCCGTCTCCGCGGCGAGACGCATCAGGTCGTCGATCAAATCCGCTGTGAGAGAAGGCATGTCGACCGCCGATACGAATGCCCAGCGGGCTCCCGCCTGGGCTGCCGCGCGCAGGCCACGACCGGTTGCCGGCAACGGTCCGAGGCCGCGAAGTTCGTCACGCAGAATTGGCACCGGCAAGGCAGGCAGGGGCTGCCCCGGAGCCGCCACCACGTAGACCGGTGAGCAGCGCTGACCGAGGACGTCGACAACATGCTCGACCAACGTGGTGGAACCACCCGGCACGGTCAGAGTGGCCTTGTCGCGACCCATGCGCCGCGACTCTCCGCCGGCAAGGACCACCCCGGCCAGCGAACCGGCGGCTGCACCCTCGTCAGACACCTGCGCTGCCACCTCAGCCCACGGTCCAGGTGTCGCGCCCGCGCAGCAGCGACTGCAGCGCGGCCTCGTCGGAGGCGCGCGACTTCTGCGCGGCTTCGACCTGCGATCGGGCCGCGTCGTCGTAGGTCGGGCGGCTGATGTCGCGGAAGATGCCCATCACCATGTGGTCGAGGTTCTGGTCCGACAACCGGGACAACGCGAAGGCGTATGCCGAGTCGTCAGTGTGCGCGTCGTGCACCACGATCTCGTCCGCGGGCACGTCTGCGGTCTTGGCGACCTCGAGGCCGAAGCCGGACTTAACCACGCAGAACTCGCCGTTGCCGCCGAAGACGATCGGCTCACCGTGGCTCACCTTGATCACACGCTCTTCCGCACCCTCTTTGCGCAGCGCGTCGAACGAGCCGTCGTTGAAGATCGGGCAGTCCTGCATGATCTCGACCAGGGCGGCACCGCGATGTTGGGCGGCCGCTCGCAGCACCTCGGACAGACCAGCGCGATCGGAGTCCAACGCGCGGCCGACGAACGTCGCTTCGGCGCCCAGCGCCAGCGACACCGGGTTGAACGGATGGTCCAGCGAACCCATGGGCGTCGACTTGGTCACCTTGCCGACCTCGGACGTCGGCGAATACTGACCCTTGGTCAGACCGTAGATCCGGTTATTGAACAGCAGGATGGTGATGTTGACGTTGCGGCGCAACGCGTGGATCAGGTGGTTGCCGCCGATCGACAGCGCGTCACCGTCGCCGGTGACCACCCAGACGGACAGATCTTCACGGGCCAGAGCCAAACCGGTGGCAATAGCCGGTGCGCGGCCGTGAATTGAGTGGAACCCGTAGGTTTCCAGGTAGTAGGGGAAACGGCTGGAGCAGCCGATACCGCTGATGAAGACGATGTTCTCGCGACGCAGCCCGAGTTCGGGCAGGAAGTTGCGGATCGTGTTGAGGATGACGTAGTCACCGCAACCCGGGCACCAGCGCACCTCCTGGTCGCTGGTGAAGTCCTTGCCCTTCTGCGGCTGGTCGGTAGTGGGCACCCCGTCGTTCTTGGTCAATCTGCGATGTGACTCCGGGGTGATACCGAGGTCTGTGCCGATCACGCTAGTCATCTGCGCCGCTCCTCCTCATCGCTACGCTCTGCATCGTCACCGGCGGAAGTCATCTGCGCCGCTCCTCCTCATCGCTACGCTCTGCATCGTCACCGGCGGAAGTCATCTGCGCCGCTCCTCCTCATCGCTACGCTCTGCATCGTCACGCGTTCGCTCCGACCGTTGCCGCGCCCAGCCTGGCGACCATCGCTTTGTCCTGTTCGATCTCGGCCAACGTGCCACCCAAGGCAGCACGGATGATGCGGCCCACTTCGTCGGCGAGGAACGCCAGGCCGTGCACCTTGCTGACCGATTGCACGTTGACCAGGTACTTCGCCCGCAACAGCATCGCGAGTTGGCCGAGGTTCATCTCCGGGCACACCACCTGCGGATAACGCCGCAGCACGTCCCCGAGGTTGGCCGGGAACGGGTTGAGGTAGCGCAGGTGGGCGTGGGCCACCTTGACGCCCTTGCGGCGCGCCCGTCGGCAGGCTTCACCGATCGGTCCGTAGGAGCTCCCCCACCCGATCAGGAGCAGCTCGGCGTCGCTGGTGGGATCATCCACCTCGAGATCCGGGACACTGATGCCGTCGATCTTGGCCTGCCGGATCCGGACCATCAGGTCATGGTTGACCGGCTCGTAGGAGATGTCACCAGAACCGTTCGCCGCCTCCAGGCCGCCGATGCGGTGCTCCAGACCCGGCGTTCCGGGCACTGCGAACTGTCGGGCCAAGGTGTCCCGGTGGCGGGCATACGGCTGGAACGGCTCGTCCGGTTTGGCAAAGACGTGCTTGATCGGCTTCAGCGAAGTGACGTCCGGGATGCGCCACGGTTCGGAGCCATTGGCGATGGCGCCGTCAGAGAGCACGATCACCGGGGTGTGGTACGACACCGCGATGCGGACAGCTTCGATAGCTGTCTCGAAACAGTCCGAGGGTGACCGGGGCGCCACCACGGCCACCGGGGACTCACCGTTGCGGCCGAACAGCGCCTGCAACAGGTCGGCCTGCTCGGTTTTGGTCGGCAGACCCGTTGACGGACCGCCGCGCTGCACATCAATCACGATCAGCGGCAGTTCGGTCATCACGCTCAACCCGAGTGCTTCGGACTTCAGCGAAATGCCGGGGCCTGAAGTGCTGGTGACGCCCAGCGCGCCGCCGTACGAGGCGCCGATGGCGGCGCAGATGCCACCGATCTCATCCTCGGCCTGGAAGGTGATGACGTTGAAGTTCTTGTGTTTGGACAGCTCGTGCAGGATGTCCGACGCCGGCGTGATCGGGTAGCTGCCGAGCACTACCTGCTTGTCGGCCAATTGGCCCGCGGCGACGATGCCATAGGCCAGCGCGGTGTTACCGGAGATCTGCCGGTACTCGCCGGCCGGCAGCGAAGCCTTGGACACCTCGTAAGTGGTGCCGAACGCCTCGGTTGTCTCGCCGTAATTCCAGCCCGCTTTGAGGGCCAGCACATTGGCCTCGGCCACATCGGGCTTGCGGACGAATTTCTCCCGGATGAAGTTCTCACTGGTCTGGATCGGACGCCCGTACATCCACGACAGCAGGCCCAGGGCGAACATGTTCTTGGCGCGCTGACCGTCTTTCTTGGTCGCCCCGATCGCTTCGACGGCGCCGAGAGTGAGCGTGGTCATCGCAACGGAATGCACCACATATTCCTCGAGCTCATCAGTCTCGAGGGGATTGGTGACGTAGCCGACCTTGGTGAGATTGCGCTTGGTGAATTCGTCGGAATTCACGATCACCATGCCCCCGCGCGGCAGGTCGCCGATGTTGGCCTTGAGGGCCGCGGGGTTCATCGCGACCAACACGTCCGGCCGGTCTCCGGCGGTCAGTACGTCGTAGTCGGCGATCTGTATCTGGAAGGACGAGACGCCCGGCAAAGTCCCTGCGGGAGCGCGGATCTCGGCGGGATAGTTGGGCTGCGTGGCCAGGTCGTTGCCCAGCAGGGCCGCGTCTGAGGTGAACCGGTCACCGGTCAGCTGCATGCCGTCGCCGGAGTCCCCGGCGAATCGGATGACGACGTTCTCCAGCCGCTGTCGGCCGACTTGACTTTGCGATCCGTTGTGAGACTCTGTCCCGGCGCCGTTGCCGTTCGGATTCACGCCTCCGCCTTCCATTGGCCCTCCGGACGGGCACTCCGCTGCAGCTCGACGATACGCGCGCCGAAGTGCCATCTCCGCTAACACGTTTTTGCTGTCACCAGCGGTACCAATTATGACACTTTTCTAAGGATGTCTGTTCGACGCCTCAGGCTTATTACCGGCGAGTACGCAGGTAAATGCCGATGTCACGGTGACGCCGGTGGGCGTCAGGAGCAAAACTGTGGTTTTGGTCACTGTGCCGGCGAGACGGCGCGCTCCGCCCGCGCACGAGCTACGGCTCGCGCAGGAAGCCGGGGCGTTTAAGCGGTCTTGTCGCGTCGCTCGCTGCGGGACTGCTTGCGCGGCACGATCGTCGGCAACACGTTGTCCTGCACCGTTTCTTTGGTGACGACCACCTTGGCGACGTCGTCGCGGCTCGGGATGTCGTACATCACCGGCAGCAAGACTTCTTCCATGATGGCGCGCAGGCCACGGGCACCGGTGCCGCGATGAATCGCCTGGTCGGCGATGGCCTCGAGGGCGTCGCCGGTGAATTCCAGCTCCACGTTGTCCATCTCGAAGAGCCGCGTGTACTGCTTGACCAACGCGTTCTTCGGCTCGGACAGGATCTTGACCAGGGATTCTTTGTCCAGGTTGGTGACCGACGCGACGACTGGGAGGCGGCCGATGAACTCCGGGATCAGGCCGAACTTGATCAGATCCTCCGGCATCACTTCGGCAAAGTGGTCGGTGGTGTCGATCTCGGCCTTCGAACGCACCTCGGCGCCGAAGCCCAGGCCCCGCTTGCCGACCCGTTCGTAGATGATCTTTTCCAGACCGGCGAAGGCGCCCGCGACGATGAACAGCACGTTGGTGGTGTCGATCTGGATGAACTCCTGGTGCGGGTGCTTGCGGCCGCCCTGCGGCGGCACCGAGGCCTGGGTGCCCTCCAGGATCTTGAGCAGGGCCTGCTGGACGCCCTCGCCGGAAACATCACGGGTGATCGACGGGTTCTCACTCTTGCGAGCGATCTTGTCGACCTCGTCGATGTAGATGATGCCGGTTTCGGCACGCTTGACGTCATAGTCGGCGGCCTGGATGAGCTTGAGCAAGATGTTCTCGACGTCTTCGCCCACATAACCGGCCTCGGTCAGCGCGGTGGCGTCGGCGATGGCGAACGGCACGTTGAGCATCTTGGCCAGCGTCTGGGCCAGGTAGGTCTTGCCGCAACCGGTCGGACCCAGCATCAGGATGTTGGACTTGGTCAGTTCGACGGGCTCGTAGCGCGAGTCACGGCCCTTTTCGCCAGCCTGGATGCGCTTGTAATGGTTGTAGACCGCGACCGCCAGCGTCCGCTTGGCGGTGTCCTGCCCGATGACGTAACCCTCGAGGAAGTCGCGGATCTCGATCGGCTTGGGCAATTCGTCGAGCTTCACATCGTCAGCGTCGGCGAGTTCCTCTTCGATGATCTCGTTGCACAGGTCGATGCACTCGTCACAGATGTACACACCGGGGCCCGCAATGAGTTTCTTGACTTGCTTCTGGCTCTTTCCGCAGAACGAGCACTTCAGCAAGTCACCGCCGTCTCCGATGCGCGCCATGATGCTTCAGGGCCTACTTCCTGTGTCGCCGTATCGTCTTGCCTGCCGCGTGTTCCCCACGACGCTACCCGTTTGTTCCGGCTCGCCGCGACCGTTAACGCCGAATAGCTTGCTTGGGATTCACTGGATGATCGCGCTTCTCGTGTGCAAGCAACATATCGCCCGTCGGGGTCCGTCACTCGACGAGACGCGCTTTACGTGTCTCTGGCGTGTCGCGGTCGTTACGCCACCGACGCTCAGAGTGCCGGCGGTCAGGCGTTCTGCGCGGAAAGTTTCCGGTACTCCAGCACCGTGTCGATGATGCCGTAATCCTTGGCGTCCTCGGCGGTGAGGATCTTGTCCCGGTCGGTGTCCTTGCGAATCACCTCAGCATCCTTGCCGGTGTGGCGGGCCAGCGTGGTCTCCATCAGCGTGCGCATCCGCTCGATCTCGGCGGCCTGGATCTCCAGGTCGGAGAACTGCCCCTGGATCACGCCGGACAGCGACGGCTGGTGGATCAGCACCCGCGCGTTGGGCAGCGCCATCCGCTTACCGGGTGTGCCGGCAGCCAACAGCACCGCGGCCGCAGACGCGGCTTGACCCAGGCACACGGTCTGGATGTCGGCCCGCACGTACTGCATCGTGTCGTAGATCGCCATCAGTGAGGTGAACCCGCCACCGGGCGAGTTGATGTACATGGTGATGTCGCGGTCGGGGTCCAACGATTCCAGCACCAGCAGCTGCGCCATGATGTCGTTGGCCGACGCATCGTCGACCTGGACGCCGAGGAAGATGATGCGTTCCTCGAACAGCTTGTTGTACGGGTTGGATTCCTTGACGCCGAAGCTGGAGTGCTCGATGAACGACGGCAGGATGTAGCGCGCCTGCGGCTGGATCTGGGGATTCATTATGCGTCTCCGTTGATGTGTGCGGCGCGGGTGATGATGTGGTCGACAAAGCCGTATTCCAGGGCTTCCTGGGCGGTGAACCAGCGGTCGCGATCCGAGTCGGCCTCGATGCGTTCGATGGACTGACCGGTGAACTCGGCGTTGAGGCGGAACATCTCTTTCTTGATGACGGCGAACTGCTCAGCCTGGATGGCGATGTCGGCCGCGCTGCCGGTGACTCCACCGAGGGGCTGGTGCATCAGGATGCGGGCGTGCGGCAACGCGTACCGCTTACCCTTGGTACCTGCTGCCAGCAGGAACTCCCCCATCGAGGCGGCCATGCCCATCGCGTAGGTCGCGATGTCGCAGGGCGCCAGAACCATCGTGTCGTAGATGGCCATGCCGGCGCTGATCGAGCCGCCCGGCGAGTTGATGTAGAGGTTGATGTCCTTATCGCCGTCCTCGGCGGCGAGCAGCAGAATCTGCGCGCACAACCGGTTGGCGACCTCGTCGTTCACCTCCGAGCCCAGGAAGATGATGCGCTCGGAGAGCAAGCGCTCATAGACGGAGTCCGTGAGGTTGAGACCCACCGAGTTCGATCGCATGTCAGTCACTTTTCCCACCGCGGGGACACCTGCTTTCTTTGTTGCTTGTTGCACCGACACTAACGAACCCGACCCGCCCCATGACTACCTGAAACGGGCGCGTTCGCTCACAGCGTCATGTGGTGGATTCGTCGCTCTTCTCGGCGTCGTCCGCTGCCGATGTTTTTTCGTCGGCGTCTTCGTCGGACTCCGCCGGCTCGACCTGGTCGACACTCCCTGGCTCATGGTCGTGATCATGGTCGTGATCGTCATGGTCATGGTCATGGTCATGGTCGTGGCCCGCGTGCCGCTTGCCGAAGAAGTCACTGGTGTCGATGGCATTGCCGGCGTTATCGGTGACCGTCGCCTTCTCGATCACCGCGCCGATCGCCAGACCGCGCCGCACGTCGGCGAACATGGCGGCCAACTGGTTGTTCTCCTGCAGGTAGGCGAACAACTGCTGTGGCTCAATGCCGTATTGGCGCGAGGTCAGCACCAGCCGTTCGGTCAGGTCCTCCTGACCGACCTGGACGTCGAGTTCGTCGGCGATGGCGTCGAGCAGCAGCTGACGCTTCACGTTCTTCTCGGCGGCGGCACGGGCTTCGGCGTCGAACTCCGCACGTGAGGAGCCCTGCTGCTCGAGCACCTCGGCGAACTTGGCCTCGTCCTGGTTCAGGCCGCTCATCGCGGCGTGCACGGTCTCGTCGATCTGGGATCGCACCACCGCATCCGGCACCGGCACGTCGACGTGCTCGAGCAGCGCGTCCAGGGCGGCTTCGCGGATCTGGTCGGCCTGCTGCGCCCGCTTGGTGTTGCGCACCTGCTCGCGGAGGCTCTCGCGCAGCTCCTCGATCGTGTCGAACTCGCTGGCCAACTGGGCGAACTCGTCGTCGGGCTCGGGCAGTTCGCGTTCCTTGATCGACCGCACGGTGACGGTGACCTCGGCGTCCTGACCGGCATGCTCCCCGGTCGCCAGCTTGGCGGTGAACGTCTTGGACTCGTCGACACCCAGGCCGATCACCGCGTTGTCCAGCCCGGCGATGAGTCGACCCGAGCCCACCTCGTGGGACAGTCCCTCGGCCGCGGCGCCCGGCACGTCCTCACCGTCGACGGTCGCCGACAGGTCGATTGAAACGAAGTCCTCCATCAATACCGTCCGGTCCACGCCGGTCAGGGTGCCGAACCGGGCGCGCAGCGAGTCGAGTTCGGCCTCGACCTCCTCGTCGGTCACCTCGATGGGGTCGACGGAGACCGTGAGCGCATCCAGGTCGGGGATCTCCAGCTTGGGACGGACGTCGACCTCGGCGAAGAACTGCAGTTCCTCGCCGTACTCCTTATGGGTCACCTGGATGTTGGGGCGGCCGATGGGTTGCACATCGGATTCGGTGAGCGCCTGGCCGTAGCGGCTGGGCACGGCCTCCTCGATGACCTGGTCGAGCAGCGCCTCGCGTCCGAAGCGCGCCTCGAGCAACCGCGCCGGAGCCTTGCCGGGGCGGAAGCCCGGCAGCCGGACCTGCTTGGCCAGCTCCTTATAGGCCCGCTGGAAATCTGGCTCGAGCTCGGTGAACGGCACCTCCACATTGATGCGAACCCGGGTGGGGCTCAACTGCTTGACGGTGCTCTTCACGGGCGTGCTCCTCGATGTGTTCGTTTCGGCGCGCGGCAGTGCGCTTGTGGACGTGGTCGGGGTGACAGGATTTGAACCTGCGGCCTTCCGCTCCCAAAGCGGATGCGCTACCAAGCTGCGCTACACCCCGCGGTGACCACGAAATCCTACGGCCCGGTCACACCGGCCACGCAGCGACCTCAGACCTCACGGAGCGGTCACGTGACAGCGTCGATTAGATTTGATCTCCGCCACCACGTATCGTCTCGCTCGACTAATACATGCGGGCGTAGCTCAATGGTAGAGCCCTAGTCTTCCAAACTAGCTACGCGGGTTCGATTCCCGTCGCCCGCTCTGGGCGTATATTTTGCTCAACGGAAAGGCGCCATGAGCGACGTCGAAAGCGTCAGCAACGTGAGCATTCAAGGCTCGTGCGTGCCGAAATTCCAGGGCGTCCGCGAGGCATTCGAGCGCAATTTCGTGCTGCGCCACGAAGTAGGCGCCGCGGTCGCGGTCTGGGTCGACGGCGACCTGGTCGTCAATCTGTGGGGCGGTTCCGCCGACGCCGCCGGCACCCGTCCGTGGCAGGAGGACACCCTCACCACGGTGCTCTCCGGCACCAAGGGTCTGACGTCCACCTGCGTCCACCAACTCGCCGACCGGGGTGAATTGGACCTGCAGGCGCCGGTGGCCCGCTACTGGCCCGAGTTCGGGCAGGCCGGCAAGCAAGACATCACGCTGGCGATGGTGCTGAGCCACCGATCCGGGGTGATCGGGCCGCGTACCCGGTTGACCACCGAGCAGTTGCTCGATTGGGACTTCGTCTGCGAGCAACTCGCCGTCGCCGAACCGTGGTGGCGGCCGGGCACCGCGCAGGGCTACCACATGACGACCTACGGCTTCATCGTCGGTGAGGTGTTTCGTCGCGTCACCGGCCGTACGGTCGGCCAGTATCTGCGGACCGAAATCGCCGAACCGATCGGCGCCGAGATCCACATCGGTCTGTCGCCGAGCGAGCAGCTGCGCTGCGCCGACCGGGTGAACAAACCCACCGGCCGCCAACTGCTGGCCGAACTGCACGCCCCCGGCTACCCGACCAGCCTCGCCGAGCACCCCAAGGCCGGCATGGCGATCTCGATGGGCTTCCTCGCCGATGACGACCTGGACACCGAGAACCTGCAGCTGTGGCGGCAGCTCGAGTTCCCCGGCACCAACGGCCAGGTGTCCGCGTTGGGGATGGCCACCTTCTACAACGCGCTGGCCCAGGAGAAGCTGCTCAGCCGCGAACACATGGACCTGGTCCGGGAATGCCAGGGCGGATTCGAACCCGACCTGGTGCTGGGTCCCCGCGTCGCCGACCACGGCTGGGGTCTGGGCTACATGCTCAACCAGCGCTGCATCAACGGGCCCAACCCGAAGATGTTCGGCCACGGCGGGTTGGGTGGTTCGTTCGCGTTCGTCGACCTGGAACACCGGATCGGCTACGGCTACGTGTCGAATCGCTTCGATGCCAGCAAGGCCAACGCCGACCCGCGCAGTGTCGCCCTGAGCAACGAGGTCTATCGGGCGCTCGGGGTCATCCCGAGCTGAGCAGGGCCACCGCGTCGAGACGGTATTCAGGACGCCACATTCGCCGCGGAAACGCGCTGAGTTCAGTCTCGGCGCCACCACTACAGGCTCGAGGCCTAAGGTCGCTGCAGGTGATGAGTCAGGTCTGGCAATTCGGGCACCAGAACAGATTTCGGCCCTCCAGCACTTCAGTGCGCACCGTTTCCCCACACACCCGGCACGGGTCGCCGGCTCGCCGGTATACATAGGTGCGCGGCCGGCCGCGTCCGTACGAGGGCGCGCCGTGATCGTGTTCCGGGCGGACCACAACGATCTTGCCGCGACGCAACCCGACCTTCATCAGCGCCACCAGATCGGTCCATGCGGTGCTGAACTCGGGCTCGGAGATGTCCACGCCCGGTCGGTGCGGGTCGATGTTGTGCCGGAACAGCAACTCGTTGCGGTAGACGTTGCCCACCCCGGCGATGACGGTCTGGTCCATCAGAAGCGCACCGATTGGCCTGCGAGACTTACTGATTCGCGCCCAGGGCCGGGCCGGGTCGGCGTCGGCGCGCAACGGGTCGGGACCCAGCCGGGCGACTACTTCGTCGACCTGGCTCTCGTCGAGTAACTCACACACCGTCGGGCCGCGCAGATCGGTGCCGTACTGCGCCCCGACCATGCGCATCCGCACCTGTCCGACCGGTTCTGGAACGGTGCCGTCCTCGGGTCGTTGCCATTCGGTGAAGGCGCCGTAGAGCCCGAGGTGCACGTGCACCACCGGGCCACCGGCGTAATGGTGGAACAGGTGCTTACCCCAGGCGCTGGCACGGCGCAACACCCGACCGTTGACCACTGCGGCGGCGTCGTCGAACCGGCCCTGCGGGCTCGACACCGCCACCGGCGCACCGGCGAACCGGCGTTGGTGCAACCGGGCCAGCCGGTGCAGGGTATGCCCTTCGGGCACTGCTCACTCTCCGGCGCCGGGCACCGGAGGCGCTTCGTGTGTGCGTTCGTAGGCGGCGAGAATGTCGATACGGCGTTGGTGGCGTTCAGCTTTCGACCACGGCGCGGACAGGAAGGCGTCGACGATGGCCAGGGCCTCGTCGACGGTGTGCATGCGCCCACCGATACCGATCAACTGCGCGTTGTTGTGCTCGCGGGCCAGCGTTGCGGTCTCCACACTCCACGCCAGGGCGCAGCGCGCGCCGGGCACTTTGTTGGCGGCGATCTGTTCGCCGTTGCCCGACCCACCCAGCACGATGCCGAGGCTTTCCGGGTCGGCAACCGTGCGTGCCGCCGCAGCTATGCAGAATCCGGGGTAGTCGTCCTCGGCGTCATAGCTGAACGCGCCGCAGTCGATCGGCTCGTGGCCGGTCTTCTTCAGGTGCTCGATGATTTGCTGCTTGAGCTCGAATCCGGCGTGGTCGGATCCCAAGTAGACGCGCATGCCGGACATTGTGCCCGACGTCCCGGCGCCGGCAGCAGCGAACCGGCACCGCCGCCCGCCGAGTGTGCACTCGGTGGGAGGTCAGTCGAATTCGGGAGCCTCGGTACGACTTCGCTTGAGCTCGAAGAAGTGGGGGTAGGCCGCAAACGTCACCGATGCGTCCCAGAGCTTGCCGGCCTCCTCGCCGCGCGGGATCTTCGACATCACCGGCCCGAAGAACGCGCTCCCGTTGACGTGGATCGTCGGAGTACCGACGTCGAGTCCCACCGGGTCCATGCCGGCGTGATGGCTCTTGCGCAACGCTTCGTCGTAGGCGTCGTCGGAGGCCGCCTGCGCCAACTCGGCGGGCAGGCCGGCATCGACCAAGGCTAGTTTGACGACTTCGTCGAGATCTGTGTTGCCCTCGTTGTGAATTCGGGTGCCCATCGCGGTGTAGAGCGGTTCCAGCACCTTCGCGCCGTGCGCCTGCTCGGCGGCGATCGCCACCCGCACCGGCCCCCAGGCCTTTGACATCTTCTTCCGGTAGTCGTCGGGCAGACCTTCCCGGTCTTCGTTGAGCACCGCAAGGCTCATGACGTGGAACTGCACCTCGATATCGCGGACCTTCTCCACCTCGAGGATCCAGCGTGAGGTGATCCAGCACCACGGACACAGCGGATCGAACCAGAAATCGGCTTTCGACTTTTCAGGCATTGCTGCGGTCCTCTCCTCGGTAGTGGGTCCGCTCAGACACAACCGCAACCGCGGGCGGACTGTTCCCGCCGCCGCGAACCCCGCGATGTCAGCCGATATGTTGGAACGCGTGGCCCTACCCAACCTCACCCGCGACCAGGCGGTCGAACGCGCCGCCCTGGTCACCGTGCACAGCTACCGGATCAACCTCGACGTCACCGACGGGGCGGGGGCTCCCGGCTCCCGCACGTTCCGCTCCCACACCACCGTGGCGTTCGACGCGCTCGCCGGCGCCGACACAGTCATCGACATCGCCGCCGACAAGCTCCACAGCGCCACCCTCAACGGCCGGGACATCGACGTCTCCGGCTACGACGAATCGACCGGGATCCCGCTGCAAGGCCTGGCCGACCGCAACGTCGTGGTGGTCGACGCCGACTGCCGTTATTCCAACACCGGCGAGGGACTGCACCGCTTCGTCGACCCCGTCGACGACGAGACGTATCTCTACTCGCAGTTCGAAACCGCCGACGCCAAACGCATGTTCGCCTGCTTCGACCAACCGGACCTCAAAGCCACCTTCGACATCCAGGTGACCGCACCCGAGCACTGGAAGGTGGTCTCCAACGCTGCAACAGTGTCGGTCGAGAACGGCGTGCACACCTTCGCTACGACGCCGCGGATGAGCACCTACCTGGTTGCTCTGGTCGCCGGGCCGTACGCCGTGTGGAACGACAACTACACCGACGAGCATGGTGACATCCCGTTGGGCATCTACTGTCGGGCGTCGCTGGCGCCCTACATGGACGCCGAGCGGTTGTTCACCGAGACCAAACAAGGATTCGGGTTCTACCACAACAACTTTGGCCTACCCTACGCGTTCGGCAAGTACGACCAGTTGTTCGTGCCCGAATTCAACGCCGGCGCAATGGAAAACGCCGGCGCGGTGACATTCCTGGAGGATTACGTCTTCCGCAGCAAGGTCACCCGCGCATCCTATGAACGACGCGCGGAGACGGTGCTGCACGAGATGGCGCACATGTGGTTCGGCGATCTGGTCACCATGACCTGGTGGGATGATCTGTGGCTCAACGAATCCTTCGCCACCTTCGCCTCGGTGTTGTGCCAGGCGGAGTCCACCGAATACACCCAGGCGTGGACGACCTTCGCAACGGTGGAGAAGTCGTGGGCGTACCGGCAGGACCAGCTGCCCTCGACGCACCCGATCGCCGCCGACATTCCGGACCTGCACGCGGTCGAAGTGAACTTCGACGGCATCACCTACGCCAAGGGCGCTTCGGTGCTCAAGCAACTGGTCGCCTATGTGGGCTTGGAGGGCTTCCTGGCCGGCCTGCGCGACTACTTCCAGACCTACGCCTTCGGCAATGCCACCTTCAGCGATCTCGTCGCCGCGTTGGAGAAGGCATCGGGACGTGACCTGTCCGACTGGGGACAGCAGTGGTTGAAGACCACCGGATTGAACACCCTGCGGGCCGATTTCGACGTCGATGACGAGGGCACGTTCACCCGGTTCGCAGTCGCGCAGAGCGGCGCGGCACCCGGCGCGGGCGAAACCCGGGTGCACCGACTGGCCATCGGGATCTACGACGACGACGGTTCCGGGAAATTGGTGCGCGTGCATCGGGAGGAGATCGACGTCGAGGGTTCGACGACGGAAGTCCCTGCGCTGGTTGGTGTTTCGCGAGGAAAGTTGATCCTGGTCAACGACGACGACCTCACCTACTGCTCGCTGCGGCTCGACCCGGAGTCGCTGCAGACCGCACTCGACCGCATCGCCGACATCGCCGAACCGCTCCCCCGGTCGCTGGCGTGGTCGGCAGCGTGGGAGATGACCCGCGACGCCGAACTACGCGCGCGCGATTTCGTGGCGCTGGTGTCCGGCGGCATCCAGGCCGAGACCGAGGTCACCGTGTTGCAGCGGCTGCTGTTGCAGGCCCAGACCGCGGTGGGGTCCTACGCCGAGCCGGGCTGGGCGCGCGAGCACGGCTGGCCGCAGCTCGCCGACCGGTTGCTGGAGTTGGCACGCGGCGCCGAGCCCGGCTCCGACCATCAGCTCGCCTTCGTCAACGCCCTGCTGTCCTCGGTGTTGTCGCCGCGGCATGTGGAAGTGCTGACCGGCCTGCTCGACGGCGATCCCGCCGAGCAGGGGCTGGCAGGTCTGGACGTCGACACCGACCTGCGCTGGCGGGTGGTGGTCGCACTGGCCACCGCGGGCGTGATCGACGCCGACGGGCCCGAGACCCCGCGGATCGACGCCGAGGTGCGCAACGACCCGACTGCGGCCGGCAAACGGCACGGTGCGCAGGCATCGGCCGCGCGCCCGCAACTTGCCGTCAAGGAACAGGCGTTCACCGCGGTGGTCGAGGACGACACCCTGGCCAATGCCGTCAGCCGCGCCATGATCGCGGGCATCAGTGCGCCGGGACAGAGTGAGCTGCTCAAGCCGTTCACCGAGCGCTATTTCGCGGTCATCGCCGGCGTCTGGGCCCGGCGATCCAGCGAGGTCGCGCAGTCGGTGGTGATCGGCCTGTACCCCCACCAGGACATCAGCGAGGAGGCGATCGCCGCCGCCGACGAGTTCCTGTCCGACCCGCAGGTGCCACCGGCGCTGCGCAGGCTGGTGCTGGAAGGGCAGGCCGCGGTGCAGCGGTCACTGCGCGCGCGCAACTTCGACAGCGGCGGCGACTAGGGCATCGGGCCCTAGGCCGGCGAAATCCCGGCGCTGAGCACGCGGATTGCGCTGACCAGTCCGTCGATCAGATGCCCCTGTTCGAAGGCCGACGACGCAGCGGCGACCCCGAGCGGCGCAGCGGACTCCGCGCCCCGACCACGCACCGCCGACCCGTAAACCACTTCGATGGCGCTCTGGTCCGGGGACACGGCGAGCAGCACCGCGTTGTTGGGCGTCGGCACCTTGGCCAGAATTTCGCGCGCGCGGGCGGCAGTGTCGCTGCCCAAGTCACCGAGATAGATGGCGAACCGCGCCTTGGACGCCCGCGACGCGTATTTCAGCGCATCGTCCACGGCGACCAAATCGCTGATCGGGAACGGGTAGTGCACGGAGAGCTCACCGGGCTGGGTGACTCCGGACAGACGTCCGCTGCTGGTGACCACCCAGCCTCTCGGCAGATCGGCCGGGTCTATCGTCGCAACTTCACCATGTGCCACTTGCGCCACCTCCTACCGAGAACTCCGACCCGTGTCCGCCGTGGCCGCCGCCGACAGCCTCGTCGGTGGCCGCCCACAGGATCGGGGCGTGGGTCCACTTCTCCGACATGTCATAGGTTGCCGGGTGCGGTCCCTTGCGGGTCATGTACACCAACAGCAGCAGGCCCGCCAGCACCAGCGGGATCCCGAGAAACATCAGGTGCAACTCCATAGCGTTCACGAGGCAAACGCTATCCCACCCGAGTCGGATACGGCACACCTGGCGGCCGGGAAATCAGGCCGCGCCCTCACCCAGGTACCGCGCCCAGTGCGGGTCCAGCTCCTTGACTGTGGACAACAGCCGCCAGTGCTGTCCCGTCGGCGGCAGCGGCGCCCGCCGCAACGACCAGCCGAGTTCGGTGAGTAACTTGTCGCCCTTGCGGTGATTGCAGGTGGCGCAGCAAGCGACGCAGTTCTCCCAGGAGTGGTCACCGCCGCGACTGCGGGGCACTACGTGGTCGATGGTGTCCGCCTTCGCCCCGCAGTATGCACAGCAGAACCGGTCTCGATGCATCAGCGCCGCGCGCGTCATCGGAACCCGGGCGCGGTACGGCACCCGGACGTAGGAGCGCAGCTGGATCACCGATGGCACCGCGATCGCCCTGGTAGCGGAGTGAATGACCGGGCCGGCCGGGTCGGCGTGCACCACGTCGGCCTTGCCGCACATCACCATCACGATGGCGCGGCGCAACGGCAGGGCGGTGAGGGGCTCGTAGGTGGAGTTCAGCAGCAGCACCCGACGGCGATTCCAGACCGATGCGCTCTCCACCCGCGTGGGCGGATGAGACGGTGAATCGACGCTGTGCAGACATGACGCGGTGGCTGGCCCGGTTCCATTTGCCGTGCTGCCGACACCTCGGTGGCCACGACGTTTGTTGCGCTGCGCCATAAATCCTCCGCCGACAGTCCACCATGATTTGCTGCCGATCGCACGACATTTGTTCCGGCTACGTCGTGTCGATCCGGTGAACACCGGGGCGGTGGCTGCGCCGCCCTGTGGCGGTGGGCCCACAATGGAGGGCGATGGAACAAGCAACCGAGTCTTTTTACGACGCCGTCGGCGGGGCGGAGACGTTCGACGCGATCGTGGCGCGCTTCTACGAACAGGTCGCCGACGACGAGATCCTGCGGCCGTTGTATCCCGAGGAGGACCTGACCGGCGCCGAGGAGCGCCTGCGCATGTTCCTCGAGCAGTATTGGGGCGGCCCACGCACCTACTCCGACCGACGCGGACATCCCCGGTTGCGGATGCGGCACATGCCGTTCCGCATCACGCCGATAGAGCGCGACGCCTGGTTGCGGTGCATGCACACCGCGGTCGCGTCCATCGATTCGCAGACCCTGGACGACGAGCACCGGCGCCAGTTGCTGCAGTACCTGGAGATGGCCGCCCACTCGTTGGTCAACTCCGCGTTCTGATGACCGCTCAACAGGACTGGTGGCGCTCCGCGGTCTTCTACCAGGTGTATCCCCGCTCGTTCGCCGACAGCGATGGCGACGGCGTCGGCGACCTCGACGGTCTGACCGACCGGCTGGAACATCTGGAACAACTTGGCGTGCAAGCGATTTGGATCAACCCGGTCACCGTCTCGCCGATGGCCGACCACGGCTACGACGTCGCCGATCCCCGCGACATCGACCCGCTGTTCGGCGGGATGGCCGCCTTCGAGCGATTGATCGCCGCCGCGCACGCCCGTGGCATCAAAGTCACTATGGACGTGGTGCCCAACCACAGCAGCTCCCAGCATCCGTGGTTCCAGGCCGCGCTGGTTGCCGGTCCCGGCACCGAGGCACGTGACCGCTACTTTTTCCGCGACGGTCGCGGACCTGACGGGCTGCTGCCGCCCAACAACTGGGAATCGGTGTTCGGCGGACCGGCCTGGACGCGGGTGATCGAGCCGGACGGCACTCCCGGCCAGTGGTATCTGCACCTGTTCGACACCGAACAGCCGGACCTGAACTGGGATAACCCGGAGATCTCCGACGACTTCGAGAAAACGTTGCGGTTCTGGCTGGAGCGCGGTGTCGACGGGTTCCGCATCGACGTGGCGCACGGGATGGCCAAGCCCGCGGGGCTGCCGGACTCACCCGACGTGACCGAGGTGCTGCGTCACACCGACGACGACCCGCGGTTCAACCGGCCCAACGTGCACGCCATCCACCGCGACATCCGCAAGGTCATCGACGACTATCCGGGGGCGGTCACCGTCGGCGAGGTGTGGGTGCACGACAACGCCCAGTGGGCGCAGTACCTGCGCCCCGACGAACTACACCTCGGCTTCAACTTCCGGCTCACCCGTACCGGCTTCGACAGCACCGAGATCCGCGATGCGATACAGAACTCGCTGGACGCCGCCGCATTGGAAAACGCCACCCCGACCTGGACGCTGTCCAACCATGACGTCGGCCGCGAGGTCAGCCGGTACGGCGACGGCGAAGTCGGACTGCGCCGCGCCAAGGCCATGGCGATGGTGATGCTCGCGCTGCCCGGCGCGGTGTTCCTCTACAACGGCGAAGAGCTCGGGCTGCCCGACGTGGACCTGCCCGACGAGGTGCTGCAGGACCCGACCTGGGAACGTTCCGGGCACACCGAGCGTGGCCGTGACCGCTGCCGGGTGCCGCTGCCCTGGTCGGGCGAGGTCCCCCCGTTCGGGTTCTCCACCAATCCCGACACCTGGTTGCCGATGCCGGCGGACTGGGCGGGGCTGACCGTGGAAAAGCAGCTCGCCGATGCCGGGTCGACGTTGATGTTCTTCCGGCAAGCGCTCCGATTGCGTAGGGAGCATGGTGAATTCGACGGCGCAGAGGTCTGGTGGCGGCCTGCTCCCAAGGACGCGGTGGTGTTCGCGCGTCCCGGCGGGTTGGTGTGCGCGCTGAATGCCGGCGAACTCCCGATCGCGCTGCCCCCGGGGGACGTCATTCTCACCAGCGCCCCGCTGACCGAAGGGCGGTTGCCACCGGACAGCACGGCCTGGGTGCTTGGTTAGCCGTTTCGCGATTCGGTGCCCGCTGCTCTATATCTGATGCATGGCGCCCTACGCGTGGACAGTGATCGGAGCCGGCCCCGCCGGAATCGCCGCGGTGGGACGACTACTCGATCAGGGCATCGGGCCGGAGCAGATCGCCTGGATCGATCCCGCCTTTGCGGCGGGTGATCTGGGCGGCAAATGGCGTTCCGTCTCGAGCAACACCATCGCCGGGACGTTCCTGGAGTATCTGAACGGCTCGTCGGCGTTCCGGTTTTCCGAAGCGCCGCCGTGTCCGCTGCGAGAGGTCGACCCGGCAGAGACCTGCGCCCTTGCGCTGGTGGCAGATCCGTTGCTGTGGATCACCGGGCAGCTGCGCGACCGGGTGACGAGTTTTCAGTCCACGGCCAAGGCGCTGTGGTTGGCGAACCGGCGCTGGCGAGTCGACACCGAGGACGCCGAAATCGTCTCCGACAACGTGATTCTCGCGGTGGGTGCCGTCCCGAAGACGCTGAATTATCCGCAGCTCGAGGAGATTCCGGTGGACGTCGCGCTCGATCCGGAGAAACTCGCGCAGGTGACGTTGGACGGCGTGACCGTCGCCGTGTTCGGTTCGTCGCACTCGTCGATGATCGTGTTGCCGCATCTGCTGCGCCGGCCGGTGGCAAAAGTAATCAACTTCTACCGCGGTCCACTCAAATACGCGGTTTATCTTGATGATTGGATTCTCTTCGACGACACCGGCCTCAAGGGCCGGGCAGCGGAGTGGGCCCGCGAGAACATCGACGGCCGGTACCCCGACCGGTTGGAGCGGTGCTGGGTTTCCAGCGCCGAGTTCGACGGGAAACTCGCCGAATGTGACCGCGTCGTCTACACCGTGGGATTCCAGCGCAGGACGCTACCCGAGACCCCGCAGTGGGGCCCGTTGGACTACAACCCTCAGAACGGGATCATCGCGCCCGGACTCTTCGGGCTGGGCATCGCGTTCCCGGAATACGCCGAGGACCCTTACGGCTACGGTCAATATCGAGTGGGGCTGAAGAAGTTCATGGACTACCTCAACTCCGTGCTGCCGCTGTGGATGGTCTACCGCACGTGAGTAGGCAGGCCGATAAAATCGGCCTGATTGATGCGCCCGGTCAGTTCAGCATCAGCGCGGCATGGGCGCGCCGCCGGTAGACCGAACCGAACCGCGCGTCGATCCGCAGCCACGACGGCGACACCCGGACCCGGATCATCTCGCCGGCGTCGATCGTTTCGGCCGACTGGGCCACGAAACCCATCGCAGTCAAAGCGAATACGCTGCGCATCGGCAGTCCGACGACGACATCGCCGGAGCTGACTTCGATGACTTCCTGGTCGAGCAGCGACACCGGGGGGCCGTGGGCACTACCCTGCTCCCGGGCCAGTTGGGCACCGTCGCGCGCCAGGTCCACCACGACGCGCGCCGGTATGTCCTCGAGGTGGGTGAAGCCTGACTCCGGCGGTAACCCCCCGCGCCAGGCGGAGTCCATCGCGAAGCCGGGGTCCACGAAGCCCGTGGCGTCCACATTGGCCAGACCGCGCGCCAGCGCGTCAGCGCCGACAGACATGTCGTCGGGACGTACCCTGCCGGCTACCACCCGGCTGGCCAGCACATCGAAACCCGTTGCCACCCAAGCCGTCAGCAGTCCCGGCGAGCGGGCACGGATGCGGATGACCGCGGCGTCGTCCAGGCGCAGTGCATGATCGACGAAGGTGGCCAGATCCGCGCGGTGGGCGGCCAACCCGTCCGGGTCAAGCCACAGCCCCCGCTCGCGCACGCCTTCTAGTCCCTGAGCCACCGCTGCAGATACTCCCGATGGTGAGGTGTCAGGCGCACCAGGCGCTGCTCCTCGATGTGCACTGCGGCGAGTTGCGACTCGGCGATCACGGCGGGTTTGGATTCCGGGTCGGCATTGACCGAACGAACCTCGTAGCCCAGGGTGAAGTCCACCGCGCGCAGCCGCTTGGTCCAGATGGTGACCTGCAGCGGCGAATCCACCAGCCGCAATTGATCTTTGTAGGTAACCCGCACGTCAGCGATCAGCAGACCGATGGTGGTGATGTCGGCGCCGAACGGCTCACGCAGGAACGGCACCCGCGACTCTTCGAGAATCGTGACCATGGTGGCGTGGTTGACATGCTGGTACATGTCGATGTCCGACCACCGCACCGGTACCGGCGCGACGTATCCGATGCTCACCCTGACGATCCCCGTCCGCTGGTCCGTGTCATGCGCCGGATCTGACGGGCCGCCACCGACAGCGTCGCAAGATCCTTGGCACCGCTCTGCTGAATCTCGTCGAGCGTCCGCCGCGCCCGATCCACCCGCGAGGCGCTGATGTGCTCCCACTCGGCGATCTTCTCTTCACCGCTCTCCCCGGGCTCCCCCACTGCCAGCACGTCGAAACACAGCGACCGCAACGAGGCGTAGATGTCGTCGCGAATCGCCAAGCGCGCCAAGGAGTGCCAGCGATCGTTGCGCTCCAGCTCGGAAACCGCGGTCAGCAGTGAGTCGGTGCCCAGGTGGTCCATCAATGCGAAATAGGTGTCGGCGACGTCGGCGGTCTCGATCTCGGTGATATCGGCGATGTCGATGATGTCGAGCAGGCTGTAGCGGTACAGGCCGACCGCGACCCGGTAGGCCAGGTCCGGTGGTGCGCCGAGCGCGGTGAATTCCGCCGCTTCCTTCTCGACGATGGCCTTGTCGTCGCCGCGCAACCACTCCGACATGCGCGGTGTCAGCGCCTTCACCTTGGCGGCGAAACGGTTGATCTCGGCCCCGACGGCCAGCGGCTGCGGCCGGTAGTTGAGCAACCAACGTCCGGCCCGGTCGATAAGCCGCCGGGTGTCCAGGGTGAGGCGGTCGGACAGAGCGACGGGCAGGTTGGCCGCGCGGATCCGCCGCCACACGTGGCCCACGCCGAAGATGGCGTCGGTGGCTGCGTAGGTGCGCACCGCGTCGAGCGGACCGACACCCACGTCCTCGGTGATCCGGAACGCATACGTGATGCCCGCGGTGTCCACCAGGTCGTTGATCAGCATCGTGGTCACGATCTCGCGGCGCAGTTGGTGCGTGCGGATTTCCGGAGTGAACCGGTCCCGCAGCGGCTTCGGGAAGTACTGCGGCAGCCGCGAGGCGAACACATCCTGGTCCGGCAGCTCGGTTTTCAGCACCTGCTCCTTGAGCGCGAGCTTGACGTGCGCCATCAACGTCGCGAGTTCGGGCGAGGTCAGACCGATGTGGGCCTCCGCGCGCCGTAGGATCTCTTTCTCCGACGGCAGCGCTTCCAGTTCCCGGTTCACACCGCGTTCGGCTACCAAGTACTTGATCTGGTCGGCGTGCACCGGCAACAGGCTGGCCGCGTTGGCCCTGCTGGTGCCCATCAGATCGTTCTGGTCCTCGTTGTCGGTGAGAACCAGGCGGGCGACCTCGTCGGTCATCGATTCCAGCAGCGCGGTGCGCTCCTCGGGTTTGACCTTGCCCGCGGTGACCAGCGAGTCGATCAGGATCTTGATATTGACCTCATGGTCGGAGCAGTCGACGCCGGCGGAGTTGTCCATCGCATCGGTGTTGATGCGACCACCCGAGAGGTCGAACTCGACGCGGCCCAACGCCGTCACCCCGAGGTTGCCACCCTCGCCGACCACCTTGGCGCGCACCTGGTTGGCATTGACGCGCACCGGGTCGTTGGCGCGGTCACCGACGTCGGCGTCGGATTCCGATTCGGCCTTGATGTAGGTGCCGATGCCGCCGTTGAACAGCAGGTCGACCGGCGCCTGCAGAATCGCCCGGATCAAATTGGGGGGCGACATCTCGGAGACCTCGCCCTCGATGCCGAGCGCCGCGCGCACCTGGGCGCTGACCGGGATCGCCTTCTGATCGCGGCTGTACACGCCGCCGCCCTCGCTGATCAGCGAGACGTCGTAGTCCTCCCAGCTGGACCGGGGCAGGTCGAACATCCTGGCGCGCTCGGCCCACGACGTCGCGGCGTCGGGGTCGGGGTCCAAGAACACGTGCCGGTGATCGAAGGCGGCGATCAGCCTGATGTGCTTGCTCAGCAGCATGCCGTTGCCGAACACATCGCCACTCATGTCGCCGACCCCGACGACGGTGAAGTCCTGGGTCTGGGTGTCTACCCCGATTTCCCGGAAGTGGCGCTTGACGGCTTCCCAGGCGCCGCGGGCGGTGATGCCCATCGCCTTGTGGTCGTAGCCGACCGATCCGCCCGAGGCGAACGCGTCACCGAGCCAGAATCCGTAGGACTTGGCGACGTCGTTGGCGATGTCGGAGAAGGTGGCGGTGCCCTTGTCGGCGGCCACCACGAGGTAGGCGTCGTCGCCGTCGCGGCGGACCACTTCGGCCGGCGGATTCACCGCACCGGTCAGCTGGTCCACGTTGTCGGTGACGTCGAGCAGCCCGGAGATGAACAGCTGGTAGCAGGCCACACCCTCGGCGCGGGTGGCGTCGCGGTCGGCGGCAGCGTCCCCGGTGGGCAGCGGTGCCCGCTTGAGCACGAACCCGCCTTTCGCCCCGACCGGCACGATGACGGCGTTTTTCACTGCTTGTGCCTTGACCAGGCCGAGGATCTCGGTGCGGAAGTCGTCGCGACGGTCCGACCAGCGCAGCCCGCCGCGCGCGACCGGGCCGAACCGCAGATGCACGCCTTCGACACGGGGCGAGTAGACGAAGATCTCGTATTTCGGTCGCGGCAGCGGGAGTTCGTCGAGCAGCTGAGCATCGAGCTTGAGCGCCAACACGTTCCGGCTGCGCGCCGAACCTTCGCGCGTCACAAAGTAATTGGTGCGCAGCGTGGCCTGCACCAGCGAGGCGAACGCGCGCAGGATGCGGTCGGTGTCCAGGCTCACCAGTGCGTCGATGTCCGCGGCGACGGCGGCGGCCGCGGTCTGTGCGTCCCGGCCCGACGGCGATGCCGGCGACGGGTCGAAGAGCGCCTCGAACAACGCCACCAGAGACGTTGCGGTAGAAGCGTGTTCGTTCAGGACCGATTCGATGTAGGACTGGCTGTAGGGAAAGTTCGCCTGCCGCAGGTACTTGGCGTAGGCGCGCAGCAGTACGACCTGCTGCCAGGTTAGTCCGGCACGCATGACCAGTTCGTTGAACCGGTCGATCTCAACGCGCCCGTGCCAGATTGCGGTGACCGCGTCGGCGAACCGTCGGGCGGTCGCTTCGCGCTCGGCCGCACTGGAAGCCGGCCGGATGGTGGGGTGCGGCGAGATCTTGAACTGATAGATCCACACCGGCAGCCCGTCGCGCCGGGTCACGGTGAACGGCCGTTCTTCGAGCACCACCACACCCATGCTCTGCAACATCGGCAGCAATTGACTCAGCGAGGCGCTGCGCCCGCCCAGGAACCAGGTCAGTTGGGCCAGTCCCTGTTCGTCGCCGTCGGCGAAGACCAACTTGACTGTGTCATCGGCCAGTTCGTTGATGACCGCGATGTCGTCGATGGCCTGGGCCGGGGTGACGGCCTGCTTGTAGGCCTCAGAGAAGGCCGCGGCGTAATGCTCGGCATCGGCGGATTCGACGGCGCTCTCCGGCAGCGCGGCCGCCGCAGCGATCAGACGGTCCGACCAGGTTCGGGCGGCCTCGCTGAGCAGCGCCTGAATTCGGGTGCGGTTGGCTTCGGAGACGTCGACCGGCGCGAGACCGCCGTCGGCGTCACCCTGTGGCAGCCGCACCATGAAATGCATGAGCGCCCAGGGCGATTCACTGACCCGGGCGGTGAATTCCAGTCGGGTACCGCCGAATTCGCGGACCAGGATGTCCTCAATCTGCAGCCGCACCGGCGTGGTGTAGCGGTCGCGCGGCACGTAGACCAGGCACGAGACGAAGAACTGTAGCCGGTCCGCGCGCAGGAACAGCAGGGCACGCCGTTGCGACCCCATGTCGACGACGGCTTTGGCCATGGTGAGCAACCGGTGGGCGCTCAGGGTGAACAACTCGGGCCGCGGAACGGTCTGGATGACGTCGAGCAGCAACTGGCCCGGGTGGCTCGGGTCGCTGCCGGCCAGGGTGAGCGCGTCGCGGACCCGATGCGAGATCATCGGGATCTCCAGGACGTCGGCGTTCATGGCGGCCACCGTGAACAACCCGACGAAGCGGTGCTCGATCACGCCGTCGTCGACGTTTTCGCGGACGGCGATCGCGTACGGGTAGGCGCCGTACCGCAGGTAGCTGCCGACCGAAGCCTGCGCCAGCACGAGCAGCTTGTCGTCGTCGGTGAGGCGCGGCCGGGTGCCGCTGCGGGCGCGCAACACGCCCAACCCGCTGGAGCCGTCGCCGATGACCAGACCGTCCTGCACCCGGCACGGCTGGTAGCCCAACAGCAGGAAGTTGCCGTCGTCCAGCCAGCGCAGCAATTCGGCGACCTCGTGGCGGTCGGGCGCCGCATAGTGCCCTTCGGGGTCCTCGTCGACGGTCGTGGCCAGCTCGCTCAGCGTCGCGATCATCGCCGTCGCATCGGTGGCGACCCGCTGCACATCGGCGAGCACCTTCGGCAGCAGCCGTTCCACTTCGGCGAGAGCTTTGCGGTCGACGGACGACGAGAGTTGCACGTGGATCCAGGCCTCGCCGACGTAGGGCGATTTGTCCTGCGACTTCGCCTGGATACCGAGCAGTTCTCCGGTCGGGCTGCGCTGCACCTCGAACACTGGGGTCATGATCGCCGTGTAGAACACGCCTAGCCGGTGCAGCAGCACCGTCACCGAGTCCATCAGCATGCTGCCGTGCTCGGTGACCACCTGCAGCGCCGGACCGAAGCCGCCCGAGTCATCCACGGGGTAGACGGCGACCCGGCTTTCCCCCGGCGGGCGGAGACGACCGAGCCGGTAATGGGCAGCCAGCAGTGCCGGTGTCACCGCCAGCGCGGGCGCCGACCCGGGTTGAGATCCGTCTTCCTGCGATCCCCGGTAGCTGTCGGTGTAGGCCTTGACTATCCAGTCAGGGATGTCTGCGTCCTGCGTGAATGAGGTCCACGCCGCGACGTCCTCCTTGGCTCCGGGATCGATCGTCATTCCGATTGCTCCCCACTCGTGACGGACCCAACTGGGTTGGCAGAGCTGACACTAGTCCCGTGTAAGCCTGCGATGGGTCACTCTGTGCGGACGCGCCGCATCGGCACCGAGGCGTTCGACCTTGTTCTCCTCGTAGGCGCCGAAGTTGCCCTCGAACCAGAACCATTTGGCCTCGTTGTCGTTGTCGCCCTCCCACGCCAGGATGTGGGTGCAGGTGCGGTCGAGGAACCAGCGGTCGTGGGAAATCACCACTGCGCAGCCGGGGAAGTTCACCAGCGCATTTTCCAGTGAGCTCAGCGTTTCGACGTCCAGGTCGTTGGTCGGTTCGTCGAGCAGGATCAGATTGCCGCCCTGTTTGAGGGTCAGCGCGAGGTTCAGCCGGTTGCGTTCGCCGCCGGACAGCACGCCTGCGGGTTTTTGCTGGTCGGGACCTTTGAACCCGAACGCCGACACGTAGGCCCGCGACGGTACCTCGGTCTGGCCTACTTCGATGTAGTCCAGGCCGTCGGAGACGGTTTGCCACACCGTCTTCTTGGGATCGATGCCGGCCCGGCTCTGGTCGACGTAGCTCAGCTTGACGGTGTCGCCGACCTTCACCGTGCCGCTGTCCGGCTCCTCGAGCCCGACGATCGTCTTGAACAGCGTCGTCTTACCGACCCCATTGGGTCCGATGACACCGACGATGCCGTTCCGGGGCAGCGTGAAGGACAGGTCCTTGATCAAAGTGCGGCCTTCGAAGCCCTTGTCGAGGTGGTCGACCTCGACCACCACCGAGCCCAGGCGGGGTCCGACGGGGATCTGGATCTCCTCGAAGTCGAGCTTGCGGGTCTTCTCCGCCTCGGCAGCCATCTCCTCGTAGCGCTGCAGTCGGGCCTTGCTCTTGGCCTGACGCGCTTTGGCGCCGGATCGGACCCAGGCCAGTTCCTCTTGCAGCCGTTTTTGCAGCTTGGCGTCTTTGCGCCCCTGCACTGCGATCCGCTCGGCCTTCTTCTCCAAATAGGTCGAATAGTTGCCTTCGTAGGGGTAGGCGCGGCCGCGGTCGAGCTCCAAAATCCATTCCGCGACATTGTCGAGGAAGTAGCGGTCGTGGGTGACCGCCAGGATTGCCCCCGCATAGCTGGCTAGGTGCTGTTCGAGCCACTGCACGCTTTCGGCGTCCAGGTGGTTGGTCGGTTCGTCGAGCAGCAGCAGATCCGGTTTGGATAGCAGCAGCTTGCACAGTGCGACGCGGCGCCGTTCACCGCCGGAGAGGTTGGTGACCGGTTCGTCCGGCGGCGGGCAGCGCAACGCGTCCATAGCCTGCTCCAACTGAGAATCCAGGTCCCACGCGTCGGCGTGATCCAAGTCCTCCTGCAGCCGGCCCATCTCCTCCATCAGCTCATCGGTGTAGTCGGTGGCCATCAGCTCGGCCACTTCGTTGAAGCGGTCGAGCTTGACCTTGATCTCACCCAGGCCCTCTTCGACATTGCCCCGAACGGTTTTCTCTTCGTTGAGCGGTGGTTCCTGCAACAGGATGCCCACCGTTGCGTTGTTGGCCAGGAAGGCGTCACCGTTGTTCGGCTTGTCCAACCCGGCCATGATCCGCAAGACGCTCGACTTTCCGGCCCCGTTGGGGCCGACGACGCCGATCTTGGCGCCGGGATAGAAGCTCAACGTGACGTCGTCGAGGATCACCTTGTCGCCGTGCGCCTTGCGGACCTTCTTCATCGTGTAGATGAACTCAGCCATGCCGCGGTGTTGCCTTTCTGGTCTTCAAGAAACTCGCTGTGAAATATCCGCGGACCATCCTATGCACCACCGCGGTCCGCTAGGCCGACAGTGGCAGCGCCCGGCGTCCCGCCGCATCGGCACCGACGGTCAGATCCAGAGCGGGTTCATCCGTCCCGGCGAGTTCGCCGTCGGTTGCGGCGGCGTCCGGTAGGCCGGTTGCCGCGGTGGTCGCGGCGTCCTCCCCGGTGCGGCCCGGGGTCTCGACCCGCAACCGGGACAGGTCCGGTCCCACCGCCGTCGCGCGCATCTCGACCGAGGAGCGACGGTTGCCGTCCTTATCGTCATATTCGCTGGTGTAGACGTGGCCCACGACGATCACCGGAGAGCCCTTACCGAGGGTGGCGCCCACACCCGCGACCAGCCGGCCCCAGCAGTTGACGGTGATGAACAGGGAGTTGCCCGACTCCCACCCACCGTCACTGGTGCGCCGCCGCGAGTTGCTGGCTACCCGGAACTTGATCAGGTCCTGCTCGCCGACCTTGCGGCGCTGCAGGTCGTTGACGATGTGACCGACGACGGTGAGGGATGTTTCGAACATTGCGCTGATTCCTTCCGATTCGCCGGGGGTCCTTCCCCGGTCGCGTGCTTGTCTGGAACCCATTGAGCGCCGAGTCACCGACACCCCGAGCCGGTGATCGCTGCGAGGGTGGCACCCTGTGGAAAACCCCGCGACTGTGGATAGGTCGATGCGGCGCGATTACCGTGGACGACGTGGCGGCGGTGGGGGCAATGAACGTCGTTGATGACATGTGGCCAGCACGCTGGCTAACCGAGAGCGTCCGAAGCTTCGCCCACAATGTGGGGTCGCTGTTGCCGGCTACCTTCGCGGCCTTCGCCCGGGTGTTCCACCCAGCATTTGACGGCTCGGAACAGGTGCGCTGGGCGGAGGTCGCGCACGCCAACAACAAGGTTGCCCACCCCCGGATGCAGTTCACCGCGCTGACCGGTTACGCGTCGCGTTACGACCCCGCCTATCGCGCGTCGCGACCCGGAGTGTTCGAGGAAGCACCGGCGGCGGGGACCCTGCGGCCTGAGATCGCCGGGCCGCTGTCGCGGATCCTGGCGCGGCACACGACGACGGCCGACAAGTGCTGGTTCGCGGTATGGCACGGTCGCAGTGACCTTGACCGGGCGTTTCACGGTCGGCCGACCTTCGAGTTACCCGCCCGCAGCTATCACCTTGCCTGCGGTCCGATCACCGCCGCCGCGCAGTCGGTGGCAGCGCCGGGTTTTCGGCACCTCTCCCCCAACCTGTGGTGGCCCGATGACCAGGCCTGGTGTGTGATTACCGAAATCGACCTGGACAGCACCTATCTGGGCGCCTCGGCGGCCTGTGTTGAGGAAATCGTGGCCGCCCCCGGTCTGGAAACGGCACGCGTCAGCGTGAGCGTCGGCATCACCGCGGACAGCGACGCCCTCAATCCGACGGGGACGACGGATCCGCCCCAGCAAGTTTGGCCGCGCCGGTGACACCAACCTCCCGGTGTTTTGCGATGCGTTGTTGGCGCGCCTGAAACTCCCGCTCGGCGAACCGGTTGCGCGCGATCTGCCCCACGTAGGTG
Source organism: Mycobacterium sp. NGS61 (assembly GCF_059812325.1). Lineage (NCBI taxonomy): Bacteria > Bacillati > Actinomycetota > Actinomycetes > Mycobacteriales > Mycobacteriaceae > Mycobacterium > Mycobacterium sp. NGS61. The sequence continues at coordinate 159,074 of NZ_JCALCL010000009.1, forward strand.
AAGTCCCGCAAAATATTTCGCAGTTCGCGCCGGAACGTCTCGCGGCGCTCAGCAAGGTCCGGACCCCGCGCGATCAGATCCTGGTCGGCGGCCACCTGTCGGGCGGTGTCGAACAACAGCGTCGACACCGACTCGCTGCTGCGAACCCGTCCCTGTGCGACGTACTGCCGGCCCACGCCAAGTGCCAGGTCGGTCAGTTCCTCCCGGCCGATGTCTGCCGGGGCATCGCGCAGCACATCGGCGACAATCTCGTAGGCCTCGAAGAACACCCGCAACATCGCTTCGGACATCAACGGGCGCTTGGCGTACAGAATCTTCTCGATCTGCTCGCCACCGGCCGCCACGTGCGCTTCCCAATCTTGGTGCCAGGCAATCTCTTCGGCGATGTTGGCGCGGAAGGACGCCGAGTCGGCGAAGTAGAAGTCGAATTTCAGCAGATCCCGCAGCCGCATCGCCTGCGCCCAGAACGCCTCGACCCGGTCGCCCTCAGCGTGCCGGGCGTGCGCCAGCGCCAGTTCGACGATCGATGTCTCCAAGAATGCGTGAATCACCGAGTTGCGATAGAACGCCCCGGCGTGCTCGTCCTCAGGTGCGATGTACCACACCGGTTCCCGCCCGCTGTCGACGCGAGTCACCGGGTGCCCGTTGGACAATGCGTCCACGGCTGCCCGCACTCCCTCACGGGAACGCAACCGCAGCGCACTGGTGGACACCGGCGTCTGCTTGCGGTCCAGGTAGTCCAACGAATCCTGCAATGTGTGGTGCAACTGATCGAGGGTCAGCGCTGTACCGCGAGTCGTCAGCAGCAACGCCGAGACCAGCCCGGTCGCCGTCACCGGTGTGGACTGCAGGATGCGCCATGCCACCTCGAATGACATCTTCTGCAGCGCAAGCCTTTTGGCGGCATCATCGTGGGCCAGCGGACCGTGCGGTTCGCCGAGATACTGGCGCATCGACACCGCTTCGGGGAAACGCACGTAGATCTTGCCGTAGTTGCGTTCGCCCTGGGCTTTGATGAAGTTGTAGAGCCAGCTGAAACCTTCGGGTGTCTTCTCCGCACCTTGGGCGTAGGCCGCGTATTCGGCGATCTCGTGCAACTGGTCGAAACAGATCGAAACACCCTGCAGCAGAATGTCTTCACTGCGACCGTCGAGGTAGGCATCGGCGACATAACTCATCAGCCCGAGCTTGGGCGGCAACATCTTTCCGGTACGCGACCGGGTGCCCTCGATGGACCAGCTGAGGTTGAACCGCTTTTCGACGATGTAACCCACGTATTCCTTGAGCACATACTTGTAGAGCTTGTTGTCGCCGATGTTGCGCCGGATGAAGATGGTCCCCGACCGCCGCATCAACGGTCCCATCACTCCGAAAGACAGGTTGATGCCACCGAACATATGGACCGGGGGTAATCGGTTGTCCTGCATCGCAACCGGTACCACCGCGCCGTCGATGTAGGAACGATGCGAGAACAGCAGCACCGCGGGATGGGCTTCCAGCGCGGTCCGCATGGCCGCGACTTCATACTCGTCGTAGTCGAATTCCGGATCGAAGCCGCGGCTGAGCAACTTGCCAAGGACCGAGATCACGTCTACCGAGGCCTGGCTCCAACCCGTCGCCAATTCGTCGAGCATTTTGCCGGCTTCCTCGACGGTGGCGCCGGGGATCGCATCGAGTCCGGCGCGAAAACGCGCTGAGGCCAACATTTCCGGCTTGACCAGTCGAGGTGACTTGTACTGCGGTCCCAGGATCCGGTACTCCGCGCGGGCCAACGCCAGCAATGCGCGCCGGGTGACGAACTGCGCGAATTCTCGGGGGTTCTCAGCGACGGTTGTTTCGTGCCACTGCTGGCGCAGCTCGGACACCCTGGCCGACTCGCCGGCCACCACTCGTGCGCGCCACGGCTCGGTGCGCAGTATGCGTCGCTGCTGACGTTGACTGGGGTGATAGGGATCCCGGCCTGGGAGCAGCGCGGCCACTTTGGCCACCTTGCCGCGGTCGGCGGGCGGCAGCCAGAAGACCCGTACCGGCACGATCGACCGGTCGCCCCCCGACTCGAGCTGCTCGATCAGCGCGGTCAACGCCTCCGGCGGCGCGTCCTCCGACGGCAGCTGCACCACATCCAAGGATGTCTGCGGGCAGCGGTCCCGCTGCGCGCCCAACCAATCGGTGACCAGCTTCACCTCGACCGCTGTGTCCATCGACGCGAGTACCAGCGCGTCTTCGGCAGTCAGGTCTGCGCTGGTGTCGGCGGCCGGCTTCGTCACGGCCGTCCTCACTGATCCGCGTTGGGCTGGTGCGCCTCAACATCTTTGGGTTCGACGGTTGATTCGTGCGGGGTGATGTTCGGCGTCGCCTTCGGGGTGGCTGGCAGTTTAGTCGGCGCCTTTTTGGCGGGCGCCTTCTTCGCGGCAGCCTTTTTCGTCGTCTTGGCCGGGGCCTTCTTGGCGGCAACCTTCTTAGCAGGGGCCTTCTTGGCAGCAGCCTTCTTCGGCGGCGCTTTCTTCGCGGGTTTCCGCGGTTTGTACAGCGCGGGCTCGGGCAGCTCGTCGATCGGCCAATTCGACAGCGTGTCGAGGTAGAGCTGGCGAATTTCGGCAATCCGTTCGGGCAGGTTGTCCAGCGTCCAATCATCGACCGAAATCGGCGGGAAGACTGCGACATCGACCGTGCCAGGGTTGATGGTGGACGAATTGCGGGATGCGACGATCTCCGCGTTACGGATCACGATCGGGACGATTGGTATCCCGACCGTCATCGCGATCCGGAACGGCCCTTTCTTGAACGGGCCGACTTCGGTGGTGTCGAGCCGGGTACCTTCCGGCGCCATCAAAATGGACAGTCCGTTCTTGGCGCGTTCCTCAACGGTGTGCAGTGTCTCCACGGCTGCGGCCGAGTCGTCGCGGTCGATGAACACCCCCTCCAGCACCTTGCCCAGCGTGCCCATGATCGGGTCTTTTTCGAGTTCTTTCTTGGCCACGGCAACCCAGTTGTCGCGGATCAGCGCGCCACCGATGATCGGATCAACTTGGTTGCGGTGGTTGAAGATAAACACCGCTGGACGCTGCGCGGTGAGATTCTCCCTGCCGATGACATTCAGGTGCACTCCAGCGGCAGTCAGCACCGTCTGGGAGAAGTTGGACGTGAAGAAATTCACCCCCCGCCGCCGGTTGCGGGTCAAGAGCCCGACCCCGACCGCGCCGGCGGCGATGGGCAACATCGAACCGAACCCGGCCAGGGTACGGATCTGCCGGCGCAGCCCTACCCCGCCCCGGCTGTCGAATTTGAGGATCGGCCAACCGCGACGGTTGGCGACGGCGGCCATCTTGCCTTCGGGATTCGTCGGGCGCGGGTTGCCGACGAGATACATCAGGGCGACGTCCTCGTCACCGTCGGCGTAGAAGTAACTGTCCTTCAGGTCGATGTCGTGCTCAGCGGCAAACCGTTGCACCGCAGCGGCTTTGCCCGGCCCCCACAGGATCGGCTTCACCACACCACCGGTGAGGATCCCGTCCTCGTTGGTCTCGAACTTGTTGGTGAGGGTGTTGGAGATGCCCAGGAACCGGGCGACCGGGTTGACCTGAATGGTCAGCGCCGACGAACTGAGCACCACGGTGTGCCCGCGGGCCACGTGGGCGCGCACCAATTCCCGCATCTCGGGGTAGATCCGCGATTCGATCCGCTGGTTGAACAGCCGTTCCCCGATTTCATCCAGATCGGTCAGGACCCGTCCGGCCAGCGCCATGGACGCCCGGCTGATGAGTTCCTCGAACTCGATGCGGCCCAGCGAGTGATTCAGCGCCCCCTGCACCATGCTGAGCAGCTCACCAACCCCCATGTCGCGGCGGCGTAACCGTTCCTGGGTGAGGATGACGGCGGTGAACCCGGCCACCAACGTTCCATCCAGGTCGAAGAACGCGCCGACTTTCGGGCCCGGCGGACTGGCCATGATCTCGGCGACCGAACCGGGCAGCCTCAGGTCCTTGGACCGCCCCGCGTCGTTTTCGTCCGCTGCGCTCACGACGACACCGCCTGCTCAGACTCGAAGGACGCCGCCACCGCACGCGGCGGCGGATCACCGGCGAGCGCCAAGATCTCGTCGAATCCGTCCAGCAGGCACTGCGCGAACAACTCGTCCTTTCGCACCGAAGCTCGGTCGTAGCGCACGGTGATGGTGCACCAGCCGCCGCGCGAGATCAGCACCACCATCATCGCCACACCGGGCAGCGGCCCGATGCCGTACTGCCGCAACACTTTTGCCCCGGCGATGAATGTGTCCCCCGGGTACACCGGGACATTGCTGGCCTGCACGTCGGACCCGATCACCGAGCCGGTGATCCCTTCGAGCACCGCGGTGGGCAGCACACTGAGGACCGGCGCGATGGATCCGACGATGTTCATAGCGGGTTCGTCGCGGCGCTGGGTCATCTGCGCGCGGATCTTCTTGATCCGCGCCACCGGGTCGACCGTGCCGACCGGCGCCGCCAGGTTGACGCCGGTGAAGTTGTTCCCACCCGCCGCGTCGCCGTCGGACCGCAGGTTCACCGGCACCGCCATCGGCAGGGTTTTGATCGGCACTCCGAGAGCTTCGTGGTAACGCCCCAGCGCACCGCACAGGCCGGCGAGGTACGCGTCGTTGATGGACCCGCCGGCGGCTTTGGCGGCCTTGTGCAGATCGGCGAGTCGGATGTCGATCACCTCGGTGCGGGTGGTCAGGCTGCGCCGCCGCAGCAGCGGCGAAGGCTCGGCGGCCCGGTTCAGCACCCGCGCTCCCGACACGGCGTAGCCGACGACACCCGACACCGTCGACACCGGATCCAGCACCGCGCGTCCGGCCGCCGACACCGCACCGGTCAGCGCGCCCAGCGCACCGCCAACGATGGCGAGGGGCAGGTGGTTGATGCCTTGGCGCATCAGGTCGTTGGGGGTGAGATCCTCCGGAACCGGCTGCGGGGGCATCGGCCTGGGCGGTGGGTCGCGCTCCAAGTCGTAGATCTCGGCGAACATCTCCACGCTGCCCACCCCGTCGGTGACCGCGTGACTGAGGTGCAGCAGAGTGGCGGCCGTGCCATCGGCCAGACCCTCGACCAGGGTGGCCGTCCACAGCGGTCGCGAGATGTCCAACGGCGACTGCAACATCACTTCGGCGAGATCAAGAACCTCGCGCAGCGTGCCGGGTTCGGCCACCCGCATGCGACGCACATGGAAATCCAGGTTGAAATCGGGATCGACCACCCAGCGCGGCGAAGCCGTCGGGAGCGTCGGCACCACGACTTTCTGCCGCAGCCGCAACACTTTTCGGGACGCATTCTCGAAACGGGACCGGAATCGATCCCAGTCGGGAGTCGTATCCAGCAGTTCCAGCGCCATGATTCCCGAGCGCGTTCGCGGATTCGCCTCGCCCCGGTGCATCAGATAGTCGACCGGTCCCAACTCGTCCGACAACCCGACGGGCCCGCCGGACTCAGCCACGGTCACGTCCCTTGGCGAGCCGGGCAACTCGACACCTCACCGCTGATCGAACCTCCTGCTTGAACCCCGCCATCGAAATGCCAACACAACGCTAGTCGCGTTGCGGCGGTGGTGAAAGGTGAGGATCGGCTCAGGTATCGCGCGGATGCCGGTCAACTGGCCGAATTGGCCACCAGCGCCAGCGAACCCAGCGACGCGCTGTCCCGTCGCCCGTAGACGACGCCCAGGAAGTCGGCGACGGCATCAGCGGCCAGCCGGGAGCGGACCGTCGGGGTGATGTCGAATGCGTGGTGCGCGTTCGCCAATTCGGCATACGTCACCGTCTCCGCCCCGGCCTGACGCAGTGCGGCGCAGAACGCCCGGGCCTGGCCGCTGGGCACCAGCTCATCCTTATCCCCGTGCAGCACGAAGAACGGCGGGGCCTCGCTGTGCACGTAAGAAATGGGCGAGGCGGCGACGTAGCGTTCCGGGTGCTTGTCGAAGCGGGCCTTCATCACGAACTGCTCGAGGAACGGCAACATCATTTCGTGCATGTTGTCGAAGTCGGTGAAGTCGTAGACGCCGTAATAGGGGGCGACCGCCTGAACCGTGGTGTCAGCGCGTTCGAAGCCCGGCTGGAACGTGGGGTCGTTCGGGGTCAGCGCGGCCAGCGAGGCCAGGTGGCCGCCTGCTGAGCCGCCGGTGATCGCAATGAAGTCGGAGTCGCCGCCGTAGTCGCCGATGTTCTCTCGCACCCACGCGATGGCGCGTTTGACGTCGACGATGTGGGCGGGGAACTTGGCGCGCGGGCTCTTGCTGTAGTTGATCGACACGCAGATCCAACCGAGTTCGACCATCCGGCTCATCAGCGTGTAGGCCTGCGGACGCTTGCCGTTGAGGCTCCATGCGCCGCCGGGAACCTGAATCAGCACCGGGGCGCGGTGACCGGGCGCCAGGTCGGGCCGACGCCAGATGTCCAGCAGATGCTCGTTGCCGCCCGGACCGTAGGAGATGTTGGAGGTCTTGGCCGCGTAACGCCGGTGTGGGCCGGGCTTGGGCTTGGGCAGCAAGCCGCGCCGGGGCAGCACCGAGCGGTTGGTGGTCGGGTGCGAGACGAGGTCGCGGAATTCTGGTCCGAAGGCGTGCTCGAGCGCGGCGTTCAGCGCCTCGCCGGCGCGCTGCGCCGCCCAGTTGGCACCCACCCGGTTGATCGACGGCGGAGCGATCCGGGTCAATGCGTGCCCGGTGACGACGTGCGGCGGGAACTCGGTGGCCACCCAGCCCGCCACCCACCCGACGGCGAACGGTGATCCGCGCAGGAGGAGCGAACTGGCCCGATAGGTCGTCTTGGCGTCAGCAGCCAGCTGCGCGCCTTGCCGTCGCGCCTCAGCACCGACCCGCGAGCACCGCGTAGCCACACTGGACAAGCACATAACGAAGTCCACCCCTCGACGTCAGGCACACGCCTCATTGCGGTTAACGGCCGATTACCGGCCGATGTTGTACGTGTGTCGAGGCTCACACAATAACCCATTCGTAGCTGACTTAAACATCTTTCGCGGGTGTTGTGTCGGCTGTGCCGCTTGATATTTCGCGGTTGGATAGACTGACCTGCGCATTGCCTCCGTAGCTCAGGTGGATAGAGCAAGGGCCTTCTAATCCCTAGGTCGCACGTTCGAGTCGTGCCGGGGGCGCGTCGATAGGTGATCACCTCGGTCGGTGGCTGACATTTCTGCGGCAACGGTGATAGTGCCGGAGTCGGCGCGGGCACCGCGGGCCCGGGCACTCCGGCGGATCGGAGGGGGCCGGCGCAACGGGCGCGGCCGGTGTCGGCGGCGTGGTGGCGGCGGCGCCTACAACCGCTCCGGCAATGGGTCGCCGGGCCTGATACCGGCAGGTGGCGCCGGCAACCCGGTATTCGACAACAATGGTGGCAACGGCGGCGCGGTCGGCGGGATGGGTGGCCAGGGCGGCTTCGGCACCTTCTATTCCAGTGACAACGGCAGCGACGGCCAAAGCGCATCGTGATCGAGCACTTGCGAAGCCAACGGTGGGCAGTGCTGGATATATCAGTCGAGCCCGCGGAAGTGTGCGGGCAGTTCTTTCCCTCTAGTCAGCGGCTACGCTGCGGCTTCGATGTTTGGAAAGCGCCCCGCCCGGGTCATCACTGCGCGGCGGGTCACTGTACATGGGCGCGGCGCCTACATTGTCGACTCCGGGAAGGCCCCTATGAGCGCGACGCCTACGCAGGAGACCACGGTCGTCGTGATCGGCGCCGGGATCACCGGGATCAGCGCCGGGTACTACCTGGCCCGTAACGGCTTCGACTACGTCGTGCTGGAGGCCGATGACGACGTCGGGGGCATCTGGCACACGCAGCGCTGGCACGGCGCGCGGTGCGACTCGGATTTCGTCAAGTATTCCTACAGCTTCAAGCCGTACACGTCGGAACGATGTCTGGTGGACCGCGAGGATATCCAGCGGTATCTGCGGTCGGTCGCCGAGGAGTTCTCGATTCTGGAGCACATTCGTTTCGGTACCCGGGTCATCGCCGCGAACTACGACTCCGGCACGCAGTGTTGGGACGTGCACACCACGCGCGGCAGTTTTCGTTCGCAATTCCTGATCAACGGCAACGGCTATTTCTCCCTGCCGCACATTCCGGTGTTTCCAGGCGCCGAGACCTTCGCCGGTGAAATCATTCATTCGTTCGACCTGGATGCGGCGCGCACATTTCCCGGCCAACAGGTGGTGCTGGTCGGCAGCGGCTCCACCGCGGTGTGTGCGGCGCCCGAACTGGGACGAGTTTCGGGATCGATGACCATGCTGCAACGTTCCCCCTCCTATATCTACGAGATCGACAATCGCGCCACCGTGTTCATGCGACTGTGCCAGTCTTTGCACAACCGCGGCCATAAGCTGCCGATGAGGATGCTGCGCACTTACCTGCAGGCACGCGACGACGCAATTTTCGTCGGGTTCCGTAAATTTCCCCGGGTTGCGCGGTGGTTTTTCCGCCAACACTGGCGACGGGCGGTGAGCAGCGCGGACCTCAAGGAACACTTCTCCCCGTCCTACTCGCCGTGGGAGCAGCGGATTCCAGTGGCAATCGGTTTCAAGGACGCGGTGCGCCGCGGTGACGTGCGAATGAAGACCGGCGCCATCGAGCGCTTCACTTCCCGTTCCATTGTCCTGGTCGGCGGCGAGGAACTGGAATGTGACGTGTGCATCCTGGCGACCGGATTCGAGCTGGACTTCTTCAAATTCCGGCTCTGCGTGGACGGGGTCGAAGTCGATACGGCAGGAATCAACTTCTACAAAGGCATCATGATGGGTGGGGTGCCGAATTATTTCCAGCCCGTCGGAGTGTGGCATTCCGCTTGGACGCAACGTTCCGAGGCATCCACCAGATTCGCCATGAAGATCATCAATTACATGGCGTCGCACGGGTTGCGTGAAGTCAGCATCGAACGCAAAGAGGTCGAGTACACACCGTCGATCACGCCCAACTACCTGATGCGGGACCTGTCGGCGTTGCCCCGGCTTTACGGCAGTTGGGAATTGCCTACGGTCGACAACCTGTTTCGCTATCGGTTCGAGCCGCGCAAGCTGAGTTTCGCCTGACAGATCCGGAATTTAATTTTCGCGTCGGCACGACTCGTCGTATTCCGGTAAAATTTGAAAGTGATCAAGTTTTTCCACACCCCTTGTGGCCATCCGTACGACTGCACTGGAACAGACGCCGATTTACTGGCTGAACAACTTCGGCGAATCGAAATCGATTTCGCTCAGGATCTCGAGCGAGCCCTCACCACCGGACTACTCGGCTATCGCTCGAGTTCGATGCCGGACATCTTCACCCAGCAGGCTTTGAACGCCGTGGCCGCCGAGTACCCCTACCCGACACCGGAAACGTTGCAGGCCGCACACGACACCTACGACGCGCATGTCGCGTGGACGAAGCAGGACAGAGAGTGCTGACGTCGCCCCTGCCACCTGTTTCAGCCCTTGATCAGCAGGGCGAATCACCGGGCGTGTAGTAGGGGACACCTTCGGCCGTGTAGCACGGCGGCATCCCCGCATCGCGCTGCCGCACCTCATCCCACGCCTCGGCCACTGCAATGCTGCCCACCGGGCACTCCTCGGCGTTGGTATACCGGCCCGACCCGACTTCCCGGCAAATCGTCGCCTGCGCCGCGGGTGCCAGAGCAATTTGCACAGCGGCAGCGGCGGCCGCGGCGAGAAATGCAGCCGAGAATTTTTTCATGGCGACAAACCCTATCGTGTTGTGAACGGATACGGCATTTATATTCCGGTAGCCAGTAACGACGGGCTCGAGTTACACAGGGCCGTCCGAGACGATGGCAGTGACATCAAAAACAATGGATATTTCGCCGCAATTAAGCGGGTGAGTCCTCGACGTTAAGACTGTTTCGCCGCGGCACCAGCGACCAATGCCCCGCTCAGGCCGGCACCGGTTCCCGACTCGTGACGTCAGCCGAGTTCGTCAGTTGCAGATGCGGGTCGGCGACCTCATCGTCGCGTAGCATCTCGACGTCGGCGTGATAGCTCGTCGACGTCATCCACGGTCGGCCGGCGCCCTGACGGGGCAGCTGGTCCACCGCCCGCTGGACATAACCCGCCGCAAAGTCGAGCAGAGGCCGGGTCTGCATGTCCGGATCGTCGAGCACCGGGCGGGCGGTGTCGTAGTCGTTGGCGTCCATGTAGGACAGCAGCCGGCAGAAGTGTTCGCACAGCAGGCCGACCTTGAGCGTCCACGAGGAACTGGTGTAACCGATCGCATACGCGAAGTTCGGCACGTCGGTCAGCATCATCCCCTTGTATGCGACGTGCTCTGGCAGATTGACCACCGCACCATCGACGGTCAGCGACATGCCACCGAACGCCTGCAGGTTCAGGCCTGTCGCAGTGACGATGGCGTCGGCCTCGACTTCCCGACCGGATTCCAGCAGGATGCCGCGTTCGGTGAAGGTCGCGATGCGGTCGGTCACCACCGACGCACTTCCGCTGCTGATCGCGCGGAACAGATCGGAGTCGGGCACCGCGCACAGCCGCTGGTCCCACGGGTTGTAAGCCGGGCTGAAATGCTGGTCGACCGGATATCCGGCGGGCAGCCGCCGGGCATTGACGTAACGGATGATCCGCCTGGCCAGCGCCGGATACTTCTGGCAGAACTGATACACCGCGCGCTGTTGACCGATGTTCTTGCGCCGCGCCAGGGCATAGCCGAGGCGGTCACCGAGCACCTTCTTTGCCGAGTTGGCAAAGGCGTCTTTCGACGGCACCGGCATGATGTAGGTCGGCGAGCGTTGCAGCATGGTGACGTGCCCGGCCCGCTCCGCCATAGCAGGTACCAGGGTGACCGCGGTAGCGCCGCTGCCGATGACGACCACTTTCTTGCCGGTGTAGTCCAGATCTTCGGGCCAGTGCTGCGGGTGCACGATCGCTCCGGTGAACCGTTCGCGGCCCTCGAAGCGCGGGGTGAAGCCTTCGTCGTAGCGGTAGTAGCCACCGGCGCAGAACAACCAGTTGGCGCTGATCTGGACCCGCTGTCCGCTATCAGTCCGTTCGATGTCGACGACCCAGCGTGCGTCGGCACTCGCCCAGGCCGCGCCCCGCACTTTGTGATGGAAGCGGACCATGCGGTCAATGCCATTCTCGGCAGCCGCCTCGCGCAGATAGGCCAGGATCTTGTCAGCGGTCGCGATGGCGTGGTCGTCGCGCCACGGCTTGAATTCGTAACCGAACGTGTGCAGGTCGGAATCTGAACGAATGCCGGGATAACGGAACAGGTCCCAGGTCCCCCCGGTCGCCCCGCGCGCCTCCAGGATGGCGTAGCTGCGGCCCGGGTGCTCGCGCTGCAGGTAGTACGCGGCACCGATGCCCGAGATACCAGCGCCGACGATGAGTACGTCAACGTGCTCGACGGTGCGGCCTGCGTGGGTGGACGTGTGAGGCATGACATTGGCTCCTGACGGGGACAAAACGCTGAGGTGTTTCCATCGTCGCGATCGCAGCTGCCGGAACCAAGATGAGATCCGCTCATTTACCCGCTCGTCATGGTGCAATTTGCACCATCGCAATATGCTGCTGAAATGTCGTGGAAGCGCCCGTCGGAGCCGGTCAGAGAGTTGATACGGCAGTGCGCCCAGATCACCGTGAACCCGCGCGCCGAATGGCTCGAGGAGCTGGACGCGGAGGTGCTTGCCACGAGCCCCGCCCTCGCCGGGGATCCCGAGCTCGCCGCTGCGGTCAGCCGAAGCAACCGGGCCAATATGTACTTCTGGGGAACGGCGAACGTGCGCGACCCGGGGGCTCCGGTGCCGCCGAACACCGGACCCGAACCGATGATCATCGCGCGTGAGGTGGCCCGCCGCGGCCTGACGCCCTACATTCTGGACGGTTACCGGATCGGCGAAGGCGTGGCGTGGCGCCGGTTCATGGAGATCGCGTTCGAGCTGACGTCGGACCCGGCCGAACTACGGGAGCTGCTTGATGTGTGCTCCCGCTCGATCAGTGCATTCATCGACGCCACTTTGGCCGGGATCGCCGCCCAGATCGAACTGGAACGCGACGAACTGACCCGCGGGACGCACGCCGACCGCCGCGAGACCGTCGCACTGATCCTGGACGGCGCCCCCATCGCGCGCCAGCGGGCCGAGGATCGGCTCGGCCACCCACTGACCGGACCACACATCGCAGCGGTCATCTGGAGCGACGATCCGTCCGGTGACATGGCCCGGCTCGACGCGGCGGCCGAGGCGCTCGGACATGCCGCGGGCACGCGGCCACTGACCGTGCTGGCCAGCACGGCCACCCGCTGGGTCTGGACGGCAAGTCGATCGATAGACACTGTCGCGCTTCGCGATTCGATCGACACCATGCCCGACATCCGCGTCGCCATCGGGCCGTGCAGCGACGGTATCGATGGCTTTCGGCGCAGTCATTTCGACGCCATCACCACCCAACAGATGATGGCCCGGTTGCGATCTCCGCACCGGGTGGCGCTGTTCGCCGATGTCGAATTGGTCGCGATGCTCACTGCGGACACCGACCGCGCCACCGAATTCGTGCGTCGCACCCTGGGCGATCTGGAATCCGCGAGCAGTGAATTACAGCGCAGCGTCAGGGTTTTCGTGGGCGAGCAGTGCAACGCTTCGCGCGCGGCGGCACGTCTCTACACCCATCGCAACACGCTGCTCCGACGACTGGCGCGCGCCGACGAGCTGCTGCCCCGCCCCCTGGCCGAATGCAGCGTCAACGTGGCGGTCGCGTTGGACGTGTTGCGCTGGCGGGGCAACTAGCGCGATCTCGTTCCTATGAATTTGGCGATTCCGCTTCGCGCTGGCATACGTGCGAATAATGTCCGATTCGGGGTCGGGGGACCCAAACTTCATAGATCGTCGCGGGGTTCGAACAGTCACGATCGCTGATCAATCCCGCAACACAGCACGCCGTCGGAACATTATCGACACGAGGTAGCCCAGAATGCGGGCATGACGGTTCCGGAGAAGCCAGCGGCGCAGATATCGCGGCAGACGTTTCTGCGCGCGGCAGTTGGAGCTGTTGCGGCGGGAACGGTTTTCGGGTCGGGCCGGGTCGGCGCCGCTCCGGGCGTCGCTGATTGGGGCAGCCTGTCCGGTGCCATCGGCGGGCAGGTGATCGGCCCGGACAATGGGCAGTTCGCCTCAGCCAAGCAGGTTTTCAACACCAACTACAACGGTTCGGCACCCGCCGCCGTCGTCACCGTGACGTCGGTGGCGGACGTGCAGAAGGCGATGGCGTTCGCGGCTGCTCGTAATCTGAAGGTCGCCGCCCGCAGCGGCGGTCATTCCTACACAGGCGCCTCCACAGCGGACGGAACGCTGGTGCTTGATCTGCGGGGCCTGCCCGGCGACATCAACTTCGACGCCGCCAGCGGTCAGATCACCGTGACGCCCGCCACCCCCTTGTTCGCGATGCACCAGGCGCTGGCCGCGGCCGGGCGGGGACTCCCGACGGGCACGTGCCCCACCGTGGGAGCTGCCGGGCACACCCTCGGCGGCGGAATCGGGGCCCACTCCCGGCATGCCGGTCTGCTCTGTGACCAGTTGACCTCGGCCAATGTGGTGTTGCCGGGTGGGCAGGCGGTCACCGCTTCGGCCACCAGCAACCCGGACCTCTTCTGGGCGTTGCGCGGCGGTGGCGGCGGCAACTTCGGCGTGGCGACCTCACTGACCTACGCCACCTTCCCCACCGAGGACGTCGACGTCGTCAACATCAACTTTCCGGCGCAGTCGTTCGCGCAGGTCCTGTTGGGTTGGCAGAGCTGGCTACGGACGGTCGACCGGAAATTCTGGGCGCTGGCCGACGCGACCATCGAGCCGATGGGCACGCAATGCCGCATCATGGCGACTTCCCCGGTCGGATCGGGCGGCAGCGTTGCCAATGCGATCGTCGCCAATGTTGGGGTGCAGCCCACCAGAACCGAGAATTTCACGTTCAACTACCTGGACCTGGTGAAGTATCTGGCCGTGGAGAATCTGACCCCGTCCCCGCTGGGTTATGTCGGCGGCTCCGATGTGCTGCCGATCATCAACGCGGGCGCCGCCAAGGGAATCGCCTCGGCGCTCGACTCTTTCCCCCGTGGGGCGGGAAGGGGATTCGTGATCATGCATACCCTCGACGGTGCACTGGCCAGTGTGGCCGCAGATGCGACCGCCTTTCCGTACCGGCGACACTCCGCGATCGTGCAGTGGTACGTCGAGACGGCGGGCGCGCCGTCGGCCGGCGCCGGCTGGATCAACGCCGCACACCAAGCGGTGCAACCGTATTCAGCCGGCGGCTACGTCAATTACATCGAGCCGGGCCAGCCGCCGTCGCGGTACTTCGGCGCGAACTTGGCTCGGCTCAGCGCGGCCCGACAGAAGTACGATCCGAACCGGATGATGTTCTCCGGCATGAACTATTGATGTAGCTCCGACGATCTGCTGCGATGAAGGCTGTTGCCAGACTTCCGGAACGAAGAGGGAACAGCCCGATGCGCACCCTTTGGCTACCAACGATCCTCACCGCGTTCGGCTGCGGCTCGGTCGCGATGTCCGGTGTCGCTGCCGCCGACGACAGCCTCAATGGTCATTACTTCGCTGTCGTTGATGGCGCGCGTTCGCATCTGCTGAGCACGATCCTGATGTTCAACACCACCTGCGACTCGGCCGGCAACTGCAACGGATCGGTGACCACGCCCAAAACGTGGGAGGCCACCGTCAATAAAGCCCCGGGGGGCCCGTGGACGATCAACCGCACCGACGCGCACGGCTGGACATGCGCGGACGGCACCGTGGTCGCAGCAGACCTGGTCTATTCGTTTGCGCCGGGCACCCTGACCGGATCGATCACGTCCACGAAAGCGGCGTTCGGCTGCGGCGACCCGGCCAGGACGACCGCGACGTATTCACTGACCGTCCAGAAATGCGTCAACGGCCCGGACGGGGGCGTGTGCCCGTAGCGCCGGGCCTGCCGGGTCCGGCAGCGTCACTGACCATCCGGCGCAGTTGAATTCGGCACCACGACCGGATACAGCTGGTGACTACCCCGCAGTCCTTTCAGTTCGACCTCACGCGGTGCGCCCAGCACAATGTCGATTGCTCCCGAGATTGCCTGCCGGATTGCGTCACTAACCAGGGTCTCACCGCCGCTCGCCTGTCCGGCGACCCGTGCGGCCATCGCCACGTTGCGGCCGAACAGGTCGTCACCGCGCCGTACCGAACTGCCCATGTGCAATCCCATCCGGACTCGGATGTGGTCCCAGCGCTCGGGGTCGGACTGCAGCGCGCGCTGCACCTCGGTACAGCAACGCACGGCCTGGGCAGGATCCGAGAAGGCGATCATGAACCCGTCGCCCTGCGTCTTGACCACGTGACCGCCGGTGCCGTTGACGTGTTTGTAGATCAATGTGTTATGCCGCTCAAGCAGTTTCACCCAACCGCGGTCGCCGAGTTCTTCGTTGAGCTCGGTGGATCCTTCGATGTCGGAGAACGCGATCACGACGTTGCCGTCGGCTGTCATCCTGGCCAGATCAGGACGTTCCACCCGGGCCCAGCCGGCGAGGTCCTCGACTGAATTGCGCACGGTGGCGCCGATCCCTTTGTTGATCAGCGAATCCGCGGTGCGCCAGACGGTTCGGACCGCAAGGGGTCCGACGCCGGGTGGCCGTCTTCGCCGCGGCTTGTCTTGCCGCAACCGCGTGAGGGCGCGTCGCACGCCGGTCAATTGGCGCCGCGACACGATCAGCAGGACCGCCACCGCGATCAGGACGCCGAATTCGAGGAGGGCGACGATCACCCACAGCCATTCGGTGCTCACGGTCCGGTCGCGGACTCCCCTGCTCGCCGCAACATGCTTTCGGCGTGCCGCAACACCGGGGAGTCGACCATCTGCCCGTCGAAGGCGAACACCCCGCGCTCGGTTTTGGCAGCGGCCAGCACCCGACGCGCCCAGTCCAGTTGCTCATCGCCGGGCCGATAAGCCTTGCGTACCACGGCAACCTGGCTCGGGTGGATGCAGACCGTCGCATCGAAGCCGATCGCCACGGCGTCGAGCGCCTCTGCTTCCAACCCTTCGATATCACGGATGTCCAGATGCACCGCATCCAGCGCCAGCAGGCCGAAGGTGTTGGCCGCCAACAGCGCTGCGGACCGCACATGGCGGGCGAAATCCCGATAGGTGCCGTCCGCACGTCTGCTGGAACTGCCACCCATGGCCGCCACCAGATCCTCCGCACCCCACATCAACGCCACTGCACGCTCGGCAGCGGCGATCTCGCTGACGAACAATGCGCCGCGCGGAGTCTCGACAAGTGCGACGACGTCACGCGGCGCGAGTGCGTCCACCTGCGCCGCCGATTCCGTCTTCGACAGCATCACCGTGGCGTAGGCGGTGTCGGCCAAGGCCTGTAGATCCCTGGCATGGTCGTCGGTGCTGGCGGCGTTGATCCGTACGACGGTTCGCTCGGGATCAAGTGGGTTGTCCCGCAGCGCGATTCGAGCGGCGGGCCGGTCGGTCGCCGCAACCCCGTCTTCGAGGTCGAGAATCACCACGTCGGCGGCAGCGGCGGCTTTCGCGAAGCGTTCCGGACGATCAGCCGGGCAGAACAGCCAACCAGGGCCGGCGTCGCGCAAGCTCATCGGGACTCCGCACTGGGCCGCTTCTGCACCAGGGTGGTCCGGACCGCCCTGGCCACGATGTCGCCATGCTGGTTGCGTCCGGTGTGCTCCAGCGTCACGATGCCTTCGCCCGCGCGGCTTTTCGACTCCCGCTTGCCGGTGCAGATGGTCTCGGCGTAGAGGGTGTCGCCGTGGAAGACCGGCTTGGGGAACGACACCTCGGAGAAACCCAGGTTGGCGACGATGGTGCCCAGGGTCAGTTGGGCCACCGACAGACCGACCAGCGTGGACAGCGTGAACATCGAATTGACCAGCCGCTCACCACGAAACCCGGGTTGCTCGGCGGCCCACGCCGCATCCAGGTGCAGCGACTGCGTGTTCATCGTCAACGTCGTGAACAGCACGTTGTCCGCCTCGGTGACGGTGCGACCCGGCCGGTGCAGGTAGGTCGTGCCGACCTCGAACTCCTCGAACCACAAGCCCCGCTGGATAATCGACTTGGTGTGGCCGACTGTGCCGTTCGCGTCACGACTCACCGGCGTCGCGTCGCCGGAGGCACGTTCGGCAGGACCGGCGCCGGTCATGACAGACCCAGCGATCGCGCGATCAACATCAGCTGCACCTCCGTTGTGCCCTCCCCGATTTCCAGGATCTTGCTGTCCCGGTAGTGGCGGGCCACCGGGTACTCGTTCATGAAGCCGTACCCGCCGTGGATCTGCGTAGCGTCGCGGGCGTTGTCCATCGCCGCCTCCGAGGAGACCATCTTTGCGATAGCCGCTTCTTTTTTGAAGGACTTGCCGGCCAACATCTTTGCCGCGGCGTCGTAATAGGCGGTGCGGGCGACGTGTGCCCGGGCTTCCATGCGCGCGATCTTGAAGCTGATGGCCTGGTAGGAGCCGATCGGCTGGCCGAAGGACTGACGCTCGTTGGCGTACTTGACGCTTTCGTCGACGCAGCCCTGCGCCACCCCCGTCGCGAGCGCGGCGATCGCGATGCGGCCCTCGTCGAGGATGGACAGAAAGTTCGCGTAACCCTTGCCGCGGACACCGAGTAGGTTCTCCTCGGGCACCCGCGCATCGTCGAAGGTCAGCGGGTGGGTATCCGAGGCGTTCCAGCCGACCTTGTTGTAGACCGGCTCGACGATGAAACCCGGGGTGCCGTTCGGCACGATGATCGCCGAGATCTCTTTCTTGCCGTCGGCGATGTTGCCGGTGACGGCGGTGACGGTGACCAGCGAGGTGATGTCGGTGCCGGAGTTGGTGATGAATTGCTTGCTGCCGTTGACAATCCACTCACCCCCTTCGAGTCGGGCGGTGGTGCGGGTGCCGCCGGCATCCGATCCCGCGCCCGGCTCGGTGAGCCCGAAACCGGCGAGCTTGCGGCCGGCCACCAGGTCGGGCAGCCACTGCTGCTTCTGCTCCTCGGTACCGAACCGGTAGATGGGCATGGCCCCCAGTCCCACCCCTGCTTCCAGCGTGATCGCGACCGATTGGTCGACCTTGCCGAGTTCCTCGAGTGCCAACGCCAGCGCGAAATAGTCCCCGCCCATACCGCCGTATTCCTCCGGGAACGGCAGACCGAACAGCCCCATGTCGCCCATCTTTGCGACGACTTCATACGGGAAACTGTGCTCCTCATCGTGTTTGGCGGACACCGGAGCCACGACCGAGCGCGCGAAGTCGGCCACGGTATCGCGCAGGTCTTCATATTCTTTCGGTAGCGTGCCCGCCGAAATCGTTGTCGTCATGATTGTCAGTCCTTGCTTGTCGTCGCTGCTGCGTCTGCCACGGCGGCCGGCACCAACCGGGCCAGCACCTGCTCCACCTTCACCTGTTCACCGACGCCCACCATGACCTCCACGCGTCCCGAGATCGGTGCGGTCAGTGAATGTTCCATCTTCATCGCTTCGACGATCACCACCACGTCGCCCTCGGACACCTCGGTGCCGGACTCCACCTGGACGGCGATCACGCTGCCGGGCATGGGGCTGACCACTTCGGCCGGACGCTCCCCCGCTGCGCGTTGAATCTTGTTCACCTCGGCCTCACGGATGTGCCAGGTGCCTCGTTCGTCGGCTATCCACAAGTGCCGCTCGGCCTCGGCCCACCGGTAGCTGCGACGCACCCCGTCCAGCGTGACGCTCAACTCACTCGGACCGAGTTGCACGGTGGCAGAGATTATTTCGCTGTCGCCCACTTGTACGGACGCGGCGCCCGGCAGGCCCCGGACCGACACAGTCTCGGTACGCAACGCGGTCCGCATCGCAGTGCGCACCGGGGCGCTAGCACCGCCGATCCGCCATCCGCTGGGTGCGGCCCACAGATCTTTCCCGGCGCGCCGCGCAAGCACCGCCTGGCTATAGAGCCCTGCGGCGGCGAACACATCGTCAGGCGCCGGTTGCGGCGCGAAACTGGTCAATCGTTCGTCCAGCAGCGCGGTGTCGAGGTTGCCGGCCTGCACGCGATCGTCAGCGAGCAGGAACCTCAGGAACTCCACGTTGCTCTGCACACCCAGGACAGCGGTACGCGACAACGCCTCATCGAGCCGGGCCAGCGCCTGCGCGCGGTCGGCCCCGTGGGCGATCACCTTGCTCAGCATCGGGTCGTAATCGCTGCCGACCACCGTGCCGGCCAGCAACGAGGAGTCCACCCGCACACCGGTTCCGGACGGTTCGACCACTCCCAGCACCCGGCCGCCGGTGGGCAGGAATCCCCGGGCGGGATCCTCGGCGTACACCCGGGCCTCGATCGCGTGACCGGTGAGCGTGATGTCGTCCTGGGCGAACCCCAGCTTCTCCCCCGCTGCCACACGCAGCTGCCACTCGACGAGGTCGAGCCCGGTGACCGCCTCGGTAACCGGGTGTTCCACCTGCAGACGGGTGTTCATCTCCATGAAGAAAAATTCGTCGGGCCGGTCACCGGAGACGATGAACTCGACCGTGCCGGCGCCGACATAGTCGACACTGCGGGCGGTGTCACAGGCCGCAGCCCCGATGCGCGCCCGGGTCGGGGCGTCGAGCAGCGGCGACGGCGCCTCCTCGATGACCTTTTGATGGCGGCGTTGCAGGCTGCACTCCCGTTCGCCCAGATGGACCACGTTGCCATGGGTGTCGGCAAGTATCTGGACCTCGATGTGCCTGGGACGCAACACAAAACGCTCCAGGAACAGTGTGTCGTCGCCGAACGCGGACGCAGCTTCGCGGCGGGCGGTGACCAGGGCATTACGCAGCCGCGCGGGGTCGTCGACCATGTGCATGCCCTTGCCCCCACCGCCGGCCGACGGCTTCACGAGGACCGGGTAACCGACGTCGTCGGCAGCGGCGATGAGGTCATCGTCGGATAGCCCCGGCCGCGCGACGCCCGGCACCACCGGCACGTCGAACGCGGCGACCGCGTTCTTGGCGGCGATCTTGTCCCCCATCACCTCGATCGCGCGTGCGGGCGGTCCCAGGAATGCCACGCCGGCGCGGTCGCAGGCCGCGGCGAAATCGGCGTTCTCGGAGAGGAACCCGTAGCCCGGATGGATCGCCTGCGCCCCGGTACGCTGCGCCGCGTCGATCACTTTGCCGATGTCGAGGTAGCTCTCCCGCGCCGGCGCCGGTCCCAGCCGAACTGCGGTGTCGGCCTCGATCACGTGGCGGGCACCCGCGTCGGCATCGCTGTACACCGCAACCGACCGGATACCCAGTCGACGCAGGGTGCGGATCACGCGCACCGCGATCTCGCCGCGGTTCGCCACTAGAACGATGTCAAACATGAGTCACATCCGAAATACGCCGTAGGAGACCGATTCCAGCGGCGCCCGGGCGCACACCGAAAGTGCCAGCCCCACAACTGTTCTGGTATCAGCAGGATCGATGATGCCGTCGTCCCACAGGCGCGCGGTCGAGTAGTACGGGTTGCCCTGGTCTTCGTACTGTTCGCGGATGGGCGCCTTGAATGCCTCTTCCTGCTCCGACGACCAGGGTTTGCCGGCCGCCGAGAGCTGCTCACCACGCACGGTGGCCAGCACTGATGCGGCCTGCTCGCCGCCCATCACCGAGATCCGTGCGTTCGGCCACATCCACAGGAAGCGCGGTGAGTACGCGCGCCCGCACATCGAATAGTTGCCCGCCCCATAGGATCCGCCGATTACCACGGTCAGCTTCGGCACCCGGGCGCAGGCCACCGCGGTGACCATCTTCGCGCCGTGTTTGGCGATGCCACCGGCCTCGTAGTCGCGACCGACCATGAATCCGGCGATGTTCTGCAGGAACAGCAACGGGATTCGGCGTTTGTCGCACAGTTCGATGAAATGTGCACCCTTGACGGCGGATTCGCTGAACAGCACACCGTTGTTGGCGATGATCCCCACCGGATGACCGTGGATATGCGCGAACGCCGTCACCAGCGACTTGCCGTAATTCGCCTTGAACTCACTGAATTCGCCGCCGTCGACCAGCCGAACGATGACCTCGTGCACGTCGTAGGGCACCCGCGGATCGGGAGGCACCACGTCGTAAAGGCCGTCCTGGGCGTATATCGGTTCGCGCATCGGCCGGATGTCCCACTGCGCAGGTTCGCGCGGTCCGAACGTGGTGGCGATCTTGCGGACAATCCGCAACGCGTCCTCGTCGTCCTCGGCCAGGTGGTCGGTGACGCCGGAGACCCGCGAGTGCAGGTCGCCGCCGCCGAGTTCTTCGGCGGTGACGATCTCACCGGTGGCGGCCTTGACCAGGGGCGGGCCGCCCAGGAAGATCGTGCCCTGTTCGCGGACGATCACGGCTTCGTCGCTCATCGCCGGCACGTACGCGCCGCCGGCCGTGCACGAGCCGAGCACCGCGGCGATCTGCGGAATTCCCTTGGCGCTCATGGTCGCCTGGTTGTAGAAGATCCGGCCGAAGTGTTCGCGATCCGGGAACACTTCGTCCTGGCGGGGCAGGAACGCGCCGCCGGAGTCCACCAGGTAGATGCATGGCAGCAGATTCTGCAACGCGACCTCCTGCGCGCGCAGATGCTTCTTCACCGTCATCGGGTAGTAGGTGCCGCCCTTGACGGTGGCGTCGTTGGCAACGATCACGCATTCGCGCCCGGAGACTCGGCCGATTCCGGTGATAATGCCCGCGCCCGGGGATTCGTCGTCGTACATGCCGTTGGCAGCCAACGCGGCCAACTCCAGAAACGGGCTGCCCGGGTCGAGCAGACGGTCGACGCGGTCGCGGGGCAGCAGCTTGCCGCGGCTGACGTGGCGTTCGCGGGCGCGTTCGTTGCCGCCGAGCGCGGCGGCGGCCAACTTGTCGTTGAGTTCGGCGACCAGGCGGCGATGCTCGTCGGCGAACGTCGGCGCGACCGTGGTCACCTGGACACCAGATCCGAGAGCACCAGGGGCGGTTGAGTTTTCGCTACTACCTCTTCGACCGACACGTCGGGGGCGGTCTCGATCAGGTGCAGGCCGTCGTCGCGGACGTCGATGACCGCGAGTTCGGTCACGATCCGATTGACGCACCCGACCCCGGTCAGCGGCAGGGTGCAGCGCTCGAGAATCTTCGGGCTGCCGTCCTTGGCGGCGTGGTCCATCACCACGATCACCTTGCGGGCGCCGTGCACCAGATCCATCGCCCCGCCCATGCCTTTGACCATCTTGCCGGGGATCACCCAGTTCGCGAGATCACCGGTGACCGAAACCTGCATGGCCCCAAGGACAGCCACGTCGAGGTGTCCGCCGCGGATGATGCCGAACGACGTCGACGAACCGAAGAACGACGCCCCTGGCTGGGTGGTCACCGTCTCTTTGCCCGCGTTGATCAGATCGGCGTCGACGTCCTCACGATGGGGGTAGGGCCCCACGCCGAGGATGCCGTTCTCGGAGTGCAGGACCACGTGCACACCGTCGGGGATGTGGTTGGGAATCAAGGTCGGTATGCCGATGCCGAGGTTGACGTACTGTCCGTCCTCGAATTCGGTGGCGACCCGGGCCGCCATGCCGTCTCTGCTCCACGTCATTGGGCGGCGCTCCTTTTCATCGGCACACCCGCATCCCCGCCGAGCGTCACGCCAGCGTGGCAGTCGACGCCGAGCGTCACGCCAGCGTGACAGTCGACGCCGAGAGGTGGCGAGCCAGCGTCGCGGTCGACGCCGAGCGTCACGCCAGCGTGGCGGTCGACGCCGAACGTCACGCCAGCGTGACAAACGGCGTCGAGGTGTGGGGCGCTCATCGCACCGTCTCCTTCTCGATCCGTTTCTGGGGATCAGGCACGTGCACGACGCGCTGCACGAACACGCCTGGGGTATGCACCGTGGCGGGGTCGATCTCTCCCGGTTCGACGAGATGTTCGACCTGGGCGATGGTGATCCGACCGGCCGGCGCGCATTCCGGGTTGAAATTGCCTGCGGCGTAACGGTAAACGAGATTGCCGTGCCGATCGCCCTTCCAGGCGTGCACCAACGCGAAGTCGGTGCGGATTCCGCGCTCCAGCACATAGGTGACGCCATCGAATTCGCGGGTCTCCTTGGGCGGCGAGGTGATCGCCACCTCGCCCGAGGGGTCGTAGCGCCAGGGCAGGCCGCCGTCGGCGATCTGCGTGCCGACCCCGGCCGGGGTGTAGAACGCCGGGATGCCCATGCCGCCGGCGCGCAACCGCTCGGCCAGCGTGCCCTGCGGGGTCAGCTCGACCTCGAGTTCTCCGGAGAGGAACTGGCGGGCGAATTCCTTGTTCTCGCCCACGTACGACGATACGGTCCGGCGAATCCGCTTGTGCGCCAGCAGAACCCCCAACCCGACGCCGTCCACACCGCAGTTGTTCGAGACGGTTTCCAGATCGGTCACTCCGCGATCGGCCAGCGCGGCGATCAGCGCCTCCGGGATACCACACAGCCCGAAGCCCCCGACGGCCAGCGATGCTCCGTCGGTTATGTCCGCCACCGCCTCCGCGACGGTAGCCACCACCTTGTCCATCCCCGCAGAGCCTCCGATTTCAGTTAATAATCATTAACTGGACAGTGAGAATACCATTTCCGCCCTCGCGCCGTCCAGGGCGGGTGCGGCCTATTCACCGTCGGCGAGATACTCCACGGCACGCGCCCGCATCTCCGCTCTACGGACTTTGCCGGTGACCGTCATCGGGAAGTCCTCGACGATCCAGAGATACCGCGGGATCTTGAACCGGGCGATACGGCCGGCGCAGAACTCCCGCAACGACTCCACCGTCAGCGTCGAGGCTCCGTCGCGGAGCTTGACAACCGCCATGAGTTCCTCGCCGTAGCGTTCGTCGGGCACTCCGATGACGTGGCCGTCGACGATGTCGGGGTGGGTGTATAGGAACTCCTCGATCTCGCGCGGGGAAATGTTCTCGCCGCCGCGCACCACAATGTCTTTGATCCGGCCGGTGATACGGACATATCCGAAGGCGTCCATCGACGCCAGGTCGCCGGTGTGCATCCAGCCGTCCCCGTCGATGACCTCCGCGGTCTTCTCCGGTTCGTTCCAGTACCCCGACATCACCGAATAACCGCGGGTGCAGAATTCGCCGGCGACGTCGCGCGGCAGCGTCGCACCCGTGACCGGGTCCACCACCTTGATCTCCAGGTGTGGCCCCACCTGACCGACGGTGGCGACGCGCCGTTCCAACGAGTCGCCAGAACGCGTCTGGGTCGACACCGGGGCGGTCTCGGTCATCCCGTAACAGATGGCGACCTCCGGCATGTGCATGCGTTCGATCACCCTGCGCATGACCTCGACCGGGCACGGCGAGCCCGCCATGATTCCGGTGCGCAGACTGTCCAACCGATACTCGGCGAAGTCCGGCAGGCCCAGTTCGGCGATGAACATCGTCGGCACCCCGTAGAGACTGGTGCAGCATTCGTCGTGCACCGCGCGCAGGGTGGCAGCGGGATCGAAACCGGGCGCGGGGATCACCATGCAGGCACCGTGGCTGGTGGCCGCCAGATTGCCCATCACCATGCCGAAGCAGTGATAGAACGGCACCGGAATACAGATCCGGTCACGTTCGGTGTAGTCGAGCAGCTCACCCACCAGGTAGCCGTTATTCAGGATGTTGCGGTGACTGAGGGTCACACCCTTGGGATATCCCGTTGTGCCCGAGGTGTACTGGATATTGATCGGATCGGTCGGCGTCAGCCGCGCGGACCTCGCCCGCAACGCAGCCGGATCGATATCCACACCGGCAAGCTCGTCCCAGCGGTCGCTGTCCATGATCGTGACGTCGCGCAGCTCGGCGCAGTCCGGCGCCACCTCAGCCAGCATCTGTGCGTAGTCGGCGTCCTTGAACCCGGGTGCGGCAATCAGCATCTTCACCCCGGATTGCTCCAGCGCATAACCTAATTCGCGCGACCGGTACGCCGGATTGACGGTCACCAGGATGGCGCCGATCTCGGCCGTCGCATACTGCGTCAGCACCCATTCCCAACGATTGGGAGCCCAGATGCCGATCCGGTCACCGACTCCGATGCCGGCCTGAAGCAATCCGGTCGCTAAAGCGCGAACGTCATGCAGCAGTTCGGCATACGTCCAGCGCCGTCCCGCCGCGACATCGACCAACGCGTCGCGGGACGCGAAAGTGGTTGCGGTTGCAGCGAAGTTGGCGCCGATGGTCACCTCGAGCAGCGCAGGCGAGTTCGGGCCGCGTTCGTAGGAAAGTGGAGTTGCCACCGTTCCTCCCGCGGTAAGTCAGTGTTACGTTAGTGACGATTAACCGACATGTCCAGGAGGCCGTCATGGCAGCGTCCGCCCCGGACGGCGAGGCCGGTCGGCCTGAAGCGCCAAATCGTCGCAGCCAGTTGAAGTCCGACCGGCGGCTGCAACTACTTGCGGCCGCCGAACGGCTGATCGCCGAACGCGGCTTCCTCGCGGTGCGTCTCGAGGACATCGGCGCCGCGGCCGGGGTCAGCGGCCCGGCCATCTATCGGCACTTCCCCAACAAGGAGTCGCTGCTGGTCGAGTTGTTGGTCGGGATCAGCGCCCGGCTGCTGGACGGTGCCCGCGCGGTGACCGACCGCGACGCCGACGCGGCGGCAACCCTGGACGGCCTGATCGATTTCCACCTCGACTTCGCTCTCGGCGAGCCGGACCTCATCCGCATCCAAGATCGCGATCTCGCCCATCTGCCGGCCCCGGCCCAACGGCAGGTGCGCAAAGCGCAACGGCAGTACGTCGAGATCTGGGTGGGCGTACTGCGCGAGCTGAACCCCGATCTCGCCGAGGCCGACGCCAGGCTGATGGCGCACGCCACTTTCGGCCTGCTGAACTCCACGCCGCACAGCATGAAATCGGCCGACACCAAACCGTCGCGCGCGGTGCGGTCCCGAGCCGTGATGAGGGCGATGACGATGGCCGCGCTGAGTGCTGCAGACTTGTAGCGCCCCGACGTCCACGCAGGCACGACCACGGTTCCGCGCCTTCACGGCGTGCCCGGGTACCCTGCGAAGTGGACATGAACTCGCCACGCGACCCCCAGAATCCCGGTCCCCCGTCCCGGGGGTCTGCTTCGACGTGGTCGCAGGAGGTCGTCGACTACCCGGCCTACGCCGACGACATGCCCTACGCCTACGGCGGCGGCAATTCGCCCTGGGCGCCGGGCGCGTACCCACCGAACCCGACCCAACAGTTGCCACCACAGTATTGGCAACAAGACGAGCCGCGGGCCGATGCGGAGCCGGAGGGACCCCCACCGCCGGGCACCCCGCGCTGGCTGTGGATCGTGGCCGGCACCGCAGTGCTGCTCGTCGTCGGGTTGGCCATTGCGCTGGTCGTGACGAACGGCTCGGACACCCAGCAGACGGCCATCGAGCCGCTGCCGCCGATGACCGGTCCCACCACTACCGTCGCACCCCCGACGACCAGGTCAACGCCGCCGCCCACCACCCGCAGGCCGCGCACCACCACCACTGAGCCCAGCACCCCGCCGCCGCCCACCGCCACCGTGCCGGGCACCATGCAGTCGGTGGTTTACAGCGTCACCGGCGAAGGCCGGGCGATCAGCGTCGTCTACATGGACACCGGTGATCTGATCCAGACCGAGTTCAACGTCACCTTGCCGTGGACCAAACAGGTCAGCCTCTCGACGTCGTCCACCCGTCCGGCCAGCGTCACCGTCGTCAACATCGGTCACAACGTCACCTGCTCGTTGACGGTGGCCGGGGTTCAGGTGCGGCAGCGCACCGGCCAGGGCTTGACCATCTGCGACGCCCCGCTCTGATTCCACGGGTGGCGCTGCTGCGCAGCGCTCGCGATCGCCGTCAGTTCGTTCGCGGCACCCGCACGAACAGCATCGCCAGCAGTCCGGTCAGCAGCACCACGAAGATGCCGCCCAATCCGGCGCGTGGGGCGTCGAACACGTCGACGAAAACCGAGAACAGCCACGGCGCCACGAACGACATCGCTCGACCGCTCATCGTGTAGAGACCGAAGGCCACACCCTCTTTGCCCTGTTTCGCCAGGCGCAGCAGCAGTGCGCGCGCTGAGGACTGCGACGGCCCGATGAACAGACACAGTGACAAACCACACACCCAGAATGTCAGCGGGCCGGACAGGACCATCATGGCCAGGCCGGCGGCGAGGATCGCGGTCAGAGAAGCGATGATGACCGGCTTCGATCCGACCCGATGATCGACGAATCCGCCGACCACGGCGCCGACTGCAGCCACCACGCACGCGGCCATACCGAAGATCAGCACGTCTTCGCGCGGGACGCCGTACACCCCGACGCCCAGCACGGGACCGAACGTGAATATCGCAGCCAGGCCATCTCGGAAGAGCGCGCTGGCCACCAGGAAGTACACGACATTGCGGTCGCGGCGCCACTCGGAGGTGATGTCGGCCCACAGCTTGCGGTAGGTACCCAGCAGGGTGGTCGACGGGTTCGTGTTCGCCCCTGCGTCCGGGAGGCGGTGTGCGACGAGCAGCAGCGGCAGCGCAAAGATCGCAAACCAGGCCGCGGCCATCAGCATTGCCACGCGGACGTACACGCCGTCGGCGGTGGGCAGGTGCAGCAAACCACGATGGTCACCGTCGCCGGACACGAAGCCCACGTAGACCAAACCCAGGAGCACCACGGTGCCGACGTATCCCGCCGCATAGCCGAAACCCGATATCCGGCCGGCCGTCAACGGCGTCGACAGCTGCCGCAGCATCGCGTTGTACGGGATGCTGGCCAGGTCACCACATGCCGCGGTCGCCGCCAGCAATGCCAGGCCGGCGAAAAAGAAGCCCGGCTGATCGCGGATCAGCGCCATCGAACAGGTCAGCACCACCGCCAGGCCGGTCAGCAGAGCCAGGGCCACCCGCCGTCGGTGCGGCGACTCCACCCACCCCCCGATCAGCGGCGCCAGTACCGCAATCGTCACCCCGGCCGCGGCTCCGGCACGCCCCAGCCAGCTCACCGGCGTGGCGCCCAGTGGCGTGCCCACTCCGACGCTGTTGGTCAGGTAGACGGAGAACACGAACGTCGGCGTGATGGCGCTCAAGCCGGTCTGACCGCAGTCCCACAACGCCCACGCCGCCACCCCCGATCGCGGGGCTTTCTTCCGATCCCCGGCGCGCGTGTCCTCCGGGTCATCCATGCAGCGCACTCTAGAGCCAACCCGCTGCGCCCGGCTACGCCGGACAGCTCCTGACTACGATTGCTTCATGCCGATACCTGCCCCAAGTCCAGACGCGCGCGCCGTAGTCACCGGAGCGTCGCAGAACATCGGCGAGGCGCTGGCCACCGAACTGGCCGCGCGCGGGCACAGTCTGATCATCACCGCACGACGGGAGGAGTTGCTGACCGCCCTCGCCGCCCGACTGGTGGACAAGTACCGCGTTGCCGTCGACGTGCGCCCGGCCGACCTCGCCGACCCGACCGAGCGCGCAAAGCTGTGCGACGAGCTGGCCGCGCGGCCGATCTCAATCCTGTGCGCCAACGCGGGCACCGCAACGTTCGGTCCGGTCGCGTCGTTGGATCCGGCTGGCGAAAAGGCCCAGGTGCAGTTGAATGCCGTTGCGGTGCATGATCTTACGCTGGCGGTGCTGCCGGGCATGATCGAGCGCAAGGCGGGCGGAATCTTGATTTCCGGTTCGGCGGCGGGGAATTCGCCGATCCCCTACAACGCCACCTACGCCGCAACCAAGGCGTTCGCCAACACCTTCAGCGAATCGCTGCGCGGTGAACTGCGCAACTCCGGTGTGCACGTCACGCTGCTGGCCCCGGGCCCGGTACGCACCGACCTGCCCGCTGAAGAGGAGGCCTCGCTGGTCGAGAAGCTGGTGCCGGACTTCCTGTGGATCTCGACCGAACACACCGCGCAGCTATCCCTGGATGCGTTGGAGCGCAACAAGATGCGAGTGGTCCCGGGGTTGACCTCGAAGGCGATGTCGGTGGCCAGCGGCTATGCCCCCCGCGCCATTGTCGCGCCGATCGTCGGGGCGTTCTACAAGAAGCTCGGCGGCGGCTAACCACGTCACTTACGTCGCCGTCCGGTCCCGAAAATCCCCTTGACCGCTTCGCGGATCGCGGTGTTGATGCCGCTTTTCACCGTCGGGTTCTTCAGCACTTCCTCCCACATCGCCGGACCCTTCGGCTCGGCCGGTGCGGGCATGGGCGGAATCTCGGAATCGTTGGGGGACAACGGCGGATAGTCCGGTGCGGGAGTTGGTGTGGCCGGCGGGCCGGCCGCAGGCTCCGACTCCGGCTCGGTCTGGCCGTACTTGGCCTGTAACGAGCTCTTCTCTGCCGCTTCAGTGACCGCTTCGGTGCCGATCGCTCCCATCAGCGACCTCGGCACCCGCATGCGGGTCCAGGCCACGGGTGTGGGGGCGCCTTTTTCGGACAGCACGGTGACCACGGCCTCGCCGATACCCAACGACGTCAGCGCCGATTCCAAGTCGTAGACATCGGTTTTCGGGTAGGTGCGCACGGTCTTGCTGAGCGCCTTCTGATCATCGGGGGTGAATGCCCGCAGCGCGTGCTGGATGCGCGCGCCCAGTTGCGAGAGCACATCGTTGGGCAGGTCCGTCGGCAACTGTGTGCAGAAGAACACGCCCACGCCCTTGGACCGGATCAGCTTGACGGTCTGCTCGACCTGTTCGAGAAACGCTTTCGACGCGTCGGCGAACAACAGGTGGGCTTCGTCGAAGAAGAAGACCAGCTTGGGCTTGTCGACGTCTCCGACTTCGTCGAGCTGCGTGAAAAGATCGGCCAGCAGCCACATCAGGAAAGTGGAGAAGATGACCGGGCGCAACGACTGGCCGCTGAACTCAAGCAGGCTGATCACACCGTGACCGTCGTTGACCCGCAACAGATCTTTGGGGTCCAGCTTCGGTTCGCCGAAGAACGTGTCGCCACCCTCGCCGGCCAGGTTAACCAGCGCCCGCAGGATCACGCCCGCCGTCGTCGACGACACCCCGCCCAGCGATTTCAGGTCGGCCTTGCCCTCCTCACTGGTCAAATGGCTGATGACGTTGCGCAGACTGTTCAACGTGATCAGCGGACGGTTGTTCTCTTTGGCCCAGTGGAAGATCAGTCCGAGCGTCGACTCCTGAGTAGCGTTGAGCCCCAGCACTTTTGACAAGAGAACGGGACCGAAGCTGGCGACGGTCGCGCGTACCGGTACCCCGATTCCCCCGGTGCCGAGCGAGAGAAACTCCACCGGGAACCCCGTCGGCTCCCAATTGTCACCGGTGTCCTTGGCGCGCGCGGCGGTCTTGTCGTTGCCCGCTCCGGGCCGGGACAGCCCGGACAGGTCGCCTTTCACATCCGCCATGAACACCGGCACCCCGGCGGCGCTGAGCTGTTCGGCGATCAGCTGCAGGGTCTTGGTCTTGCCGGTGCCGGTTGCCCCGGCCACCAAGCCGTGCCGGTTGATGGTGGCCAGCGGGATGCGAATCTGAGCAGTCGGATCCGCCTGCCCGTCGATGACGACGGTGCCCAGTTCCAGTGCCTGACCCTCGACGGCGTAGCCCGCTGAGATTCGCTTGGCGGGTCCGTCGGCTCCATCCGCAGGAGATTCGGTGCTCATGGTTTTCCCCAGAGTTTGCTCGTCCAATTCGGCAGGGATCAGCCTACTGGGCCGGGTCCGGCCAGGGTCAGGGCGAACTACGTCGCCAGCTGGGCTTAATGTGAGCGCTGTGCGCGACGAATTGGTCTGGATCGACTGCGAGATGACCGGGCTCGATCTGGGCTCGGACAAGTTGATCGAGATTGCCGCCCTGGTCACCGATTCTGAACTCAACATTCTCGGTGACGGGATCGACGTGGTGATCCACGCCGAGGACGCGGCGTTGTCCTCGATGATCGAGATCGTCGCCGATATGCATGCGCGATCCGGGCTCACCAACGAGGTCAAAGCCTCCACCGTCGACATCGCCACCGCCGAGGCGATGGTGCTCGACTACATCCATGAGCACGTCAAACAGCCCAAGACCGCACCGTTGGCCGGCAACTCGATCGCCACCGACCGGTCGTTCCTCGCCCGCGACATGCCCGCCCTGGACTCGTTTCTGCACTACCGGATGATCGACGTCAGCTCGATCAAGGAGCTCTGCCGGCGCTGGTATCCGCGCATCTACTTCGGGCAGCCGCCCAAGGGTTTGGCGCACCGTGCGCTGGCCGACATCCACGAGTCGATCCGGGAACTGCAGTACTACCGGCGGACCGCCTTCGTGCCGCTGCCCGGCCCGTCTACCAGCGAAATCGCGGCCGTGGTCGCTGATATCCAGGGCAACACGGATGGATCGGAAACAAACGATTCGGCCGAGGAGCGTCCGAGCGGTTAATATCGACGTCGCTGCCCGTGCCCCGCTGCAGGGACGGGGGTGGCCATGGTGGGTGTAGTTCAGTTGGTAGAGCGTCAGGTTGTGATCCTGAATGTCGCGGGTTCGAGTCCCGTCACTCACCCCACAGGTCAGAGGTGGTATTTAGCCCCTCTGACCTTTTTCTTTCGATAGAGGCCGCAACGCTATTGCAACGCTATGTCCGCTGAATCGACCACCGCCAGACCTCCCCGGCGAGCGCGCAAGTAGCCTCTGACGGGTTCGCATAGACCGACCTAAAACGAGAGGCCACTAGTCACAATGCCGCGCTATACCTACGGAGCAATTGACAAGAAAGCCAAAACCGTTGTCGAGGCCGACACCTACCGAATCGACAGCGGATATGTGACATTCCTGCGCGATGACAAGCCGTTCCTGAGTGTTCCGTTCTCTAAAGCGCCCATCGTGGCCGAGCTGGACGCAGACGGTGAACTACCCGTCTCATTCATTCCGTGACGCGGGTCAATCTCTCTGTGCCCCTTGGTAATAGCGCACAATCACGTTGTTGACAGAGGCACCAAACGAGCCGACACTAGCGGCATGGAACTCGCAGCACTCGCATACCTAGCCGATAACCTAGATCCCTCTATGTCGTGGATACCCCGCGCCATTTTGGACGGCAGGCAACCCACCGATCGGGACGTGCGGGCATTCATTGACTGCTTGGATTTGGCCGGGTGGGAGCAGGAGCTAGAAAACACCTAACCCCCGTGAATTACCACGGGGGTTAGGCGGGTGATCCCCGAACTAGGTGGGGGTCAATTTATCAGGGTGTCCCCGGTCGAACCGGGTGCTTCCCCGGCCCTGACAGCCGGGAAACTCAATTGTGCTCAGCGGGCGTTCATCCGGTAGCGGTCCAAAACCTGTCTCTCACCAATCGTCCAGCCTTGGAAGTTGTTGCCGTACTCGACGGCCAACGGACCCATAGATTCACGTTCAACATTCAGCGGATTCGCCAGCAACCGAAGAACGGCCGTCTGAATCACCGACTCAATATCGTCGGCTATACCGGTATCGGTGAAACCGACCCCACGGGTGTAACTTTTGGCCCGCGACGTGACTACCGCGATTGCCGCGCTGGCTTGGTCAGCGTCGAACGCCGAACCGGATAGCGCAGTCAGCGTTTCGGCGGTGACCATTACGCAGCGTCATACAAGCGGACCACACCGGCAGGGTTGGGGAAGCCGAACGAGATGCGGGCCGTCGCACGAACCTGCACGGCATCGTAGGAGAACGCCGAATCGAACGAACGCGTCACGGTGGTGCCGGTGCGCTGCACGATCAACACCTGTGAGGCGTCCACGCCCCACGCGTTCCCAGACGGGATGTCGGTCGATACCAACACCTGCACACCGGCCAGGGCGGTTCCGTCGCTCACAGCGTCAAACAGGCCCATGTTCGAGCCGCTCTGCTGCTTGGCCTTACTCAGCGTGAGGGCAACGTCAGGTGCTAGCAGGAAATGGGTCAGGGTCGCGCCATCGGCCAGGGCTGCGGCCTTCGCGTCGTGGAACGGGTCCAGCGACGTCAAGGTCACGGTGCCGGTGTCCACCACGTTGATTCCCGACAGGGACAACAGACCACTCGGCCCGTTGGTGGTGGTGTTGGCGAAGAACGCGGCGTCGATCTTCTTTGCAATCGAGCGTGCCAGGGTGCGGCCCACCTGATCGGCTGCGGCCGGGTTGCTGTCTTCGGCGGCCTCGGTGGAAATCTGAGTCAAACCCTTCACGGCCTTCGGCGTCACCACCAGCTCGGCGGTAGTCGGGTCGGCCAGCGTGATTTGGGTGTTTTCCGCATACCAGCCGACAGCCGGGTCAGCGGTCAACAGAGGGAACCGGATGCTTTCGTTAGCCGTGGAGACCAGCGTTCCGGACTGGAAAGCAATTGACTTCTCAGCGATTACGGTGTCAATCAGTTGGCCGTACGCTTCGGGTGTCCACGCTGCGGCGAGATTAGAGTTAAGAACTGCCATTGTTGAAATGCCTTTAAGTGACGTGCTTTTGGGGGACGCTCAACGCCACCGGGGCGGAGCAGCCAACGCCACCGGGACGTTATCTAGCTGTTCTTATTGTATCAACGGAACAGGCCTGAAAAGTCTGTTGGCACAGAGCTTTCCGCACGGACACCCTGCCCCACATCACCGTTGGGTTTGCGGGCCAAATGGGGTTTACGGTCAATCAATTCGGTGATCGCCGCCGGTATGTCGTCCAAATGTTCATCGGCGTAGGCAAGGTCAGTGGAGTCCGCTAGACGGCCGTCGATCTTCACCAGGGCGTCGTGCAGCCGGTGGCGTAAATCGTCGGCACCCTTGGCGCGTTCGCGGTACCCGGCCGACTCCCGGCGTAGTTCTTCCACATACTCGCGGGTGAACGTCTCGGTCTCGTCGGTGGTTTCGGTGTCTTGTTCAATCGGTTCGGTCATGATTTCTTCTTCCGTGTCTTCACTGGTTTCGGTGATTGAGGGATGGTGACGATTCGTTGCACGCACCGGCAGTTGAAATGCCGGGGCATCGGGTGCGCTGGTGGGTAGACGCGGCCGTTGCGCCACCAGCGGCGACAGATCGGGCAGGCGTCGGCGTCCAACTGCCGTACCCAACCGAGATAGCCGCCGCGTACCCGTTTCTTCCCGGCCATCGTCTGCTGTGCCCCGCTTTGGGCGGTGTGCAAAATTTCGGCAACCGCCAACCGTTCCGCCCGTGCTAAAGGGTCGGGGTCGGACAGGATGGTTTTCGCCGCCTGCATAAGCCGCCCGCTGTCGTCAACAGGTAACAGTCCTTTAGCCGGGGACGCCCGGCCGGTGAGGTTTTCAAGTTGGCGGGTAGTGAACGCCTCGGCCAACGCGAGGGCTTGTGCGTTGCCTCTCTGGACGATTGAGGCCAGGTTGGCTGCACGGGTAGCCCTGGTGACGTTTCGCCGGTTAGCGGCCAATCTAGCGGCTTTTGCGGTGCGGTCCGCGAGCTTCTCTAGCTGCAATTGGTAGGCGTCGGCGAAATCAGGCATCGGTGTCTATTTCAATGCCGATGCCGTCCAGCATGTCGGCGCGGCGGGCAACACGGATCTGTTGGATTTCGTCATCGGAGTAGCCCAGCTTCGCCAGGGCGTAGGATACGGGCAGGATTTTGGCCTGCACGAGTTTCACAACGGCGTCGGCTTCTTGGGCGACACTGCGGGTCGCCGCATCCGCCCACTGCACCCGCATCGGCAACCTGGTGGTGTCGGTGGATGTTGCGACCGCCAGCAACAGACGTGCGACCTGTTCCCACGAGCGTCCGAACAACAGTTGCTTGGATTCTGCACGCGCGGTCAGGGATGCCTCGGAAGCCCGCAGCGCGTCGGCCGATGTGGGTTGCGAAGTCAGAACGCCGAGATAATGTGAGGGCAGGGCGGAGACCGCTTGAATCTGCGAAATGAGCACCCGCACAGCCGTTTCAAAACCGGACAGTTGGCCTTCGCTGAAACTGCCGAATTTCGTTTCGGGATTCTCCGCAATCGCCCACGAGGTTGCCGACTCGTCAAACGGTGTCACGGTGTCCACCAAGACCTCACCGTCCACCACAACCGGGGTACCGTTTTCATCCAGAACGGGTTTCTCCACCAGCTCGACACCGGTCACCCAGCGCCTACCGAAACCCGCTGCGTGCGAAGCGATCACCATATCCAAGGTGACCTTCACCAGGGCGTCGGTCAGGTCCCGCAAATCGTCAATCTCGCTGCGGCCGTTATCGAACGGAACCAACGGAACACCACCAAGGGCGTGCTCGATAGTCTCAATCAGCCGGTATCCGCCGATAGCAGAGTTGGGTGTGTCCGCGCGCCAATGCTCCACCCGATCCGGCAGGTAGACATACGCCTCGGTGGTGTGTTTGGTGGAAAACCGTTTCACCCCGGCAATCACCGACCGGTCGGCCGGGTCACGGAGCACCGTGCACTGAAACGGTGACTCCGCCGTTGCCACCGGAACACCGTTGCGGCTCCACACCAACACGAACCCCTCCGAATAGGCCAGGGCGTCCACGTGGACCTGCGCCGCGAGCTGATCCAACTCACTGGCGATGAACAAATCCCACGCGCGGGGATCACTAAAGCCGGTGACCCGCAGCCGTTCGGTCAGGCTGGACACCGCCAGGCTAGGGACATTGATAGACATGCGGCACAACCTGTTGTCCAACGCTTTGCGGGATTCCGCCGACAGGAAAGCTAACGGCTGCCGCCCTTGGGTATAGAGCCACAGGATGCCCCGGTGCCCAAGGTGGGAATCCAAATCGGCAAGTAAATCGTGCAGTAGTTCAGAAGTCATTTCGTGATTACTCGGTGTCGTTTCTTCGGTCGGGAAGCAAGCCAGGATGACCGGGAGTAGGCCATCACCAGGCAGGCGACAAGGTCGATTTTCGGGGCGTTACGGGAGCGGGATTGCTTACCCAACCGCAACCCGCCATCGGATTCGATGACGCTGGCGGCCAATACGTGTGAGCGGAGACGCGTATCACCGGAATGAGTGAACGTCGCGTTCACAATCGCCCCGTGTAGGTCGGTGGTAGCTTTCGTCAACCGGCTAGGGCTGTGCGGGAACTCCACCACCGGGATTTCCTCGCTGGCGAGCACTTGCAGGGTACGGTTCCACCGGAACGGGTCCGCCACTACTTCGCGGACGTTCCATCGGCGGCACGCAGACCTGATTACATCTTCCACCGCGAGCACATCTATGCGGTTGTTGGTGTCGGCCGGGTCAAACACCGCCACCACATCGAAATGCGGACGCTTATCGACGGTGCCGACCAGGATTGCGGTGAAATCCCTTGCGTGACTTCCGTCGACAGCGATCACAACATCGGTACCCTCCGGGACGCCGGCGCACACCGCCAGGGCGTCCCAATCCTCGGCGGAAACGAACGAATCCTCGCCGCCGTACACGAATTGCCCTAGCCGGGACCGGCGGTAGGCCGGTTCTTTCGCGGTCCGCGCGTCCCGCTTGAACACGTCAGTAGCCAGGAACAAACCGTAGGCCGGATTCGCTAACTGGATGCAATGCTCACAGAGCTTGTCGTGGTGCTCATACCCGGCCGCTGAATACTCCCGGTACACCACATACTCGTCTCCGGTCTCTTGAGCTAGAGCACGCCAGTCGAGCAACACCGAATCATCCGGCGAATGCGGAGGGGTACCCACCGCCAGTAGCACCGACTCCGGTCTCTTCCCTTGCGCCAACATAAGCACGTCCACGGTTTCCCTTGGTGTAACACCGATTTCATCCACCGCGCAAAAGCTGAACTGCAAACCCTCAAGGGACGCCGGTTCACTAACCAAACACTCGAAAGACGTCCGGTTACCAGGAACATAGAGCCGTTCCCGGCCGGTCTGACACCGGGCGATCAACTCCGGTGACATCTCCACATAGTCACGGGCCGCGCGGAACAACAGGTTCGCCTGATCCTTGGTGCGGGCACAACAGACAATGTCGCCGCCGATATCGCTGGTGAACATCTTGAACACCGAAATCGCAGCTAGCAGAGACGTTTTCCCATTACCCCGCGCCAACAACCAACATGCCAAGCGCGGTTTAGGGTCAGGGTCCAAGACACTGGATACTAGCGACCGCTGGAAGTCGTAAATCTCCAACGGTTCGCCAGCGTGAAACCCGTTGCGCACCTTGACATATTGCTGGCAGAATTGGGTGAACTGCTCGGAGGGTGACCCTTCCCCGACGAACGGGAGCGGATCGCAACTCACCCGCTTCTTCGGCCCAACGGCTACCACAGCAAATCCTTCAGCAAACTAATTAGTACAGCTCTACACGCGTTAACTATCTATCAGTGCGCATTCGCACGCTCCGTGGGCCTTCGCAGCTCGTAGGGCTAGTCCCCAGGTCAAATGTGTTGTGTAACAACCGATTTGGCGGTTATTGAGCATTTTGAGGTGTTGCGCTGTGTTTGCTGTGACACTGATACGCGTGAGTTGGTCGACAATCCAGCAAACACCATCGTTGCTCTAGCAAACACCCGGGAGTATGCTTAGTCCCATGTCCTTACATCATGTTGTGGTCTACGGCACCGTCGTGCTACCCCTCCTGAAATCCGCGTGGGAGGGGTACCAGGATTACAAGCTCGCACGGAGGGGTGAACTTTCATGACGTACATCACTGATCTTGCCGCCGACCTTCGCAACGCGGGATGGGCGGATGCGGATTGCCGCGTCCGGGATGGGTTGGCTGTGTGCGAGTTTCGGCGTGGCGGTAGTTGCAAGTGGGTGTTGGTGGACACTGCGACGAATCTGGTTGTCGGCGGACGGTATTGATTTACAACGCACCTGGATAGTCGGGTGCGTAGGGTCGGGTGACGTTTGCTCCGCGTGCAGCACCCAGCTTTATGTTGTGCCTGTGGCATACCACTGTGCAATCCTCAAGGCGCACAGCCAGTCCCATGTTTGCCCGGTCATACGCGCGGGGAGAGTGGTCTAGCTCGATGCCACCTTCGCATCCGCCCAGATGGGCGTAAGTGCAAAAGGGTTGAAGCCGGATAGCCTCTTTGCGTAGTCGCCGCCAAGCGGAGCCGTAAGTTTTGTCTCCCTTAGGTCTACGGTACGTTCCATAGCTCGGCCGCTTGGGTGGCTGGCATTGTGTGCAGCGGGTGGCGTCGGTGGGTTCACCGCAGTCAAGGCAGGGGCGTTTTATCATGCCAACACTCGCAGCGGAGGCCACTGTGAATGGAGCCGCATCCGCACCCATTGGCGGACGCCGACTAGTTCTGAGTCGCTGCGCCAATACATTCTGGTAGACGTGTCTACCTTGTCGGTGGTTAGAGCTTCGGCGTATTCGTCGGCCAGCTCGCGGGCCAGGCCGAACGGTCGGGAGTGGAAATCCCAGACCAGCGTTTCACCATCGGGAAGCACCCCGTAGTGCCGGGCCTCGACTAGGTACGCGCCGCCCCGCATTGCGCCGGGGCAGCCTTTAGGTGTGTTCTTCCCGTAACGGGCAGTGGGGCTGAGCATAAGTCGGCAGACCAACGCGGAGTAGAGGCAGCATGAGCGGTGAAGGGGCATCGGTGATGTGGTCTTGTAATAGCCCACGCCGCTGTAGGGGCTTGGCGCCGGGGCATAGGTCGGCTCAGGTCCGTCCCACCAGATCGTCCAGCAGTTGCCCTCCACCCGGCACCCGCACATATGGCAGCGCCGGTTAAGGGTCAGGGCCATGCCGCGAATAATGTCCGGGGATTCGTCAGGGTTGCGGAAGTTCTGCCCGCCGGGATCAGAGTTAGCCATTCCCGGCAACTTGTTCCAGGGGGGAATGTGCCCGTAGGCGCGGGGTAGATCCCGCGTCCAGGGCGGTTCCGGCGGAGGCCAGCGCGTTGCGGTCAGAGTCATGCCGCTGATTTGCCCTGTGCGGGGCGAAAACCGTTGGCGCATAGATTGTATGCCGCGAAGAGGAAACGTGGCCCAGCGTGGACGTGAGAGGCCAAATCGGCTGCACGTTGCATTTAGCCACTGTCCCGCTGCCGGGCTTTTATCTGGTCTGCCTCAGCCTGCACCCTCGGGCTGTGCGCGGCAGCGTTAAACAACCTTGCTAGGTACGCGGTGGCCTCGGGGGTGAACGCCAGGACGTAGCGGCCGTACTGCGCATCGTCGAATTGCAGCGACACCACATCGCCTTCACTGCGATTGGGATGGTAGGACAGGACGAGATTGGTGGGCTGCAAGAGCTGCGGCTCAGTTGTGGTCATTGATCCAGTCCCTTTGCGTTGCAGCCCATTCCGCTTCGCGGCACCGCAGGCAGTAGCCGCCCCACGGGAGGTAGGAACCGCAGTTCCGGCAACACCAGTCGACACCCTCGACATATCTCGATGGTGTTGTCACGCCGCGTCCGTCAGTTCCAGCAGGCGCGCCAAGATCAACCGTCGGCCCAACTCCGCGTCCATCTGCCGCCAAAACTTTGCAGCGGCCATCGCAGTCTGAGTTGACAGTTCCCACCGTTCAGCGGGGATACCGGAATCGTTCGCCACGGTGAGAACCTGCAACGCCTGCTCGGCGGGGTCGTCTTCCAGAAACGCCAACAGCAATCTCAACGCCAGAACCTCGGTGTGCTTCACGAACCGTCTGCGGCGCTCAGCCAACGCCGGATCGGTGTTAAAGCGGGGCTCGTCAGAATGGAGGGTCTGCACTAACCATGGTCCTTTCGCGGCAGTTGGGGCAAATCTCGGTAAGCTTGACGTTGGGTGCGGCGAATGTCAGGAATTCGCCGCAGCGGCAACGCATCCCCGGCGTCCCTTTATCGTCGTATTGCTGCCCACATTGGGTGCAGCCATCTTCGGGGCGGCACGGCGCGCCGCAGTTGGCGCACTTGGAGTGTCGGCGCGGATTCTCCGACGATTCAACTTTCGGTTCTCCAAGTCGTGCGATTGGATCAGCAGGTGTTGCATCTGCAACACCTGCAAGGTCGCGGTCACGTTCACGCTTGCGGCGCTGCCGGTCCGCGGCCTTCTCTCGGCGCGTTTCGGCCGCGGACCCCTTAACCACCTGCGCTTCCTTCGCGGCGGCATTTGTGGCACTAAGGGTCTCCCCGGCCTTCGCATACCTATCGGCCCTGCCCTGCAAACACTCATGAGTGGTTTGTGCAGTGGTGTACTCCACCCGGAAACGGTCCCCACGAACTTCGGAAATCAGTCCGACGTCCAACATGGCGTCGATATCGGATTCCAAAGGATCACGCACCCGAAGCAACGCGTCAGCCACGGAGAATTCCCCGTCGATATAATCGCTACCGGTTGTCGCGTTCAACCTTTGGCAGTGGGCCTGCAACGAGATGTACGCAAACCGTTGCCCACGTTCCAGCCGGTAGACGCGCTCATCGGAGAACAACGCCAACGGTTTGATATCCAACTCAATGTTGGCGGTGTTAATGGTCCCGCTTGTCAAATCAGCAATAACCCCTTCGACCTGCTCTACCAGCAATTTTAGCATTGCGTTGAGAGAATCCGGTGCGGGCACAACATTTCCGGATGTTGTGCGTGTCTTTTAGCTAGCTCTCGAATAGGCACGAAATGCTTGTCTTAGCTTAGTCTTGTCTTTAGCACACTAGAATAGGCTTTGAGCTGCGAGTATCACGCATCTGTCACGCGTGACAGGTGGACGCCTGCGGCGTGACGCGAAAGGAAAGAAAGGGATTCGGCGGAGGCTACTGTCTCTTTTCGAGTCCTCGGTGTCTGTTCGCTCCCGGCATAAATATGTAATAGCGCACGCTGGCCCTGGCCTGGCCCGGCCCCTTTCGCCCGGCCGTTCGCGTTAAGAATAATAAGGCCAACGTAACCGGCAACATTACGAATCATTCCGAGCTATCCCAAACCATTGATACGACACGGCTGACGTGCCCGCCAATTTACCCCGGGCACCCGGCGGTAAACTTCAACTCGACCGCCGAATGACAAATAGAGAACCCGCGAAAGCGCAGCGATTTCGTCGCCTGCGATGGTACCGCCAATGCACAAAAGTCCCCTGCCGCCTCT
This sequence comes from Mycobacterium sp. NGS61, assembly GCF_059812325.1. Lineage (NCBI taxonomy): Bacteria > Bacillati > Actinomycetota > Actinomycetes > Mycobacteriales > Mycobacteriaceae > Mycobacterium > Mycobacterium sp. NGS61. The sequence continues at coordinate 199,961 of NZ_JCALCL010000009.1, forward strand.
GCTGTCGATACAACAAGCGGCCGCGCACCTAGGCGTGTCCGAGAAAACCATTCGCCGCTACATCGCGCAGGGCCGCATCAAAGCAAACAGGGTGGGGCCAAGGCTGATTCGCGTCGACCGCGAGTCCTTAATGGCACTCGCCAACCCCATCGGCCCTTACTGACCGGCAAGCGCCGACATCGCCTCAGCGATCTTCGCGTCCCGCTCCTGGGCGGCGATCTGATACCGCATCGCCATCCCCGGCGTGGTGTGACCCAACCGGCTCATCAACTCTTTGGTGGTGGCACCGGCCTGGGCGGCGAACGTCGCGCCGACATGTCGAAGATCGTGAATTCTCATGTCAGGCTTGCCCACGGCGGCGAATCCATTCTTCACCGACTTGGTGAAAGCGGTCTGCGACAACCGTTGCCCTCTTGTGGTGGTGAAAACGAAAGCCTCTGGGCCCGACCCGGTGTAGTTCTCCATGTGATTGCGCAGTATCTCCGCAATGTGTGGCGGCACCGTCACGTCACGAATCCCCGCGTCGGTTTTCGGTCGCCCGACCACCAATGTGTTGTGCACCAACGCATCTTTGTTGTGCACCACCGTCGCGGCACGCCGAATCTTCAGGGTCATTCGTTCGCCGTCGTCATGAACATCCTTGCGGCGCAATTCGATTAGCTCTCCAAACCGGAGTCCGCACCATGCCGCCACCGGCACCGCAGCCCGGTAACGCTCCGGTACCTTCTCAGCGACTTTCACCAACTCCGCAGGTGTCAGGGGTTGGACATCTCGCGGCTTTGGTGGCTTCCCCGCCGACTTGATCTGGCACGGATTCTCCGTTGCCGCTTTGTCCTCCACGGCGGTGTTGTAGATGGCTTTCAGGAGTTGGTAGGCGTGAGTGTTGCGGGTCGGCGTCTCCTTCCCTAGCCCTGTCCACCACGCACGGACCCTGGCCGGTGTCACGGCTCGCAGGATTTCATCGCCAAGCGTCGGCAGAATCCGACTGTCCAGCAGTTGCCGATACAGCGCCCGGGTCTTCGGGGTCAGGTCGCGGTGCTGCAACCAATCCTCGGCGTACTCCGCAACCGTCACCCCCTTCAAGGCCTGGAGCTTCGCCCTCGCTTCCGGTGGTGACCACTCCCCCAATTCCATTAGCTTGCGTTCATTCGCCAACCAGCCCTCAGCGTCGGTGCGGTTGTCGTATGTGTGGACCGCGTAATACCGCCTGCCGTCGTCAGCGATGTAGCTTGCCTGGACGCGACCGCTCCGCATCGTTCGCAGGGTGCCGAAGCCGCGCCTCCTGGTGGTCTTCTGAGAGGTCCGCGCGGCCTTCGGTGTCGTCATGTCTGCAACCTTAGCAGCGCAACGCTATTGCACCCTTGAGCTGGCTTTTCGTGTCTACCAACAGGTATTTGTGTCCCGTTTAAGGTTGCAAATGGAGTCCCAATAAATAGCTTCTGCGCTGGGCTTATATGCCGTTTCAGCGATCAGGTTGTGATCCTGAATGTCGCGGGTTCGAGTCCCGTCACTCACCCCATGCGGCAGAGGCATTCCGCCCTCTGACCGGCGCAGCGCGCGGACGTGCCCTATCCATTTCATATCGATCGGGCTAGCGTGGAATCCGGGGTCGGCCCATCAACCGATAAGGATTGCGATGGCTGGCAAGTTCGAGATCTTCAAGGACGCGCGCGGCGAGTTCCGCTTCCGGCTCAAAGCCGGCAACGGAGAAGTGATCGCCAGCAGCGAGGGATACAAAACGAAAGCTGCGGCGCAGAACGGCGTCGAATCGGTGCGCAACAACGCGCCCGCGGCGTCGCTGGTCGACCAAACCGCCTGAGTGTCCGCCGCCTCCCCGGTGGCGAGCAGACACGAGTCCCGGTTTCATCCCGGGCTTGGCCTTCGTGTCTGCTCGGACCCGAAAATGTTGCAGCGCAGCGTTATTCGAACCCGGCGAGGGTGATCCGCAGCGCGCTTTCCATCTCGACATGCATCGGTGAACTCGGTGCGTTATCGCCGATCAGCCAGCGGTCGATGACGAATCTGACCGTGGCCAGACTGGTGTGGACCAGCAGCGAAGGCCGGATGTCGACTGACGCATCGACGCCCATCCGGGCCGCCACGTACTCCACGAACTTGCGCTGATCGTCTTCGCTGACCAGCGACGTCTTCCGCAGCAGATGCGGCGCGGTAGCTACGGCCCGCTGCCAGGTGTCCAGGTTGAACTCGCTGGCGTTTCGGGCATGGGTGACGAACAGCGCGATCAACGCCTCCACCGCGGATTCGTCGGCGGGCCGGGTGGCGTATGAAGCTGCGATCTCGCTGATCGCCTGCCGAACTGGGTCGATGAGCAGGCCTTCTTTGGTCGGTGCATGCCGAAAGTAGGTGCTGATCGAGATTCCGGCGGCGGCGGCGATCTCCTCGGTCGTCACGGCATTGAATCCACGGTCGGCAAACAGGGCGTGTGCAGTGTGCTGGATCTGTGCGAGCAACTCGGCCCGCCGCCTGTCCCGGAGCGACTCGGAGTTTGCCAGGGACATGCCGTCGCCTTCGTGAGTCTGACATTCCAACACCAGGTTTGCGATCCGCGGGGGGCCGCAGATGAGTGACACTACACTATTGAAAGTGCCTATCAAGTAGGTTACGGTGATACCGCTAACCGTGCTGAACTGCAGAGTTACCGGACCGAGGCACTCATTTCGAGCGGGCTCCTATTTCGCAGCGCTTGACGCCTGCCGCTCAGCACCGATCAGTTGATGCTGGGGAGAGCGCCAATGATGTCGGTCTCGGGGGGGTTTACGCCGCGACCCGGGTTTGCTGAGATTGTTGGTCACTGGTGAAATGACCACACACCAAGAATCCGCCCTGCGCGAAGAGAGCCACTTGGACCGCCACGATGACGACGGTGTCGGAGCTATCCGGGACTGGGGAGCCGGCTACGTCGATCGCCACCCGGTCGCGTCGCTGCGGACGGTCGGCGATCAATTCGTGCTGGGTGTGCGCACCATCAAATACTTCTTCATCGATCTGTGCACCGGCCGGTTCCAATGGCAGGAATTCGTTCGGCAGGGCGCATTCATGGCCGGCACCGCGGTGCTGCCCACGATCCTGGTTTCCCTCCCGATCAGCGTCACCTTGTCCATCCAATTCGCCCTGCTCGCCGGCCAGGTGGGTGCCACCTCACTGGCCGGCGCCGCCAGCGGGCTTGCGGTAATTCGGCAGGGCGCCTCGCTGGTGGCCGCGGTGCTGATGGCGGCCGCGGTCGGGTCTGCGATCACCGCTGACCTGGGTTCACGCACCATGCGCGAAGAAACCGATGCCATGGAAGTGATGGGCGTGTCTGTGATCCGGCGACTGGTGGTGCCGCGCTTTGCCGCCGCCATCATGATCGGCGTCGCACTGACCGGCGTCGTGTGCTTCGTCGGGTTCTTCGCCAGCTACCTGTTCAACGTGTATTTTCAGGACGGCGCCCCAGGCAGTTTCGTGTCGACGTTCGCGTCCTTCGCCACCCCCGGCGATATGATCCTGGCACTGCTGAAAGCTGTCATCTTCGGTGCCATCGTCGCCATCGTCTCGAGCCAGAAAGGCCTGTCCACCAAGGGCGGTCCCACCGGAGTGGCCAACTCGGTGAACGCGGCGGTGGTCGAATCGATCCTGTTGCTGATGATCGTCAACGTCGCAATCAGCCAGCTGTACATCATGCTGTCGCCCCGGACGGGGCTGTGAAGTGACGACGTCCCCCTACCTACCGCTGGCACCGCTGAGCACCCGACTGCTCGGCGTCTACCGCAGATCGACCAAACCGGTCACCCGGCTGGGGCACATGCTGGTTTTCTTCGTTCGCGCCCTCGTCGCCGTCCCGCTCACCCTGCGTCAGTACAACGGCGAGTTTCTGCGACTGTTGTCGAACATCACCTGGGGCAACGGCTCGATCGTGGTGGGCGGCGGAACCGCCGGTGTGGCAGTCGTTCTCGGCGTCACGGTGGGGGCACTCGTAGGCATCGAAGGCTACAACTTCCTGGACCTGCTCGGCCTCGGGCCGGCGACCGGGTTCGTGTCGTCGTTGGTCAACACCCGAGAGCTGGCGCCGCTGATGGCGGCGATGGCTTTCGCAATGCAGGGCGGCTGCCGGTTCACCGCGCAACTGGGGTCGATGCGCATCGCCGAGGAGATCGACGCGATGGAATCGATTGCGATCCGGCCGATTCCGTATCTGGTGACCACCCGGCTGATCGCCTCGGTGATCGCGATGATTCCCTTGTACGCCGCCTGCCTGGCGATCGGCTATCTCACCACCCAGGTGGTCGTACAGATCAGCAGCGGCGGCTCGACCGGCTCCTATCTGCACTACTTCTCGCTGATGCTGGCCGGCCAAGACATTGTCTACTCGCTGTTCAAGGCGATCGTCTTTGTCTGGATTTCCGCCACCATCCAGTGCTACTACGGCTTTTACGCCAGCGGCGGCCCCGAAGGCGTGGGGGTGGCCGCAGGGCACGGCATGCGGGCCAGCATCACCGTCATGATTATCGTCAACATGCTGCTCACCATGGCGTTGTGGGGAGTGGACTCCGGTGCCAGGTTCGGTGGTTGACCGATGCCCAATTCTTTCGACGTCGACGGACGCGGCCCGTCCGACCGGCAGCTGCTCTGCGCCGGGGTGGCGGTTGTCCTGGTCGCAACGCTGCTCACCACCGGGCTGTTGTTCAAGTCCACCGGCCGCCTCGATGACTACGTGCGGGTGGTTGCCGACCTGGTCAACGTGGGTGACGGGCTGCCGCAAAAATCGGACGTCAAGTATCACGGCGTGCTCGTCGGGATGGTCGACGACGTGGTGCCCGCGGCCCACGGGAAGCCGAACTTCGTTCAGATCAACCTCAAACCGCAGTACGCCAAGTCGATTCCGGCGGCGGTCACCGCACGCGTCGTTCCGAGCAACGTGTTCGCGGTGTCGTCGGTCCAGCTCGTCGGTAACGGCCCGGGTTCGACGATTCGGCCGGGCGCCCACATTCAGGAAGACAAAGACCTGCCGACGGTGTTGTTTCAGACCACCGTCAGCAAGCTGCGTGACTTGCTGGCCGCCGCCGGGCGCGGTCGCGACGACAGGTCGGTGGGCATCCTGGCGGCCCTGGGTGCAGCGACCGACCACCGTCGCAGCGCGTTGTTGAACAGCGGGGCGCAGTTGAATCGTGCTCTGGATCAACTCAATTCGATCGTCAGCACCGATACCGGCCCCTCGACGGTGTCGGCGCTCATGGACGCGGCACGCGGACTGCAGACCACCGCACCGGATCTGGTCGACGCGCTGCACGAGGCTGTCGGGCCGATGCAGACGTTTGCCGAAACCCGCGCACAACTGGCCGGCCTGCTCGCCGGTGCCGAATCCACGGTGGGCACTGTGTATCAATCCTTCGACAACCACATGGACCAGCTGATCAGGATCTCCACCGACCTCACCCCTGTGCTGGGGGTGCTGGCGTTGCGTTCCAACAACTTCGTGCCGGCAGTGATCAAGCTGGACAACCTGGCCACCAAATTCCTCCAGGAGGTCTGGGACCCGGTGTTGGGTGTCGGCAACATGCGAGCCCGCATTTCGTTCACCCAGACCTTCGCCTACAGCCGGGCCGACTGCCCGCACTACGGTGAGCTCAAGGGTCCCAGCTGCTTCACCGCGCCGCTGGTTCCGAACAAACCTGCGGTGCCCGATGTGCTGTTGCCGCAGAACTATCACCCGCCCCTGGACCTGGCCCCGCCGCCGGGAACCGTAGTGGGGCCGGACGGCAACCTGGTGGCGGTCGGCCCGCCGCTGATCAACCCGAACCCCAGCCTGGCTGACCCCAATCCGCCTCTGCCACCGTTTATCTCGCCGTCGCCGCCGATACGGACCGGCGCCGATCCCGACATGCCGGACCCGTCGCCGCCCGCGCACGGACCGGTCCCACCGCCGCCGCTGCTGGGTCCGCCGGCACCAGGATCGGTCACCCCGTCCTCGTTCGGCGGCAACGTCGGCCCGGTCGGCAGCGAGTACGAACGAGCCATCCTCGGCGTGATCACCGGTCGGCCGGCCACCGCCGCCACCCAGCTGCTGCTGGGCCCCGTCGCGCGCGGAACAACGGTGTCGTTGGTCCCGCCGAGCGGGGCGGCGAAATGAAATTTCGCGGCCCGCTGATCGGCGTCACCCTCTTCATGGTGATCGCGCTGACCCTGACCTGGCTCGTGTATGTCAGCCTGCGGCGCGACGTCGCCGGCAACACCGCGTCGTATTCGGCGATGTTCACCGACGTGTACGGGCTTCGGGACGGCGACGACGTCCGGATGGCCGGGGTTAGGGTGGGCCGGGTCGAAACGGTCGAGCTGCAAGGCAAACTCGCGAAGGTCTCGTTCGTGGTGCAGACCGACCAGCACCTGTTCGGCAACACCGTCGCCTCGGTGATCTACCAGAACATCGTCGGGCAGCGATACCTCGGACTGTCCCTCGGGCCCGCAGAAGGTCGAGCGGGCAGTCAGTCACCACTATTGGCACCGGGCAGCACCATCCCCCTCGATCGCACCGAACCGTCGTTTGATGTCACCGCCCTGCTCAACGGCTACGAGCCGTTGTTCAGCCTGCTGAACCCGCGCGACGCCGACAACCTCACCAAAGGCGTCCTGGAATCGTTGCAGGGCGACACCTCCTCACTTGCCACCCTGATCAGTCAAACATCCACGCTGACTGAGACTTTCGCCGGTAGGGACCAGGCCCTCGGGGATGTCATCACCAACCTGAACAAGGTGGTGGCCAACCTCGCCGCGCAGGACGTCAATCTTGACGGCGTCATCACCCAGACCCGCGACGTCATCGGCGCTCTCAACCAGCGGCGTCCCGAGCTGGTGGCCGCGATGGGTTCGTCGTCGCGAATGACGCAGAACCTGGCGCGAATCGCGCGCGAAGACTACCCGGCGCTACGCGAATTCATCGACCGCAGACCAGGAGTCACCCGACACCTGCTCGACGTCGAACCACAGGTGGCCTTCTTCGGCGACAATATCCCGCTGTTGCTGAAGGGCTTGACCCGCATCGGAAATCAGGGCGCCTACGGCAACGCCTACCTGTGCGACGTGAACGTGTTCGGGTTCTTCCCCGGACTCAATGACGTGGTGCCGATCATCGTCAATGCCGCCACACCGGGTAATAGAGCGATGCACACACCCCGATGCAGGAATGTCGGCAATGGGTGATTTGTCAGGACGGCAACGAATTGCGGAGCTGCGCAAGCGTCCGCTGGAGAGCTTCAGCAAGTCCTGGTTGGGCTCCATCGCCGTCGCAGTGGTGGCAGTGCTGATCGGCACCCTGCTCACAGTTCATGCGCTCGGCGCCGGTTACCGCCATTTCACGGCCGAACTCTTGCAGGCGGCGTCGTTGCGGCCCGGCAACCCCATCACTGTGGCCGGCATTCCGGTCGGCGAGGTGACCAGTATGAAGCTGGTCGGTGATCACGTCGAGGCCGGTCTGAAGATCAAAGATGATGTGGCGCTCGGTAAGGACTCCAAGGCCTCGATCAGAGTGACGACCATCCTGGGTTCGCGGTACCTGGCGGTGGAACCTGACGGCCAGGGGTCGCTTCCCAACGGGACGTTCGATCTGGCGCACACCGCAGTTCCCTATGACCTGCAGGCCGCATTACAAGATGCCACAACAACTTTCGAACAGGTGGACTCGGACAGGTTCGCACAGTCGTTGGCGGTGCTCGGCAAGCAACTCGAGGGGCTGCCCGCGGTCGTACCGCAGGCGATGGCCAACATCGATTCGTTGTCGTCGATCATCGCCCAGCGTCGCGACCAACTCGGTCAACTGCTCAAGAGCACCGAACAGGTCACCAACACGCTGCGCGGTCAGCAGGCGAACCTCGGCAACGTGGTCACCCAGGCGCAAGAGCTGCTGAGCCAGTTCGTGGCGCGACGCGCCGTCTTTCACGCCCTGATGCAGTCGCTCACCAATATCGTCGACACGCTGAATCAGCTTGTGGTCAATGATCGTTCGGGGCTGGAGACGTTGCTGAAGGATATGCACGATTTCACCGGGATGATGGCCCAGCACGACGATCTGCTGCGCAGCATGCTGCAGGTCACGCCGGTGTTCGTCCGTGAGGCCGCCAATCTGACCGGGGATGCCAACGCCGTCAGCTTCAACGCTCCGAACGCACTGCTGATCGATTCGTGGATGTGCGCACTCAGTGGGCGCGCCCAGCAGTTCGGGCTGATCCCCTACTTCAAGGACTGCAAGTGAGGCGCCGGGTCGTCACATTCGTCGCCATCGTGGCGACGGTGATCACCGTGATCGGCCTCGGGTGGTACTTCACCGGCAAACCCGGACCGATCACGGTGACAGCCCAATTCGACAGTGCTTCAGGTCTGTACGAGGGCAACGTGGTGGCGGTGCTCGGCATGCCGGTCGGCAAGGTCACCAAAATCATCCCCAAGGGTGGCTACGTCGAAGTCCAGTTCACCGTCGACCGGGACGTCAAAGTCCCTGCCGATGTTCAAGCCGTGACGGTGTCGACATCGATTCTCACCGACCGCCAGATCGAGCTGACCCCGCCCTATCGCGGCGGTTCGGTGTTGGCCAACCATGACACCATCGGCCTGACCCGCACCAGGACACCGGTCGAATTCAGCCGGGTGCTCGCCGTCCTCAACAAGGTGACCAGGTCGCTGCAGGGTGACGGTCACGGCGGCGGCCCGATCGCCGACGTGATCAACGGCGGCGCCGAAGTCGTCAACGGCAACGGCGGCAAAATCAAAGGGGCACTTGACGAACTGTCCAAGGCGCTGCGGCTCAGTAGCGACGGCGGCGCCCAGACCCGCGCGCAGATCACCACCATCATCAAGAACCTCAGTTCACTGTTCGAGGCCGCCGCCGCCAATGACGGCAAGCTGCGCGAATTCGCCGCGACCATCCACCAGCTCACCCAGATCCTGGCCGACGAGGACATCGGCGGCGGCAGCACCGGAAGAATGCTCGACCAACTGATGCAGCGGGCCAATGAGCTGCTCGATGCCAACCGCGACAACATCAGCCAGGCCCTGCGCAACGGCAACACCCTGGCCAAGACGTTGGTCGACGAGCGGCGCGGTCTGGCCGAGACACTGGACGTCGCTCCGCTGCTGGCGGACAACGCCTACAACATGGTGGACCGCCAGAACGGTGCCGTGCGAGCGCACTTCCTCACCGACCGAATGATTTTCGACAGTCAGCTGACCAAAGAGATCTGCAATCTGATGGGTCTCCGGCAACTCGGCTGCAGCACCGGCACCGCGCAGGACTTCGGGCCCGACTTCGGGTTGACCTACGTGCTGGACGGTCTGGCAGCGATGGGCCAGCGATGAGCAGCGGCCGCGCCAAAGCAGCCGCTGCCCTCACCGCGGTGGGCATCGTCAGTTCCGGGTGCGCCACCAACGGCCTTGCCAGCCTGCCACTTCCGGCCCCGGGAATGGGTTCCGGCGGTTATCTGCTGACCGCGGTGTTCTCCAACGCGCTGAACCTGCCGATGAATGCGAAGGTGAAACTCGCCGGGGCCGATGTGGGCCAGGTCGAGTCGATGGTCGCGCGCAACTACACCGCGGTCACCACGCTGCGCATCCGCGATGGGGTGCTGCTGCCGAAAGGCAGCACCGCCGAATTACGCACCGCCACGCCGCTGGGCGATGTGTTCGTGTCCGTGCGGCCGCCGGCTGAACCCGACTCGGCCCTGCTGACCAACGGCGACACCATCGGTCTGGAGTCGACCGCGGCGGCAGCGACCGTCGAGTCGGTGCTGAGCTCGGCCGCCATCCTGGTGAACGGTGGCGCGGTACGCAACTTCACCAACATCATCAACGGGTTCGGCAAAGCCACCGGTGATCAGGGCCACGCGTTCGGTGAGTTGATCCGAAAATCTAACCAACTTCTGAGCACGATGGACGCCCGGTCCGGCCAGATCTCCAGTGCACTGACCGAAATGTCGAATCTCAGTGCGCAACTCGACGCCAAGAATCAGGAGCTGAGCGAACTGATGGCGGCGGCCAACCCGGCCATGAGCGCCCTGTCCGCGAACACGACCGACCTGACCAACCTGGTCGTGCGACTCGGCGACACCAGCCGGCTGTTGTCCAGGTTCCCGTCGCTGGGCGGAACCGACACCAGTGGCCGCAGCGTGATCCGCGACCTGAACACCATCGCCGCGGCTGCCAACGACGTCGCAGTCAGCCCCGACACCAGCTGGCTGGCGTTGAACCGGCTGTTGCCGGTGTTGATCAAATCGACTGCCGGAAGCGCGATTTCAGTGCATGTGGGTGTCGACCAGTTGGTGCTGGGAGCGATACCCGACATCGGCTTCCCAGGCGACCGCGGTCTGCACGGCCCGACCCGGTTCACCTGGAATGAGTTCGTCGGCACGCTGAAGTACACCCTGTTCCGGTTGCAGGAACGAGTAGTCGGCCGCGGGCCGGAGGCCGTGCAGGTACCGGTGGTCCCCGATCCGAACGTCCCGGGCGGATTGCTGGTCGGCCCCACGCCGGGCACGTCGCACGCCCCGCCCGCACCGGAGCTGCCCGGTCTGCTATCGCCAGGACCACAACCGTGATCGGCTCCGCGGCAGAGACTTTGGTGCGGCTGGTGCGTGCCGGCCACCGCAGACAGGTCTGGTTGTCGGTGGCCGGGCTGGTGCTGACCCTGGTAGTTGCGACCGCGTATCTGCTGATCGGTGCGCTGCGGGTGAAGCCGTTCGCGTCGTCTTACCGGGTCACCGTGCAGTTGCCGGAATCCGGTGGGCTGCTGCCGAATCAGGATGTCTCGCTGCGCGGGGTGCGGATCGGTCGCGTCGAGTCGTTGCAGCTCACCGACCAGGGTGTGAATGCGATCGCCAGCATCGACAGCACGGTGCGGGTCCCGGCGTCGGCGGTGGCGCACGTGTCGGCCCTGTCCCCCGCCGGTGAGCAGTACATCGACTTCCAGGCGGAGTCCGACGCCGGACCATACCTGCACGACGGCAGCTTGATCGGTCTCGGCCACGCCACCGTCCCGGTCAGTCTGGCGAAGCTGCTCGGTGATGCCGACGGCCTGCTGGCCCAAGCCGATCCACGCAAGATCGAGCTGATCAAGCGGGAACTCAGCATGAGTAAGGAGGGACCGGGCAAGCTCGCGGCCATCGTGGACGGTGGCACCTTCCTGCTTTCCACCCTCGATTCGGTGCTGCCGCAAACCACCAGTCTGCTCAAGACGAGCCGGGTGGTGTTGACCCTGGCCGCCGACAAGAACGCCGGACTGGCTGCCGCCACTGTGGGTCTCAACCGGACCCTGGCGGGGGTCGCTAGAATGCAGGGCGGGTACCGGCGGCTGACCGAGCAGACACCGCGGACGCTGTCGGCCATCGACAGCCTGTTCACCGACAACTCCGAGACCATGGTGCAGTTGCTGGGCAGCCTGGCCACCGCCGCGCAGTTGCTCTACCTGCGGGTGCCTGCGCTGAACGCGCTGTTTCCCGATTACCGCGGATCCGTGCTCGACGCGGTGGCCAGTGCCTTCCACGACCATGGCGTGTTCGCGACGGCGGAGCTGTATCCGCGGTACGCGTGCAACTACGGCAACCCGACGCATTCACCTTCGGCCGCAGACTATTTCGAACCATTCATGTACACCTACTGCCGCGACGACGACCCCGGGGTCGGTATCCGGGGAGCCAAGAATGCGCCGCGGCCGGCCGGCGACGACACCGCCGGCCCCCCGCCCGGTGCAGACCTGGGCCGGCGAACCGACCCGACGCCGCGGGGCCGCTACACGATTCCCACCCCCTACGGCGGCCCGACCCTACCGATCGAACCCCCGCACTAATCCCGACAGCACGAGGAGACACCGATGACCGCAATTACTGAGAAGACCATCACTCTCGAAAAGATCGCTGCTGCAACGGAAACAGTCGAGGATACCGACATCGACGATTCGGGGACCAAAGACACCGAGTTCGAAGACACCGCCGCGGAGGCGGAAGACGCAGACCAGGCAGACGAGGTAGCCGAGGACGAAGATGACGACAGTGCGCTGCTGAGCAAGAAGTCCAAGAAGAAGAGGGATAAGACCCGCCGGCCGTGGGGCAGCTATCTGCGCCGCGGCATCATGCCGGTGTTGCTTGTTGCCTCCCTTGCAGTTTCGGGCTTCCTGGGGTGGCAGCAGTGGCAACAGCATCAGGCGCAGGTGGCCGGTGAGCAGGCCCAGCAGGCGGCGATCAAGTATGCCGGAGTGCTTACCAGCATCGACTCCAACAACGTCGACGAGAACTTCCGGCAGGTGCTCGACGGCTCGACCGGGGAATTCAAGGACATGTACACCCAGTCCAGCGTGCAGCTGCGGCAACTGCTGATCGACAATAAAGCCACCGCGCACGGGGTGGTGGTGGACTCGGCGATCGCGTCCCGATCCGCGGATAAAGTCGTGGTGTTGGTCTTCATCGACCAGACCGTGGCGAACATGGCGGTGCCCGACCCGCGCATCGACCGCAGCCGCATCAAGATGACGATGGAAAAAGTCGACGGTCGCTGGCGCGCCGCCAAAGTTCAACTGCTGTAGCCGAATCGGAGTGACAAGCTGTGATCAGAAGAATCGTCGCCGCAGCGATGCTGCTCGCGACCGCCGGCAGCTGTTCCGCCCTGCACGTGGCATCCGCGAATGCATCGGCGGAGTCGTTCTGCGGCGAGCTCGGCGGCGGTTGGGACGGGCAGTACTGTCACACCGCGGTCACCTCGGAGCGCAACGCCGTACGCGACATCAAGGTCGCGGTGCCCGTCGACCTCGTCGACAATCAGACGACCGGTCCGGTGATCCGCGACTACCTGCGCACCCTGGTCGGGAATTGGCGACGCGCCAACACAGCCATGGCCGCCGACAGTTATGGCGAGGAGAACTTTCAGGTCTTCCAACACGGCAATCTGCTCAGCACGGTGTTCCACGAGGACTATCACGCCGACGGGCCCAAGCCGAACAACGCCTATCGCACTTTCACCTTCGACATGGCCGGCGGTCGGCGCGTGCAGCTGGCGGACCTGACCAACGGTTCACTCGGCGCAATTGCGGGACCGGCCCAGCCGTTCATCGAGACCGCGCTCAATCAGGCTGCGCCGCCGCATGATCCGGGAACCTACCCGTTCACCGTCGACCGGTGGACCCCGGACAAGGTGTACTCCGGTAGCTACCGCGCCTGGGCGTTGACCCCTGATGAATTGATTCTCTACATGCCCGACTATCCCGTCGGCCATGACGAGCCCATCAACTACTTACCCGGACTGCCGCAGTGGTACATGGATGGCGGCACGGTCGAGGCGCACATTCCGCTGGCCGCGCTCGGCGGCGTATTGCGGGCCTGAGGGTGGCAATCGGTCGCTAAGCGTTGGCGTTGCCGGCGCGCCACTGGTCCCACGGGATGTTCCAGTCGCCCAGGCCCTCGGTACCCGGCAAGATGCCGCCCACGGTGTTGATGACCTCGACGATGTCCCCACGCTTGCTGTGGTCGTAGAACCACACCGCGTTGCTGGGGCTCACATTCAGGCAGCCGTGGCTGGTGTTGGAGTGGCCCTGGGCGCCCACCGACCACGGCGCGGAGTGCACGAAGATTCCGCTGTACGAAATCTGGGTGGCCCAGTCCACGTCGGTGCGATATCCGTTGGGCGAGTTCACCGGAACGCCGTAGGTCGACGAGTCCATGATGATGTGCTTGAACCGGGCGCCGACGGTGTAGATGCCGTTGTTCGTCGGCGTGCTGTCCTTGCCCATCGAGGTCGGCATCGTCTTGACCACTTCACCGTTGATCTTCACCGTGATGGTCTTGGTGCTGTCATCGGCGGTCGCGATCATCTCGTCGCCGATGGTGAAGTGCATCTTGACGTTGTCCTCACCGAACATTCCCTCGCCGAGGTCGACCCCGTAGGTGTTGACAGCGACGTCGACGTTGGTGCCTGGCTTCCAGAAATGTTCTGGGCGCCAACGCACCTCGCGTCTGTTCAGCCAGTAGAAGGCACCCTCGACGGGCGGGTTGGTGGTGATTTTGATGGCTTTCTCGGCGGCGGCCCGGTCAGCGATGTTCTCGTCGAACCGGATCGCTACCGGCTGGCCGACGCCCACTGTCTCACCGTCACTGGGGACCACGTAGGGCATGGTCAGGTGCGCCGGGGAACTGGTCTGGAAAGTCATCTTCCGGTCGGCGACGCCACCAAGTCCGGTCGCTTTGGCATTGAGCGTGTAGCGCCGGTTGTAGCCGAGGTGTTCGCTGGTTTGCCAGTGCAGCCCATCCGGGCTGAGCTGTCCGGCGATCTGCCGGCCGTTCTCATTGATCAGCGTGACCGAAGCCAGCACCCCGTCGGCGACGGCGACAGTCACCGGCGCGTCCACGGTCACCCCTACGGCCCCGTCGGTGACCGACGCGGTGAGCTTGGGGACCAGCAGATCGGCAAACGGTGTGCCCTTGTTCTCGATCACCTTGGCGGCGACCGGCCCGTTGCCGCCGCTGCCGCAGGCGACACCACACACAGCAACCAAGACCATGGCCAGAACCAGCCACGGTCGACGTCTGCGCAAAGGCGCCATCAAGTGACCTTTCAACTTCTGCTCGCTCACGATGGTCGCCGCTGACCTCGGATTCCCGCCGCATTTGCCTGGGTTCGGTCCCCAGCATCTTCCTGGATTGTTTCCAGTATTGTAGTGCCTCCCCGCCACCCACCGAGGCCGTCCGGAGGATTACCTTTGCTGGTGCTGTAGCTCACTGTGAGGGATTTCGCTCTGCGACGCAATGCCTGTTATTGTCGAGAGCCGGTCTCAGACCGAGCACGCGCCGTTAGCTCAGTTGGTAGAGCAGCTGACTCTTAATCAGCGGGTCCGGGGTTCGAAACCCTGACGGCGCACTGGTCAACGGGTTTTCCATACCGCGACTGTACCCATCGGTGTACACATCCGCGCTCCTTCCGAGCTTTCGAGCGCGCCCCCCGCCCACTAGCTCGGCGGCCCAGGAGTCCCACAACTCACCGGCACCAATGCGAACGCATCTCTGGGCGGACACCGGCCGCCGCCCAACCCAGCACGGGAATGCGCCGGGGCCGCGAGCGCCTTCGGCACCGCCGGTTCTGACATAGTCAATGCTCACTCGGTGGCCGCCACTGCACGACACCTAACTCTCCCGGGCGACGGCTCCGGCTGTCGATCTGCTCGGCGTCAGCATTCGCGCCAGGTCGGTGGTGTCAGGAAGCAAAGCCACCAACTTCGGCGGTGCGGTGGCTGCCTCGGTCTCGATGGTGCTTCCAGCGTTCTTGACTTCGGCGGGTGCGATTTGAACGAAGTCACCGCTCATTCGACATCCCCTCTGCGCCTACCCCGAAGCCGGACACAACGGTCCTCCGTCGCTGCCACTCACCGTATAACGATCAAGTTCGGAGGTTGCGTCGCTGTACCCGACGAGCAGGATGAATAACGTCACCAGCAGAACACCTAATACACCAAGCGTCGCAAGAACTTTCAGCCACCAGCGGTGCGCTCCGATTAGGACTAGCACTGACGCGGCAACCAGGCAGACCATGGTGGGGATAACAAATCCGATCGTTGCCCCACCCGTCGCGGTGAGGTTTGGCGCAGGTGGCCAGGGCATGGCGCAGTGATTGCTCTCCAGCTGATGCACCCAGGCGTCAACTCGCCATGCACCCACATACAGAGCCACCAATGAACCGGCAAGCAGTGTCGCGGCAGCAACGAACCACCACCTAGCCCGTTTCACAACAGCGAAATTGCTCATCGCGCTCCCGGCGGGCGAACGACGACCACGGTTTGAGGGTCCTGTTCCTGGAGCCTGATTGGCAACCGGTCTTCCAGGCTGTAGTTGACCGCGCCCGGAGTGTGCTGGGTGTAGAGGACGTCGCCGTTCGGAAGGACGCTCGACACTATTGCTGCATGGTGGCTGACTTCACCGTTGTGCGCGGCGGGGTCACTCCAGTTGAAATAGATGACATCGCCGGGACGAGCCTGCGAGACAGGAACCGGAGCCCCACCGCTATTCACCAGAAAGCTCCGTTGTTCGTCGGCGTTGTACCAGGACTTCGTATACCGGTACTGATCAGCATCGAAATTTCGATCGGTGAAGGGGATATGGACGCTGGGCACATTGGGTATCGGGTTGGCCCAATCCTCTTTACTCCAACGGCCTTCCACTTGTCGTAGACCACCTACCCGCAGCGATTCCGACACGAAGAATGCGCAGTTGTTAGGAAAACGGTCGAGACCCTCGTTCGGGGCGTTGGCGTACGCCCACCTTAAGGCCTCAATAGGGTTGTATCCCGTGCCGTGGTTGGTCAGCTGAGCTTTGACGTCGGCCGGTATGCCGGGCAGATCGAACAACTCCACGGGAGCGGCAAGACGAAGTTGTTGCTGCTGTTGCGGGGTTAGAGCCGCCCACCACTTCCCGACCTCCTCCGGGGGGAGGCCATCTGGGAGCTGATCGCGCATCTCTTCAACAGCGTTGCGCACAGCCGTGCTCTGCGCGTTCTGCGCTTGCTCCACGGTGATGTCGTCGGGGTTGAGGCTCACCGCGCTCAAGGCATCGGCACAGAGCTGGTCCGCCTGTGTGGCGGCTTCCACTGCGTCGGCAATCCGTTGCTGATATCTCAGCGCGGTCATGAGATCGCTGACCGGGTCGACACTGGCTTTAGGTGTACCGACTCTACCGTCGTCACTCACCGAGAAACCCTTGCCTGTGGCTTCGGCGACTGCAGCATTCAGCTCGCGCTGGGCGATTTCCACCGCGTCCTGCAAGGTGTCGAGCGGGGTGGTCGCTCCGCGCGCCAGGATGCCCATGTTGGCTGTTCGTCCGGCGAGCTGGACCAGCACGTTGCGTGCCAGGGTGCCGGTGTGGTCGGGCCAGTGTTCTTCAAGCGGCTTGGCACCGTTGGCGTGGATGTGCTCGCGGTACGCTCGGACTGCTTGGCCACTGCCAGGAGGTCATCGGCGGCTGTTTGCCACAGCCCGGGCTGCGCGTCGCGCAACTGCGCGAAGGTGACCACGACCCTCCCCCACGTCGATTGGTCCGGCCGGAACGGTAACAGGATATGTGGGTGCCGGGCTGAGCCGTGAAGAGTTGCGCGAAGGGGATGCGCACTTGACTGACCAAGTTGCGATCTACCTCAGTCGGTCGATGGTGGCGTGCAGGGGGTCCAGCACGCCATCGTTGAGGCCGTGTGCACGGTCGTAGTCGGAGATCGCGTCGGCCAGGCGGTCGAGCCGGTCGTTGAACGCCGCACCGCACACTTCAGAGATCGCATCTGCGAGTTCGTCCGCCGGGACACGAGACACTCGGTCGTCTAGCCACACCTCGGCGCGCAGCCCCGGGTATCGACCCTGACCTCCACCAGACCGCCCTCTGACTTGGCCTCCCCAACCACGCCGTCCAGCAAATTAGCCAAGTCGTCGAGGCCGGCAGAGTCGTCGCTAACCCCTACCATTTTGGCTCCCCCGGTGTCACTGACATTTGTAGAGTACGGAAGCCTGTCGAAGAGTAGACAAGCTTCATGCGGGCGAAAACCGGAACACGTGGCGGTCCTGACGTACTGCGAAATTCGGTGATGCGCGCAGACTGCCAAGTGGTGTCAGTATCCGACAGCAGCAACTCCGTACTGCGCCTGCGCACTGGTATACCCGTCGATGCTCACCAACTGATCGATAAGTCCGCTGCGGGAAAAGGAGGTGACGCTGAGGTACTGCTTCGCCGCTTTCGCGGCTTGTTGATTCCAGTCGACAGAGAGGCTGTTTACCGCGTATGAGGCATCTTCCGTTGAATAGCCGTCAATGCTTACGAGCTGGTCGATGAGTCCGGTTCGCGAGAATGGGGCGACATTGAGATACTGCTGCGCTGCGCGTAGAGCGTTTTGCTGGCCCATCGGACTCTGAGGTAGCTGACCTACCGGACTGGCGGGCACTTCATATCCCATGGGTGCTGCCTGCGCCTCGCCCTCGGAGACACCGCCGAGTACCAGAAGAACGCTGCTCACAGCAACTGTATGGGTCAGGACATTTTTGACTGTTCGTCATCGGGACATGGTTGACGTGCAACCTGGGCCTGCGACGGTCTCGCGGTGGTCACTTCAGAGGTTCCTGAATCGGATTCCGACGTTGCGGCACGTGTCATGGTCGAGATCCGTCTACGCGCTGTCAGCGAGGTCAATGACGGCGCACCTGTCAGCGAGGTCGCCGAACGCTACGGCGTCACCCGGCAGACGGTCACAGCGTGGCGCAAGCGCTACGTGACCGGAGGTCTAGACGCCCTGGCCGATCAGTCGCGTCGCCCGCATTCCAGCCCGGGCCGTATCGCTGCTGATGTCGAAGCGTTGATCTGCGAGATGCGCCGCCACCACCGACGCTGGGGCGCCCGTCGAATCGCCTACGAACTGACACTCGAAATTGGTGGCCAGGCTCCGTCTCGCTCCACGACCCACCGCGTACTGGTGCGCAACGGTTTAGTGAATAGCCAAGAGCAACAACATAAACGAGTCTACAAACGAGGGGCACGGGAAGCGCCAATGCACCTGTGGCAACTCGATATCGTTGGCGGGGTGTTCCTGGCCAACGGGCGCGAACACAAGATGCTCACCGCCATCGACGATCATTCCCGCTTCGTTGTCGCCGCCACGGTGTTGCCGGTCCCGTCAGGTCCTGCGGTGTGCGATGCGTTCCTGGCCGCGATAGCCCGCTGGGGTGTGCCGTTTGAGGTGCTCACCGACAACGGCAAACAGTTCACTGGCAAGTTCACCCGGCCACTACCCGTGGAGGTCCTCTTCGAGCGGATCTGCCGCGAGAACGGCATCACCGCCCGACTGACCAAACGCCGCTCCCCGACCACGACCGGCAAGGTGGAGCGGTTCCATCGAACCTTACGACGCGAACTGCTCGACGAGACAGGGGCATTCGAGTCTATGCAGGCCGCCCAGGCAGCGATCGACGAATGGGTACACGCCTACAACACGGTGCGCCCTCACCAATCGCTGGACATGGCCACCCCAGCGAGCCTGTTCCGCAGCCGAGCCACCGAACCCGTTGCGCACCCTGGTGCCGACACCGCCCGCCCCGACGAGCCCACCGCTTCCCTTCCGCTGAGGTCAGCATCGAACAACGGCAGTGGGACCCAGCCCATCGAAATGGAAGCTCGCGTGCCACCGTCGGGGGTGATCGTGATCGCGGGCTTACAACAGCTCTGGGTGGGCAAGAACTACGCCGGATTAACGGTGACACTGTGGATCCACCTGTCCAGCATCCACATCCTGCTCGCCGGAGACGTCATCAAGACCTGCCGTCGCGAGTGACCACCGCCGATCTCGAACGCCTCTCGCAGCGTGGAGTCCGGACCGGACGCCCTGACCCCGCAGGCCAAGCACCGACCACCGTCGGGACCGCTGCAGGACCGAGACCGATCGAGATAGAGCGCACCGCCAGCCGCGACGGCATCGTCGTTGTCGGAGGCCACCAACTCGCACTCGGCGCGGGCATCGCCGGAACCAGGGTCACATTGCGACTCGACGTCGGCCTCATCCACGCCACGGCCGGCAACATGCTGCTGAAAACTCTGCCGAACCCGTTACCGTTCAACGAGATTGAGCTGATTAAGGATGCCCGACCCGCGACGTCGGCACTGCCACCACCGCCACCAGCAGGACCCCAGAGCGTGCAGCGGCGAGTTCCCAAAGACGGCGTCGTGATGGTTGCGCGGCCAGCGACTGCGAGTCGGACGAACACACGCCGGAACCATTGTCACCATCGTGATCGAAGACCATCACTTCCGCGTGCTCGACGGCATCAAAGAGCTCTCACTACACGCGCGGACATCCACCACACCCATCCGCAACTTCAACGCTCACCGCCCCCGGAAACGGTAACCATGTCCCGACAACGATGCGTCACCCATGTCCTGAGACCACACAGGTCAGTGTTAAGCGGCATCGGTTGGAATCGCGTCAACGACACGCTCGGCCCCGTGCTGCGTGACACGGACGGACGCGTCTTTACGATGGATACATTGCCGGAGATGTTGACCGTCTCACCGTTTCCGCAACTGCGCGGCCTGTTGTCTCACTCAGACTGACGTAAGCGTCTGCTCGAACCCCGTAGTCATCGGCGAGTGCCGAGGGCTTACTTGACCTAGGAGAACGCCGCACTATCCGTGGCGCAATCAAAGCTCGAATATCATTGCGGCGGTGGCTTTCCGAGTCCGTTCAATGCGGTGGCGACACGGCTGAGGCCGGTCGCGTTGTCGGCGTCGATGTTCATCCCGAAAGGGTTGTCGGCGTTGTACATGGCTTGCGCCGAGGAAACTATGGCGTTGCCAGTTCCGGCCAACCTGGTGATCGTGGACTCCATCTCGCGCTTCAGCGAGTCCGCCAAAGCGACCAATTTAGGCCCAGTAACGAAGCCCGGATTCCCGCTGGCCGCAGGTTGCGCCGAGTCGAACAGCGGAACCAGCGCGGCGCGTGCCGTGGCTGCCTCGGTCTCGATGGTGCTTCCAGCGTTCTTGACCTCGGTGGGTGCAATTTGAACGAAGTCACCGCTCACTTGTAAATCCTCTCGGCATCAACCAACCAGATATTGGCACGGCAACGTGTCTCCGGTTGAGTCGTTCACGAAGATGAGCAGCACGACAAGCCAAAGTCCCAATATCAAGACGACTGCGATGACAACTGCGGCAATGACTTTGGTCCACCATCGATGACGACCGATCAGTACAAGTATTAGGCCGATGAGTAAGAAAACCATCGCGATGACGACGAGGCTGAAGCCTGCCTGCCCGAGCATGTCCGTGTCGGGGTGCGACGGCAGTGGTGGCATGCAGTTTCGTCGCAAGACCTCGCGTTCCCAGACGTGATTGCGCCACGAACCAATACCCAACGGCACTGCGGCAACGCAGAACAAGATTGCAGATACGACGAACCACCACCGAGACTTCCGGACCCATAGCGTGCCGATGAGGGTCATCACCGGGTCCCCTGCGGCCGAACTATCGTCACACTCTGGTTTCCTTGCTCCTGTAGCCGCATCGGCATCCGGTCCTGAAGACTGTAGTCAACAGCGCCGGGCGTGTGCTGGGTGTAAAGCACGTCACCATTAGGCAGTACAGCGGACACTATCGCCGCGTGATGACTTAGCTCACCTTGGTGAAAAGCGCAGTCAGCGTAGTTAAAGTAAGCGACGTCCCCCGGACGAGCAGCCGACTCAGGTACCGCCGACCCACCAGTATTGAGAAGGAAAAGCCGTTGTTCGTCAGCGTTGTACCAGGACTTGGTGTAGCGAACCGAATCCGCATCCTTACCATGTAGTTCGGGAACCCACGGCGGCACTGCGGGGACATCGGGCACCGAATCGAGCCAGTCGCGCTTTGCCCACTGACCTTCCCTCTCAGGCAATCCGCCACGGCGCAGCGACTCGGACACGAACAGCGCACAGTTGTTATTGAACCTATTGAGACTTTCGTTGTCGGCGTTGGCTTTAGCCCACCGGATCGCCTCGATGGGGTTGTAGCCGTTGCCGCCGTTCGTCAGCTGAGCTTTGACGTCGGCGGGTATGCCAGGCAGGTCGTACAACTCTACGGGAGCGGCAAGACGAAGTTGTTGCTGTTGCTGCGGAGTCAGAGCCGCCCACCACTTGCCGACCTCCTCCGGGGGCAGGCCGTCTGGGAGCTGATCGCGCATCTCTTCAACAGCCTTGCGCACTGCCGCGCTCTGCGCGTTCTGCGCTTGTTCCACGGTGATGTCGTCGGGGTCAAGACTCACGGCGGTCAAGGCGTCGGCACAGAGCTGGTCGGCCTGGGTGGCGGCCTGCACGGCGTCAGCGATCCGTTGCTGATACTGCAACGCGGTCATCAGATCGCGGACCGGGTCCACGCTGGCTTTGGGCACATTAACTATTCCGTCGTTGCTGACCGAGAAGCCCTTGGCGGTCGCGTCGGATACTGCAGCGTTCAGTTCTCGCTGCGCGATCTCCACCGCGTCCTGCAACGTGTCCAAGGGTGTGGTGGCACCCCGCGCCAGGACGCCGGAATTGACCATGCGTGCGGCAACCTGAACAAGCACGTTGCGGGCCAGGGTGCCGGTGTGATCGGGCCAGTGTTCTTCGAGCGGCTTGGCACCATTGGCGTGGATATTGCCCGCCGTCCGCTCGGACTGTTTGGCCACTGCCAGGAGATCATCAGCGGCGGTTTGCCACAGCCCAGGCTGCGCGTCGCGCAACTGCGCGAAGGTGACCACAACCCCTCCCCCTGACCATCGACCTGGCCGGAACGTTTACAGGGTATTCGGTATGCCCACCTGACCGCGCCCCGCTGCGCGACCGACCTCACCCACGTGCGGACTACCTCAACCGGTCGATAGCGGCGTGCAGATGGTCCCGCACACCATCGGCAAGACCGTGTGTGTGGTCATAATCCGAGATCGCGTCGGCCAGCCGATCAAGCCGGTCATTGAATGCCGCACCGCACACCGCTGCAATCGCCTCTGCGAGTTCATCCGCCGGAACACGCGACACGCGGTCGTCCAGCCACACTTCCGCGACTCGGCCCTGGGTGTCGACCTTGACCTCCACCAGGCCACCCTCCGACTTGGCCTCACCAACGACGTTGTCGAGCGAATTGGCCAGGTCGTCGAGGTCGGCTGCGCCGTCGTTTACCCCCACCATGTCGGCTTACCCACCACCTCGCTGGCATGCAACACCATCGCCGTCCCGGTCCAGCGCCGGGTGGTAGTCGATATCTCCGCGCGGGATATTTGTCCTGCCGTCAGCCCAGGCCTCGCCGCAGTTCGCGTAGTGATGCGGCAGGTTCGGGGGGAACAGCGCTGGTGGTCAAGTTGCTGGTGCTGACGGGGGCGGTCCCCCAGTCGTAGCGTCCCACTTGTATCCAGCAAGTAACGATGCGGATCTGCTCTGGGGTAAACCGCCTCGCGGGCGGCTCCTCCTGCTGAGGTGGTTCCGTCATAGCCCTACGGCCTGAAAGCGGGAGCAATAAATCCAGAGTCACGGATCTCCCAAATCCGGTCGCTACTCACCCCGTCGAAATTGATCTTGTCCAAGGTTGAACGCTAATAAGTCACGTTGACGACGATGTCGTTCGCGGTGTTCCCGTACTGATCTTTCATCGGGAAGGTGCCTTGGACAGTCACCTGAGCAGCTAACCGTTGCGCTCAACGCTTTGCATACAGAGAAGGCCGAGAACGAGTTCAAAGAGGCGATCAAACCGTTGACGTCCGCACAAATAGCCTTCAACTACGCGATTAAGGACGCGATTGCGGCTCTAATCCCTCAGCCTGCCTCTCCAAGACCCTCCCTCCTGCAGCGATTGACTAGACGGATTCGCCGCCAGGGAGAAGTACCAGCTCATCTCGAGAAGTAAGGATTGGGCGCTTAGGTCGGGTCGTCGGATGGTAGCGATGGCGGCACCGGGGCGTCGGTGATGGTGTAGTTGGCTTCGGCGTCCTGGTGGTCAAGAACGCGGATATAGGTGCCGTCGAAGCCGAACCATTGACCGTTGGTGACAACGACATTCTCATTGCCGCGCTTGGAGAAGACGATCTGCCAGGGTGGCGGCATGCTCTCGTCACCGATAATCGGCTTGATCTCCGGGAACCAGTGCCGTTGAGTCGCAACGTGGATCGTGTTGCATCCGAGTGAGGTGAGCCCCCTGTAGTGGTCCAGTCGTTA